>JAFGLZ010000011.1 GCA_016927755.1 Phycisphaerae bacterium
CCACCCTCGTCTGAATCCCGGACACGACGCCTCGCGTGGCTCGGCCACCTGCGCCTGCGGGCAGTGTGGTTCGTCAAGCGGACACGTATCTCGAACCCGACGAGACCTGTAGGGTGCCGATCACATGAGCGGTCAAGGGCGGGCTTCAGGTCGGGATGGTGCCGCCTTTTCGACTGCGATCCGTAGCCGAAGCGGCGCGTCAGGACCCTGCGTGTTCCGCTGACCCCGGGGCCCGCGCGTTTCGGCCTGCTGGCGGGTCCACATCCGACGGTCGTCAAGCCGTGTTTCAAGGTATCAGGCAATGGGGGGGGTGGCCCTGTGGAGTCTCCTCGTTACCGGTGGTGGTTAGCTGACGCGTCGAGCGGTGGTCCCCCACCAAGTGGGGGAATCGTCCGGGCTTGACCTGGCTCAGCCAAGCCGATCCAATGTATCGCGTCTGCTCGCCTGCGAGACAGCATGAGGCCTTTGATCTGGGGAGCGTGGCGACGGGCATCCGATCGGGTTGACGTTCTCCACGGGGCGGGCGGCCTGCGGGCGGAGTCACGCCCATCGTGGGTCCTCGCGGCGGGGCCCTGCCTTCGAGCGTCCCTGGTCGGTTGCGGGCTTCGACGTGTCCGCTCGGTTCTCCCCTGACGACCCTCTGTAGGTGATTCTCGAGTATTCGTCGTGAAGGCCTCGGAGCGCATGGGAGTGCGGAGACAACCATCGTGGACATGAGCGGCATTCCCGCGGGAGAGCGTTTTCCAATGGTGTCGTCGGATGCCGAGATCATGCCCGGCGAACTCTATGCGGGATACGCCTGCGATGCGGAGGTCCGATCGGCGGCGAGTTCCGGCGGCGTCGTCTCGGCGATCCTGCTTCATCTGCTCGCCAAGAACGCCATACAAGGGGCACTGGTCTCCCGAATCGCCTTCGCCGACGGAAGCGTTCGCGGCGTCACGGAATTGGCGTGCGACCGGCAAGAGGTCCTCAGCCATGCCGGAAGCGCTTACGTCGACACGCCGGTCCTGCGCCGCTTGTGCGCGTGCAAGGAATTCAACGGCAAGGTGGCGGTTGTGGCGCTGCCGTGCCAGGTCCGGTCGCTTAGGAAGCTGCTGGCCAGGGACGAGCCCTTGCGCGAAAAGGTGGCCATGGTCATTGGGCTGTTCTGCCGCGGCGCGGTAACGCACCGGTTCTACCAAGATCTACTGCGGCGGTATCGTGTTGATCCGAACGCGGTCCGATCCGTCAAGGTCGGGCGTGGTCACTACCGAGGCATCGTCCGTGTGTCTCTCGGCGACGGTCAAGACCGGGTGCTCTCGTTCTCCAGGGTTAACGCCTATCGGATCGCCGGCATGCACGCCAAGCAGCTCTGCATGTCATGCACCGAGCACCTCAGCGAACAGGCCGACGTCTCCGTGGGCGACATCTTCACGAAAGAATACAAGGCCGAGCCGATCAAGCACTCCGCTTTCGTCTGTCGAACCCAACAGGCCGCCGACCTCCTTCAGGAAATGCGCCAACAGGGCAAGCTGGAGCTGCGATATTTCGGCATGCAGCGGTACCGGAAGACCTTCAAACGCCTGGAGCGATACGGGAGCAACCTCGCACCGCGCCGCTTCGCCGCCATGCTGACCGGGGTCGGGCCGCCCGGTCCGATGACCTGGCGATTCAACCCTTTCCACGGACTGGCATGGACGATCTTCTGTGCAAACAGTAGATTGACACGGTCTGACGCCGGCCGTCGGTTCGCCTATCGATTGCCGGCGCCGTTTGTCTCTTTGGAGGCGCTCCTGATCAAGGCGTTGTCCAAGACGTAGCGTTCATCCGCTGGAAGGGCCAAGGTGTCGGAGAGCAATCAAGGCAAGACAGAACGACCCATCTTCAGCGCTTTTGCCGTCTCGAGGACGGGCAATCGCGGCGCCGTCTCAATGCTCGAGAGCGCCATCGACACCCTCACCTCCGACCAACACCGCGGCGTCGTCAACGTCTTCACCGTCTACCCAAACCAGGACCGCCGGATCCCCCCTAGACGCGACGTCCACCTCTTCAGCGGAACCCCCACGAGCCTCCTCTTCAAGCTCATCCCCCTCTGTTGCCTCTACCGCCTCGTCCGGGCGCTACGACTGCCAATCCCCAAGTCGGTCTGGGGCCCGTCCCTGGCCGCGCTCATCGACAGCGACGTCTGCCTCCTCATCGGTGGGACCACCTTCACCGACGAGCAGTTCCTCAAGGTGCCCTACAACGTCGCCTGCACGCTCCCCGCCATCATCCTCGGCAAGCGAGCCATGATGTACTCCCAAACCATCGGCCCGTTCGACCGCTGGCTCAACCGCGTCTGCGCCAAGTTCTGCCTGGCCCGAATGAGCTGCATCGTCCCCCGCGGCGACCGCAGCCTCGCCCAAGTCCAAGCCCTGGGCTTCACTGACGCCCGATACTACAGCGACTCCGCCTTCGCCCTCGAGGTGCCGCCCGAAACCGAGGCCGAGATCCGCCGCAAGTACGCCCCCATGCTCGAAGGCAAGACCGTCGTCGGCGTCTCCGTCAACTCCATCGTCGAGGAAAAGTGCGTAAGAGCCGGAATCGATCACAACGGCATCTGGGCCGACTTCATCAAGTACCTTCAAGCCAACGGCTACTTCGTCCTCCTCATCCCCCACAGCATGAGACCGGGAAGCAAGAGCCGCCACAACAACGACCTCATCACCGTACGCGACGTCCTCACACGATTGAAGTGCCAAAAGGGCATCCACGTCGTCGACGAGCCCTACGACTGCAAGGAGCTCCGCGTCGTCGTCGGACTCACCGACTACTACGTCACCAGCCGGTTCCACGCGATGATCTCCGCCCTCTGCACCGCAACCCCCGTCTTCGTCATGGGCTGGGGCGTGCACAAGTACCTCGAGGTCCTCAAGGAATTCGACCTCGAACCCTACGGCCGAGACGCACCCTCCGATATGTCACTCGACGCGCTCATCAAGGGGTTCGAGCAGACCGTCGCCGACGCCGATGCCATCCGAAACAAGATGATCGAGCACCTGCCGAAGGTCCGGGCCTCCGCCCTACAGAACCACCTCACCGCCCTCCGCCTGTCAGGAAAGGCCTCGCTTGACGAACGGGAATGACCCCTTGACTGCACCCCACGATAGCGACGGACCCGCCCCAGACGAACAACCTCCCGCCCAGTCCTCCCCCGCCCGAAAATGGGCCTTCCGGCTCCTAAAGGCCGTCGTCTTCGGCGCGGTCATCTACTACTGGTGCCTCTATGTCGAACGACACTGGCGCGACCTCAGCGCCGCTAACTGGCGCGTCGACTGGACCGCCGTCGCACTCGCCTGCCTCGTCACCTTCCTCGGCTATCTCCTGCGAGGCTGCCTATGGGCCCCGTTCCGTCGAGAGCTGATCGGAAAACCCATGGGATGCCTGCAGGCCTTCGGAATCTCATCAATCTCATGGATGGGACGATACCTCCCCGGGAAGGTCTGGGCCATCGCGGGAAAAGCCTACCTGTCCGCCGGGGGCAAACAGGATATCGCCGAGAACGCCATCGCCGTCACCGTCGACATCCTCTGGTTCCAGATCAGCGGCCTCATCCTCGGCAGCGCCGTCGTCTTCGGCGTCGTCGATCGCGCCGCCCTCCCCGTGCCGTCGCCACTCGTCGCAGCCCTCATCGTCGCCATCGGCCTGGTAGGCTGCCACCCCAGAGTCTTCTGCCCCCTCTTCAACCGATTCCTCGCCTGGTTCGGAAAACCCCCGCTCTCAACACGCCCCCGCTACGCATACGTCCTGCTCTTCCTCCTCGGAAACATGATCAGCTACGCCCTCTGGGCCTCCGGACTGGCCATCCTCGCCGCCACCATCGCCCCAATCGGCCACAGCGAGTTCGCCTCAATCGTCGCCGTCTTCTCCATCGCATGGGTCTGCGGGTTCCTGGCCGTCTTCGCCCCCGCGGGCATCGGCGTCAGAGACTCCATCCTGGCCCTCGGCCTGCAAACCACCTTGATCCTGACGCCTGCGCAAGTCGTCTTCCTCGTCGTCGCAAGCCGCCTCCTCTCCACCGTCATCGAAATGCTCTGCGCCCTCCTCTCCCTGGCAGGCCGCCGCGCCTACCCCCTCTTCAAACCGTCACAGACGCGATAACCCCATCGCCTCATCGCAAACACCCCACCGCCATCTTCACCAGCTTCATTCGTTGTCGCCCCCAACCGTTGTGCAAATCATGAAACCCGATCCAAACCTCACCCGCCGCCCCCTCCATCACGAACGGATACGTCACCTGCTTGCCCATCGCCAACACAATCGGGTCCGCCCACGTCTTACCCTCGTCCGCCGACGCCGCGATCCGCAGCTCCCCCCGCCCCGACCGCCTCGGGTTCCAAACCATCGCGATCCGCCCATCGCTCAGACGAGCCAAGTGCCCCGGCGCGCTCGTCGCCTCGATCGACGTCTTGCTCGCCTGCTCCCACGTCCTCCCGCCGTCCCTCGAGAACGACTGCCAGAACACCCCACGCGTCGCACGGATCAGCATCCAAATCCGCCCGTCCTTCAGCTCGATGACCGCCGGCTCGATCGCCCCGTCGTGATCCCCCCGGCCACCGATGTCCAGAGCGTTGCTCAACGACCACGTCTTCCCTCCGTCCGCCGAAAACGCCGTCCGGCTCACCAGCCGACCCGGGTTCGACACGTAGTGCGAGAATGGCACCAGGATCGTCCCCTTGCCCGTCTCGATCGCCCCGTTCGTCGCCCCCGAATAGCCCTTGTAGATCACCTGCCGGTCCGTCCACGTCTTCCCACCGTCCCGGCTGTTAATCGCCCAGATGTCGCTCTGATCCTCCGGCGTCGGGTTGCCGTCCTTCCACACGTGCCGCTTGAAACCCAAATAGAACACGTGAATCGTCCCGTCCTTCGTAAGAAGCACCGACGGATGACACGCCTGGCACTCCGGATGCGTCACGATCTTCCGCTCCCCCGACCACGTCTTCCCGCCGTCGCCCGTCACCCGATACGCGACGTAAGTGCTGCCCGGCGCCCCGTAAGCGTTCCCGATCGAGTAGACCGACATGACCCGACCGTCCCCCAGCCTCGCCATCCCCGGCCCAAACACGCAGTCCGCTTCCGTGTCGTGCGTAACGTCCGTGCAGATCGGATTCAGCAGCACCCCCGCCCCGAGCCGCCGCCACCGCTTCCCCCCGACCCGCCCCGACGAGACCATCTCGACGATCCGCGAGATGAGCAAGCCGGCGACCATCCGATGCCCCTCCGCGTTCGGATGCATCCCGTCGAGCAGCAAATCGTCAACCGCCTGCCCGGGCCTCTTGCCGTACTCCGCGTACATGGCGTCGACGTCAACCAACGCCACTTTCTCATCGGCGGCAATCTGGCGCACCTTGTCGGCGTACGTGCGCAAGAGAACCTGGAACCCCTCCGGGTCTGACGGGTCAAACGGCCCCTTGCCGTACAGCTCCTTCAGCTTGGCCGTCCAGCGAAGCGGGTTCGGCGTCATGAGGATGACGCCCACCTCCCGCCCTCGCAGTTGCCGCATGAACCCCCGAAGATTCCTCTCATACTCCGCCAGACTGACCCGACTCTCCGTCGCCGGCGGCTTCCGCCAAACGTCCACCGCCGAGTCGTTGATCCCGTACTGAATCACGACCAGGCTCGGGCAGTACGCCAGCACGTCGCGCGCGAATCGCGCTCGGCCATCCGCCGTCGTGTGCCCCGGAATCCCCGCGTTGACCACGACGCCGAACACGCCCTTGGCCGGCAACTCCCGCCGAACCACGTCCGCGTAAACGCCCAGCGCCTTGCCGTCCACGATCCGCGGCGCCGTCGTCGAGTCCCCGAACGCCACGATCATCACCGGATCCGCGGCCACCCCGGACGAAAAGACCACCGTCCAAAGAACCGCCACCGCGCCCGCAAATCGATTCATCACCCCTGCCTCCCAGTTCCTACGGCAAGACTCGATTCATCTGGCCCCCTAACGGCAACCCCGCGAGTATACCAACACGACTCGCCCCGTCGACGAGCCCCCGCCCGACGCAAACTGCCCGAGCCGCGACCTCCGCAACTGGTGCCCTTTCCAATTGGACAGTCTCGTGGCGGGTGGCATGGGTCCGCACAGGGGGACCATTCCTACTGAACAAGCCACGGGTCAGCGAGATGCACCGCTGCGAATCATCGCAACGTTCCGCGGACCCGTGTTTCGTTCCGTGTCAGAAGGCCTATCTGACGCCGACCCACCCCGAACGCGATGCGAAGCTCACTCACCGAAAGGGGCACTCGTGACGACACCGCACACTTTTCCAAGAATCACTTCGGAAAACGCCCAGCCTGCCGCGTCATTAAGGGTGTAGCATAAGGGCTGACATGGCGACGATCGACCCGAGCCAACTGGGCCAATGGTTTGACGCCTGCGGCGCGACCCTGACCCTCTACGCCCGGCAATGCCTGCCCGCCCCAGCCGCCGAGGACGTCGTCCAAGACGTCTTCGTCAGACTGATGGCGCAACGGCAACCGCCGCGAAACGTCAAGGCCTGGCTGTTCCGATCCGTGCGGAACGCCGCCGTCAGCCGAATCCGCGCCGAACGAAGTCGACTGAACCACGAGCCCCAGGCCGCCGCCCAGCGCGCCCGATGGTTCGAGCACCGACACGATGACCTTATCGACGCAGACGTCGCTCAACAAACCCTCGCGTCATTGCCCCACGAGCAACGCGAGGTCGTCGTCCTGAGAATCTGGGCCGACATGACCCTACAGGAGATCGCCGACGTCACAGGCGAGCCCGTCTCCACGCTGTTCAGCCGATACAAAGCGGGCCTCGCGGAAGTAAGACGCAGATTGGAGTCGTCATGCAAGACCAAGAATCACTGACCCCGTCCGAGCGAGAGCTGGCCGCCGCCCTCGGAGCCCTCCGCCCGGCCGATACGCGAATCGATCGCGACCGCCTCATGTACCAGGCCGGCAGGTCCTCCACCGCCGGACGCACGCGCCTCTGGCAGTCCACCACGGCCTGTCTCGCCGCCCTCCTCGCGGGTTCCCTGCTCCTACGCCCCGCCACGACGACGCGCGACGCCCTCCCCGTAACCGCGCAATCCCCAACGTCCCCCAAACCGAGCCCGCCGGATCGTGTCGTCCTCCTCACATCTTCGGATCTCTCAACCCGAACTGACGCCCGATATCTCATCCTCCGCAATGACGTCCTCGCAAGAGGCCTGAGCGCCCTGACCTCCGACGAGCCGCCAACGTCGAGCCCGTCGTCACGCGCCTCCGGACCGCCGGCGGAGAAGTCCAACTGGAACGGCGCCGTGAAAGACTATCTGGCGTATCCCGCCCACGGAAGCCTTGGAGAACAGCTATGAAATCCCATCGCGCATGCTGGTTGCTGCTTCCCTCGATCGCGCTAACGGCAGGGGCCGCTTCGCCCGAAACGAAACCCGCCGCTTCCCAGCCCAAGAACGAGCCGCGTATCGTGAAAATGACGATCCGACCGGCCCCAGCGCCCGTGCCCACGCTCGAGGTCCGCCTGCAGCCCGACATCTTCGATCAGCTCCCCGGCAACGCCGCGATCATGTACTACTCCGCCGCGCTGCTCATGGAGACGCGCGGCAGACAAACCGACGACGCGCGGGATAAGTATGACCTCTGGTCCCGCATGCCCCTCGACAAGCTCCCGCGCGAAGACCTCAACCGATTCCTGTCGCCATGGCGTGACGCCCTCCATGCCCTGGAGATCGCGACCCTTCGGGACCGATGCGACTGGGACCTGCCCATTCGAACCGAGGGCTTCAGCCTCCTCATGCCGCACCTCGCCAAGCTCAGGGACGCCGCCAGACTCCTCTGCCTGAGAACCCGACTACACGTCGCCGAAGGCGACGTCGATGCCGCCCTCCGAGACCTGAGGACCGGATACACCATGGCCAGGCACATCGGGCAGGGACCCACCATCATCCAGAACCTCGTCGCCGTCGCCATCGCCCGAATGGTTTCGGAACAGACCGAAGCCCTCATCGCCTCCGGCCAGGGACCCAATCTATACTGGGCCCTAACGGCCCTCCCCCGCCCCTTCGTCGACAGTAGCCTGGCCTTCGAATGGGAACGGGCCGCGCCGTTCCTCAACTGGCCCGCCCTCCGCGATCCCGAAGCCGCCCATCTCACCCAGCAGGAGTGGATCAAGATCGGACTCGAGATGGTGGATATCTTCAACAACGTCTTCCCGCCGGACCCCAAGGCCGACAAGCTGGCTGTCCTCATGGCAGGGACCGCCCGGATGCTGCCGAAAGCGAAACGCTACCTCGAGGCAAAGGGCCTCTCTCCCGAAAAGATCGAGGCCATGTTCCCCCTGCAGGCCATCGCCGTCTACCAGGTTGATCACTACAAACGTTGGCGCGACGACTTCTTCAAGTGGTGGTACCTGCCCTACTGGCAGGGATGGAAGGGCGTCAGCTCAGTTCAAGACGCCCTGGAGCGAACCCGCGACGGCGACGACTCGGCAACCTTTGCTCGTGCTGTCCTTGCCTCGCTCGGCAAGGCCTACCGACACATCCACTGCCTCGACCGCCGAATCGCCGAGCTCCGAACCATCGAGGCAATCCGCCTCCACGCCGCCGCACACGAAGGAAAGCTGCCGAACTCGCTGACCGAAATCACAATCGTTCCCGTCCCCATCGACCCGATCACCGGCCAATCGCTCCGATACGCCCTCAAAGGTGACACCGCCATCCTCGAGACAGATCCGCCGCCTCCGTTGAGTATTCCGGCGAGCCCCGGAGAATACGGAAGGTACGAGCTAATCATCGTTCATTAGACGGTTTGCGGTCCGCCGCTCGACGCGATGGGACAAGGCCGATCGGACCGCGATCCCGACGAGGCAGCGAATCCGAAAACAACCGTCTCCGTCAGAAAAAGCTACCCCCGATCGGATTTCGAAATCCGCCGAGCGCTTTTCGCCAAATTTGTCGTAACAACTGGTAGTCGTCAAACGTCTACAAGATGACCGAACCCGAAATCCGGGCCGAGTGCCGTACCAGCATCCTGGATGATCCAACGGAAGGATGAAACACCCACCAGGGAATTCGTCAAAACGAGTTCCAGGCGTAACGCGCCGGTGACATCGCGATAGTAGCCTAGAACGGTCTGGCGATGACCTTCGCGCCGATCCTTCACTCGAAGTCCGCGCCTCGGTCAGGTCGCTGCGACGACGTCTACGGTCAAAGGGCAAGCGGGATGGACGGACCCGCGCTGATGGTGGAGGGCGAGCATGTATGCGACGCTGAGCAGAAACAGAACCCCGGCTATTCGACTGGCCGTGTTACTCCTCCTCCTGGCGGGCGTGGGAGCCTTTAAGATCTGGTCCGATCACCAGCTCGCCCGGCGTCCATTGACACCCCACGCGACGTACCTCACGCTTGGGCCGAACGCAACCCCAGCGCGACAGTCGGTCGAACGCCCCCTCGATGCCGACCCCGCCCCCACCTGGAAGGACGAAATCGTCACGTTCAAGACAGCCGACGGCCTCACCATCGAAGGCAAGCTGAGCCTGCCTCCCGCTCCCGCCGCTCCGTTCCCCGTCGTCTTCCTCATCCCCGGAGCCGGCCCCTGGACCTTCGACCGCGCCCGCGACGTCCCCCTGCCGTTGAAAGGCCCCGACGACACCACGCCAACACGCCGCTACCGTTGCTGCGACTTCTGGGCCGGCCAGCTCACGAAACGCGGCATCGCATTCTTCCGAGCAAACAAACGCGGATGCACGCCCTCTCATGACAAGCCCTACGAGCGCATCGACTCGCGCCTCTTCGCCAAGGCAACCCCCAGCGTCCTCCTGGCCGACTGCCGGGCTGCCCTCGCGTCGCTTCGAGCTCGTCCGGAGATAGACAAACACCGAGTCGTCCTGCTCTGCACCGGCGAGGGAACCGTCATCGGCCCTCGCCTCGCGCTCGCCGATCCCGCCGGAATCATCTCCCTGACCATGATCGGATACGTCCAGGACAACCCGCGCGACCAACTGATCTGGCGCCACCGCGAAGGCAGATGGCGTAGCCTCGCCCAGGGCTTCGATATCGACGGCAACGGCAAGGCCACGCGCCAAGAGTACGAAGCATTGATCAAGAACTGCCCCCCGGACCTGTTCGCGCGATCCCCCTGCCCGGATCGTTGCCTCTTCGATCAACTGGACAGAAATCGTGACGGCATCCTCACGCCCGACGATACGTCCCAAGAAGACCGCCTGGCCGCAATCCTACAAGCCGTTCGCCAGGGCGATGACGATGCCCTCGCCACGCTGCAGGACAACCTGTCCAGCGCCTATTTCCTCGAGGAATGGAATCGCCCGCCCAACCATCTGACCCTCCTCGAACTCGACGTCCCCCTCATGGTCTTCCACGGAACGCACGATGCCTTCAATCGCGTGGAGGGCGTCTCCGAGCTGCGGCAGGCCTTTCAGCAGGCGCGCAAACGAAACCTCGGCGTGCGCATATACCCGTGGCAATCCCACAACCTCAATTGGCTCATGTTCCTGCACTGCGGACGGATCCCCCCCGCCTACGCCGACCTCTTCGAATACCTGGTGACCGCGATCCGATGCCGGGGACAAATGAACGAGCTCCCGCTCGCGCCATCGCCCGCCTGAACCCCCGCCGCGGCACGAATCACTGCCATGGCGTCTTCGGGTAGCGCCTCGGCGGCATCACGCGATAGACGATGCCCTCCTGAACGATCTGACAATCCCGAACCAGGGCAGCGGGGGCATACCCCTTCTGCGTCGAGATGAGATAGACCGGACGACGCCAACGGAGCGCAAACGTGCTGTATAGCAGCTTCTCGAGTGGCAGCCGCTCCCAAGCCCAGATGAACGTCAAGTCGGCCCGCTTCCCCTCCACCTGCTGAACGTAAAGAAGCGCCGCCGCCACCGTCGTATCCGCGAACAGAACGGCGTTCGGCGGAAGAGCCGAGAACGTCTCCTCCGTGAACCGACGAACGCCGTAATAGCCCTGTTGCCACGGCTTCAGGAAGAACTCGTACGGATCGCGGTAGGGTAGCTCCCGCGTGAACGGATTGATCCCGACCCGACGCGCCGCCGATGGCAGAACCATATACACGCCCACCGGCGCGATCGCCAAAACCAGACCCGCCCAGCGGGTCCATCGCCACCGTTTGATCACCGCCCACGCGCCCAGGCCAACCAGAAGACCCAGGCACGCATAAGGGGCCACGAAAAACACGTACTGATCCTTGACGGGGAACCGCGCCGCGAACACGAGGTGGATCACCGCAACGCCAAAGACCACCCACTTGACCGGCCCGGCATCGTCGTTGACCGGCCTTGACCACAACGCAACGATCGCCAAGACGATCAGCAGCGTCGGATACTGCAAGGCAAGAAAGCCCGCTACTCGCGCCAGCAGCGACGCGCTGATCGCCGTGTTCGTCACCGCCCAAGGACCCGTCGTCGCCGATCGAATCACGCTCGCCACGCTGGCCGAATCCAGCAGCGCCCGCAAAATGATGTAAGAGTAAAAGCTCGTCCCCGCCAGCCACAAACCCAGCGCCGAAAGCACCTCCAACCAGCTCAACCGACCCCGAACCAGCCACACGATCGTGACCACCGCGTAAACCGGAGTGGCCAACGTCCCCATCATGTGATTGCTGATGCTCAACCCGTTCACGAGCGCCGCTGCCATGTACCACCGGCTGTGGCCCGTGTGAGCGAACAGAAGCAGGAAGAGCAGTTCGGCCGTCAGACACGCCGCCGCCAACGTCAAGCATTCCGCGATGACCGAGTACGCCCAGAACGTGTGTCCGAGACCCACCGACATCGCCCCGATCGCCGCCGCCCACCGTGACCCCGTGAGCAGCACCACCGAGACGAATATGCTCGCAACCGACACCGCCCCGAAGAAACTCGATGCAAGGTTCACACGATAAGCGATGTTGCCCACCGGTAGGTAGGTGAAAACCTTGGCGAGACCGAGATACAGAGGATGGACGTGAACCAGACCCTCCGGCATTGCTTTCGCCGGAGTCGGTGGAAACGCGGCCACGCGGAGTTGGTACACACCGCTGTCGGACATCAATACGTCGGGCGCGCACGTCGCAACGTAGAGCACGAGCGCCGACACGAACACGATCAGCCAATCGCGCCAGAGATGCCGCGGCAAACGCGCCCCCCCGGCCAATTCCGCCGGCTCTTCGACCTCCCTGTCAATCTCTCTCGACTCCGCGCCGTCCATAAGCAAGGCAGTATATCGACCGCCCGCGCGGCTAGCCAACCGCTACGACCTCCCCCTTCTGCGATGCCCACGCTCCCAGAATCGCGATCGCCCCTCGAGCCGCGTGCGGCACGCTCCTCCCGACGCATCTCGATCCCTCGCCGCTTGATTGACTTCCGGACCGTCTCTACGATGACGGAAACGAGGGTCGCCGGCCAATGCGGCGACGCACGGCACGACCCTAATCCATATCAGGAAGGTATTGTGTTGATCTTTGACGTCAACTGCATGGTCGGCAAGTCCGGCGCGCCCCGTCCGGATTGGCCCGAGACCCCCGGCCAGACCGTGGAAGCCCTCAGTCGGGCAGGCATCCAACGCGCACTGGTCAGCGATTTCGCGTCTCTCCAGTACGACCCCGTCGACGGCGAGACATGCTTGGCACGGCAGGTCTGCGAGCACCGCGGCTTCCTCGAGCCCTGTCCAATGGCCGTGCCCCACTGGGGCCAAGACGTGCCCGAACCGAAGGAGTTGCTTGATCGCTTCCTCGAACGCGGATGTCGCGCATTCCGCGTGTATCCGAAAACCCACTACTTCCTCCTGCATCCCGTCGTCGTCGGACCCCTGCTCGAAGAGGCCCAGGCACGACGCTTCACCGTCCTCATCGACCGCGACCAGTTCGAATGGCCCGAGCTCATCCGCATACTCGAATCGTTCGACCGCCTCAAGCTTATCGTCGTCAACGAAGGCTACCGCGAGATGCGGACGATCATCCCCCTGATCGAGCGATTCCCCGAGCTGCGGTTCGAGACGTCCTGGATGCAGCAGTTCGGCCTCTACGAGCAAATCGTCGGGCGATTCGGAGCGCGACCCCTCGTCTTCGGCACCCACTTCCCCGTCTTCGAGCCCGGCGCCGCCCTCGCCCCCGTCCTTCGGGCCAATATCGACGACGAAGACCGAGATCGCATCCTCGGCGGAAACCTCACCGAGATGCTCGACGAGGTGCACGTCCCATGAGCGACCTCATCACGCGATTCCAAAACCGCCGGCCCCTCGGCGTCCCCGTCTTCGACGCCCACGCCCACATGGGCCGATGGATCTTCCCCGTCTTCAACGACGGATCCGCTACGGCGATGCTCAGAACGATGGACCGCCTCGGCGTCGACGCCGTCGCCCTGGCCCATCACGCCGTCATGGGCCCCTCGCCCGCCGACGGCAACCGCCTCGCCGAGGCCCAGATCGAGCCCTACCCCGGGCGGTTCTACCTCTACTGCGGATACAGCCCCCACTACCTCGACGAAGGACCCGCCCTCCTCACACGCGCATTCGCCGATCCCCGCTACGTCGGCATCAAGCTCCACCCCAGCGCGCACGAGGTCAGCGTCGACGACCCCCGCTATCGACCCGCATTCGAGTTCGCCAACGACCACGCCCTCCCCATCCTCATCCACACCTGGGTCGGCGGCGGGTGCAGACCCGAGCTCGTCGGGAACGTCGCCGCCGACTTCCCCGACGCAACCGTCATCATGGGCCACCACGGCGGCGGCTGGGCCGGCTTCGCCGAGTCCGTCACCGCGTGTGGGGCCCACCCCAACCTCGTCTGCGATACCTGCACCAGCGAGCTGACCTACAAGATCGTCGACCGCCTCACCGAGGCCATCGGCGTCCGCCGCGTCCTCTTCGGAAGCGACATCCCCTTCCTCGAGCAAGACGCCCAGCTCGGCAAAGTCGTCTACGCGCGCATCAGCGACGACGACAAAGCCCGAGTCCTCGGCGGCAACTTCCTCGACCTCCTCAAACGACGCAGAAACCTACCCCCCGTCCCCCTGCCCCCTGTTGCTCACCAACAGTACGCGTCGTAGTCTATCGCTATGGAACGAGCACGAAACGCCCTGGAACAGTCCCCACGCCAGGTACCCAAGCCGAGCAAGTCGCCCGCGCTGATGGGCCCCCGTCGCCTCCAGCCTCACCATAACGGGATTCTTCTCCCTGCGCAATTGACCTGCTACTCAGTATCATGGTCTCAGACACAGCACCCACGTCGCCTTGACCGATGTGTCGGCGACCACCGCAAGGGGAATGTATGATCAGGCGACTCTATGCAAGCAACTATCGTACGCTGGTCAACTTCCAAGTGGATTTCGACCCGCTGACCCTCCTCTTGGGGCCAAACGGCTCGGGCAAGACCACCGTCTTCGACGTTATCCGGCTCCTCTGCGAATTCCTGCGCGGCGAAAAGACCGTCTCGGACTTGTTCCCCGCCACGACGCTGACCCGTTGGCAGGATGTTGAGGTGCAGTCCTTCGAGATCACGGTCGCGGGCGAGGGGGGTGAGTTCGTCTACCGCATCGAGCTGGAACACGAAGAACCGCGCCAACGCTGCCGTGTCCGGGCCGAGAAGCTGACCTTCGACGGCAGACCCCTGTTCGAGTCTCGATTGCATGGGAACCGCCTGACCGCGCAGTTGTACAAGGACAACGGCGACAAGGGCCCCGAGGCGCTAACCGATTGGTCGCGGTCAACGGTAGCGTCCATCCAGCCCGTTCCCGAGAACCGTCTGATGAGCTCGTTCAAGGACCGCATGAATCGCGTTATCGTCACGCGATTCAACCCCGCGGTCATCGGTGCCCGCGCCGAAGAGGAAAGCCCCACGCTCGCCTGGGATGCTTCGGACTTCGTCGCTTGGTTTCGCTACGTTGCCAGCCTCGACCTCGAGTTGGTCACGAGGCTCCGGCCATACCTGGAGGACGTGATTGCCGGACTCGCCGGATTGAGCCTCGCTCCCGATGGCGAGGCCAAAGTGCTCAAGGCGATGTTTCGTGCAGGCAACTCCTCCGGTACGCAAGGCCGGACCTTCCCCTGCCGATTCGATGAGCTCTCGGACGGCCAGCGGGTTCTCCTCATGCTCTACACCCTCCTCGTGGCCGTGCCCGACGATTGCACCCTCTGCATCGACGAGCCCGAGAACTTCCTCGCGCTCCGCGAGATCAATCCCTGGCTCAATACGCTTATCGACAAAGTGCATACGGACAAGTGCCAGGCCATCCTGATCTCTCACCATCCCGAGTTGATCGATGCGCTCGCGGTCGGCACCGGCCGTTGGGTCGACCGCGTGGCGGACGCCGAAAGCCGTGTGCAGTGCGTGTCTGAAGACCCCGGCGGTCTCGGCGTCGCGGAGCTCGTCTCCAGGGGATGGCTCCATGCCCAGTAGGCCGACCGAGGTCATCGTCCGGTGCGAGGATCTGCAGCAGCACGTCTTCATCTACCGCTGCTTGGTTGCCAAGGGATTCCGCGGACATGCCATCCAGATCAAGCACAGCCCCGCGGGCGACGCGACGCGGTATGTCCTCGACCAGTATCCGGCCCAGGTCAAGGCCCTGCGGCGTGTTCCACATGTCTGTAAGGCCGTCATTTCCATAGTCGACGCCGACAAAGCCACGGTCCAGGCACGCAAGCGAGAGCACGACGATGCCCTGACAAACAGCGGGCTTACCCCGCGTGCCAATGCCGAGAGGATCGCCATCTTGATCCCAAGACGAAACATCGAGACCTGGGTGCACCATCTTGATGGCAAAACGGTCGACGAAAACGGCAAGTACCCACGGTTCCGCGGCGAAGAGCGCAAATGCGCTCCCGCCGCACAGGAGTTCGCCCGGCGCTGCCCCAACGACATGCGCGACGAAGACCTTCCCTCACTTCACGACGGATGCAAGGAACTTCAGCGCATCGCGAAATAACGTTGACGGCCGGGGCGGGCGCGTCAGCCTCGTACAGGACGGGAACACGAGCCAGCCATCAGAAACGGCAGCTTGGCATATTGTACAATTCAGCCAGAAACATGGCGTGGGGTGCCCAACCTCCCCGCTTTTGAGGAGGCCATCACGCGAGAGGATCGTATAGCAGGCATCTTCCTCGTGTTCGGCTACTCGTCCGAGGCCGTGACCGAAATCGACGCTTGCCCTCCAAAGACTGGGGAGCTGCTCCCTACGCTGACCTTCCGAGAGATCCTCGACGAGGAATCGGGAATGGTCTTTGCGTGATGCCATGTCCAAAGAGCCCGACGGCATGATGAGTCAACAATCGCCCACCAACCCCCTACCCAAACGCCAGCACTACGTGCCCAGGCTGCTCTTGAGATGTTTCTGTCCACAAGGCTCGGATCGCTTGTGGGTGTTCGACAAGCAGACAGACAGGGAATGGGAGCAGGCTATCCGCGAGATTGGTCACGAGAAGTACTTCAACGAGGTACCGCTGGGAGACAGTTGGTTCGCTTCCTACGAAGACAGGTTTCAGTACATCGAGAGCCACTTCGCTTCCGTGCTAGCGAAACTGAACGCCGATACACCGGTCCACGCGCTAACGGTGACGGAGCGCGCCTGGCTCTGCTACTTCACCGCAGTCCAGCATCTGCGGACACCTGCTTTCTTCGCGTGGAACAAGCAACTCAATGAGGTAATCGGTGGCCTGCTTCCACCTGGCGAGACGTCGCAGGCCATTGAGGAGCAGGTTGGGCCTCTGACAGACGCCGCCGCCAAACGGCAATCTCTTCACTCCGCATTTCAACTCGCAGAGGAAATCAGCAGAGCATTGGCGGCGAAGGTCTGGATTCTCCATGAGGCCTACCCGAACAGGAGCTTCTACGTCAGCGACGCGCCAGTGGTCCTGCACAACGGCATCAAGGACGAGACTCGAAGCGCGATCGGGTTCGCGGTCCCTGGCATTGAGATCTACATGCCAATCTCAGCGGCCCTGCTGGTGGGCGCATACTGTCCTATCCTTGTGAAAGAACTGGAGGAGGCCGAACCGTTTAGAACCGTGCTGAAGACGGGAGAGCGAATCCGCTGCGACCCGCCCAATATGGACTTCTACAACTCCCTCCAAGTGGCGAATGCCGAGCGCTTCGTCTATTCTCGTAACAGAGACTTCGACCTTGCCAGGAGAATTCTCGAACAACACCCTCACTTGCGGAAGCCTAGACGCGTGGGATCCAACATGACCAGGGAAACAGGCGACGGCATCACGTGAGTCATCATGTTTTCCCTTGTCCTCCAATCAATCCGTCAGCGCCAGAAGGAACGGCGAGATCCGTTCGGGCTGAGTGTCTCACCTGCGACTCGTACGAAGAGGATCAGGGTGCGCCCCGCTCCCGCAGAACAGTGGTCGACACGAATTCTCTGAGGGACAAGTACTTCACGCAGCCAAGGCTCCTGACCACCCAAGAGCCACTACTCATGCCGAAACCCGTTCCCAACCCGCCAACCTCGACCTCTGCGCACAACCCCGCCCTGTCAATTCCAAACACGCCACACACCAGTTATCATGCCCCCGTCTCCGCCGAATCACGCGCACAACGCGCACGGCCCCCACAAAACAGCGAGGTCCCCATGGCCGATCTCCGTTCCGAAGGCGACCTGAACCGCTCACCCAGACGCGCCGACTACGACGCCGCCAACATCGACACCGAAACCCGCCGACTACTCGACGAGGACGCCGCCGTCTTCCTCCACCAATCCCTCTCCACTCCCTGCCTCAACGTCCTCGAAAGCTGCAACGGAGCGACCATCACCGACCTCCAAGGCCGGCAAATGCTCGACTTCCACGGTAACAACGTCCATCAAGTCGGATTCGCCAACCCGAGCGTCATCGCCGCCATCAAGGCCCAGCTCGACCAGCTCTCCTTCTGCCCCCGCCGCTACACCAACGTCCCCGCCATCCGCCTCGCCCAGAAGCTCGCCTCCCTCGCCCCGGGCGACCTCGACAAGGTCCTCTTCGCGCCCGGCGGCACCGTCGCCATGGGTATCGCCCTCAAGCTCGCGCGAATGGCCACCGGCCGATTCAAGACGATCTCCATGTGGGACTCCTTCCACGGCGCATCCCTCGACGCCATCTCCGTCGGAGGCGAGGCCGTCTTCCGAAAGGGCATCGGACCCCTCCTGCCCGGCGCAGAGCACGTCCCCCCGCCCGATGACTACCGCTGCCTTTGGGGCTGCCAGGGGCAATGCAATCTCAAGTGCGCCGACTACGTCGAATACGTCCTCGAAAAGGAGGGCGACGTCGCCGCCGTCGTCGCCGAAACCGTGCGAAGCACCCCCTACATCCCCAAACCCGACTACTGGCGGAAGATCCGCGACGCCTGCGATCGACACGGCGCGCTGCTCATCCTCGACGAAATCCCCCACTGCCTCGGCCGAACCGGACGCATGTTCACCTGCGAGCACTACGACGTCGTGCCCGATATCCTCGTCATCGGAAAAGGCCTCGGCGGAGGCATCTTCCCCCTGGCGGCGATCATCGCTCGACAAGACCTCGACATCGCCGGCGACGTCGCGATCGGCCACTACACCCACGAGAAGAACCCCGTCGCCTGCGCCGCCGGCCTCGCCACAATCGACTACATCGAGCAGAACGCCCTGCTCGAAAACGCCGCCCGCCTCGGCGCCAAAGCCCTCGATCGACTCCGGACGATGATGGATCGACACCCCCTCATCGGCGACGTCCGTGGCCTCGGCCTGCTCCTCGGTGCCGAGCTCGTCAAGGATCGAGCTACCAAGGAACGGGCGTTTGACGAGGCCGAACGCGTCATGTACCGTGCCATGACCAAGGGCCTGAGCTTCAAGCTCACCATGGGAAACGTCATCACGCTAACGCCCGCGCTGACCATTACGGACCAAGAGATGGACCGCGCGCTCGACGTCCTCGACGAGTGCCTGGCGGAAGTGGAGGAGTAACGATGAGACGATGGATGATGATGCCGGCGATCGCTCTCTTGACCGCGAGCCTGATCGCGTCCTCGAGCGCCGAAGCCGAGGAGGTCCCCCCCGACATGTGGAAGGTCCGACCTCTGGCAAACGACTTCGTCAAGATCTACGAATCCCCCGACCCCAAGGGCGTCTACTGCTACAGCCCCGGCCTCGAACGATGTCCCACCGGCCGGCTCATCGCCACCATGGACATCGGCGGATCAGGCGTCAAGAAGCTCGCCGAGTTGAAGAAGGACGACAAGAATCGCCCCTATCGCGGCAAGGTCTTCACCTCCGACGATCACGGCAAGGCCTGGCGTCACAGCGTTGACTTCCCCTTCGTCCATGCCCGTCCCTTCGTCGCCGGCAAATCCCTATACGTCCTCGGCCACGCCGGCGACCTCATGGCCATCCGGTCCGATGACTGGGGCCAGACCTGGTCCGAGCCCTCGACCCTCACCGAAAAACAGCATTGGCATCAGGCGCCCTGCAACGTCTGGCACGCCAAAGGCAATGTCTACCTCGTCATGGAGCGGCGCGCGACCAACGTCGTCAAAGGCTGGCCCGTCGCCGAGCTCGCCCCCGTCCTCATGCGCGGAAAGATCGACGCCGACCTGACAAAACGAGAGAGCTGGACCTTCGCCTCCGAGCTGATCTTCCGAGACATCGTCAAGGACGAGGACGTCGACTACTTCGGCGTGCCCTTCTACAAGGTCGATCCCCTCAAGGCACGAGCCATCTCGCCCCTGCGCGGTTGCTCGCCGATGGGCTGGCTCGAGACCAACGTCGTCCAGATCCTCGATCCCGACCACTACTGGTTCGATCCGAACGGAAAGACCTTCCACCTCTTCGCCCGGGCCCACACCGGCGGAACCGCCCTCGCCGCCATGGCCAAGGTCGTCGAGAACGACGACGGCACCATGACCACCATGCTCGAAACCGTCCCCTCCGGAAAGAAGATCCTCTGGATCCCCGTGCCCGGCGGACAGATGAAGTTCCACATGCTCTACGACGAGAAGACCAAGCGCTACTGGCTCCTCAGCAGCCAAGCCACCGACAGCATGACCCGAGCCGAGAGGCTGCCGGCCAATCGCTACAACCTGCCCAACAACGAGCGCCACCGCCTCCAGCTCCACTTCTCGACGAATTGCGTCGACTGGTGCTTCGCCTGCCTCGTCGCCGTCGGCGGCTCGGCCAAGCAAGGCCGGCACTACGCCAGCATGGTCATCGACGGCGACGACCTCCACGTCTCGAGCCGATCGGGTGATGAACAAGCCAAGAGCGCGCACGACGGAAACTTCATCTCCTTCCACACCATCAAGAACTTCCGGAGGCTCGTGTATTGAGGTGTCGTCATGGCACAAACGGACCAACGTGAATACGTGGAAGGGGTGCCCCATCGCTTCAGCGGTGGGGAACTCGAATTCGAGTCATGGATCGCGCGTCCGAAGGCTGACGTCACGGGTGGGTGCCCCATCGCTTTAGCGGTGGGGGACTCGAATTCGGGCCGGAAATTGCGTCCCCGATGGATGAAGCCATGAGTCACGCATCGAAGGTGTTCAATGAGTACACTGTCTATTCGTTCCTGGGGGACGCTTAGGCCGCTCGACACACGACGGGAGACAGTCATGCCACAAATGAACCGACGTGAATTCCTCGGCTGCCTCGGCGCGGGCGTCTCCGCCGCCGCATACCCCGCGTCCCTCCTCGGCGCCCCCGCCGCCAAACGCCCCAACGTCGTCGTCATCCTCTGCGACGATCTCGGCTACGGCGACCTCGGATGCTACGGACATCCCGTCATCAAGACCCCCTGCCTCGACAACCTCGCCTCAGAGGCCATGAAGCTCACCGACTGCTACGCCGCCGCCCCCGTCTGCTCCCCAGCCCGCGCCGGGATGCTCACCGGACGAACCCCCTATCGCTCCGGTATCTACGACTGGATCCCCGAAGGCTCCCCCATGCACCTGCAAGCCGGCGAGATCACCGTCGCCAAGCTCCTCAAATCCGTCGGCTACGCCACCTGCCACTCGGGTAAATGGCACTGTAACGGAAAGTTCAACACCCCCGACCAACCCCAGCCCGGAGACCACGGATTCGATCACTGGTTCAGCACCCAGAACAACGCCCTCCCCAGCCACAAGAACCCCCGCAATTTCGTGCGCAACGGCAAGCCCGTCGGCACCCTCGACGGCTACTCCAGCACCCTCATCGTCGACGAGGCCGTCAAATGGCTCGAAGGCCTTCAGCCCGGCCAGCCCTTCTGCCTCTTCGTCTGGTTCCACTCGCCGCACGAGCCCGTCGCAACCGGCAAACGCTTTACCGACATGTACCCCAACACCGACGCCCCCGAACGAGCCGTCTATTACGGAAACGTCACCCAGATGGACCACGAGGTCCACCGACTCCTCCAAACCCTCGACAGGCGCGAGCTCCGTGACGACACCTTCGTCATGTTCACCAGCGACAACGGACCCGAAACCCTCGACCGGTATCGCGGCGCGAATCACTCATACGGCTCCCCCGGCCCCCTGCGAGGCATGAAGCTCCACATGTACGAGGGCGGCATCCGAGTCCCCGGCATCATCCGCTTCCCCGGCCACACCAAGCCCGGCCAGGTCTCCCACGAGCCCGTCTGCGGAACCGACATCCTCCCCACGCTCTGCCAGCTCGGCGGCGCAAAACCGCCCACCGACCGCCCCATCGACGGTGCGAGCATCACCCCGATCTTCACCGGCAAGCCGATCGAGCGAAAGGTCCCCCTCTATTGGCAATACGATCGTGCCATCAGCAAGCCCAAGACCGCCATGCGCCAGGGCGACTGGAAGCTGCTCGCCGACGCCGACCTAAGGACGTTCGAGCTCTATAACCTGAGAAAGGACCTGAGAGAGACCACCAACCTCATCGACCGACATCCCGACCGGGCCAAGGCCATGACCGACACCCTCAAGCGCCTCCACGGCGAAATCAAAGCCGAAGGCCCCACCTGGCCCGCCTGGGACCGAACCCGCAACCGACCCAAACCCGCCCCCAGACCATAAAACCCCTGACCCCCTTATCCAAGAAACCGTGCCCCAACAAGGCCGCCACAGAAAAAGGTGTCAGGAACCTTTTTGGGCGCCGGAATCGTGCATAAGGCTAATGTGTACAATATCTTATGGGCAAAAAGGGGAAGCCAATGAATCGCACTGTCCCGCCCGTTGGAAAAAAGGTGTCAGGAACCTTTTTGGGTGACGGAGTTTGGCCTAACCACCTACTTAATAATAGGTTACATAGAAATAAGGGGCAAAGATGCATCACGCTGCCACGTCAAGCACAACACAGTCGAAATCGCATCCCTACCCACTCCCAGAAGTGCTGCATTTCGGTGCATTCCGCGGCATCAACCACCCCACGCCTCAAACCCGACCCCTCAGAACAGCGCATTCCGGAGCATTCCAGCGCATTCCGGGACATTGTGCGACATTCCGGGACATCCCCAGCACCCACCAACCCCCGCCCCACCCCGAGGACTGCGGTATTCCGCTGCATTCCGCGACATTGTGCGACATCGCTCACCCCCGTCGTGCTCCAATCCGCTCCCTCGCGCGGGCAAGGAGCCCGTTCCGGCGATATGATGCCACCCACACGAAGGCGACTGAACGTGCGTCGAGCAATTGAGCAGCGAAGAGACAATCCGAATCTGTCAACGCTTCGATGCCGGCACCTGACGGGATTCCTGGCACCTTCTTTCGGCGTAGCAGCTTCATGAGGATCTGACCATGCAACGTCTCTACATCTCACCGTCCCGCGTCACGGCTACTTGCCTTCTGACGATCAGCCTGACAAGCACCACCCTCGCAACACCCATCGAGATCGTCACACCCAAAGACCCCCAACCCCTGATGCGATTCGCCGCCTCCGAGCTGCAACGCGACCTCGCTCGCCTATTCACAGCGTCCCCAACCGTCGTCACCTCCCCGACCCAAGCAGCGGAAGCCCTCTTCCTCCTGGGCACCACAACCCACCACCCCCCAACCGCCGCCGTCCCGCCCGACCTCCCGCAGCTCAGCGATCAAGGCTTCCTCCTCCGAAACACCCGGTGCGCCAACAAACCCGCCATCCTCATCATCGGCGGCAGCCCGACCGCGACCCTCTGGGGCGTCTACGAGCTCCTCGAACGCTACGGCGTCCGATACCTCCTAAGCGGCGACGTCTACCCGCCGGGCAAACGCGACGTCCACCTCCCCGAGATCGACCGCGTCTTCGAGCCCCTCTTCCGAGCAAGGTGGTTCAAGGCCATGGGCGATTTCGCCATGGGCATGGAAGGCTGGGGCATCGCCGACTACCGCCCCTTCATCGACCAGCTCGCCAAACTCAAATTCAACCGCATCCGCATCGGCAGCGGCCCCTCGCAGCCCTTCCTGGATCTCCAGATCAAAGGCATCAAGCGAACCTCCGCCGTCCTCTGGTACGGCGCCCGCTTCCCCATCACACCCGACATGCCAGGCCGGAAGCTCTTCGGCGACGAAAAGGAATTCTGGAACCCCGACCTCCCCCCGCCCGGAGCCCCCTACGACCAACTCGTCGCCGCCGGACAGCGCCACTGCCACGAGCTCATCGCCTACGCCCGTAGCCGCGGCATCGAATCCTCCTACGTCGGATCCTCCGTCACCGACTTCCCAAAGGACTTCCGCTCCATCGTCCCCGACGCCCAAACCGTCCACCAACTCGGAGAGCTCACCGTCGCCCCAGGCCCCAAGGCCAAGCCCGACGACCCCGCCCTCAACGAGATCGCCGCCGAGATCATCAAGGCCGTCATCAACGAATATCCCGAAATCGCCTCCTACGGCTTCCCCGTCGGCACCGAGTGGCCGAGCTGGATCGAACTCTACGAATGGGCCTGGAAGGAGCTCGACAAACGCTACGGCATCCAGGCCGTCATGCCGCTCGAAGAGGTCCTCCGAAGAGCAAACGCCCGCGCCGACTATCCCGGCGGCGCCGCGCGAGCCGTCATGGAAGTCAAAGGCCACATCACCGGCCTGTACTTCCTCACCCGCCTCTGGACCAGCCCCGACGTCCTGCCCAAGACCAAAAGGCCCGACGCCAAACTCGTCGTCTACGAGGTCGCCGAAGAGCTCTATCCCGTCTTGTCACGCATCCTGCCCAAGAACGCCGAACTGGTCATCGTCGTCGACTACAACCCCACCCGCGTCCTCCGCCGCCGGCACGTCCTCTCCACCGTCCCCACCAAAGACGTCTTCACCAACCTCGTCCTCACCCTCCAAGACGACAGCGTCGGCGTGCTCCCCCTGCTGACCACGCACGCGCTGCATCAATTGGTAGGCGACATGCGCAAGGCCGGCATCGGCGGCTTCTGCACGCGCCAGTGGATGATCAGCGACCACGACGCCTGCATGGCCTACCTGAGCAAGGCCTCCTGGGACCCCGGCACGACCCCGAAGGCGATCTATGTGGACCAGATCAGCGCCGTCTGCGGCCAGCCCGCCGTCGAGCCGATGCTCGAAGCCTTCCGCGAGCTAGAGGCCGTCACCACCGCCCTCGAAGACCACGGCATGGGCCTCTGCTTCCCCGTCCCCAACATGATGACCAGACAATGGTCCCCCGGCCCCCTCCCAAAAGAGCTCTCCGAAGACAGAGCCGGCTACAAGCGAGCACGGGCCGCCGTTGGCAAAGTCCCCGAGCCCGCAACCCCGGAGGGCAAAGCGTACGTCCGCTATTGGCTCCGCCGACTCGAGTTCGCCGTCGGATACTTCAACGCCATCGAGACCGTCAAGAAGGCGGCGACCTCTGAACAAGCCGCCAAGGACGCAAAGGCCAAGGGCGACTCGCAAGCCTGCCGGGTCCATCTGACCGAAGCCGCCAAGCAGGCCTCCCTCGCCCAAACGACGGTCTCCCAAGCCATCGAAGCCTTCGCCGCGGTCGCCAAGAACCGAGCCGACCTCGGCGCGATCGCCACAATGGCCGAGTACGTCTACCGTCCCCTGAAACAGAAAGCCGACGAGCTCCGCGCCGAATGCGCCAAGTGAACGAAGGAGCGATATACTATCCCCACAATGCTTGACCGCCGACGGCGAATGCAATAGCGTCATCGCCGCGCCATAAGGAGCCAACCATGAACGCATCACCACACACCGAAATCTCACGACGAAGCTTCATCAAGACCAGCGCGGCTGGCTTGGCCGCCACGGGCCTGACCCCCGCCCTCCTACGCGCTGCCCAACAAGGCGCGCCCAAGAAGATCCCCATCGGACTCCAGCTCTACTCCGTACGCCATCAATGCGCCAAGGACCTCAAGGGCGTGCTCGAGGCCGTCGGCAAGATGGGCTATCAAGGCGTCGAGTTCGCAGGTTACTACGGCAAGAGCGCAGAAGAACTACGCAAGATGATGGACGCCAACAACTTGCTGTGCTGCGGCACACATACCGGGCTCGAGACGCTGCTCGGAGACTACCTCGACAAGACCATCGCCTTCAACAAGACCCTCGGAAACAAGTACCTCATCGTCCCCGGCCTGCCACACGCCCGAACCCGAACCCGACAGGCTTGGCTCGATACCGCCAAGCTCTTCAACGAGATCGCCGACAAGGTCAAGGACAAGGACATGAGAGTCGGCTACCACGCCCACGGCGGCGACTTCAAGAAGTTCGGCGACCAGACCGCCTGGGACCTCTTCTTCAGCAACGCCAAGCCAGAGGTCGTCATGCAGCTCGACATCGGCAACTGCATGGGCGGTGGAGGCGATCCCGTCGCGATCCTGAAGAAGTTCCCAGGCCGCGCAACCACCATCCACCTCAAGGAGCACGGCGGAAGCAAATACGCCGTCATCGGCGAGGGCGACGCCAAGTGGAAAGAGATCTTCGCCCTCTGCGAGGCCGGTGGAACGCAGTGGTACATCGTCGAGCACGAGCGCGGCGGCCCCGACCCCGTCGGCGACGTGAAACGCTGCCTCGAAGCCCTGCGCAAAATGGGCAAGTAGCCACGTCAGCAAACGCTGAATTAAGCCTGGCCGCCGTTCGGATCCGAGAGGATCACCCCGCCAGCTTGATCGTCGTCTCGCCGGACCGCGGTAGGTTCGAGCGAGGGATGCGATTGCCCTTGGCCTTCGTGTTCATGCCGAGCTTGTTCACGTACGTGATCGCCGCCCCGTCGGGCGCGGTGATCGTAACGTCCGTGTTCGTTCGCAGTGCATACTGTCCGTCATTGACGCGGACCATCGACGCGTAGTGCTGCACCGTGACGAAGTCACCCGGCTGGACGTCGTGATAGATGTACGCTTGGCCTGGCTTGAAGCCCGTCGTCGTGTCGACGCGAATCGTCAGCACGCCCTTGCCGCCGAACGTCACCTCGTTGATGTGGCAACGGACCTCTCCATCCGCCGTCTGGATCACCTTGCCGTCGAAGAAGCCCGACGGGCCAGACCGCGTAACCGGGCGCGCGTATTCGTGCGGCACCTTGCTGATCAGCGTCCGCTCGTCCTTGACCTGGTCGATCACGCCCCGTCCCAGCAACGTGCCGCTCTGCGCGACGACTAGCTTGCTGCCCGAAACCTGACGCAGCGTGTACGCGCTGTTCCGAGAGTAACGCGGGTTCGTCACATACGCGGGATCGCCGTCATACCGGCCGTCGTCGGGCCAGTCGGTATCGATCCGGATCGTCGGATCGGCCGTCGGCATGCCGACGACCATCGCGCGCCGCGACGGCGCGTCCAGCTCGATCCGCCAACCCGCGACCTCCACGCGGCGAGCATCGACCATCTCGAAAGCCACAGGTGCCTTGCCCTTCATCCGCACTCGAGCCAACGCGCCCTCGGCGACAACCGGCCTCTGTCCATCCTTCACGGAGAACGTCGAAGAATCGCTCGCCCCCAAACACCACACGTCCCGTCCGCCATCGTTGAGCTCAACGGCCACCACCACCGCCGAGTCCGCCGTCAACGCCTCCTCACCGCCCAAGCGCCGAACCGCCTTCACCGCCGCCCCCGCCTTGTCGGCGAACGCCTGCCACACCGACACGAACGACGACGAAAGCTTGTCGCCCCTTCGCCGCCGAATGACGTAGCGCGCCCTGGGAAGCGTCGGATAGAGCCCCGGCGCCTCCGCCTGGATGACCTCAGTGCCGGCCTCGTGCAGGGCCAACAACTGGAACCGAGTCTTGGCCTTGTCCTCCAGCCGCCAAGTCGCCGACCAATCTCCCGTCGGCGTCGCACGCGCCGGCGCGCACAAGAACCCATACCCGTTCCGCGGCGGCGGATTCCAGTACGGCTTGTTCGGAGCGCCCTTCATGTCCCCGTCGTTGAGCTGCAACTCACCCCACCTGATCTCCTTGCCGGCCAGGCTGCCGTCCTGCGCCTCGCCAAACGCGAGCCCCTCGAACTGCACGTCGGTCGACAAACAGTGCAGCGGCAGGTCATGCTGCTTGCCGCCCCGGACACGAAAGACGTCGAGCGCGTATCGATCGGTCAAGACGAACAACCGGCGATAGACGTCGATGCCCTTGTGACCGTAAACAGTCGACGACCCCTCAGCTAGAGCCAGCCCCGGCAGATCGGCGAAGCGGAGCAGCGATCCGCCGAACGTCCCGCCGCCTTGCGACTTCTCGTCAACGGCCACCGTGTTGTGGCTGACCGTCTGCTTGGCCCACCCGACCTGCGTATGCGTGCTGCCCAGGCTATACCCGATGTCATACGGCAGCTCATAGCCCCGGGCGAAGTAGTTCACGTTCAAATCGTCCAGGTGCCCGTGAACGAGAGACGGTCCGAAACGCAAGATCGCTGCCTGTTCGGCCTCGCCCTGCCCGACCCGAAGAACCGCCAGTCCCTTCTGACCGAAGAAAAACGAACCATCGAGGTACTGCTTCATCCGCTCGCTGAGCGCGCCGCCGCTCGATGCCTCGTCGGGTCGGTGGAAGGTCCGCCACTCGGTCATCGCGCCGACGTCCGACTTCCCGCTCGCGTAATGCTGAGTCAGATACCCCACCAGCGCGGCATACTGCGCGCGCTTCGTCGGATCGGAAAGCCGCGTCGCCAGGTAGTCGGCGTAGCGGATGTCATGGACCTGTCCCGGCCTGTAAGGGGGCGTCTTGCCCCGGACGATCGGCGAGGCGTCGCCGAACGGCGGATCCTGACCCAGGCAGACGGTCGCCATCTGCGGCAGCAGCAAGAAGCTCTCGAACCTGGCATCGTCGTACAGATTCAGTCCCTCGGGAAATGCGCTGCCCCGATAGTTGACCAGCGGCTCGGCGAACGTCAGGTAGAGATTGCGCGTGTGCAAGGCATATCCCGCCGCCGTCTCGAAGTACCGCCCGTCCCGGTCGACGTTGTTGGCGAGCATCGTCCGAATGCCGTACGGCCCGCCCACCGGCCACCGGACGTATTCCGGAATGCCCAGCACGACCCCGACGGAAAGCACGCCGCGCAGATAATCCGCCTCGCCGTTGTGAAGCCCCCCCGACTGAACCGACATCTCGTAACAGTACGCCCCGCCGTTCAACAGAAGGTTCTTCTCGATGTTCTGTCGACGAGTCAAGCCCTGGCGAGACGACGGCTCCTCCATCGCCGGATGGTCGAACACCCAGTCGTAGATGTCCACGAAGTGAACCAGAACCCGCGCGACCTGATACCACGGCCGGCACAGCCGACCGCTCGGCGGGTTCGACGGATAGTCCCACGAGCCCTTGTCGCACGAAGGATAGATCCGCGCGATCTCGTCCAGCACGACGACGGCCATCCGACCCGCCCGCTCGTCCTTCGTCAGCAAATAGATCTTCGCGTACGGCTCCGCCACATTGAAGATGAGGTTCTCGACGATCCAGGCGTTATACGAGCCGACGAAGTAGTGAATCCGCCCGTCCTTGGCCTTGTACCCCGTCCCCGGGTCGGGGTGATCCTTGTCCGGGAGCACATGCCCCTTGCCGCACGTAACCGTGCCCGGCCTGTCCAACGAGCACCTCGCCCGGATCCACGCGCTCCACCGTCCCCCGCAGATCGGACAGCCCGTGAACCCGTAGGCGAAGCAAGCCCCCTCGCCCGGCATGACCGAGCGAACCCAGGCCGGATCCTTGTCGTCCCACTTCTTGACGGACTTCTGGAGTTGCTCGAACCAGGCCTTCGCCGCGGGGTCCGACCGGATCCGCTTCCGCGCGCGCTCGGCGTCTTCCGGCGTTAGGTTGACCGTCGGATGCCGCGATGCGCCTTCGAACGTCAGCTTGGGTTCGGCCGTCATGGCCGACGAGACGAAGAGAACCGTCGCAGTGAACATGCCTGGACCTCATGCCGAATCGACAACGGAAACGCGTATCAGAGAGTGTCCTTTAACTGATCGCATCATAGCCAACAGCGGCTCGCGCTCAAGCCGATCCCCGATGGCGTCAACGCTCAGATCGGTCCGCCATACATGCGCCACTGGAACGATACCGTGCGCGAGGTCATCGACGTCGGCACCGTCACCAGGTTGGACGCTAGCCCGCCGGTAACGCGAACGTTCAAGTTGGGGGATTGAGCCGGCAAAGACGTACCGCTATCGAGGAAACGCCAGGAGAGTCGATCGCGCCGCCCAAGCGGCGTCTCAGACAAGCACACCGTCCGCCCAGCCGAGCTTGATCAGCTCGATCTTGGTCAGGTCCGCCACGCCGATGCCGTGCTCCTTCTCGGCCGCGTCGATATGACGCGTCGGGGGCTTGAATGGACGCTCCTCGCCGAAGAACTCCTTGCGATGCGCCTTGATGATCTCCCGACCGATGGCGTCGGCTGCTACCGGGTCCTGGCTGAAGAGCATACCCTTGTAAGGCCATGTGTGCTTGGGATCGTAATGGTGCGGCCCCACGCCGTGAAAGAGCGGTGTCAGCAGGACCAACACGTTCAGCCGCGTCTTGCCCTGGATGTCAGGCCGCTTCCAGATCCCGCCGAGCGGTGAGCAAAACCGACCGTGAAACGTGAACGGCAGCGCCTCGAACATGATGTAGTTCTTGATGCAGCCCCCCAGCCCGGACCAGTGGTGCGTCCGCATCGGACGAGCGTTGATGAGCGCCGTCGCCCTCTTGAAGACCTTGTTGCGGCGGATGCCACGGTCGTCGATCGCGACGTTCGAGGCGTCCACCCCCGCCTCGCAGACACGTCGCTTGAGCGCCTGCTCGAGCTCCGCTGGCGTCGGTAGCCGACCCCAGACGTTCGACTTGATGCCGACGACGTCCGTCGGCTTGATGAGCCGCTTCCACGCCGCCTGAACGTCCTTCTCGCCGACAAGGGCCATCACGCCCTCGTCCGTCATCTGCTGAATGACCTCGGCATTGGCTTTGCCCCCCTGATCGACGGCGTCCGCGTGGCGGACCAGCACGACGCGACTCTTCCCGCCGGGCTTGGGCTCGCCGGGCCTCATGGCCGCGGCGGTGCCCGCCACCCCGACCAGCGTGGCCGAAGTCGTGTTCCGGATGAAGTCTCGGCGACTAAGGTCATTCGGTGGCGCCGTCATGGCGATGACTCCTTCTTCGAGGGCCTCTTTTGAGCCTTTCGGTACCGCTGGATGGCTTGACCCGCCAACTCCAACGCCTCGTCCCGTGTCGGGGCATCCAGCGCGGCCGCCAGGAAACGTCCTTCCACGGCAACCGCGACCCACTGCCCGTCGCCGACCTTGGCCGCGCCCTCGGCATCCGCCTCTCTCGCGAAATTGGCCACGAAGTCTCGGCAGGCCTGCCCCGCCTTCGCGGCCGAGGGAAACAGTACGCACAGTAGATCCCGACGCGCGTCGTTGCGGCGATACGTAGCCAGGACGGCCTGTGTGTCCGGCCCGACGTGCAACAGGTTCCTATCGCCGAAGTCGTGGTGATAGTTCAAGGCGTCGCGACCGTTGATGTACCGCTCGCTGTGAGGCACGCGTCCCGCCCCAGGCAGGTAGCTCAGCACCTCGGGCAGCGGACCGTCCCTGCCGATGGCCGCGGCGATCGCCAGTCCCAGGTCGCGCAGCGCCGTGGTAACGGTCTTGGGAACGTCGTCGGCGTCCGCCCGGATCGCCACGAAGTACTGATCTCGCCAGAACGTCAAGAGCGCGTCTCGAAGCTCGGCGCCCTGGCCGATCGTGGCGTCCGGCAACGCCTCGTCGCGACCGTTGGTGAACACGCCGTAAGCGTCGAACGAACGCGTCATGTCGAACAGCTCGACCACGATCGAAGGGGCGCGCTGGCGACCATAGCCCGCCACGACCAAGCCGGCAAAAGCGTAGGTCAGGTATACCTCCGCCGCGCCGTCCATATAGTCGTAGATCGTGCGATCGTCGCACAGGCGGTCCGGCTTCTGCCGCGCCCACCCATCGAGCTTCTCGGGTAGCAACCGGATCAACTCGGCAAACGTCCCGGGCCGACTGGTCGACCGCTTGACGGATTGTCGGGTTTCTCGTGACGTGCTCACGAACACATCCTCGTCGGAAAGTGGCTCGCGCCGCCGTGCCGCGCGGAGTGTATCGTATCCTAGACCCGCGCGCCGGTTCAATCCGGCCCCGAATGAGTGTTGACGCGGCCGTCCTCCCGGATAGAGTGGGATTCGGCGTCGGCGTTCGGGCCCCGCGAGATCCCCATACGTGGCCAGACGCCTGTCATCCACACTGCCCGTCGAGCGGAGACACATGCGATGCCTGGACTGGACGGTCTGGAAAACACGTACGCTCGAGCGCTCTACCGACCGGTCGGGTTGGATGAGCAGTCGTTCTCGCGACCCCTCATCGCGATCGTCAACTCCGCCGGGGAATTGGCTCCCGGGCACATCCACCTCGGGCAACTCACCAATCCCATCCGGCGTGGAATCGCCACGGGCGGTGGCGTTCCCCTCGTCTTCAACACGGCCGCCGCGTGCGACGGAATCTGCCAGGGCGAGGGCATGCACTTCATCCTGCCGTCCCGGGAGGCGATCGCGGCCTCCGTCGAGATGATGCTCCGGGCCCACCGCTTCGACGGAGCCGTCTTCGTCGGCTCCTGCGACAAGATCACGCCGGGCATGCTTATGGCCGCCGCGCGGTGCGACCTGCCCAGCGTGTTCGTCACCGGTGGCTATATGCGCCGCGCGGAGTTCGACGACAAACCCCGCTGCACGAGCGATATCAAGGAGGCCATCGGCGCGTTCCAGGCCGGCCGAATCACCCAGGCCGAGCTCACTCGAATCGAACGAGGCATCTGCAACGGCCCGGGAATCTGTAACATGATGGGCACGGCCAACACCATGGCCTGCCTCGTCGAGGCCATGGGGCTGTCGCTACCGGACAACGTAACCACCCCCGCCGACAGCCGTGACCTGCTGGGTCTGGCCGAGCGGGCCGGCCGCGCCGCGGCCGAGGCCACCCTCGCCCAACGCCGATTCTCACTGGTCGTCACGCGGGCCAGTCTCCGAAACGCTATCCGCGTCGGGCTGGCCATCGGCGGCAGCACGAACATGGTGCTGCACATGTTGGCTCTCGCGTCGGACCTCAGGGTGGAGCTGACGCTGGACGATTTCGAACAACTCAGCCAGCACACCCCGCTCCTGGCGAAGTTCAAGCCGTCGGCAGAGGTCTTCCTCGAGGACTTCCAGCGGGCAGGAGGCGTGCCCGTCCTCATGAAGGAGCTGACGCAGCGAATCGACACGCAGTGCCTCTGCAGCACGGGCGAGACGATCGGTCAGCGAATCGATTCGGTCAAGAACGGCGATCCGACCGTCATCCGGTCGACCCGGAACCCGCTCGAGCGAACGGGCGGCTTGGCCATCCTTCACGGCTCGCTGGCCCCCAGAGGCGCCGTCGTCAAGCATAGCGCCGTCAGCGAGCGGATGCGCGTCCACACCGGCCCGGCGGTCGTCTGCGACGGCGAGGAGGAGGTCCGCAGGCTCCTCATGGACGGACGCGTCCGCGCCGGCGACGTCCTGATCATCCGATACGAAGGGCCGCGCGGCGGGCCCGGCATGCGGGAACTCTCCATCCCGGCGGCCATGCTCGTCGGAATGGGGCTGGGTGACTCGGTGGCGATGATCACCGATGGGAGATACAGCGGGGCGACGCGAGGACCGTGCATCGGCCACGTCTGCCCCGAAGCCGCGGAGGGAGGCCCGATCGCCCTCGTGCAAAACGGCGACAAAATCACCATTGACATCCCCAATCGCCGCCTGGACGTGATTGCGGATCGCGCCGAGTTCGAGCGACGTCGAGAAACGTGGCAACCCCGGCGCCCCAAGGTGATAGGAGGATTCCTCGACGTCTATCGGCGATGTGTCAGCGGCGCCGACACCGGCGCCGTGATGCGCCCGTGACTCGGGGTGGCTTAGGCACCCCCCAGAGGAAACGCGAATGAGCGATATCAAGCTGGCATTCATGGCGTCGCTGGGCTACGGACGGATGACCCCCGAAGACGTCGTCCGGTCCATCAAGTCGATCGGGTATGACGGCGTCGAGTGGACCCTGGCGCACTTCAACCCGCGGACCAAGTCGCCCGCCGAGCTCGAGAGGCTCGTCGAGATCACCGAGGAGGGCGGGCTGGAGATCAGCGAGGCCGTCGTTCAGCAGGACGTGGTCTGCCTGGACGACGCCGCCCGCGCCGACCGGATCAAGCTGGCCCTGGAGTGCATCGACGCGGCCGGAGAGATCGGCGTCCGGACACTCAACTTCTTCACCGGTCCGGCCCCGTGGGACCCGACCGCCCCCGTCATCGGGCGGGACATCGAAATGGGAACGGCCTGGCAGCAGATTATCGACGCGTTCGATCAGTTCGTCCCCGCCGCCGCGCAGGCCGATGTCCATCTGGCGGTCGAGGGCGTCTGGGGCCACTTCTGCCACGACTACTTCACCACCTACCCGCTCATCCATCACTACCGCCAGGACTGTCTCGGCGTGAACTTCGACCCGTCGCATGACGTCCTCTACACCCACACGGACATCGGTTGGATCGTTCGGCAGTGGGGCCCTGCGATCAAGCACTGCCATCTCAAGGACGCCGTCGGCGTGCCCGCCGGCGGCAAGTTCCTGTTCCCGTTTCTCGGCGAGGGACACGTCGATTGGACGGCGTTCTTCACCGCCCTCGACGCGATCGGCTTCAAGGGATTCTGCTCGGTCGAGTTCGAGTCGTTCGGCTACCTGGACAAGATCATGGACGGCGACGTCGAGGCCGCGGCAAGGATGTCGTTCGAGCAGATTCAGAAGCTGCGCCCGCAAGGCTAAGATGTGTCGCTTTCCGTGGCGATGGTGGCGTGAGCGGGGCGCGTGATCGCACGCGAAGTCTGGGAGACGTCGATGCGGCATATGGACAGGCGAGCTCTGTTGCGGAGTCTGGGCGTAAGCGCCGTGAGCGTCGGCTTGGCGCTGGGCTGCGGACCCCTCCGGACGGCGTCGGCCGCGGAGCGCAAGCCCAACATCATCTTCATCCTCGTGGATGATCTCGGTTGGGCGGAGCTGGGCTGCTACGGCAACACGTTCAACGAGACGCCCAACCTGGACGCGATGGCCAAGCAGGGAATGCGGTTCACGAACGCCTACGCCGCGGCGCCGGTCTGCTCGCCCACCCGCGCGGCGCTGATGACCGGGCAGTATCCCGCGCGAGTGGGAATCACGAACTACCTGGAAGCGCGCGACGAGAAGTTCCTGTCCCCCGAGTACGTCACGCTCAACGAAGCGCTCAAGGCACGGGGATACAAGACCGGCCTGATCGGCAAGTGGCACCTCACCGGCGACTACGACCAGAAGCGCGGTGAGCCGGCGCTCCACGGCTGGGACGAGGTCATCTGCTCCGAGACCAGCTACATCGCCGGCGGCAAGTACTTCCATCCGTACTTCTTCATGAAGGACGTCAAGGCCCGAAAGGAAGGCGAGTACCTGACCGACCGGCTCAACGCCGAGGCCATCGATTTCATCGTCAGGCACAAGTCTCAGCCGTTCTTCCTATACCTCTCTCACTACGCCGTACACACCGCGCTGGCGGCCAAGCGGGACATGATCAATAAGTACAAGGGCAAGCCCGGCGCCGGGCGAAGGAAGAACAACCCGACCCTGGCCGCGATGATCGAGAGCGTCGATCAAGGCGTCGGCGGGATGCTCGCCAAGCTCAAGGCCCTGGGGATCGACAGGCACACGATCGTCGTCTTCACCTCCGACAACGGCGGGGAACACCGGGTCACGTCGAACGCGCCACTCCGAGGGGGCAAGTCCGAACTCTACGAGGGGGGTATCCGCGTGCCGCTGATCGTCCGGTGGCCGGGCGTGGTGAGTCGCGCCCGCGTCTGTAACGCACCCGTCAGCACGATCGATTTCTTCCCGACGTTCCTGGAGATCGCCGGCGGCGGACCCCTGCCGGATCAGCCCTGCGACGGAGAGAGCCTCGTGCCGCTGCTAATGCACTCCGGCTCGCTGAAGCGCAAAGCCCTTTTCTGGCACTATCCCCTGGACAAGCCACACTTCCTCGGTGGCCGGTCATCCGGAGCCGTCCGAGAGGGTGACTTCAAGCTCGTCGATTTCTACGACACCGGCGAGATGGAGTTGTACGACCTCGCCGCCGACCCCGGCGAGGAGCGGAACCTGGTGCACACGATGCCCGGCAAGGCTCTGGTACTGCGGCAAGTCTTGAGGGCTTCGCACGGCCGCTTCGCCGTCAGAGAGCAGAACAGTGGCGACAGCAGATGAATCGGCCCCACCGGTTCCAGTCCATGTCGCATGAAGCCGTCTCATGGAAGTCTCAGCAACGAGTATGGCTATCGCTTGAGGAACCGTTGGCTGGTTGCCCAGCAAGGGAGTACTTATCGGTCTCCCCGTCCCGTCCGTCCGACCCCTGACAGGGCTTCGCGGGTCCAGGGGCCTCGGCCAACACGCGCACGGAGATGCGATGTCCTTCGCCTTTTTTTCAGGTTGACGTGTTTCCTTGCCGACAGATATAGTGTAGCCTTCTTGTCACGTCAGTGGCGTCGTATTCGGAATGACTTTCGCCGTGCTGGGAGGCTACAATAATGGATGAATCGAACGTTGGTGAGCATCAGGCGAAGGACCTTGAGCGGATCATCAGCGACATGATGAATATCTCCAAGCTAGACATCCTGGTTGGGCTTGCCGACGTTGACCCCATAGACTATGGTCCGGACGCGCGAGTGGCTCACTCACTTCAGTTCGGGTTGATCGCGCTTGGGCGTGACGAGATTGAGGCGATCCGGAAGCTCATCAGCCTGATCATCGTACACTGTAAGCTGTGCCTGAAAGACAAACGGAATCCCATCAACTTCGCTCCCGACATCGTCCTCTACGCCTTCCTCTTGGGCACGCCGATCGAAATCGGCGAGGACTACATCGACGCCCGAATGCGGGATGCACTCCATGATGTTCTTCGGGAAGGCCCTCACGGGAAATCCTCCTCCGCTCGACCAAGCGTCGAGGTCAGGGACGTCAGCGCCATCCAAGAGAGAACCGGTTCGCGGGAATTGGAATCCGTGCTGACGTAAAGGAGCTAGGCGCCTTCCGTCCCTCTCCGCCGTCAACTGGAAACGGTTCTCATGGACATCGACCTCAGAAAGCTCGGGCCGAAGCGTTTTGCCCACGAGGCCAAGAGGGCTTCAGGCGTTCCGGCGGAGAACTGGTTCGATCCGCCGGACAAGGCAATCATGCCTGGGAAGAAGATGCGGTTGGACGAGTTCGCGAGGATTCTTCACAAGTATACTCCTGGTCAGGAAAGGGGAGTCGTGGAACTCGAAGTCAGGGTTCGGCAGGATGCGCTGCTGCAGCCTCAGATGACGCCTTTGTACTTCTACGGCGTCAAGGATCCTGTCTACAGAGAGACTCGCGGGAAGAGCAGCAAGTTCCGGTCCCAGTACATCTGGGTGCCCTTTGAGTTGTGCCTTGACGATATCGTCCGAGTGGGTGTGACCAAGCACGATGTCGATGCCTTTAGAGCCGCTTACCTGCTGCGCGAAGCCGACGGCGAGAGTGATGCTTCGTTCTTCAGACCCACACGGGAAGGACCCTACTAGAACGAGGTCTATGTCGGGGCGCCACGCTTCGAGAGCAACAGGTCGCGCGGGGGCGGCGGTCTCCTTGGGGAATCCTGTGTCGGTGGACGGCTTGGCCTTCTGTTTGGCGAGGCGCGTAGGGAGACCCTCCTCCCCTTCGATTGAGTCGCGCCGACCTGACCAGGCCCCGTCTGCCGGAAGTGCCCTGTGGTGACTTCTGTCTTCTGCCTTGGACACGGTGTATGATCAATCGCGACTAGCGGCTTGCGGGAGAGGTGTTGCCGCAAAGCCACGCGCGACAGCCTGTGCGCCGCTGATGTCTTGGGGGATTAAGAGATGGCGATTCAGTTCCCGTGTCCGTCCTGTCAACAGCCGATCGAGATCGACGACGTGCACGGCGGCCGTCAGGTGAGTTGTCCATACTGCCACAACGTCGTCACGTCGCCGACGGAATCGACGCTGCAGGTCGGGCCCGAGGGCGGCCAACCCGGACCCACCGAGGCCAGGCCCCTAACGCCTTCGGCCCACGGACCCCAGATTCCGCCAAGTATCGGCGTTCCCGCAGGCGCGCAAGGCCCCGTCTGGACCGAGCCGATCCCCGCCGTCTCGACCCCCACGCCGGCCTCGCCAGGGCGGAACCTCGTGGGCATCGTGAGCATTGCCTGCGGCGTTGCTGCCTTAGGTCTTTATCTTACAACGGCTTTCATCATGATCGCCCATCTCCAGGACCTCGGGTTCGCTGGCCAAGGCCCGCTCAATCAGGCCGAGATCCAGAAGACCATGATGAAGTTGATGGAAAAGCCGGACGAAAACCCCTGGATCATGACGATGGTCATGTGCTTCCTCTGCGCGGTCGTGGCGTGGGCGGCGGGCCTGATCTGCTCGATCATCGGGATGTCCAAGCGGTATCGATCCCATGCGGCCGCCATCGCGGGGCTGATCCTCGCGCTGGTCCTGCCGATGCTGAGCTGCGCGGGCTTCGTGCTCGGATAGCGGGGTTGACCCGAAATCTCGGGCCCGGTATCCTTAACGATCTAGGTGGGCCTGTCGGCTCAACCTGTTGGTGACCTTCGGGCGTGTACCCAAGTGGCCAAAGGGGACGGGCTGTAAACCCGTTGGCGTTCGCCTTCGCTGGTTCGAATCCAGCCGCGCCCAGTGCATCGTGCAACCCGCGCGACAACGGAAATAATGCCCGCGTCCGCGTGGGCGTCTTCTTGTGGCGGCGTGGCCAAGTGGACTAAGGCGAGGGATTGCAAATCCCTTATTCGTGGGTTCGAATCCCACCGCCGCCTGTGATTCTTGCGCGTCCCTATGTCTTCCAGCCCAGAACCTTGTGTTCGCCAGGTGGCGCGTAGCGCACGGGCAAGAAGCGGATGCGCGAACCATCGCTCAGCGCACGTCGACACGTCACGGAACCACCGTGTCAGCCGAAGGGGGTCTGATGATGGCTGAGCCCGCCGCCGAGTCCGACCTAGTGCGAGCCAACGAGCGGGCCGAGCATCTCAATCGCGTCCTCAGATCCTTCTGGAGCGTCAGCCAACTCATCGTTCAGGAGCCCGAGCGCGACGGGCTGCTGAAGGGCGTTTGCGAATCCCTGGTCAGGGCCCGCGGGTACTATAACGCTTGGATCGCCCTGTGGGACGACGAAGGTGCCTATCTGACCAGTGCCGAGGCCGGCCTGGGTGAGGACTTCGCACGGCTCCTGGAGCGACTGCGCCTCGGCAAGCTCACGGACTGTTGCGTGGCGGCGTTGGATCGGGATGACGTGGTCGTCGTCGGCGATCCCTTCACCGGCTGCCGAGACTGCCCGCTCTCGAGGTCCTACGCCGGCCGAAGCGCAATGAGCACTCGTCTGGAGCACGACTCGAAAGTCTACGGCGTCCTGTCGGTGTCCGCCCCCAAAGACCTCAGCGCCGATGAGGAAGAGCTCCTGCTCTTCAGGGCGCTCAGCGACGACGTCGCCTTCGCACTGCACAAGTTCGAGCTGAGCCGGCAGAGGCAGGCCGCGGAGGAGTTGGCGCGACGACGCCAGGTGGAACTGGCGCACGTGACCCGTCTGAGCACGATGGGCGAAATGGCGACCGCCCTGGCCCATGAGCTGAACCAACCGCTCTGTGCCATCTCCAGCTCATCGCAGGCCTGCATGAGGCTCCTTCGCGCGGGCACCGTTGACACCGAGGAAGTGCTGGGGGCCTTGGAGGACGTCGACGCCCAGGCCCAGCGCGCTGCGGAGATCATTCGCCGAGTCCGAGCCTTCGTCCGGAAACGGGAACCCCAGCGGACACGGGCGGACATCAACGCCCTCGTCCGCGACGCGCTTGCGCTCGCGGAACCGGGCGCCCGCCGCAGACATGTGACAATGCGGTTCGAGGCGGCCGACGGGCTTCCGCTCGCGCAGGTCGATACGATCGAGATCACCCAAGTCGTGTTCAACCTGATCCGCAACGCGATCGAGGCCATGGGAGCCGGACCGCCGGAAGGCCGCTACCTCGAGGTCCGCACGTCGTTACGCGAACCGGACGCCCTGCTCGTGGCTGTCTCCGACACCGGGCCGGGATTGCCCGACCATGGCATTGGCAAGGTCTTCGATGCGTTCTACACTACCAAACCCGAGGGAATGGGGATGGGGCTGTCGATCTGTCAGTCGATCGTGGTGTCGCACGGCGGCGAGCTCTGGGCCGAGAATGGCTCGCCGCGAGGAGCCACGTTCCAGTTCACGTTGCCGACGATCAAGTAGCCATGAATAAGAGCCAATCCACAACCGTCTATGTCATCGACGACGACACCGCCGTGCTCAAGGGCCTTCGCCTGCTGATCAAGTCGGTGGGCCTGGAGGTCGTGACCTTCGAGTCCGCGGAGGAGTTCCTGGGATCCCACGACCCGAGCTGGCGCGGCTGCCTCGTCCTGGACGTCCGGATGCGCGGCATGAGCGGTCCCCAGCTCCAGGATGAGCTAACGGCGCGCGGCTGCCCCCTCCCGATCGTCTTCATTAGTGGGCACGGCGACATCCCGATGGCCGTTAGGGCGATGAAGGATGGCGCCGTCGATTTCATCGAAAAGCCGTTCCGTGACCAGGTCCTGCTCGATTGCATCCAGGAAGCGCTGCGAAAGGACGCCGAGGCGAGAAGCCAGCAGGCCAAGGCCCACGACATCAAGGCCCGATTGGCCTCCCTGACGGCCAAGGAGCGGGAAGTCCTCGACCTCGTCGTCGAGGGAAAGGCAAACAAGGAGATCGCCGCGTTCCTCGGAGTCACCTCCAAAGCCATTGAGGCCCGGCGGGCGAAGGTCATGGAGAAGATGCGGGCTGGCCGTATCGCCGAGCTGGTCCGACTCGTCGTGCAGGCCCAGCCGACCTGATGAGCAACCGCATCCGCCGAGCCGGGGGGCACGTCGTCCTGGTCGTTTTCCCGTGATCGGCGTCGACCTGCTATAATCGACCGGCGCGAGCCGGTGGACGGATGTTTCACCGTATCGGATGTCAGCATGCCACCTTCCGACGACAAGGATGTGACCGGCGCGAGCGGAAGCGATCTCCGTCCCGTGGACAGGATTATCCTCGACAGCATCGCCGACGGCGTCTTCACGGTCGACGAGCATTGGCGGATCACCTCGTTCAACCGAGCGGCCGAGGAGACGACGGGCGTCTCGCGCGACGAAGCGATCGGACGGAGATGCTGCGACGTGTTCCGCGCAAATATCTGCGAGTCGTCGTGCGCGCTTCGCCGGGCGATCCGCGGCGGAAAACCCGTCGTCAACCGACGCGTGACCATCACCAATGCCCAAGGCCAGCAGGTCCCCGTCAACGTCTCGGCCTCGCCCCTGATCGACGAGCGCGGCAAGGTGATCGGTGGCGTGGAGACCTTCCGTGACCTTACCGTCGTCGAGCGCCTGCGCCGGGAAATCACCCGCCAACATTCCTTCTCCGATATCATCAGTCGTAATCACCTCATGGGACGATTGTTCGACATCCTGCCGGAAGTGGCCGCCAGCGACAGCACGGTGCTGATCGAGGGCGAAAGCGGTACCGGCAAGGAGCTGTTCGCCCGGGCGATCCACAATCTCAGCCTTCGCAAGCACAAGTCCTTCGTGGCCGTCAACTGCGGGGCGCTGCCCGATACGCTCCTCGAATCGGAACTGTTCGGCTACGAGGCCGGGGCCTTCACCGATGCTAAGAAGAGTAAGCAGGGACGGTTCGCATTGGCCAACGGGGGCACCATCTTCCTCGACGAGATCGGAGACATCTCTCCCGCGCTCCAGGTCCGACTCTTGCGCGTGCTCCAGGAAAGACAGTACGAGCCACTGGGCGCGACCGAGACGGTCAAGGCCGACGTCCGCGTGGTCGCCGCGACCAACAAGGACATCGAGGCCCTGTGCCGAACGGGCGACTTCCGGCTCGACCTCTACTACCGCATCAAGGTGGTCGGGCTGTCGCTCCCTCCGCTTCGGGACAGAAAGGAGGATATCCCGCTCCTGGCCGAGCACTTCGTCTCGCGGTTTAACGCCCTCCGCGGCAAGTCCATCGAGGGGGTCGACGAGGCCGCCATGCGGTGCCTGATGCACCACGATTGGCCCGGAAACGTGCGCGAGCTGGAAAACGCCATCGAGCACGCATTCGTCCTCTGCAGCGACGGGTTGATTCAGCCTCACCACCTGCCCAAGCACCTGCACCCTTCGGAACTGCGGATCGCTGGGGACGGCCTGAGCCTCGCCGACGCGGAGGCTCGCCTGATTCTCGAGGCGCTCGAACGCAACGACTGGCGGCGCGGGGCCACCGCCAAAGAGTTGGATATCGACGCCTCGACCCTCTGGCGAAAGATGAAACGGCTGAAGCTCAGCAGGCCCTCCGGATCGCCATCGGAGAGCTAGATCTGTTGCATGACGCATGGGGCAACACCATGGAGCTTGCACTTCGCAATAAACGCCTTGGCATCCTGTTAGTGAGCCCTACCCACTAACCACCTCCACTGAATGACGTTACGCCCAAGGCCACAGCCCAATGGACGGCTGGCACGCCGAATGCCGTGAAAAGGGCGAGATAGAGGCAAAGCCCGAAACCACCGATCCTGCTGATTGGACCGAATGGGGCGACAGCGTCGCAACTCGGGCAACCTTCGTAAGGACGCTGACGTTGGCCGGAAAGACGATTGGACTGACGACGGGACAGGCAGCCCGCTACTGCCTGGTCAGCCCGGACACCATCGCCAAGTGGATCAAGGACGATCAACTCCGGGCGCAACGGACCATGGGAGGGCAATACCGGATCTTCGTCGACGATTTGCGCCAGTTCATGGTGGCCAACGACATGAGCACGGACCTGCTCGACGAGGAACTCGATCACAGGCCCTTCTGCTGGCAGCACCGACAGCACCTGGGAGAAACCGACGCTGTGCCGGAGCCTCCCTGCATCGATTGCCCGGCCTATCGGGCCAGGGCGATGGACTGTTTCGAGCTGAGGGCCATGGATGTGGCAGGCCCTTGGGATCCGGCGGGGTGCGCCGGCTGCGCCTACCACAAGAAGTGGGCTCATCCGTCAGAAGCGGCGGGGCCCGTGAACCCTCGGCGAGCGGATAGTGCGGAAGGCGGCGGGTAGCAGGTCAGACAGCCGCGGCCGATGCATGATCACGTAAGTCACTGGAGAGATGCATGGATCCGTTAGTTGACGCAGAGGGCATTGCCAAGGCGACGAAGAACGCTCGCCCGGCGCAACTCCGCAAGGAACAGCGCCTGGACGTTCGATTTCATATCGAGCATCCGGCCACGACCGACCGGCCCCGGAAGTTCCTCGAGGCCTTCGCCGCAATCCTGCGGCACAACCCCTCCTACGGGCTTGCACTCGACCACTACATCAGGGTTCAGGCCAAGTGCGGGCGATGCTCGACGCAGTGCATGCTCTATCAGGCCACCGGCGATCCAAAGGACGTGCCGTGCGAGCGATCCGGCATGATCCTCGATATCTACAGACGCTACTTCACGCTCGGCGGGCGCATTTGGGGCGGCCTGACCGGTCAGGGCGACCTGACCGACGAGACGCTTCAGGAAATGGCCGAGTCGGTCTGGAACTGTACCGCCTGTCGCAAATGCACGCTCGAGTGCCCGTCCGGGATCGACCACGGCCTGCTGACGCACTTGTCCCGGTATATCCTCAGCGAGATCGACATCGCCCCGAGGGCGCTGGTCGTCAGCACGCGCGAGCAACTCGAAGGCAAGACCGGCAACACGTCGGGTTTCCCCCTGCCGGCAATCATCGACGGCCTAGAGTTCCTTGAGGACGACATGGAGGAGGAACAGGGCGTCAAGATGAAGTTCCCGCTCGACGTCGAGGGGGCGGACTACGTGTTCTTCCCCGCTGTCAGCGATTTCATGATGGAGGCCGAGACCCTCATGGGCAACGCCGCCGTCTTCGCGGCGACCGGCGACTCGTGGACCATCGGCAAACAGTGCCACGACGGGATCAATTACGGCCTGTTTTACAGCGATCGCGTCTGGGATCGGGTCGTCAGCAAGGTCGACGCCGAGACCCGTCGCCTCAAGGGCAAGGCGATCATGATCGGCGAATGCGGGCACGCGAGCCGATCGGCGAAGTTCGGCATCCCGATGTTCTGCGGCGGCAAGGACGCGCTGCCTGTCATCAACTGCATGGAGTACGCCTACGAATCGTGGAAGAACGGGAAGCTCAAGCTGATCCCCGGTTCAATCGAGGAGCGCGTTACCTATCATGACCCCTGCAACATCTCCCGCGTCAAGTGGATCATCGAGCAGCCTCGCGAGCTCCTCAAGTACATCTGCAAGGACTACGTCGAGATGACGCCCAACCGCGAGGAGAACATCTGCTGCGGCGGGGGCGGTGGGACGGTCTCGATCGACGAGGTCCGTCCGTATCGGACGGGCGTCGCCGGCAAGGCCAAGGCGGAGCAGATTCGCGCGACGGGCGCCAAGTATTGCGTCGCACCCTGCGCCAACTGCAAGAAGCAGCTCAAGGAGTTGATGGAAGATCAGAAGGTCGATTGCGAGATCGTCGGTCTGCACGACCTGTTGTACAAGGCGATCGACTACTCGGTCATCAAGGAAAGGCAAGGCATTTCGGATCAGGCCCCCGAGCCTGACGCCGAGGCCGCTGCGTCGGAGGCCGCATCAACGTGAACGAGACGGTGACTTCAATGCTGGAGTTTGCGCGTGGGCCGCTCTTCCGGTTCACGTTCGCGCTCATGATCCTGGGGCTGCTACGGCTGGTCGGGTTGACCGTCTTCCGAGCCGTGTACGCCTACGCCATGGCCGGCGATAAGCGATTGCTCTGGCCGATCATTCGTGAGCGGACGATATGGTGGCTGTTCCCGTTCGCCCGGTTCAAGCGAACCCGGACCGCCTACAGCATCATCAGCTTCGTGTTCCATGTCGGTCTCATCATCGTTCCGATCTTCCTCTTCGCCCACGTCTATCTGTGGGAGCGGGGGCTGGGGATCTCGTGGTGGACGCTCCCGTCCCGGCTGGCGGACGTGCTGACGGTGCTCACGATGCTTGCGGCGATCGGCCTGATCGTGGGTCGCGCCAGTTCGCCGCTCTCCCAGAGCATCAGCCGAGGGTGGGACTACACCTGGCCGATCCTGCTCATCGTGCCGTTTCTGAGCGGCTTGCTCGCCGCGCATCCTCGGGCCTGCCCACTGGATTACAACGTCATGCTGCTCGTTCACATTCTCAGCGCCGAGTTGATCTTCGTACTGATTCCGTTCTCGAAGATCGCGCACTGCGTGCTCATTCCGTTCTCTCAGTTGGTATCCGATCTGGGCTGGCGATTTCCGGCTTCGGCTGGCAGGGACGTTGCCAAGGCCCTGGGTAAGGAGTCCGTGCCTATATGACTAGGAAGGCAATCTTGACCGACGTCACCAAGTGCGTGGGCTGTAACGAATGCGTCGCCGCGTGCAAGCAGGTGAACGACCTTCCGCCGGACGTGCCGCGGCGGTGGTCCGAGCCCGATGGTCTCTCCGCGCGAAACTGGACGTCCGTCCTGCGTCGCCCGGAGGGCCGGTTCGTGCGGAAGCAATGCCGGCATTGTCTCGAGCCGGCGTGCGTCGCGGTCTGTCCCGTGGGCGCGTTGAAGAAGACCGAATCCGGGGCCGTTGTTTACGATCAGAAGCTGTGCATCGGGTGTCGCTACTGCATGCTGGCGTGTCCGTACGGCATTCCCCGGTATGACTGGGATCGTGCGGCCCCCTATATCGAGAAGTGCACGTTCTGCACGACGCGCAAGGACAAGCCGGGGGTTCCCGCCTGTACCGAGGTCTGCCCCACGGAGGCAACGGTCTTCTTCGAGGATCGGCAAGAAGCGCTGGCGGAGGCGAAGCGGCGCCTCACGAGCAACCCGAAGCTGAAGCTCTACGGCGACGCCAACGAGATCGGCGGCACGTGTGTGCTGTACGTTTCGGACGTCGACCTGGGCTTCCTGAGCTACGGCAAGGATCTTGGCAGTCGGCCCATGCCCGATACGATCGCCGGGCCGATGCACAGTACGCCATTTGTCTTCTTGAGCGTCGGACTCGCCCTGGGGTGCACGGCGGCCGGGGTGAGCTGGATCATCAACCGCAGAATGAAACTTCAGGCTGGCCAAGACGAGTCGGAGCCGGAGGCCCCGCCGTCCGACGAACAGCCAGAAGCTGAGGGTGAGGGAGAGCCGGAGGCGACGACGCCGGCCTCTTCCCCGGCGCCACCCTCGACGGCGGAGCAGGCGTCCGATCACGCATCGAAGGAGTCCCAGTCGGATAGGGAAGCGCAAGATGGGTAGAGCACAGACACTCAAGGTGATTTTGTGGGGCGTTGCCGGCCTCGGTCTTGCCGTTATCGTCCACCGCATGATCTACGGCCTCGGGGCCACCACGAACCTCAGTGACGGCGTGCCGTGGGGGTTGTGGAAGGGCGTGAGCGTCATCGCGGGTATCGCTATGGCGGCGGGCGGCTTCGTCCTGACGGGCGTGATCCACATCTTCCGCCTGCATCGCTTTCACGCCCTGGTTCGTCCGGCGGTCATCACGGCCCTGATGGGATACGGCTCCGCCGCGACGGTGCTCATGTTCGATATCGGCCTGCCCTGGCGGATATGGCATCCCGTCGTCTACTGGCAGATTCACTCGCCGCTGTTCGAGGTCGCCTGGTGCGTGATGCTCTACCTGACGCTCCTGACTCTCGAGTTCAGCCCCATCGTCATGGAGTACTTCGACCGATGGCGGTCGCTCGCGGCGTGGATGGTCAAATGGCTCAGCCTGCCCCTGGCCATTCTCGGCGTGATGATCTCCACGCTCCACCAGTCGACCCTGGGGACGATCTTCCTGATCACGGCGCAATTGCACCCGCTATGGTACAGCCCGATACAGCCGATCTTGTTCATCACCTCTGCGGCGGGGTTGGGCATGATGGTGATCGTCGTTGAGTTCATCATCGTTCCCTGGCTGTATCACAAACCCATCGACCTGCCGATGTTGTCCTCGCTGGCGCGGGCCGCGTGCTACACGCTATGGGGCTACTTCGTGCTGCGGCTCATTGACGTGATCTTCTTGACGGGCTCCATCGTGCACGTGACCGACGGATCGTGGGAAAGCTTCGCGTTCATTCTGGAGATGGTCGTCGGCGTCGTGATTCCTTGCGTCCTTCTGCTCATGCCACGGGTACGGTCGAACGTGGCGGGGCTTCTGGGTTGTGCGGCGCTGGTCCTGATCGGGCTTCTCTTCCAGCGAATTGCGGTCAGCGGCCTGGCCATGCTTCGGGCCAGCGGCGGGGGTTACTTCCCGTCGTGGAGCGAGTTTGGTCTGAGCGCCGGGATTCTGGCGGCTGCAGGCTTGGTCTTCTTGTTCGCCGTGGAGCGATTCGCGATTTGGACGCCCAGGATCACTGGCGGCGAATTCGCACCACCGGCGCCAACCGACATCGCGGGAGAGGGATGGATCGGGATGGTCCCGGCGGGCATGTTCAAGAACGGATCGTTGGCGTTCGTCTTGGGCGCGTCGGTGGCAATCGGGCTTCTTCCGTTCAAATCGGCGCGCAGTGAGGGACTCATTCACACCCCGACGTATCCCGCGCGCGGTGAGCAGGACGGTGTGCTCCTCATCAACGGCAATCGCGACGGCACCCTCGTCAAGTTCAATCACGGCATGCACATCAAGGAGAACGGCGGCGAGACGGAATCCTGCAAGCGTTGTCACCATATGAACGTTCCCCTGGACAAGAACACGGGTTGTTTCCGATGCCACGCGGACATGTATCTTCCCACATCGATCTTCTCGCACGATCGTCACGTGGAGGTGCTCGGGATGAACCGGTCGTGTCATGAATGTCATCCGTCGCGGCAGGGACGAACCGGCGCGACGGCCAAGGCCTGCGCCGAATGCCACAACGAAAAGGAACTGGCCCTCAAAGTGCCCGGAGCGACGGTCAAGTCTGATGGCGACGTGGCCGTCAGCTACACCAACGCGATGCACGACCTGTGCATCACGTGCCACGCGGAGGTGGCTACGAAGCGTAAGATACCTCACCATGACCGATGCGACACCTGCCACAAGCCCGGCGTGGATATCGGCGGCCCCGCGCAGGTCGTGACGAGAGGTGGCGACGTCTTCAGTCGCCGGTCGAAGAAGTAGACGCGGTCGGTTCGGGGGGCGGCCTGCATGGGCCTCTGCACGAGTCACCACGGAACACTACTGACAGCATGGACCGCAAGCCTCACATGCGTTTCGCGCCCAATTCTATAAGACCGAGATTACACTCGTCGAGGAACCGTGTTCCTTGATGAGGTCCGTCAAATGGCGGTGAGGGTACAAGCCGAGAAGTCGCCAACAGGGCGCGGTTCCGAGAGGCGCCGCCTCGCCGCCGTTTCTGCTCCGCGAACACCTCGTCCTATCGTCCTGCCCTCAACTGACGAATCCGACTTGAACTGATCGGTTCGATGGCGGTATCGTCTCTGCGCTACCATGGACGACCACGGTGATCGAGGCAATCGAAGGTAAGGCATCTACTATGGGCAACCGGGAACTCGAGAACATCAACATCGGCATGATCCGTCCGCATCTGCGGGACATCCCGGATCTCCCGTTGCCGGACGGGTACTCGATGCGGCTCTACCGCAAGGGCGAGGGACCGTTGTGGACGGAGATCGTTCGCCGGGCCGAGCCGTTCCTGGAGATCGATGACGACCGCTTCGACAAGGAATTCGGCGCGCATCTCGACAAGCTGCCCGATCGCTGCCATTTTCTGCTGGATCCTGGGGGCCGGGCCGTCGGAACAACCACCGCCTGGTTCCTGGACGACTACGCGGGCGACGGCGAAACGTACGGCCTGATCCACTGGGTGGCGATCCGGCCGGAATCCCAGGGACGTGGGCTGTGTAAGCCCATGCTGACCATCGTGCTCACGCGACTTGCCCACGAGTACGACAAAGCCGCGCTGAATACGTCGTCCGGACGGATACCGGCCCTCAAGTGCTATCTCGACTTGGGCTTCGTTCCGTACATGAGCAGGGAACGCGCCGTGGAGGGGTGGTCTCAGGTCAGATCCGTCCTGAAGCATCCTGTTCTCGAGGCCATGCCGGAATTGGGTGCGTAGAATCGGATGATCGGTCCTCGTCGGATCGAACGCCTATGGTCGTGCCGAGCAGGTCGTAGCGTCCCTATGAGCCGTACCTGAATCGAATGAAGTTCAACGACTACCACGCACATACCAGTCTCAGCTACTGCTGCGACATCGGCATCACGCCGCGGACGTACGCCGATGTCGTGCAGCGAACTGATTCCCTCGAGTCCGTGGCCATAACGAACCACGGCTTCGCGATCTACTTCCCCGAACCGACCGCCTGGCGGTGGGAGTTCATGACCGATCCGGCCATGTTCGACGAGCAGCGAGATTGGGGGAACGAGCGTCTGCTGCGACACCTCGATGCCGTGGACGAGTTCCGGGAGAAGGGCCTCCGAACGGGCGTCGAGGTGGAGATGATGTCAGACGGGCGGCTAACGGTCGATCCCAAGCTCGCCGATCGCCTCGATGTGATCGTCGGCAGCGTCCACTGGCTGCCCGTCAGTTGGAACACGGGCGGCGATCCGGGCGAGATCCTCGACTTCTGGCTGGCCCACACGCATCGCCTGTGCCAGGCCGGCATCGACGTACTGGGACACCCGCTGCGGTGGATCAGCGGCCAGGTGGACGGGGTCCCCAAGGAGATCGTACCGACCATCGTCGAGATGGCACGCGACGCCAACGTTGCTATCGAGATCAACGCTCACTACATCGTCGAAACCGACGTTCCGCTGATCCGCGAGGCCGCGCGAACGGGCGCGCGCGTGACCTTCTGCACCGATGCTCATCGCCGCGACGAGATCGGTCGATTCGACTACCACCTGGAGCTGTTGGAAGAGGCGGGATTAACCATGGACAGCCTGACCTTCTGGCAGCCCAGCCGGCGCGCCTAGGATGCCCGCGAAACGGGCTCGCCCAACACCCGACCCTCCGGCATTTTGCCTGTCCCGCATGGATTGGTACCATACGCGATCGCGGGTCCGCCGACGTGTCGGCCCGCGGAGTGAGGTATCTGGATTGACCGCGATCTCCCCTGTTCGAGTGAGCGACTACCCGTCGCGGCTCCGCCTGAACCGCAACTTCCTCTACCTGTGGACCGCCTACGGCATCAGCGCGTTCGGCGATCACCTCAGCGAGCTGGGGCTGATGGCCTTGATGCACGTCAAGGAGGGGCACGATCAGACCCGTGTCACCGCGGCGATGTCGTTCGTGTTCTTCCTGCCGTTCTTCCTGCTGGGACCCGTGGCGGGCCTGCTGGCCGATCGGCTGCCCCGCAAGTACATCATGATCGCCGCCGACGTGATCCGCGCCTGCATCGTCGTGTCGATTCCCCTGTTGCCCATGTTGGCGGGGACCCGGGCGGGCGAGCCGCTGCCGCTGTACGTCGGTCTGGCGCCGTTGTTGATGGTCGGTCTGTTCTCCACGTTCTTCAGCCCGGCACGGCTCTCGATTCTGCCGTCGCTGGTTCCGGAAGACCAGCTCACTCGCGCCAACAGCATGATCAACGGCATGGGGCCACTGTGCGCGATGATCAGTTTCCTGGTCGGCGGCTGGCTGGCCGAACACTACCTGATGTGGACGTTCCGGATCGACTCGCTGACGTTCCTGGTCAGCGCGGCCTTTCTGCTCATGATCTTGCCGCCGCGGGGGCGTCAGCGCCTCGCCGAGGTCGCCGGCACGGCCACGAGCGGATGGTGGCGGAACATGCGGGAGGGGGTTCGGTACGTCCAAGCACACCGTCGCGTCATCCACCTCATCGTGCTGACGGCGCTGTTCTGGGCCGCGGCGTCGATCTTCAACAGCGTCACGACGCCGCTTGTCTTTACTCACTACGGCGTCAAGGACTTCGCGGTGCTGGGGCTGTTTCGAGGGACGCTTGCCGGTGGCATGGTGATCGGGGCCATTCTGCTGACGGTCTTTGGCGACGCCCTGCGAAGCGAGATCGCCATCACGTGGTCGCTCTTGGTCTGCGGATTGTCCATGTTCGGTTTGGCCTGGACGGATAGCATCCGGATCGGCAGCGCGCTGGCCATCTTCGCCGGGATGGGCGGCGCGGGCATCCTCATCAGCGTCAGCACGCTCACCCAACGCATCGTTCCCGACTACGCCCGGGGGCGGGTCTTCGGGCTGAGCGACTGGGCCAGCATGAGCGGCCTGCTCCTGGCCACGGGGATCCTCGGCCTCGTGCCGTTCCCCAAGGGCGTTCTTGACGCGATCGCGCCATACATCCTGATGGTCACGGGCATCGCCATACTGATCGCCTGGGCCGCGGTCGTGGCGTACCGACAACGCCGTGCCCCGTACGGCCCGTGGATCGCGTTCTGGAAGAACTTCACCACGTTCTACTGCAACTGGTGGTTCAGACTGAAGCGCGTCGGCACGTGCACGATCCCGCCGGCGGGGCCCGTGATCATCGCGGCGAATCATACCTCACCGATCGACCCGTTCCTGATGCTGTCGGCGAGCCCGAACCGCCTCTTCGGCTTCCTCGTCGCGCAGGAGTACTATCGTTTGCCAGTTTTCGGCTATCTCATCAAGCTGAACGAGTGCATCCCGACCACGCGGAGCGGCGTGGATACGGCCGCGACCAGGGCGGCGCTGCGGCGACTGAAGAACGGCGGCGCTCTCGGGATCTTCCCCCAGGGCCGGATCCAACTCGCCGATGAGACGCTCGGGGCCAAGGAGGGCGTGGCCCTGTTGGCGCTGCGCACCCGCACCCCCGTGGTCCCCGTCCACATCAGCGGCGTCCACTACGACGGTAACGTTCCGATCACGTTCGTCCGCCGCCACCACGCACGGATCCGCTTCGGCAAGCCGATCGATTTGAGCCCGTATTATGATCGCCAGCGCGATCGCCAGGTACAACGAGAGGTGGCCGAGTTGATCATGGAGCGGATCTGGGAACTCGCGCCGGAGGCGGACAATCAGCTAGTAGACAGAGGCCAAATCGACGACGGCGCCTCCTGAGTACCGCCGGTGACAACTCGCGCTCCCCGATGATCGCCGAGCAAGCTCATGGGATGCGTCGCCATCTTCGCTCGGGCGGAAGCGACCTGAGGGCCCTTAGCGCTATCGCCCGTTCCGTTCGAGCGGCGGCAGCGAGACGGTCCGCACGCGTTGGATCGGAGGCGTGCGGGCAAGGAGCTCGTCGATCACGGACTGCGGCGGCTCGGCGTCGATTTTCAGGACGATCAGCGCGGTCTGCTCGCGGCGTGACACGGTCATGTCGGCGATATTGACCTTCCGCTCGCCCATTAACGTGCCGACCAGCCCGATGACGCCGGGCTTGTCGTCGTTGCGGATGATGATCATGTGCCCCTCGGGGACCATGTCCATGCGGTAGCCGTCGATGGCCAGGACCCTGGGCAGGTTGTCGCCAAAGACGGTGCCCTCGACGGCGATCTGACGGTCGCCGGACATCACGGAGAGCACGAGATTGTCGGTGAAGTCCTCGCTCTGCTTGACGCTCGTGACGCTGATTTGAATGCCGCGGTCCGCCGCGATGGTCTCGGCGTTGATCAGATTGACGTTCTCGTTGATATGCGGGCGGAGCAGCTCGATGAGAACGTAGCGGCTCAAGGTGCTCCCGAGCGACTCGAGCGAGGCGCCATGCGTGGTGATCTTCACGTCGCCGATCCCCGACGTACATAGGCTCGAGAGGATCGCGCTCATGCGTCGGCCCAGATCGACGAAGACCTGGTCGCGCTCGCCGATCGGCGCGCGGAAGCCCATGATGTTCACGGCCGTCCGGATGTTCTCGTTGAGCAGGTAGTCCAGCAACAGGTCGACGGCTTCGACCGTGACGGCGAGCTGCGCCTCCCGCGTGCTGGCGCCAAGGTGCGGTGTGCAAACAACCTCGTCCAGTCCCACGAGCGGATTACCACTGGGCGGTTCGCTGCTGTAGACGTCGATGGCGGCGCCGGCGACCTTCCCCGACTTGATCGCGCCGGCCAGGGCCACCTCGTCGACCAGGGCCCCTCGGGCGCAGTTGATGATCCGAAGTCCGTCCTTGGCATGCGTCAGCACGTCGGCGTTGATCATGCCCCGCGTCTCGTCGGACAGAGCGGCGTGCAGCGTCACGTAGTCGCTGGCGGCGACCAGATCCTTCAACGTCTCGACGAGCCTGACGCGGCCCTCCAGGGCGGTCTCGCCCCGGTAAAACGGGTCGTATGCCAAGACCTTCATGCCGAACCCGAGAGCCCGCGTCGCCACGCTTCGGCCGATCCGACCCAGGCCGGCGATGCCCAGTGTCTTATCGGATAGCTGCGTGCCGACATAGTCCGAGCGCTGCCACAGCCCGTCCTTGACGTGCCTGCAGGCGGCGGGGATCCTGCGAGCCAGTGCCAGCATCATGGCCATCGTCAACTCCGCGGTCGCCAGCGTGTTGGCGTCCGGCGTGTTCATGACGAGGATGCCGGCGCGTGTGGCGGCTTCGATGTCGACGTTGTCGACGCCGACACCGGCCCGGGCGACTGCCCGCAACCGTCCCGGCGAGGCCAGTACCTTCTGCGTGATCTTCACACCCGAACGGATGATCATTCCGTCATAGCCGCCCACGACGGCGGCGAGTTCGTCCTCGTTCAATCCAGTGCGAACGTCGACTTCAACCCCTTGGGCTTCGCGAAGCCGTTGCAGACCCGCTTCGGCCAGTTTGTCGGCCACCAACACCTTGACCATTGAGGATACTCCTAGGCAGCATGCTTGGTGTGCACCTGCAAGATATGAGGGCATTCTATGCCGATGGCGGGCTTTTTCAATCGGTGGCGCGCCGGGGCGCTAGCGGAAGGAGGAGCCGAACCGCCGTTCCCTCACCTGGCTGACTCTGGATCTCGATCTCTCCGCCGTGCGCCTGGACGATGCCTTGCACCACGGACAGGCCGAGCCCCCGACCCATCTCCTTCGTCGAGAAGAAGGGGTCGAAGATCCGTTCCCGATCCTCAGCGACGATGCCCATCCCGGTGTCCTCGACCACCAGGGCCACGCGCCCGCCGTCCGAGATCTCGCCCGGCCCTGAGGCGGGAAGAAGCTCGGTCCGAACCACGACGGTTCCTCCCTCAGGCATGGCTTCCGCCGCGTTCCATATGAGATTGAGCAGGGCGTGCCCGAGCTGCATCGCATCGGCCTCGACCCAGTCCTCCTCGCAGTCGATTCGGATCTGCAGTCGAACGTTCGACGGCAGGGAAACCTGACTTAACTCGAGCGACTCCTGAACGACGTCACGAAGCCGCCGCCGCTGCGGAACGTGCGGCGTGCTTCGTGAATAGGCCAAGAGCTGGCGAGTGAGCTTGGCCGCGCGCTCCGCCCCCATCGCGATGTCGTCGACGATGGGCCGCCAGGCGTGGCCTTGCTCGAGCTGACCGGCAAGCACGCTGGCGTTGCCCAGCACGCTTACGAGAATGTTATTGAACTTGTGCGAGAACCCCTGGGCCAGCCGGGCAACACTGTCGGACCGCTGCATCTGGCGGAGCTTCTCCTCGAGCTTGTAGCGCTCGGTGAGGTCGCGCCCGATACACTGAATGTGCGTCAACTGCCCGTCCTCGCCGCGGACCGGGTAGACATTCCAGTGGACTCGGTGCGACGTTCCGAGCTTGGAGATCATCCGATTCTCGAAGTGGGTCAGTTCCGTCGCCGACAACCACTGCTGCCATGCGCGCTCGGTGCGCTCACGGTCTTCCGGATGAACCTTGCCAACGAGATCCGCCCAACGGGAACACTCGTTGGTCGAGCACAGCCGGAGCGCGGCGGGAGAGACGTAGGTCATCTCGCCATCGGGTCTGAAGGTCAGGAAGAAATCGCCGGACAGCTCGACCAATTCGCGGTATTGCGGCTCATCGAGAAGCACGCGCCGATTCCGAACGGCCAATTCGAGCGCCATGGCCGTCAACTGGGCCACACCGGCAATGGCCTGGCGGCTTTCCGCATCGAAGCGATGCGCTTGCCCCACGTGGGATCCATGGATGAACCCGACCGTCTTGCCGTCCACCCTCAGGGGCACCACACAGGCGCTTTGTGCCTCAGGATCTCCCGAGAACAGCCGGCCCAACTCGCCAAGCGGAGAACCTTCGGACGAGTCGTCGAAGAAGAGCCCGGACTGAGCCGTAGCGGCCTCCAAGACCGTCGGCAAATCATGCAGTAGGTGTTTCGCCCCCGCTCCCTCGGACCCGCGTGATGCCCCGCCGGCGTTGCACGCGACGACTCGCAACGTCTCCTCGTCGTCCTCGATCAGGGCAATCGAGCAGCGATCGAATCCAAGAGACCTTCGCACGCCGGCGCACAGATCGGCCAGGAGGCCGGCCCATTCATCCCCTTGGCTCAGGCTGCTCACCGCCCCGGCCAGCGCAGCGACCGCCACATGGGATCGTGAGTCGGCCATGTTCAGACCTTTCTGCCGACCTGAAACGAACTCTCGCCCCCGGGCAAGCCGAGATCACCGCGCATCCCCGCACAGACTTGACCGCCTCACCGCTCAGCACTTCCGATGCGATGTCGGTGCGTGGCAATCATCGGCACAAGTATGGATATCCTATGACCACCTCGCTGCCTTTGCAACGATGGCATCCGCCTCTTCGACGCAGCTTGCCGTCGTGCTGAACATCACGCCCTCCGGTCGAAGGTGCTCCATGAGATCATCCAACTCGTCTGATCCGATGCTGAAGTGAATGCACTTGCCGGCGTCCTGAATCCGCTTGAGCAGATCGATCCACTGGGTCGCTGGGCCGGAATTAGCGCCCGGTACCCATTGGATGCCGTTGAGGTCGGGCGCGGCCAGCAGACTATCCAAATGGCGAATCGCGCCCGGACCGTCCAGGTGATACAAGCTGTGGTCGAGCCACCGCCACTCCCTCATGAGCTCGTCGAGGAAGAACTCATCGAAGGCCTCCTTGCCGATCATGCAAGAGAAGTCATTGCTCGTGGGATAGTACCTGCCCGGCGAATACACGCTCAGCCATGTGGTCGTGCCGGTCTGGCCCGCCTGACGCATGAGTGCGTACTGGGCCTCGTAGACGTCGTAGAAGGACGCCTCGGTGACGGCGACGAGCTCCTTGACTCGCTCGGGGCAGTCGAGCAGGTCCATGCAGAGGTCCTGTGGATCGCGGAGGGCTGCCAGCAAGTCGCCGCCGGGGTGGAAGTCGGTCAGCCCCGTGAGCCACTGGCCCTTGCCCACCTCCAGGCCGAGGCGGGTCATGTCCAGGAGTATCCTCAGCCAACGATTGTCCGGATCGACATTCAGGTCGCGCCAGGGCTCCTCCCAGGTGCGGATCATCGGCACGGACCACGTCGTGATCTCTCCGAACTCGATGTCGCAGCCCAGCATGTTGGCCAGGATCTCCGGCCCGAGGTTAGGGAAGAGCATCGGCACGGCCTCGCCGGCGTAGTAAGTATTGCGAATGTTCACGTCGTTGCCGGCGACGGTGTACTCGACGTCCGTCCAGCGAGCCTCCAACGTCTCATGCTGCTTGTAGGACGGGTAGTCGCATCGTTCATCGGCGGGCCTGGGCGCAGTGACCTGGATCACCGGTCGGTCGAGGATCTCGCAGTTGAACCAGGCCACCATCCGCTCGGCTACCTTGTCGAATTCCCGGTGACAGGCTAGCTCCATACACATGACTCCCAATCCTCGCGTACGCTCGCGTGGCGAGGCCGACTTGGCGGAACAGCTTCGACGAGGGGGGTAACAGAGGGGTCCTCGTCCGCCTTTGTCCCAGGCTGGCCGACCGCGGCGCGAGAGCCCCACGAGGCGGCACTAGTCCCCCGCCTTCTTCTTCAGCTCATCGTTCTTACGTTCGAGCTCGTCGTTCTTGCGCTTGAGCTTCTCGTTCTCCTTGCGGAGGTGCTCGATTTCTCCGTAGGCCTTCCGCAGCTCGGCCTTGGCCTCATCATGGCTGCTGGTCGGGGGAACGCTCGTCGTGCTGGGGCGCTCCCGTCCCCAGCCGCTGGCGTCAACGCTTACGTCGGGGGCGCGAAAACAGCCCACCGCGCCGGCGAGGATCGCGGTGACCATCAAGCCACGTACTCGTAAGGACCTGTTCATGGTAGCATCTCCAGACATGTGGGCCGCAGGCGGCGACGGCTTGTCAATCGCATCCTAAGTGGTCGCCGTTCGGCGGTCAACGACGAGTTTCCGTATGCCCGTGCAATTGAACCTGCTTGTTGGATGTACCGCCGTCGGCAAGACCGAGGCCTCCTTGCGGCTGGCCGAAAGGTTCGACGCGGAGATCGTCTCGGTCGACTCGATGCAGGTATATCGGCGCATGGACATCGGCACGGCTAAGCCGTCGCCGGACGAGCGGCGGCGGGTTCGTCATCATCTGATCGACATCGTCGAGCCCGGTGAAGCGTTCAGTGTCGGACGGTTTGTCGAACACGCGGATGCCGCCATCGCGGACGTCACCGGGCGGGGCAAGACGGTCTGGGCCGTCGGCGGGACGGCCCTCTACATCAAGGCACTAGTCCAAGGGCTGTTCGACGGGCCGCCGGCCGACCCATCGTTCCGAAGTGAGTTCCGACGCCGCGTCGCCGCTGAGGGCCCGCAGGCGCTCCACGCGAAGTTGGCGGCGGTCGACCCGCACGCCGCCGGACGAATCCACCCCAACGATACGCGCAGGATCGAACGGGCGCTGGAGGTCCACCACCTTACGGGCACTCCGATCAGTGAACTGCAGCGACAGTGGGATCAGGGGCGGACGCGCTACGACTGCCGGATGTTCCTCCTGGCGCGTGATCGCGAAGACCAGAACCACCGAATCAACGCGCGGGTCAAGCAGATGTTCGAAGCGGGGCTCCTCGAGGAGGTCCGCCGCCTGCTCGACGAGCCCGTGCCGCTCTCCCAGCAGGCACGGCAGGCGCTTGGCTACGCCGAGGTGATCGATTGCCTGACGGGCGGGCCGGACCTGGACAAGACCATTGAGCTGATCAAGATACACACGCGCCGGTTCGCCAAGTCGCAGCGAACGTGGTTTCGAAGCTTCCAAAACGCTTGCCGGATCGACCTGGCTCCCGACACCAATGCCGAGGAGGTCGTCGCGCGTATCAGCGAGAAGCTGCAGGGATGAGCGAACACCGGCGACGACGCCCAGGGCGCTGGTGGATTCACGACCGGGGGGAAATAGCGACCCGCCGCAGCCGCATCACCGCGCCCCTTCGGCCGTGTTTTCATTTGTGGTTGGCTTGCGCAGGCGATATACTTAGCCGTTTTGGCGGTTTGGCGAAAAGACCACAATGAAACTGACGGATATCCTGACAGCCGAGTGCGTGAAAGTTCCCTTGGAGGCCAAGACGAAAGAGGCGGCCATTACGGAACTTATCGACCTGTTGAACGCCAACGGCACGCTGAGCGATCGGGACGTAATGCTCCGTGCGGTTCTGGAGCGCGAACAGACGCGGACTACAGGGATCGGGCATGGCCTAGCCGTCCCGCACGGCAAGGCCCACGGCTGCAACCACTTGGTCATGGCCGTCGGCAAACCCGCCGAGCCCATCGACTTTCAGAGCATCGACAAGCAACCGGTCCAGGTGGTGGTCTTGCTGGCGAGCCCGCCGGACCAGACCGGTCCTCACATCCAGGCCCTGGCCCGAATCAGCCGCCTGATGACCATGGAGAAGTTCCGGACCGCCATGTTCAAGGCGGGTTCGGCCGAGGAGCTCTACGGAATCATCGCCGGGCACGAAGGCTGACGCGTGTTGGATACCGAGACAAGGCGACAACTGCTGGCGCTGGCCCGACGGTCGGTCGAGTCCGCCGCCGGCAAGAGTGCTCCGCCGTCCTGTGAAGGCGTGGCCGGTGTCGACGCGCCGTTCTTCGGCGTCTTCGTGACGCTCCGTAAGCGCGCACAGCTTCGTGGGTGCATCGGCACGTTCAGCCCGTCCGGCAAGCTGCCGGAGACGGTGGCGGAATACGCCAGGCATTCGGCCGTGCACGACACGCGGTTTCCGCCGGTACTATCCTCCGAGGTGAACGACCTGACCATCGAGATCAGCGTTCTGTCGCCGCTGGAGAAGACGGACAAGCCGGCTTCCTTGGAGGTAGGCAGGCACGGCATCTACCTCAAGACGAAGGGTCTGGGGGCAGGCGCGACGGCCTGCTTTCTGCCGCAGGTTGCCGTCGAGCAAAAGTGGGACGCCGAGCAGTTCCTATCAGCCCTCTGCGTCCATAAGTGCCGCCCGCCCTTGCCACCTGATGCGTGGCAAGATCCCTCCAAGACGGAGATCTACCTGTTCACGGCCGAGGTCTTCGGCGAGGGCGAATGATCCGCCGGCCGAGTTCCCGGCTTCGAGACCCGAACGCGTCCCGCCCGCGGACATCGGTGCCTTTTCCCGTCTGATAACTTCACCATGCCGGCCGGACTGACGATAGAGGAATACGGGTTGCCCCGCGCGGCGAATGCGGGACGGGCACGACGGCCGGCGCGGCCGAGGCCATGGCAGCCCAAAGGGATGCGTGTGGAGAAAGGCATGGTCTCAGCGGAAGAAAGGCGGACTCATCCTCGGTACGACATCGACTGGCCCGTTTCCATCCGCCCGAGCGATCGGGCCCGCGTCTTCGGCGGCCGTGGGCAGAACCTGAGCCGATGCGGCGCCCTGGTGGCGCTGCCGTTGTCGATCCCGATTCGGCCCGGGCAGCGGATGGAGGTCAAGCTCCGCGCCAGCGCCAACCCCGCGATGCCGGAGGCCCCCAAGGACGACACGGCCGAGGTCCGAAGCGCCTCGGTGGTCCGCGTGCAGCGCGGAACGTGTTTCCTCGACGGGCTGCAGCTCGTCGGACTCGAATTTGAGGATTAGACGGCGGTGCGTGCGGCTCTCGGCCGTCATTGCGCGGGCGTCTTACCCGGTCCAGGTCACGTGGCCCGCGACCCGAACCGACCGAAACACGAATCGGCGATGCAGAGGTGCTTCGCCGGTGACCCTGCGAGAGGTCAGGCGGATGAGGTCTTCGGCCGCTCCAATCGGCGGTCAGATGCAAGGAGACCGTTATGAACAAGGCGAGAGAGCGTCGGCGTAACGCCCGCTACTACGTTACGTGGCCCGTGACGCTCGAGAATGTTGACACGTCTCAGGTCATCGAGGGCCGAGGTCGGAATCTGGGTCGAGGCGGCGCTCTGGTGGAATTGCCCTACATGGCGCCGGTAAAGGTCGATCAGCGCTTCAAGGCAACGTTCAAGCCGCGGTTCAACGACATGCTTGCGTCCGGCGTTCTCAAGGGAATCGACCAGCGCCAGGTCCGGGTCGTTCGAGTCCGGCCGGCGCCGGATATCTCCGACGGCCTTCAGCGCGTCTCGCTCGCATTTGAAGAGTAGCCACGGACGTTGCAGAGCCAACGGCCGCAACGTCCATCGGCGAATCATTGAATTTCGGCGCGTCACCCGCGGTTGTACGATCCCCCCATTCGCGCATTTCCTGAAAGGCACAGGCAGCGATCTGTCGATTTGCATGGGGCCTTGACGGTTTTCGGGCCCAGAGACTGTTCCCCGGGTTTCCGGCCGTGTACAAGACGGCAGCGGCCCCGTGGGCCATCTCAACCGCGGAGATCCGAATGCAGCCAGACTCCATCGAGAGGGACGTCGTCCGAGCGCTCCGACAGGCGCTGGCGGCGACGCCGTCGCCCGACAGTCCGCTTCCGCCGGCGCCGCCGCTCGCGCCGATGCATTTCCCGGTGGTCGTCGCCGGACTCCAGGAGTCCGTGACTGTCACGCCCGACGAACTGTGGGAGGGCTACCTGCCATTGATCCGCGTACTGCTCGATGCCCATCGCTCGCGAGGGAACCGGATCATTGCCGGGCTCGTAGGTATTCCGGGCAGCGGGAAGTCGACGTTGGCGGCGATCCTCTCGGAGCTGTGGCGGTTCGTGGGTCCGGGGCTGGGACTGGCGGTCGTCGGCATGGACGGCTGGCACCTGACCAACGCCGAGTTGGATCGGCGCGCATTGCCGACCCGCGACGGAAAGAGCATTCCGCTGTGCCGCAGAAAGGGCTCGCCGCCGTCCTTCGACGCGGAAGAGCTGGCCGAGACGCTGGATCATCTCCGCCGCTGCCGAGAGAGCATACCCATCCCCGTCTATGATCGGAGGCTGCACGAGCCGCTGCCGCACGCGGCCACCATCCCCGGCGACACCGATATCGTTCTGATCGAGGGCAACTATCTGCTGCTCGATGAGGGGCCTTGGGCCGACGTCGCGCGACGGATCGATCTTCCTCTGTGGCTCGATATCGATCCGTCGGCCTGCCGGGAGGGCGTGATTGCCCGGCATATGGCCGGCGGCATGCCCGCCGATCAGGCGTCGGCGAAGTACGAGGAGAACGACCGCCCCAATACGGAGATCGTCCTTGCGACAAGGCATTGCGCCGACTGGCTGATCGAGGTTGACGCCTCGCACGTCGTCCGTCACGTCCGTCCCGCCCGATAATACGTTGCGGCAGCGGGGTAAACTCGCCTCGGGGCCAGAATCCGCGCGAAAGACGGCCTTCCGCGGCAGAATCCGCTGGCACGCTCGCCGAACGTATTGCATGTCAGAGGCGGGGGCAGGTCGACCCAGCCGAGCTCCAGGGCAAGTGTTCCACAGCTAGACTTGACTGACTTCAGGGGGACCCTTCCATGCGTTCTCGTTCCGCTCTTGCGGTTTGTCTTCTGGCGACACTACTGCTGGTGGATGTGGCCGGCGGATCGGTCATCGTTCAGAATCCCGGCGGCAGCGTCTTCTACCCGGGCACGGACGGCAAGCAGAACCTCAGTATCGACGGCGGCAAGTATAAGGACTACCCGGCCGGGGTGTTCGACCTCGAGGCCGACTTCGGCGACGGTGAGGGCTGGGTGCCGCTGGAGACGTTCTGCCTCGAAATCAACCAGTCACTCGGCGCGAGCACGTCGGGGCGCGCATACAGCGATCCCGTGCCCCTGGCCGACGCCGATCTGGGGCTGACGAACGAGGAGGTCGACTACCTGGAGATTCTCTGGAGCAACGCCTTCGACCAAACCCTGTCAGACAAGACCAGCGCCGGCGCGTTCCAGTCCATCATCTGGGAGTTGACGAAGGACAGCGACGTCGACTTCCTATCGGGCGAGTTCCGGATGAATACGTCGAAGTCCTTCACGAACGACGTCTATCAGCTCGCGAACACGTGGCTCGGGAACATCGACAGCGGAACGTGGTACACGAGCACGCCGCTCTATGCGCTGCAGAACTCGAAGTACCAGGACCTGTTGACGCCGATTCACGTTCCAGAGCCGACCACAATGATCCTGCTGGCAATCGGCGGACTGGCTTTGGCGTGCCGGCGACGCCAGTAAATGAGTATCTCTCGGTCCCAAACGCCTCGCACGGGCCGCCCTCCTGGGCGGCCCGTCTCGTTCTGTCGCGTCACACGGAGAACGAAGACGACGCCGAGAGTGGGACCGCCCGGCATCCCAGGACCTCGACCTCCAGGAATGGGCACGCCAGCGGTCACTGCAGCCCTGACGAATCAGTTTTCTCGCACCTGGCAGGGGTAGAGAAAGCGGGGCGCGTGAACACCCACCGCCGACGGGGGCGTAGCG
>JAFGLZ010000003.1 GCA_016927755.1 Phycisphaerae bacterium
AGCGCCAGCCGACTGCTCATCCGATGCATCTCGCGCCGTTGCGCCAAGATCCTCAACACCACCGCCGTTGACGAGAGCGTCAGCGCCATGGCGACCGCAAGGGCCGCCGAACCGGACAGCCCGAATGCCATCCCGACGGGCCACCCCACCAGGGAGCACAGAAGGCACGACGTCGACCCCGCCAGCGCGATCTGGAGGAAGCGGTGCTTCAGCACGGAAACGTGTAGTTCCAGCCCGATGCTGAACAGCAGCAGGATGATCGCGAGGTGCGACACCGCCCCCAACGCTTCTGGCGCCGGCACGAGCCCCAGCGCTCGCGGGCCGACCAACGCGCCCGCCAGCAAGTACGCGGGGATGACAGCCAGCCGCAACCGTTGCATGATCATCGCCACGATGGCCGATGTGGCCAGAATGACCACGAGGTCGATGACCATCCCCCGCTCGACTGATGCCGCCGCCAGGACCGTCGTTCCGTCAGCGAGGTGATTCATGACCCACCTCATGTATAGATGCCTTCATCTCGCCGAAGTCCACGCGCACGATGTCCGGTCCAATTCGACAGACAGCCTGGTCTGCGTCCGCGCTGAATGCAACGCGCCGGAACCATGTCGCTGTTTGGTCCGCCGGTTGATTCAGGAACGTGATGACGCATGCCCAGGTCGGCTGGGTCCAGATGTCGGTGGGGGATCGATCACCCACAAGGCTCACCCATTCCTGGAGCTTAGGCACGCGCCCCGTTCCTCGCCCTTGGTCGTGGTAGCGCATGACGTTCGAAACGTTCGGTTCCCTCCGAACCGCATAGCCGATGCGTCCGCCAATGTTGAGCCAGTCTGTGTCCAACTCGATCACCCGATCCTGGCCGCCCTCCCCGAAAACGCGCGTCGAGCCTTGTCGACTGTACAGTGTGCGCTCGTTGGACCCGAGTCCGTATTCGTGCCCGATAATGCCCGTCTCGCGACCCGAGATCTCTGCCGTTCCCGAGCCGCTCAGGCGTTCGATGTAGACGGTAACGTCCTTGGCCAGCGAGGCATACGCGAAGGCATGTCTCGCCTGACCTCCAAGACGGCTCAGTTCCCCTAGGACCCAGAAACCGTCGGGGCGGACCGCGTGTCCGATCCTCTCCAGCCGGGCGTGCCTGCTCGAAGAGTCCTCGCCGTTGATTCGCCCCAGGTACGAGGCGAAGCGCGGCCAGATGACCCAACTCCCGTCCCTGGGCATGGCCAGCGCCATGCGCTTCGGCCCCCAGGAGAACGAAGCGAACTTGCTCGGCGTCCTGTGCAGGATCGCACGGGCGTGCGGTAGATACCGAATGCCCGTGATGCGCCTGTTGAACTTCTCTTCAGATGCCGGCTGAGCGCGCGTGTCCGCCGCGTTGTGCGCGAGATAGCAGGCTACCAGTCGCGACGCGCAGAGTCCGCCGAACTCGAGATCGCGACGAACGTTGTAGAACCCTCCTTCGTTCCGCTGGATCCGGCCGAGCGTGTCCAACGCCGTCTCCTCGAGCCGCCCCGAGAAGCCGTCTCGAGTCAGCAGTCGAAGCATCGTGTAGATGACGATGTCCACGCATTGCGTATGGATGAGCTTCCAGTCGTTGCCGCCGAAGTAGACCGGCGCGGCATCCCACGACATGCAGCTCGCCAGGACGTCAAGCCCGTCGCCGACGTGATGAAGGCATGCCGCTGGCGCGGGGCGCTGCGCCATGAGGTAGTGAACGGCGCTCTCGACCATCAGTCCCAACGTCGTCTTGAGATAGCCGATGTGGACCAGGTTGTGGTTCTCCACCGTGAAATCCGGGTGCGCGTTCACCGTTGTGACCCATGTTCGGACGGGCACACCGTCGTCACCGGGGCGGTCGTTTGCCTGATCCGCCGCTACGGACAGAGAGTTGTACAGGTATCGCTTGGCAGCCTGATCCCATGCCCCCGCTCTGGGGTGGTTGCGCATCATGTTGCAGGCGAGCGAGACGATCAGCGCGTTCCAGGCGTTCTCCTCGGCGCCGGTGTCGTTGAACTCGTTGCTCTTGGGCCGCGAATCGAGGAAGCGATCCGCCTCGTGCTCGATCATCCGAGCGACCGCAAGCCTCAACCGGTCGTCCATGTGCGGCCAGAGGACCCAACCGGCCATGCCGGCAGAGCGCGCCCACATGGCCGACTGCCACTGATCGCCCCAAGGCTTCCCGTTGAGGCAGCGCCCGGCGCCCGTCACGTGACCATGGGTCAAGTATCGCAGAGCGCTCAAGGCATCGCGCCGCATCCGGGCGCGCCGTTCCGGGGTAGGGGCGTTGTTGGGGGGGCGGGCTTCCGCAAGGAAGGCGTTGACGAAGGCGGCGTATGCGATGGGGCGGACGTCGTTCTCCACATGCCCGCCCCGCCCGTAGTACCCCATCTCCGGCAGGTCTGGCACGGGCTTGAATCGATCCAGGAGGATCTCGTCCCAAGCCAGTACCGAATCGTAGTAGGCTTGCATCAGCCGGCGCTGCCGCGGGTCTCTGGATCGGACGCTCAGCATCGTGCCAGGCAGGGGAGCGACCGCCTTCGCGAGCGACGTATCGTCTACTCGAATCAGGCGCGACTCCGAACGTCTTTCCGTCGCCTGGCTTGTCGCCGCGTTCCGCTGCGCGGCCTGGGCGGTCCCCGAAAACGCGCTCGATGACCCCGCTCCGCTCGCCGAACTGAAACGGCTGAAGGGATGACAGCATACGCTCCCTACGGCGATCCAGAGGGTGGCAGCCGCGCCAAAAGGCGTCGATCCACGATCTGCTCGGTAGCCCATGTCGAGCATCGTCGTCGAGACCGGGTCGGGCTGTCAAACCCAATGCGTGCGGGGCGACAACGAGACGCCTCGGCAGGCAAAGGTCCGATAACACTGTCAAGCCTCAATGACGCTTTTCCAGTGGAAAGACTTGATTGAACACGGCCGAAACGAATAAAATGAACGGAGAGGTAGGGGGTGTTGTATCCACGCTGTAATAGCTTACTCTCCGAACGCGTAGTCGCGCAGCGTTGATAACCATCACGGGGGTGATGCCCACTACGTGCTTGCAGAGCTGTACCGGAGCTGCCGTACTAAGGGGAAGAAGTGATGTGCCAGGCAAGTCGTCTCATGCGCATTGTTCCTGCGCTCGTCGGGGGAGTGTTGCTGGCCGGTCCGCTGCAGGCCGCCGTGTTCACGCTCTCGGATGAAAACTCAGCCGCCACGATCGATACGACCAACCTCGCTGGGCCTTCCGGGCTGAATAGCTGGTCCGTCGACGGAACAGACCACCTCAACGAGTTGTGGTTCTGGTATCGCCTCGGCAGCGCCGCCGAGACCAACCTGGCGTCCCTCCCGATCGACGTCCAGGGCACGACGGATACCGACTTTGACGGCGATCCCGACGTCCTATTCGTTCGATACCTTGGGAGCGGGTTCGAGGTAGAGGTCCGCTTCTCGCTGCAAGGCGCCGCCCTCGGCAGCGGGACCTCCGACATCTCCGAGCAGATCACGATCAACAATACCGGCGTGAGCTCGCTCAACTTCCATGTTTTCCAGTATGCGGACTTTGATCTCGGCGGCGATGCGTCCGGTGACACCGTCGCCTTCGCGTCCAGTAACACCGTCAACCAGATGGACGGCGCGATCGCGCTGAGTGAGACGATTGTCTCCCCGATGGCCTCACGCATCGAGGCCGCCCTGACGCCCGTCACGCGGAACAGCCTCGACGATGGCGCGCCCACCACGCTCAGCAATGTGGCCTCAGCCGGGCCCGGTGATGCCACCTGGGCCTTTCAGTGGGACTTTGTCCTCGGCGCGGGCGACACCTTCCAGATCATAAAGGACAAGCAGCTCATCGTGCCCGAGCCGACCACCCTCGGCCTCTTGGGCCTCGGAGCCCTAGCCCTCGTTAACGGCGGCATGAGTCGGCGACGGAAGGCGTGGAACGCGACATGAGCGGAGGAGTCGCGGTTCATCCAAACACTGATCCCCGAACCCTTGGGTGACATTCCGAGGCGGGCTCGTGCCTGGTGAAGCGTTTGGGAGATCAGACGACTCACGGATAACGACTACAGCGTCAGCCACCCTCCGTCCACGACCAGATTCGCCGTGCTGACGAACGATGCGTCGTCGCTTGCCAGAAAGACCGCCGCCGCCGCGATCTCCTCTGGCTTCCCGATCCGACCGAACACGCACTTGGCGCGAAGGCGCTCGCCCGACTGGTTCCGCTCGATCGCCGCCTCCAGGTTTGGTGTCATGATGGCCCCGGGGCTCAACGTGTTGACTCGGATGTGCCACGGCCCGTACTCGATCGCCAGCACCTTCGTGAGTGCTAGGATACCGCTCTTGGCGGCACAGTAGGCGGCCCCACCCCTCCATGGCGTTACCGCTCCGACCGACGCGCAATTGATGATCGATCCGCGCCCCGCCTTCCGCATCTCCGGCGCCGCATACTTGCTCATCAGGAAGACGCTGCGGAGTGTCGCGTTCAGGCAGTCGTCCCATTCCTCGACCGTCGTCTCCTCGACCGTCTTCTGAAGATAGGTTTGTGCCGCGTTGTTGAACAGGACGTCAAGGCCGCCGAACCGAGACACCGTCTCGTCGATGGCTTTCCGGCAGCCGTCGGGTTGCCCGACGTCGGCGGAGACGGCCACGGCCTCGCCGCCAATGGCCTCGATCTGAGCAACGACCTCGTTGAGCGGCCCGGGTCTGCGTCCTGCGACCGCGACCCTGGCGCCCTCCTGAGCGAACCGGATTGCCGACGCCTTACCGATGCCGGTTCCCCCCCCGGTCACGATGGCGACTCTGTCCTTGAGCTTCATGTCTCGCGCCTCGGAAACGGGTGCATTCTTCGGATTCCCGCGGGCCGCAAGCTGGCACCTACCCTCCGGTCCGCGCCGTGCTACATCGGCGAGGCTTCCTTGGCCCCCTTGGACGTGGCGGTGGCCTTGCCCTTCTTCATCGCCTGTTGCGCGATCTCCAGGACGTCTTCCGATGGGAGAATCACTGTCGAGAAGTCGCCCGCGCCGCCGCCCGACACTCCGCCTGACTTGGGGCCCTTGCGCATGACGCTGATGCCGAGCACCTTTCCCTCGGTCGTGAATACGGGCGTCCCTACCCCCGAGCCCATGACGTACGGGCTGTCGACGTAGAACGTGCGCGGCTTCTTGACGATCGCCGAAAGACGCGTGAAGTCGATGCACGGCTGACGGTCGAATGCCTTCCCGAGCCGCGTGAGGATGATCAGCCGGTCGAGCACCTGCGCCTTGGCGTCCGTGTCCAGCTTGATGTGCGTGAGCTTCGGCAGCTTCTCACCCTCCTTCACCTCCGGAACGAGAAACGCTAGGTCAAGATCCGGGTCTTTTAGGACCACGCTTACCGGTACCTCGGTCCCGTCCGGCAGCTCCATCTTCACGTCGGAAAACTGCGCCTTGGGCATGTCCTTGTCCTTGCCGAGCATACTGCTCGAGAGGAGACTGATCGGGTCGAGCATGCTGTACGACACGACGGTCAGCCCGTTCGGGTCGATGATCGTTCCGTAGACCTCCATCTTGCGCTCCCGGCTCCGCCCGCCGAAATCGACCTTGAGCACCGCGCTGATCCAGATGACGGCGTCTTGGTACTTGGCCAGAATCTCGCGTCCGGTTCGCGCATCGGCGGCTTCGTCGGCCGACGCCGACGTTCCCAGCCCGGTGAAGAGAAGGCAGACTACCAGGAGCGTACGCGGCATGTTCCTGTTCCTTTCCGATTTCATGATGCCGACGAACAAGGTCCTGCCGCTTGCGGCAATACACGTACAAGGACCTATTCGATATCCCAGCTCGGCTCCAGTTCAAGATACATTGTATGGATGCCGCGCCGTATGAAGAAGGCGATCCGCTTGGATTTCTTCTCGACGGCCCGGTTCAGCAGCTCTTCCACCGTGTCCACATTTGGCGTTGGCTCCCCGTTGATTGACAGCAGGATGTCTCCGACGTTCAGCTTAGCCAGCGCGGCCCAACCCGCGTCATCCACGCGGTCCACGAGTACCCCGCGAAGCGACGCATCGATCTTCCGAGAGACCCTGTCGTCGAACGAAAGCTCGCGCACGGCCAGCTCGAATCGATCGTCCTTGTGGCGTTTGAGTTCCGATGGGGGCGTCGGCGGCGCTTCCAGCTTGAGCGTCAGCTTGAGCGGCTTTCGGTCGCGGATGCCCTCGAACGTTACCTCCGTGCCGATCTTGCACTGCTGGACCATGTTCGGCAGGACCTCGACATCCTCCGGCTGAGACGCCTCGATCCGATCGCCGTCGAGCTTCAGTAGCAGATCGCCGACCTTCATCCCTGCCTTCTCCGCGGCGTGTCCAGTGTAGACCTGTGTCACCCGCACGCCCGTCTTGCCCTTGACCCCCAGCGCCTCGGACAGATCGCGAGTCAGAACCTGCGTGGCCGCCGGTAGCCAGGCCTTCCTCGCCAGAACCGGTTCATCCTCAGGCGGCTCCTTGCCGATCTTCACCACGGTCAACAGCTTCTGTGTCTTCCGCTCGTATCCCACCAGTACCGGCACCCGATCGTCCTTGCCCTCCGTGACCTCCCGTGAGATTGCTCGCAGCGCATCGATGTGATCCACCGGCTTACCGTTGACCTCGAGGATGACGTCCCCGCGATCGATGGGCGGCTTGGCCTCGGTGCACGGCCCTCCCGACTGGAGCGTGCTGACGAGCACGCCCTTCTTGTCGGGACGCTCACGCTCCAACGCAGACATCAGCGTGAAGTTCCGGGCCGTCATGCCCCACGACTTCAGCTCCTGGTCCTCGCCGCGAGCCGCTTCACGAGCCGCCGTCGTCAGCGTCAAGGTCATCGGCTTGCCTTCTCGGATCGCCGTCACCTTGATGGCCTTGCCGATCGGCGTCGACAGCACCAGTCGATTGAACAGCGGAAGGTCCTCCCGGATGCGGGCGTCCACCGCGTGGCCGTCGAACTCTGTGAGGATGTCGCCGGGCCGGAGACCCGCCTTGGCCGCCGGGGAGTCTGGAATGACGCCGCCGACCAGGATGCCCTTCGCTTGCGAGCATTCCTTCAGTCGCGGCTGGCATTCCAGCCCCGTCCAGCTTCGCTTCACCTGTCCCGTCGCGATGATCTGGTCCGCGACCGACTTGGCCAGGTTCGACGGAATCGCGCCGCCCAGACCGATGCCCACTTCATTGATCCCGACGATCCTGCCATCGAGATCCACCAGGGGGCCGCCGCTGTTGCCCCCGTAGATGTCCGCGTCGTGACCGATCCATCGCACCAGCGACCCCACGTCCTCACCGTCAAGCTTGAAGGCCTCCGGTCCGTAGAACTCCGGGACGATCATGGCCGTATTGCTCACGATGCCTCGCGTCACCGATTGCGACAGCGCCACCGGACTGCCCATGGCCAGGACCGTGTCTCCGACGCGCACCTTGTCCGAGTCGCCGAAGACCGCGACCGGCAGCGGATTGCCCGGAGTCTTACGCCCATCCGCCTTGAGTTTGACCACCGCGATGTCCGCCAGCGGATCCGTTCCAACCAGCGTCGCCTCGATCTCCTCGCCGTCAGGCATCCGACAGACGATCCGCTTGGCCTTGCCCGCAACGTGGTGGTTCGTGATGACGTGGCCTTGCCGCGTGATGATCGCGCCGCTGCCGGCCGACTCGAACTTCTCCAGACGCCCCCCGGCGGCGCCCACCGTCACCACATGGATTCGCACCAGCGCCGGATAGACGCGATCCACCGCCCGGTCAATGGCCTGTCGTGCCGCCTCGTCGGCTTCGGGCCTCGGCGGGCTCGAGGCCGACGAGACCCCCCGGGCCTCGCCTAGAGCCATGCCCAGCACCGAAACCGCGCACAATCCGAAGGTCTGTCTCATCGACTGTCTCCAGAATCTGATTACGCTCACCCCTCCCGGTCCCGCAGCGCTGTTTCAATGCGCCACGGGCATACACCATGACATCGGGCGGGGGCTGCGTCGTGGGAGCATGTGCGTGCGAGGAGCACGTCTGCCCGAGGCTATCGACCGCCGGATCCCTGGCGGGCGGGCTGACTAGGATTTCGGCTGCGTCGTCGGCTTGCCGATGCCGAGCAACTCCACCTCGATAATCAGCGCCGAGTTGGGACCGACAAACGGCTCCGCGCCGTAGATGCCATAGGCGAGCTGCGGCGGCACGAACAGCTTCCACTTGGCGCCGACCTTCATGAGCTGCAGGGCCTCGGTCAGACCTTCCATCACCCCGTTCACGGGAACGGTCAGCGGCTCCCCCTCAAACGTATTGTCGAACTCCTTGCCGCTGACCAGAGAGCACCGGAGATGAACCTTCACCGAGTCGGTGAGTTTGGGCTTCGGCCCCGTGCCCTCCTTCAGGATCGTGTACTGCAGACCGCTTGGAAGCACCACGACCCCCTCCTTCTTCCGGTTCTCCGCAAGGAAGGCATCGCTCTGTTCCTTGTTGCCCTTTCCCTCGGCCTGCCCGGCCTTCTTACGAGCCGCCATCTCTCGCTGGAAGAGCATCATGCACTGCTGCACCTCCCCTTCGGAAACGGAGGGTTTGTCCGCCTTGATGTCCTTGAGCGCCCGGAGGAAGATGTCAAAGTCCAGCTTCATCTCCCCTCGCTTCACCGCCTCAGCCATCTTGATACCGGCGCTGTAGCTGAGCCTATTGAGCTCCTCGGGCGAGAGATCGACCCCCGGGAACTCGGGGCGAGTCGTCGGATTCGTGGCGCTTTGGCCGCCCTCGGCCTGCATCTTCGCCTGTAGCGCCCGAGCTTGCTCCATGACCTTCTTGCGATACTCCAGCTCGACCTGGACGGCCTCCTCCACCGTCATCTCCGTCTTCTTGCCCGCCGTCTGATCGCGGAACGCCTTGGAGAACTCGGCAAGGTTCAGATCGAGTTTCTGCCCCTTGATGCCCTGACCGAAGTAGAGCCCGACCGCGTAGCTCAGGCGTTCGTCGTCGTTCTTCAACGCGGGCTGAGACGTCGTTTGGGCCGAAAGGGCTGCGGGCTTCTGAGTCGCTGCGGGCTTGGTGCTGCCCGCCCCCAACGCGCCCGAAGAGGACAAAAGCGTCGCCGCGACGAACACTAAGATCAGCTTTCTCACGATTCTCTCCTCGGAGGCGTCCGGAACGTCGAGACGGGGTTGCCCCTCAAAGACGCGCCACGCCGTGCGAATCAAGTTCCTGACAATCAGGCAATTGCCGATGATCCTAGCGGCTTCGTCTCCGCTGGGCAAGCGTCGGCCGCCATGCCGTTTGCAGGTATAATCCTGCGCCTGGACCCGTGGGTGTCACGATACCCAGGCTGGAGATCTCGCAATGCGGATTGGATTGGCGGCATTGATGATGACGGTAGCCGTGGCGGGACCCTCGGGAACTCGCTCGGCCGAGACCGCGGATCGATGTGAGTTCGATGGACGGATCTCACGCCCGACGCTCGAGGCATACTTGTCTCGCGCCGTGACGATGATGGATCTCCTCACGGGCGTGGGGAATCCCGACGACAACATCCGCATGCTCGGGGAAATCGGGGCCAAGTTTGCCGGGCGGACCATCTACCTCTGGGGCGGCGAGCGGCACCTGCCCGCCAAGCTCGAGCGGGCACGAGCCATCGCCCCTAGAGTGCATGCGGCTGATCCGCAGATGGCCCTTCAAGCGGCCATCTTCGAGATCGTTTCCGTCGATGTGGCCAAGCTCAATGTGCCCAAATGGGTCTTCGAGGCATTCGGCCGGACGCCTGAGGACCGGACCTTCTCCTATGAAGCCATGCTCTTTCCCGACGGAAGGTTTCGCGACAAGTGGAGCCCCGGCGCCTCCGTGCCGGACATCACGCGCATCGAGACCAAGATGTGGTTCTACTTCCTGGCCGCGAGCTACATCGGCGTCGGGTGCGAGGCCATCCACTTCGGCCAAGTGGCGCTGATCGGCGCGGCGGACCGCGGGCACGAACACTGGTGGGACCTCCTTTTCCGCGTTCGGCTGTACGCCGGCAAGCATGCCCGAAGACACTTTGTCCTGTGCGACGCGCATACGCCATCCGGCGGGCCGCGGTACCAGGCCGACAAGCTCCTGTTCGATCTGCATTCCTTCCCGCTGCGAATCGAGGAGGTCCCGGATCGCCCGCAAGAAGGGATCCTCCAGGTGGGGTACCTCGACAGCATCTTCGGGCGGAGCAACGGCGGGGTGACGCCAAGCGGGTGGCGATGCGAGCACCTCCCGTACATCGTGGAGCTCGACAACTTCGAGCGCCATCCGCGAGAGGGAAGCAACGTCGGCGGACATTGGATCTGGGGCTACGACGAGATCTGCTGGTTCGCCCATCAGCCCGAGGCCTACCGCAACCGCTGGCTCGCATACGCCTGGCAATGGGTCCGCCGGCACGATCCCAACGGCTTCCTCCAGATGCCGGGCAGTCGCTGCCTCGCGTCCCCCGCGATCGGCGGCGACGGCAAGCCGACTTCATGGTACTTCGCCAACCGACCCAGCAACGCCGTCCCATCCGGATTCGGCCAAGAGGACACGATCAAGGCGATCTGGACCCAAGACGAGAAGACTCGAAGCGCCCATGCGACCAGCCCGAAGTAGCCGGCCGCTGATCCTCCGCGGGCCGGACGAGCGTTTGCCGCAGTCCACCCTCAATCCGCGAGAGCCGCTTCCAGGTAAGGTGTCAGCCAGTCCGCCACTTTCGCCGCGCCTGCGGGCGACAAGTGGATCCCGTCGATCGTCATCGGCGTCGACCGGTACTTGCGGAAGAGCAGCTCCGAGACGTAGAGACACCGAAGTCGACTGTCGCGTACGAGCGCTGCCCCATGTCGTCGAGCGACCCGCCCGTAGATGCCGGCGAAGTTGTTCCACACAACCCCGCTGGGCACCTCCACGATCACGAGTCTCGTCCGCGCCGCGGCCAACCGCCCGACTACCTGCTCCAGGTCGCTTGCGAATCTTCCTCTCGGAATGCCGTAGAGGTAATCGTTGCCCCCAATGAAAACGAGTACGGCCGTCGGATGGTGGCTCAATACGTCCCGGTCGAGCCTGCCCAGCAGGTCTCCCGTTCGGTTGTCGGCCACGCCTGCGTTGATTACCTTGCAGCCGAGTCGCTTCCTCAGATGAGCCACGTACGTATCGTCGGCGCTCAGCGGCGGGATTCCGCTTGTCAGACTGTCGCCGGCGCAGACAAGCACGGCGTTCGGATCCACGCCGTCTCCGACGCCGGGATTCCCGACGGGGCGCATCTCCGGCCGCAGGAGCAGGAAGACCGCGGCAATGACGGTGAACGGCATCGCTGCGGCGCCCAGCCTGGGGCGCCACCACGCCCGACTTCGCGCCCAACAGAGCAAGCCGAAAACGGCGGTCCAGGGCACCCACCATTCCGGGTCGAGGGCCGTTCGCAGCACGAGGACGACAGTAGACCCCACGATGAGCGTCTCGTCGCGGCGAATCACCTCGGCGAGAGACATCCTTCCCGGCCAGACCAGCACGACCCCCGCCAGAGCGCAAGGAAACCATAGCCAACGGTAGGGCAGTACCAGGAATGGGATGAGCAGAAGCGTCCAGCAGACGGAGCGGAGCCTGTGACGTCGCTGTCCGGGATTGTTCGGAGACGAGGCGTTCATGACCACCTGAATGATCAATCGTGACCTAACGCATCTCGGCAGAGTATACACGATACCTCGCCGCGGGTTGCTGCCGACGGACCGGTCGCCGGACCTTGTCTCTTGCGGGCCCAAGAGGGGCCTCCCCCCCAAATGCAGGTTTGAAGCCGGTCAGGAGACGGGCTAGCATTGAACCGGCGCGGCGGCATCCCTGCGTGATCGAATGGGCCCTGACATCGCCCCGGCCGTATCGAGAAAGGATCGGTGGACTCATGAAGCTCAGCAAGCGTTTCCTCGTCAAGCCGGGCACGAAGGTCAAGCTCTCTGACTGGGATCCGAACGACACTGCTGGCTTCGCCAAAAAGAAGGAGGCCGTCGATGTCATAGCCACGAATCAGAAGCGCCTGGCCGAACTCCAGTACCTGCTATACGCCGAGAGCAAGCGGGCGATACTGGTCGTCCTGCAGGCCATGGACGCTGGCGGCAAGGACGGGACGATCCGGCACGTCATGGGGCCGCTGAACCCTCAGGGCTGTCCCGTTACCTCGTTCAAAGCGCCCAGCGACGAGGAGTTGGCCCATGACTTCCTCTGGCGCATTCACAGGGCCGTCCCTCGCAAGGGCTCGATCGGGATCTTCAACCGATCTCACTACGAGGACGTGCTGATCGTCCGTGTCCACGACCTCGTGCCGAAGTCCGTCTGGTCGAAGCGATATGGGCACATCAACGCCTTCGAGAAGATGCTGGCCGACAACGGCGTTCACATTCTCAAGTTCTTCCTCAACATCAGCAAGGACGAGCAGCTCGAACGCTTCAAGAGCCGTCTTGACGAGCCCGACAAGCACTGGAAGGCAAACCCCGCCGATTTCGAGGAACGGAAGTACTGGGATGCCTACCAGGAGGCCTACGAAACCGCCATCGGTGAGTGCAGCAGATCATACGCGCCATGGTTCGTCATCCCCTCCAACAAGAAGTGGTTCCGGAACCTCGCCGTCTCCCAGATCCTCGTCGAGACGCTCGATGAGCTGGACATGAAGTTCCCTGAGCCGGCCTTCGACGTATCCAAGATCAAGGTGGAATAGCCCCGATCCGGCGGGGAAGGGGGGCTCCCCCGCCCTCAGGACGCCGTTCGTCCGATAACATCCGCCCTCGGTGCTTGCGACGGCTTCCTAAGACAAGTCCGACGCCCGATGAGCCGATAAACCCGCTAGCGAGAGCAGTCTAGGTTTTGCCAGCGAGGCTCTGGGGGCTTCATGCCGGCCGCACAACCTGCCTTGGCAGTACCATCTCCGTCTAGCCGGATCCTGCGCGAATGGGCGACGTGGCGCGCGATGATCGAGGAACTGGTCCGATATCGCGAGCTGCTGATCAGCTTGACTCTTCGCGAGATCCGCGTCCGCTACAAACAGTCTTCCCTCGGTGTCGCGTGGGCCCTGTTCCTGCCGCTGACCATGATGCTGATCTTCACGTTCGTCTTTACCCGGGCCATTCCCGTCACGCGATTCGTCGACCTCTCGATGCCGTATGCAATCTTCGCCTACATCGGGTTGCTGCCCTGGGTGTTCTTCGCCACCAGTTTGACCCAGGCCGTCAGCAGCCTCGTCGCCAACTCGTCCCTCGTAACCAAGATCTACTTCCCCCGCGAGATGTTCCCGTTGTCTAGCGTCGCCAGCGCCTTCGTCGACTTTCTGATTGGCACCGTCGTCTTGGTCGGGCTTGTCGTCTACTACCACTTCACCACGGACTGGACCTTCGCGCTCCACCCGACCGTGCTGCTCGTACCGATCGTCCTCTGCATCCAGATCCTTCTGACGCTCGGCCTGGCAATGGTCCTGAGCATGGCGAATCTCTTCTACCGCGATGTACGGTACGTCTTCTCCGTGCTTATCCAGTTATGGATGTTCCTCACCGCCGTCATCTACCCGCTGCCGAGCACCATGCCGATCGTCAGCCTCAACCCGATGTCGCCCATCATCTCGGCCTACCGCGACCTGATCGTCCGCGGCCAGTTGCCCGAACACGCCACGCCGCTCCTATATGCCGCTGCCGTCTCGATTGTCGTCTTCCTCGGCGGATGGCGATGGTTCCACGCGACGGAGTTCAAGTTCGCCGAACGCATCTAAGCCCATCGTTCCCACGTCGATCAATCCTCTTCTCTTATACGCCCCTTACTCCTCGGCGTCCAGAACCCGGGAAACTGTCGTCGCGGGATTGGCATGAACGGCTCCGACGCGCTACACTACGCGAGCCGAAACGGCATGGCCGGGTGAGGCCGTGGCTCCGGGGCGGCCCCGAGCGGGCGCGGGAACGCCCGACGCAACTGATGAGGCGGTAGATGAACATCCTGATTACGGGTTCCAGCGGGCAAATCGGAACGAATCTCGCACTGGCGCTGAAGGCGCGCGGCGATCATGTCGACGGAATCGACCTCCGCAAGAACACCTGGACCGACGAGATCACGCTCTACGAAACGGATCTCACCGTGACCGATCCAACGGATCTGCCTTCGGCCGTTGACTACGACGTCGTCGTACATCTGGCCGCCCACGCCAAAGTCTTCGAGCTCGTCGAGAACCCCAAGCGGGCGATGGAGAACATCCAGATGGCCTTCACCGTGCTCGAGTACTGCCGGACAAGGGCCACCCCGATCATCTTCGGTAGCAGCCGTGAGGTCTACGGCGACATCCATCGCCACGTCACCGAAGAGGCCGAGGCCGACTTTGTCGTCGCTGAAAGTCCCTATTCGGCCAGTAAGGTATCCGCCGAGGCCCTGATCTACTCGTATCAACGCTGCTATGAGCTGCCGTTTCTCGTCTTCCGCTTCAGCAACGTCTACGGGCGGTACGACAACGATCTCGAACGCATGGAGCGGGTGATCCCCCTGTTTGTGCATCGCATCGCTCAGGGGCAGCCGATCGTGGTCTACGGCCGAGAGAAGGTCCTCGACTTCACCTACGTCGACGACTGCATCGCCGGAATCATCCGCGGCATCGACGCCCTTGCCGGCCGAACCGTGCAGAACCAGACCATCAACCTCGCTTGCGGGCTCGGAAGTTCGCTGGTCGACGTCGTGAACATCTTGTCCTTGGCGATCGGCAAACGGCCCAACGTTCGTTATGAACCGTCTCGACCGGGCGAGGTCACGCGGTACGTGGCCGACATCCGAAAGGCGCGCGAGCTCCTGGGGTACGATCCCCAGACGCCGCTGTCGGCGGGGCTGCCCCTCGAGGTCGAGTGGCAACGCCAAATGGGGTATTTGAAATAGCTGGCGGAACCGTGCGAGGTCATACCCTCATCCAACTCGCTGACGCCGCCCGTCTCACCCGCTGGGCGGACGGCCTTGTCCGCGTGCCGGTCCTGCTCTACCACATGATCATCCGACCGGGACTCCCCGCTGATCCTGAAATGGCCGTGCCCCAGGACCGCTTCAGCGAGCAGCTCACGTGCCTCGCCGATGCGGGTTGCGCGTGCATTTCGCTGGATCGCCTGATCCGGCACGTTCTCCACGGCGAACCGGTGCCCCCCAGGAGCTTCGCCATCACCTTTGATGACGGCTTCCTCGACACCTATCGACTCGCCTGGCCGGTCCTGCAACGCCGGGGAATGACCGCGACCGTCTTCCTGGTCAGTGACCTGATGGACAAACTCAGCGAATGGATGCGCGTCGAGCCGTCAGGCCCGCAGCTTCTGATGGGTTGTGAGCACGTGCGCGAGATGCACCAGGCCGGTATCGGCTTCGGCTCGCACGGCCGCCGTCACGTCGATCTAACGTGCCTCGATGACGACGAGTTGGCCGACGAGTTGTGCACGTCGCGTCAGGTGATCTCCGGACTGTTGCGCGAAGACGTTCGCGTCCTGGCGTATCCCTTCGGTCGATTCAACGCGAGGGTAAGATCAGCGGCGGCTCGGATGGGCTACGCCGCCGCCCTTTCGGTGCGGGGAGGCTGGAACCGCCGCGGAACCGACCCGTTGGCCTTGCGCCGTATCGTCGTCTCTGGGCGTGACACCGGCACGAACTTGTTGATCAAGATAATACTGGGCGAGCATCGTATCCGCTGGCACGCCGCCACCGCGCGCCTCACCCGAACCCTCCTGTTCCGTGCGTGAGGCTGCACCACCCTAGCACGGGCGTCTCACCCGCGATGGTCCATGGGCGGCAAGGCCGTGATACGCGCCCCCGACGGTCCCAAACGAAAGCCACCGCCTTAGGGACGGTGGCAGTTCCTTCGAATCGGCACGGGCAGCGCTCGAAATGCGCCCCTACCTCGACCCGTTCATGGAGGGCTGGCGACCCGCAACCGCCTTGTTGTAGATGTCGACGCACCGCTCCGCCGAATCCGACCAGCTCAGTTTGCGGACCTCGAAGCTGCCGTGCTCGCGAAGCGTCGACTGAAGAGGCGGGTGCTTCAAGACCGCGATGATCTTGTTCGCCATCTCGTTGATGTCCCAGAAGTCCACCTTTAGCACGTGTGTCAGGACCTCGGCCACCCCAGACTGCTTGGAGATGATCACGGGAACGTCTTGGCTCAGGGCCTCCAAGGGCGCGATCCCGAACGGCTCCGACACCGACGGCATCACGTAGACATCCGCCATTTGGAAGACCTTCTTGACGTCGTCTCCGCGCAGAAAGCCCGTAAACAGCACCTTATGACCGATGCCCATCTCCGCGGCGAGTTCCACCGTCCGCCGGATCATGTCCCCCGAGCCCGCCATGATGAAACGCACGTTCTCCATCACTTCGAGAACGCGGCGGGCCGCCGCCAGGAAGTACTCCGGGCCCTTCTGCATCGTGATCCGACCCAGGAACAGCACGATCTTTTCGTCACGGCGGATCGCCGGAAACGACTTGTCGGTCATTCGTTTGCCGTTCGTGTCGATCGCGTTGTAGACGACATTGATGCGAGACTCTGCCAGACCGTAGCGACTGCAGAGGAGGCTCTTGGTCAGGTGGCTGACCGCGATGACCTGACTGGCCTCGTGTACCCCCTGGCGCTCGATATCGTAGATCCGCTGGTTGACGTGCTCCCCGCTCCGGTCGAACTCGGTGGAATGAACGTGCACCACGAGCGGCTTGCCCGTCAGCGCGGCCACGGCCAATCCCGCCGGATACGTCATCCAATCGTGAGCGTGGATCACGTCGAAACTCGATTGCTGGCAGACCTGAGCCGCCAGACGAGCGTATCGCTCCACCTCCTGGAACATGTCGCCCGTGTACTGGCCGGGGTTCCCCACGACCCCTGGCGTCGGTGTGTTCGCCGCCTCACGATGGACGGTCTGCTTGGCGCCTACGGCCGCCGCTTCCGCCTTCTGCTGTCTGAGGATCGTCTCCGTTCGGCGTTGGGCCTCTAGCCGGCGCTGCACGTACTGAGCTGGCGTCTGATAAGGCTGCAGCGCCGTGTCGATCGTTCGGAAGGTGACGTGCTCGAACTCCTCGAGACAGTAAGCCTGCGACCCGAGTGGACAGTCTTCAGTCGGGGCCATCAATTTTACGTGTGTGGAGAAGTGGGATTGCACCGCGCGCGGAAGGACGAACAGGACCTCCGTACCCAGGTCGCTAAGCGCCTTGGTCAGCCCGTAGCACGCTGTGCCCAGACCACCAGATATGAAGGGGGGAAACTCCCATCCCAGCATGAGAACCTTCATGGCAGGTCAAGCCTCCGGTTGCGCCTCCGCTGGGGGTTCTTCCCAGCCGCGTGGACTGCCTCATCCCGACTGTCGGCCGTTCATCAAGGGCATCGGCCCGTCCATACACTCTGCCCGGTGTCCTGCAGAAGCTCCCCATCATCCCTCCGATTGGGCCCACCCTTGTCGTACAGGCACCCTTGATCCCGTCAGAAGCTGGCAGGTGTCAAGCCACCCCTTGCGCAAAGATGAGCGCAGCCGCAAATCGCCGAGTCACTACCGCCTTATGGTCCCATGTGATAGACGCCCAAAAGGGCACTTCTCTTCCCCCAGGCGCAACGTGAACTGCGGCTAAGCGTGTTGACTACAGAGCAAAGGTAACTCCGATATCGAACTTTGTCAAAGCAAAAGTACCCGACGCATACGATAATCTAAGCTTCGTTATGACTAAGGGTTATAACCTAGCCGACAATCTCTTTGCCTATAGAGAATCGTGTTTCTCTTTAACTCTCAGCCAGCTTTCGCCGGACACCCTTGCCGGCCAGATCGCCGAACTGCTCTATCACACTTGTCTCTGCAGACTTCCGCCGAGGCAAGACCATGAACATCACCTTGATCTTAAAGCACGATCACCGGGGCAGAGCGCGATCACTGATCGCGCATCTGCGGCGGGTCACTCCATGCATCCGCGTGTTCCGGGCTTCCTTGACAGGCTGCTCCACAGCGTATATCTTTGAAGGCGGTTGTTGGGACCACCGAACTGATGCCCAACAATGGGATGCAGACTCGGGGCGTGGCGCAGCCTGGGTAGCGCGCTTGACTGGGGGTCAAGAGGTCGCTGGTTCAAATCCAGTCGCCCCGATTCGGCGTAACACGCTAGCAGCAAAGAGGTTGTCTTACGCTTCGTCTGTCCGAGAGTGTCGTATCCCATCTGCTCCGCTCATGCCGAAATGAATTCACGAAGGGGTTGCGCGCATAAATGCGCGCCTCCTCACCGACCGATACGGTCAGAAGTCCAGCTCGATCATCGAGAAGTCGTCCTGCAGTGCCTCGCCGCCCTGCAACTGCCTCACGTGGGCGAGGAGATGATTGATCTTCGACTGGTCCTGCGGCGCTGGCTGTGTCATGAACTCGACGAAGTCGTCGAATCCCCACATACCTCCCTCTGACTTGTGAATCTCGTAGACCCCGTCGCTGTAGACGAACATTCGATCCTCAGGGTTGATCGTCCAGACGTTCGACGGGAACTCCTGCGAGGGGAACGCACCGATGATGGGGGCCTGAGACTCGAGTTGCTCAACCGCCCGCGCGACGTCCCCTCTTCGGACGATCAGCGCCGGTGGATGTCCGGCGCCGGCGTACTCCAGCTTGCGCGAACTCAACTCGTACACGCCGTACCACATCGTGAAGAACATGTTGTTCTGTTGATGCATCGGGAAGGCGCGGTTCAGACCGGACAGCACCTCGGTAAGTTTCCGGAAGTCCGCCTCCGGCAGCGTCTGCGAACGCACCACGTTCATCGCCGAAACCGATAGCAGCGCCGAGCCCACGCCGTGCCCGCACACGTCGAGCAGATAGACCGCTAGGTGGTTCTCGTCGATCTGATGATAGTCGAACGCGTCGCCACCCAGCGAGATGGACGGGATGAATCGCCAGTCCGTCCTGACCGGTTCGAGCATTGGCTTGGGCAGCAAGGAACGCACGTAGTCCGCTGCCCTGGCCAATTCATCCTGTAGCGCTCGTTCGCTCATGGCCAAGGCGTCAAAGGCCTCGTTGCGTTCCAGCAGGGCGATACAGCCCCGGGAGTGATAGCGAACCCTCGCGATCAGCTCCACTGGGTCCGGAAGCTTGACCAGATGGTCATTGGCCCCCCGGGCGAAGGCCTCCGCCTTCGTGTCGGCCTCCTCCTTCGTGCTCAGAACGATCAGCGGGGCAAGCCGGGTTGTCTCCTGCTTGCGGTACTCGAGGACCAGATCCAGCCCGTCCACGTCCGGCATGATCAGGTCCTGAAGAATCACGGCGGGGCCGATGCTCGCCGCGGCCGACAGCGCCTCCTTGGGATCCTGACAGTAGTGGAACTCGATGTCCTCTTGCGACAGCAGCATGCGGCGGACCGCCTCGCCGATCATCGCCTGGTCATCCACGAGCAAGACCCTCACTCGATGGTGAAAGGGACGCTGTTGCCGGTCTTGGTTGGCGTTCGTGCTCATCCTCAGTTTCCTACCGGTTCCTTAGCGACGGGCGGTTCTCTCCCAGATCGCCGGGCCGATCTGCTGCAGCGGGAGGGTCTCGACGGGGGCATCGAGCTTCGCTGCGGCACCCGGCATGCCCCACACGACACTAGTCCCAGAATGAGCGAGGGCGGTCTGTTTTTCGACCGGGGAGGGGCCGGCGGCGCCGAGACCCGACGGCGGCAGGCGTCGATTCGGGCTGAGGGACGATGGATGCGTCGATTGAGAGCGATTTCGATGCGGATTCGGTCGCTCGGCGCAGAGGATCCCCGTCGGGGTCCGCGAATCGACTCATGCACGATGACGAACCCGAGCGCGTCAGTCGAACGTGAACGACTGCAATCGTTGCGAGGCGATGAGCAGATGTTCGGTGAACCGGTGGCCGTCGGCGAGATAGGCCACGCAGCGCCGCCCGGTCTGCGTGATCTTGGCCGCCACGTACACGAACGCCTGCCGGAACCACTTCCACTCCCAACGAAGCGTCTCGGTCGGCAACGCCAGCAGCGACAACCACGATCGCAGGCACCAGGCCAACTGTCCGGCCATCAGGAACGCCCCGTTGGCCAGCAGCTCCCCCGTCGGCATCCGCATCGCCGCGATGCCGTTCTTGAGCTGCTCGATGATGTTCTCCTGGTCGCACCGCCCGTAGGCGAAGGAGACGACGTCTCCGGCGTTCATCTCCGATCGCGGGATGTTCGTGATGACGAACCGCTGGCGGTCTTGGGTGAACAGGTACTCTTGCCCCTCGCTGACGTCGACCTCTTGCCGCTTGACGACGACGCGATACGTCCGACCGCCCAATCCGAAGTCGGCCCCTTGCTTGCAGTGGCCGTAGACCTCTTTGATGGTCGAGTCCATGTCGACGGTGGCGGTCTGCTTTCGGCGTCGGGGCAGCTTTCGCCATACCTTCTCTCTCGCCCGATCGATGACGCCCTGAAAGGCGTGGAGATCGGGTTCCTCGAAGCGCCGGAGGAAGTCGCCGGCCGTGGTGGGGTCGGGGATGCGACAGGCCCCGACCAGGTGCTTGACGGCCTGGGAGTGTTGGAGGTTGGCGATGTCCTCGATGCACTGACCACCGACGTAGAGGTTGTAGACGTGGGTCAGGATGTGGTCGGACTCGCGATAGGGCATGTGGAGCTTGAGCAGGTGGATCGATCGGTTGATGTCGCGGTCGATGCCGAGTCGCATGGCCTGATCGTGGGCGAGCGTGAGTCCGCCGTACGGTGTGACCTTGCCGCGCTGCTGCGTCTTGAGGCGGACCTGTCGGTTGCGGAAGACGGGTCCGGGGTGTTTGTCGTCGGGCCAGAGGAGGGGCTGGTCCTGATGTCGCCGGATCGTGCGGGTTCGCGGGCGTCGCCGGATGCGTCGAGCACGTTGCGAAGTGCGTCGGGATCGGGTAGAAGAGTTCACTTGAAAGGCCTCCTTGCCGAGCGACTACTGCGTTTGTCCAAAGCACAGTACACTGCGGCTTGAAGGCCTTTTCTTGTGCGCGAAGCGAACGGGCTTCGCTTATTCCGGGACTAGGTTCGTTATCGGGCCAAGGCAAATGGTGGCGAAATGACCGGGCGCCTGGAATAGCACGATGATGCGGACTTACCGGCCACGTCCCGGAGCGGTAGACGCAACGATGCCCCATCGGCTCGCGATGTGGAACCCCGGCCGTGGGTTGCCGGCAAACGGCTCGACCTCAACGGATCCGACGGCGACGCCCGCGGATCAGCGACACCACCCCGACGAGCACCGCCAGCAGGGGCGCGCTGCCGCAGAACCCCGCGGTGGGCACGACCTGGTCCGCCTTTTGGAAGACGGCCGTGACGTCCTTGTCCCCGTTCATCGTTAGCCGCAGTGGATCGTCCGTCCCGCTCGCGTCCCCGCTCCATCCCACGAAGATCATTCCCTCTTCCGGCGGGTCCGGGACCGGGATCTCCACGACCTTCCCCTCGGCGTAAGTCGAGCGAGCGGGCGAGCCCGAGCCCGTCGGCGAGCTTGACACGCTCAGCGCGTACGTCTTGCCCACGTCGAGGATGGTGATCGGCAGTCGAGCCGTCATCGTCCGCCCGTGCGCCTCGCACGTCGCGTACACCTCGCAGTACATGTCCGAATCGACCTCCAGCGCGGTCAACTTGCCGTCTTTGATCGCCGCGCAGTCGGTCGATGACAGTCGCCAAGTCGCCTCGGTGGACATGTCCTCGGTTTGGTTGTCCGTCATCGTCAACTCGGCGCGGTACGTCGCCGCGCCGTTCTCGGGAACGCTGACCGGGCCGATGATGTTCAACGCCCCCGGCACGATCTTCCGCATCTCGACCGTGTAGTCCGCCGACGCCGCCGCCACGATCGTCCGCGTGGGCGACGCGTGCCCGTCCGACCACGACTCGTACTCGTACGTGATCCCGTTGCTGCCCACCTGGGTTCCCTGCACCGACACCTGGTGGCTCGTTCCGAGTTGCCAGTTGAAGTTGACGACGCCCGTATGGGCCTGACCGTCCACGGTGAACGTCAATCCCACGTCCGCCGGAGCGACCCCGATCGTCACCCCCGCCGTCACCGGGTTGACCGTCAGATCCCACCGCTCGTCGTCCGTGCCGCCCAGGTTGGTCGCCCGGATCTTGATCGTGTACGTCACGCCGGCGCCTGCCGTGTTGACCCACGTCACGACGCCCGTCTTGGAGTCGATCGTCATGCCCCCGGGTCCCGCCACGAGCGACCACGTCACACCCGTGGCTCCTTGACTGAGCGACGGAACCGGGCCCATATACGTTTGTCCCACCGTCACAACACCGTTCCCAATCGGGTTGATCACCGGGGGATCCGGCGCTTGGGTCACCGTCAACTGCCAGCTCGCGTTATCCGAGCCGCCAGGGCCGGTCACATGGATCGTGATCGTTACCGGACTGACGCTTATGTCAGAACTGGGCCAATGCACCCTGCCCGTGCCGGGATCGATCTGCATCCCTTGACCGATATTTTGAGACGACAGCGTCCACGTCAGCGGACCCGTCCCCGTCGCCGTCGGTGTCGACGAAGTGTACGGCTGCCCCGCCAGGACCGTCTCGTTGGCCATCGCCCCGATGACGGGCGCAACGGGCTGTGGCGTGACCGTCAGCGTATAGCTCTCCTCGTCGGTGCCCGCCGTGTTCTCCGCGCGAACCGTGACCGTAAACGGGCTCCCCGCCGTCGTCGGGCTCGGCCACGTCACCACCCCCGTGGTCTCGTTGATCTCCATCCCAGCCGGGATGGCCGGGGGATCCGCGAAGGACCACAGAATCGGAGCCTCCCCCGTGACCGACGGCGCCGGGCTCGTGTAAGACTGCCCGGCCGTAATGGTCGCGTCGGCGATCGTCCCGATCTGCGGAGGCGCCGGTGCGGGCGTCACCGGCACGAAGAACTCGCGATCGTCCGAGCCCGCATCGTTGGTCGCCCGGATCACCACGCGCCGAGGGCTCCCGATCGTCGATGGGTTCGGCCACGTCACCACGCCGTTCGGGTCGATCGTCATACCCGAGGGGCCGACCGCAACGCTCCAACTGAACGGCGCGGTTCCAGTCACCACCGGCGTCGGACCCGCATAGGGCGTCCCTTCAGTCGCCGTTCCCACGGGCCCGAGCCCCGTGATTTCCGGCGCGATCACCTGTGCGTTCACCTGCAGTGACCACACCTCTATGTCATTGCCCGCCGTGTTCGTGGCGACAACGCTGATCGTGTACGCACCCCCCGCCGGATCGGCCCAGCTCACCGCCCCCGTGTTCGGATCGACTTCCAGCCCCAGCGAGGCCGTGTTGGGGTCTTTGAACGACCACGTCACGGGCGCCGTCCCCTGTAGCAGCGTCGGCATCTCGGCGTACGGCTGTCCCGCCGTGATCGCCCGGTTCGGGATCTCGTTGATCTTCGGCGCCAGCGGCACCGGGCTGACCGTCAGCAGCCACGACTCCGTATCGGTGCCAATCGTATTCGTCGCCACGATCGTGATCGTATGCGGACTCCCCGTCATCGACGCGCTCGGCCAGGTCACCACGCCCGTGCTCGGGTTGATCTGCATCCCCGTTGGCACGCTGCCCGGGTTCTGGAACGACCACGACACCGGCAACGTTCCCTGTTCCAGAATGGGTGTCGGACCCGTGTACAACGCTCCGACGATGACGCCATGGTCCTCGATCTCGGTGATGATCGGCGCATGCGGCGTCGCCGTCACCGTCAGGACCCACGATTCATCGTCCGTTCCCGACGGTCCCGTTGCCACGATCGTGATCGTGAATGGGCTTCCCACCGTCGTCGGGCTCGACCAGGTCACCTGTCCCGTGTTCGGGTCGATCCCCATCCCGCTGGGAATACTGTTGGCGTCCTCGAAATCCCACGTCACCGGCAGCGACCCCTGCGCCAGCACCGGAGTCACGCTGTATGTCCCGCTATCCTGGATCTCCGCGTCCGGCACGTCGGCGATTACCGTCGGACCCGCCGGCGGAATGACCGACAGAACGTACGTCTCCGTGTCCTGGCCCGCGCTATTCGTCACCTTGATCGTGACCGTGTGCGTGCTGCACGTCGGCGCGGGGTTGGTCCACGTCACCTCGCCCGTCGTCGAATTCACGTTCAGCCCGGCCGGGCCCGCGACCTTCGACCACGTCAGCGGCAGGCTCCCCGCCGAGACCGTCGGCGTCAGGCTGTACGACTGTCCGACCGTAACCTCATGGTCGGCGATCTCGTCGATCACCGGCACCGCCTCGACATCCACCGTCCACGCCACACCCACGGCACGACACGCGTTGGCCGCCTGGATCGCCAGGAGGTACGGGCTCCCGTCCGCCGTGATCGCCGGGTTCGCCCAGTTCACCTCGCCCGTCCCAGGGTCGATGCTCATCCCCGCCGGCACGAAGTTCGCGTCCGACGCGTCCACCGCCACGTTCGGATCGTTCGGGTCCGCGAACGACCACGTGATCGGCGTGGCCCCCTGCAGCAGCAGCGGCGTCTCCGCATAGGCCACACCTGCCTCGATCGTCTTGTCCGTAATGCTCCCCACGCTCGGAGCGACGATCACGTCGATTTCCCACGCGACACCCGCCGCGCCGACCGCGTTCGCCGCCCGCACCGCCGCGCGATACGGCGCGCCGTTCGGATCAGGATCCGTCCACGTCACCAGACCCGTGTTCGGGTCGATCCCGAGCCCCGGCGGCACGTAGTTCGCGTCACCGGCCGCAACGGCCACGTTCGGGTCGTTCGGATCCGCCAGCGACCACGTCACCGGCGGACTCCCAGCTAGAAGCGTCGGCTGCAGCTCGTACGTCCCAACCGTGCACGCTGAAGCGTCGGCAACCGGTTCGATCGTCGGCGGCGCAAGCACCGTCAACAGGTACGACTCCTCGTCCGCACCCGCGACGTTCTGCGCCCGAACCGTTACCCGATGCGGACTCCCGTTCGGGTCGGGGCTCAGCCACTCGATCTGGCCCGTGCCCGGGTCGATCGTCATCCCCGCCGCCGTGTTGTTCGGGTCCGGCAGCGACCACGTGATCGGCGCGCTCCCGTGAATGAGCGTCGGCGCGGGCGAATGATAGGCCACCGCCGACGAAATCGTCGCCGGCGCGATCGTTGCGATGTTCGGTTCGCACGCCACGACCGTCACGTCGAAGCTCGTGCTGTCTTGGCCCGCCTCGTTCTTGGCCCGAATCGTGACCGTATAGACGTCATTCAGGGCCGTGGGGTTCGACCACTGAACCACGCCGGTCGTCTGGTTGATCGTCATCCCCGTCGGGCCGCCTAGAAGTGTCCACTTGCACGGTCGGCTCACCGTGCTCGGATCGATCACCGGCGTCGGACCGGTAAAGGGGATCCCCTCGCGAGCCGTCGCATCATTGATGGCGAGCACTTCTGATGGTAGCGGAATGTAGCAGGTTCCGCTCCCGCCCCATACCCAAGGAAATGGCATGCCGCTCGGCGCGTACCAACCATCCGTGTTGCCGGCCCAACCGAAGTTCAAGTGATACATATGTGGGACGATCGCCGGGTTGTCCGACTGCCAGTAGCCGTCGCAGACGATCGCGTGCCCCTCGCCGTCGGGAATAGGCTGGGTGATGCCGCAGTTGGCCGGCCAGCCGGCCATGAGGCACTCCTCAAACGTCACATAGTTGGGGTCGATCATCTCATACCGAGCGCCGAGCTTCTGGTAGCCCCCCTCGCTAACCATGCCGCCGGAGCCCTTATCGCTGTAGACTACTTTGATGGCAACCCCGCACGCGAACATGAGCCGGCCGATTATCTCGGTGCTTGGATGATTGGGGTTGTCTGGATCGCCTGTGTAGCTGATGAACGGGCAATCGGCTAGGTCGGCGTCGATCCACATCTCATGCGGTTCGTAGTTCGGCGGCGGCTTCCTGATGGACCAATAGCTATCACCCACATAGCCGGGCGTGTTTGGCCCCCCGTCGAACTCCACGTAGTTAGGGTACATCCAGTAGTTCACCACCTGCGCCATCGCAGTCGCAGGGCACCCCGTCGCGCACTTGAAACCGCTAATCGGGTCATTGGGGCAGAATCGATTGTACGGATCCCCCTGACTCCATTGTGTATCGAGCAACGGTCCCCAAATCTGGCTGCCCCCCTCGGGTTCGGGCGGGGCATCGCCGTCCCCCTCTGCCGGGGGATCAGCCGCCAAGTCGCCGCCGCCGTCGGCCGCTAGCGCCGCCCAACTTCGCCGGTGGTTCGTTCGCAGCTCCACCGCTACCGTCGCCCGTCCCGCGAGCCGTGCCTTCAGGTCTGCTCGAACCATGTACAACAGGATGTTCTCGTTACACTCCTCGAACGAGAAGTTGCTCGTCAGCGAGAACGCGATCACGGGCGATAAATCCGAATCCGCCGCCGTCACGATGTACCCGATCGGGTCCAGCGCGATCACCCGGCCGATCACCTCGCCCGTCTCGGGGTCCACCAGCGGCGTGACGCTCTTCGTTCCGGGCGCGCCGTCCGCCTCCGCCTGGCCCGCTCGCGCCTTGACGTGCGCCGGCGCTCGCTCGCTGCTGACGTATTTGCGCCACTGGCTGTGCTTCCGTCTGGCGAACCTCGCCGCGACGTTCGCCGTCGTCGCCTGGTCCACGGGCTCGGCCACAACGGCCGAGGCCAAGAACAGCCAGATCGCCACGCCCGGCAGTATCCACGTCCGGAGCCCTCTAAGACGTTTCTGCGCTCTCATCGCGATTGCCCCTGCGAGCCGAATCGCCGTCCCCTCGGCACCACGATCCGCTCGCTCTCTTGCCGATACGACATGCGGTCCATCGAATCGGTCCGTCCGGCACCGCCCTCACGGGCCAAGCCGGTGTATCTCTATATCAACCCTGACGCCTCCGCCGACCGAAGACGCCCCCCATTCCCGCGCACATCGCGAGCCCCACCGCCATCGCCGGCCCGAAACAACCCGCCGCCGGCGCCGTCGGGTCAGGCGTATTCGGCGTCGGTTGCCCCGGCGAAGACGATGGCTCCACCGCCAGCAGCGACGGGTTCTCCACGACGTGCTTGGCCGCCACCTCGTCGTGTCCGAACAGCCCGAACCCGCGACCCGCCAGCTTCACGTTCGCCTGACCCGCCGCGATCGCCTTGAACCGAAGCGTCAAGAACGTCACCGTCTGACCGTTCGTCCGCTCGAACGGGGGTGCCTGACCCGCACCAAGGTCCTGCAGCGCCCCCGACCCCGCCTTGACGCCGCTGAAGAACGCCCCCCACATCGGGTCGAACAACGCCTCCACGTCGGCCGTCGTCGCCTCGGACGTGTCGATCGCGTCCAGAAGCTGAAGCACCCCGCTGTTCCACGCCACGTCCACCACGCCGCCGATGATGCCCGACGCCTGGTCGCTCTCGTCCGTGACCTCGACGACCAGCCAGACTTCGTCGCCCACGTCGACCTGGGTCACCGCCATCTGCGACCCGGCCTTGGCGAAGTAGCCGCCGATGCGGACCTGTGTCGCCGCGCCGGCCACACCGCACAAGGTGACGCTCAAGACCGCCGCGATTCGGATCATCCCGTTCATCTCTGAAAGCCCTCCCCGCTTATCCGTCCCCGCCGGCGCCCTCAGCCCGAGGGGCCAGCGCCCGCGGAGCCCGAAGTCGTCTATCCCGGAAGCAGCGCCTCTGCATACGGCGCTACCAATCCTTCGAGTTCGCCCAAATCATCGAGGCTCGGCACGTTCTCCGTCGTCGTATCCCCGCCCAGCACAATCGTGAACGAGCCGGACGATAGGTCCCCGCCCGTCTCCGTCAGGCCCGAACCCGACGTAGCGGCCGGCGTGATCGCCGCATCCAGCCTCGAGCCGACGCCGTCGCTGCTTCCCAGGCCCGGCTCCGGCGCCTCCGCCTCGCTCGCCGGCATCGACGAGACCGCCTGCCATTCCGCCAGGGCCCCGCTGTCGAATGCGGCCCCAAGATTCGCCATGAGCGTCGCGTCGCCGTCGCTCGACGACTCGCCCGACACCATCTTCGCCGACGCGCTCGTCTTGCCGCTGCTCGTCGTGGCCGCGAACGTCCAGGACGATTCCGTAGTCAGGCTCCCGCCGCCCGTCGGCGAATTCACGCTCGACATCACGATCGCCTTGCTCGGCGAACGGTTCACCTGACCGTAGTAGTCGGCGAACACCGCCACGTCGGCGAAGTTGACCACCCCGTTCGGACCCGCCAGATCGTACATCGGGTCGTACCCCGCCTGACCGCTCTTGGTCCCGAAGGCCACCTCCAGCATCCGGAAGTCCACGATGTCCGTCTGGCCGCTGAGGTCGAAGTCGCTCGGGAGCGGTTCCGGCGTGCCCCGACCGTCTACATCAATCTCGTACCAGGGCTGGTTCGGCGCGTCGCTCATGATCGTGATCACGCCCGACTCCGTCACAAGCCATTCCGGCGAGAACACGATGTTCAGCGTCACGCTTTCCCCGGGCTGCAGCGTCACGTTGTCTCCCGAGGAAGACCCGTTTGCCGGAAGCACGACGAACGACTGGTTCGACGACGTGTACTTCGACAGCACCAGAGGGGCGTTGCCCGTATTGTGAACCACGACCGGCGAGTAAGCCGTCTCACCGACGGCCACGTCGCCGAACGGCACCCGGTCGTCGTTCGCCGTGCCGGCGGACTCGGTCACCGTGATGGCCGGCGCCATCCCCGTGCCCGTCACGCTGAACGCGTAAACCGGGTGATCCGGATCGTTGCTGCTGATACGAATCTGGCCCGTGTCCTCCGTCGGCTCGGTCGGGGTGAACCGGACCGTCAGTTGCGTCTCCGCCCCGGGCGCCAGCGTCAGCCCGGTCGGCTTCGACGGCACCAGCGTGAACCGCCCGTTCGTGCTGCTCCAGTTGCTTACATCGAGCGCCACCGCCCCGGCGTTGCGGATCGTCACCACGATGTCCGACGACGTGCCCGTCTTGACGTCCCCGAAGTTGATCGTGCTCACCTGCTGGCCGCCGCTTCGAAGCACCACGATATTCGGCTCGACGCCGCGAGCCGTCAGGTCGATTTCGTAAGGCGACTCGTTCGGGTCGTCGCTGATGATTCGCAGCGTCGCGTCCCGCGTCCCGGCCATCGTCGGCGCGAACGTCACCTTGACGTCGCGCTGCTCCCCGGGCGCCAGGATGAACGACCCGCCGACCCCGGGCAGATCCGTGGTGTACTGCGCGAGGTCCTCCGAACTCCCCGCGTAAACGATCTGCCAGTCCGTGACGATGAGGTTGGCCACCCCCGTGTTGCGGATCGTGAACGTTTGCGCCCGGGTCTGGCCCACGCGGACGTCGCCGAACTCGATCAGGTCGTCGTCCGCGGCGACACCGGAATCCTCCGTCACCTCGATGTCGCCCGCAACGCCCGTGCCCGTCGCCGTCAGTACGTAGCTCGGGGAACCCGCGTCGTTGGTCTGGATCGTAATGGTGCCCACGTGGAACTGATCGTCCGTCGGCGCGAACACCACCTTCAGTGACACCGAACCGCCCGGCGCCAGGAACGAGGGTAGGCTCGATGGGTGCAGCGTGAATGCCGGATTGTCCGACGACCACGAGAACAACCGAAGCGTCCCCTGGCCCACGTTCAGGATCGTCACGTCCGCGATGCCCGTCTGACCCGTCTTGACGTTCCCGAACGCCAGCAGGTCGTCGTTCACCGTGCCCGACTCCTCCAGCACCTCGATCTCGCCGACCACGCCGCGTCCCGTGACCGTCACCAGCTTCTCGCCTATCGACGGATCGTCGCTGAAGAACGACAGCACCGCCTGGGTCTCCCCGACCACCGCCGGAGAGAAACTGACGAGCAGACTCACGCTCTGCCCCGGGGCCAGGACGATGTCCCCAACCGATCCCGTCGGGTTCTCCGGCGAGATCACGAACACGCCCGCATGGCTGCTCGACCAGCTCGTGATCGTCAGCACTCCCTCGCCCGTGTTCCGCAGAACCAGCGGTACCGAGGCCGACTCGTCGAGCTCAACGTTGCCGAACTCGACCTTGTCGTCGTTCACCGTCCCCGTGCTCTCGAGCACCGTGATCGCACCCGCCACGCCCCGGCCTTCCAGGGCGATCTCGAGCGTCGGCGTCGACGGATCGTTGCTCACGATCGACAGCGTGCCGGCGTAGTCGAGCACCGCCCCCGGCGTGAAGAACACCTCGATCGTCGTGGACGCCCCGGGCGCCAGCACGACGTCCCCGTCGATACCGGCCGGGTTCGTCGGGCTCACGCTGAACACGCTCGGATTCGTCACCGACCACTCCGACAGCACCAGGTTCACCTGCCCCTGGTTCGAGATCGTCACGAAGACGCTCTGCGTCTGCCCCACCTGCAAGTTGCCGAAGTCATGCGACGAGGTGTCCGCGTGGATCACCGCCGCGATCCCTTCGCCGGCAAGGTCGATCGTGAACGGATTCTCGTCCGGATCGTCGCTCTGGATCGACAGCGTCCCTTCGAACTGACCGAGGATGCCGGGCGCGAACGTGATCTGAACGTCGATGAACGCGTTCTGCGCCAGATGGATCTTTCCGTCCGGACCGGCGTATGCCGCGACCGGGTCGATGCTAAACGTCCCGGCTGGGGTGGTCAGCCCCGGCACGATGCTCCAGGAGTCGATGACCAGCTCCCGCTCGTCCACGTTCGTGATCCGAAGCAGGCTCGACCAGGTCTGCCCCGCTTCCGTCACGGGAGCGTGGATCGTCGAGCTCCCGCTCGTCAGCTCGCTGCCCTGGTGTTCCACCTTGATGTCGGGAATCACGATCGCCTGCGCGTATACGCTTACGCCGTGCGTTCCGTCGTTCGTCGCGATCCGCAGGATTGTGTCGAAATCGCCCGTCGCTGTCGGTGAGAACCGCAGCGTGAACTCCGCCTCCTCGCCCCAGGCCAGATCGAACGGCCAGCCCGGAGGATAGCTGATCACGAATCCCGTCGGATCATCCAGTGCCATGCTCGTGATGTGCAGTGGCTCCAGACCGTCGTTCCGGATGCTGAACGTCACCTCGCCCGTCGTCCCCTTGACGACCTCGCCGAAGTCGAGCGGGCTGCCAAGCACCGTCACCGACGCCGAGCCCTCCGCCTGACCTTGCAGCGTCAGCGAATGCGGCGAGCTGTTGACCGCGTTCGTCTCGATCAACACGGTCGTTGGGTCCATCGGGCCCAGCGCCGCCGTGTCATAGGGAACCGTCCACGTCACGATGTACCGCGCGTACTGGCCGGGGTTGAGCACGACGTGGTTCGCGTAATTCCGGCTGACCGGAACCGACGTGTCGAGCGCCACCGACACGTTCGCGTCGCCCAATGGGGCAAGCCTCACGTTCGTGATGACCAGCGGGACCCCGTTCGACGAATCGTTGCGCACGTAGAAGGTCGCCGTGTACTCACTGCCCGCCTG
>JAFGLZ010000080.1 GCA_016927755.1 Phycisphaerae bacterium
GCTCACTCGCTACAATAGCTTACCCCTGCCGCCAACCCGCGGAAATGTGGGTAACGACAAGGACTGAAGTCCTGGGCTATTCTCACAGGGTCCCTCCGGGACCGAAGACCTTCGGGCGGGCCTGTCCCGTTGCTCGATCATGTCGCGAGATCGATCGGGCTCAACGACTATCGAAAGACGACGTAGAGCGTCACCATGGCGGTGGCGAGGACGAGGGCGACGACTCGGGGGTCTCGCAGACCGGTGATCTTTCCTCGTCGCAGGGCGGCGAGCGGGCCGTTCCAGCACAACCCGTCGACGCGTTCGCGCGGGGGCGGGGGGCTCGTCAGGCTTACGACGATGAAGAGCACCGAGCAGATGCAGAAGAGCCACCAGGCCTGCATCATGAAGGGGGTCTTCAGTCTGTCGGTGAGGATGCGTTGGGTGTCCTCGGACCACTTGAAGTCGATCGCGAACGCCACTGCCCCGATGAGGAAGCCGATGACCAGCGTGACGATCGAGGCCCTACTCGTGCCGCGCGCCCAGAACACCCCCCACAAGAAGACCGCCGTGATGGGCGGGGCGAGGCAGGCGATCATCTCGTTGATGCCTCGGAAGATGCTCTGGAACTTGTCGCCCTGGGTGGACCAGATCGTGGCCAGGACCATGACGACGCAGGCGGTGACCTGACCGATTCGGACGAGCAGTCTGTCGGGGGTCTCCGGCCTCAGACGCCTGACGATGTCGATGCTGACGAGCGTGCTGACGCTATTGAGCGCGCCTGCGATGGTGCTCATGAGGGCGGCCAGGAGACCGGCCGTGACGAGGCCTTTGAGCCCGACGGGGACGAGCCGATTGATCAGGACGGGCAGCGCCTGGTTGGGGCTGTCGGCGATCTGGTCCTTGAAGAGGACGTAGGCAAGCACGCCCGGGAAGACCATGAAGAAGACGGGCAGGATCTTGATGAACCCGGCGAAGAGGGGGCCGAGCTGGGCGTCCTGTTCGCTCTTTGCGCCGAGGACGCGCTGGACGATGGTCTGGTCGGCGCACCAGTACCAGATGCCCAGGACGGGATAGCCCAGCAGCACGGCGTACCAGGCGAGTCCGCCCTCGGCGTGGATCATGCTGAGCTGTTTGGGTCTCACTGCCGCGGCGAGCTGCTCGTAGCTGTGAATGCCCTGATCGGGCAGTGCGAACACGGCGAAACACGTGACGGCCACCGCCCCGATAAGCAGGATGACCGTCTGGATCGATTCGGTCACGACCACGGCCATCAGGCCTCCGAGGATCGTGTAGAGGGCCGTGAGGAACGAGATGACGAAGATGGATTGGTAGGTACCGATGCCGAAGAACTGCTCGAAGATGGCGGCCCCGGCGTAGAGGCTCATACCGATGTGGATGAAGAGGGCCCCGACGATGGCCATGAAGGCCAGGAAGGCCCGGGAGGCGACGCCGAAGCGTTTCTCGAGATACTCCGGGAGGGTGGACACCTTGTTTCGGAAGTAGAACGGCGCGAAGACGAGTCCGAGCAGGATCAGGCAGAAGGCGGCCATCCACTCGAAGTTCCCGTAGACCAGCCCGTCCGTGTAACCGGCGGCGGCCAGACCCACCAGGTGGATCGTCGAGATGTTCGTGGCGAAGAGGGCCAGTCCGATCATCGGCCAGCCGAGGGATCTTCCGGCCAGGAAGTACTCGCTGCCGCTGGAGACGTGGCGCCTGCCGGCGGCGATGCCCGCTATGACGATGGCAATCAGGTAGGCGACGATGACGACGAGGTCGAGGGGAGCGATGTTCATGGAGTCCGGTTTCCTTGTGCGTGCGTCAGCGTGAAACGTCCGATCGAGAGCGACCGGCCGGGGACGTCAACGTCGATACCCCAGGGCCGCTCCGCCGTCCGGGCAGATCGCCTGGCCGGTCATGAACGAGGCCTCCTCGGAGGCGAGGAACGCACAGACCTCGCCGATCTCCTCGATAGTGGCCATGCGTCCGAGCAAGTGCCACGAATCGACCATGGCCAGCGCCGCCTTGGGGTCGTATTGGGTATCGGCCCACTCGCGCATCAGCGGCGTCATTGCGCCGGCGGGGCACACGGCGTTGACGCGAACGCCCAGGGGCGCTAGATCGACGGCCAGTGCCTTGGTCAGACCGATCTGCCCCGCCTTGCTCGAGACGTAGCTCGGGGCGGCGGCCTGGCCGATCAGACCGACCTCGCTGGACATGTTGATAATGCTGCCGCGAGTCTTGCGCAGGTGAGGCACGGCGAACTTGCAGCCCATGAAGGTGCTCGTCAGGTTCAGCCGCAGCAGCTTCTCGAAGTCTTCAACGCTCGTCTCGTCGATCGTCATCGCCGGCGGATGCCATCCGGCGTTGTTGACGATGCAGTCGAGGCGGTCGAAGCGTTTGACCGTCCCGTCGATCAGGGCCCGCATGCCCTGCTGGCTCGTCACGTCGCAGCTCATGAAGACGGCGGTGTGGCCCTTGTCGGTCAGTTCCTTCTCGGCGGCCCGACCCGCTTCCTCGCCCCGGGCGGCGACGACGACGGCGCATCCGTGCCTGGCGAAGACCCTGGCGCACCCGAGCCCGATGCCCTTCGACCCGCCGGTGACGATCGCGACCTTGCCCTGCAGTTTCATGACCGTATCTCCAACCGATGCCGCCCCACGGAAATGCACGCCCGCTGGTGCGTATCCAAGTACCGGATTATGGCTCTCAGGTCCAGGGGGGTACGGCTTGCCTGTCATCCAGGACGGGTCTCGGGGCGGGGACTGCTGTTTTGACCCGACAGTGACAGTCAATAGAATAGCGGCACGAGCGAGCGGTTCTGAAACACCGCACCGGAAAGCAGGTTAGCTGTCATGAGTCAGGTTCCCTCGACCTCGGGTCGTATTGTGTCGGTCGATGCCTTGCGCGGGTTCGACATGTTCTGGATCGTCGGGGGCAGGGCGGTGGTCTTGGGGCTTATCGCGCTGTTCGTCGATCCGATGCCTGAGTGGCTCCAGAACCAGTTCAGACATCCGGAGTGGATCGGGTATTCCGCCTGGGATCTGATCATGCCGACGTTTCTGTTCATCGTCGGTACGTCCATGCCGCTGGCGTTCGCCAAGCGGATGGAGAGCGGCCAATCGCGCAAGCGGCTATACCTCAAGATCGTTCGCCGGACGGTGATTCTGGTCGTGCTGGGGATGGTCGTCAGTGGGCATCTCCTGGACTTCAATCTGTCCACGCTCCGCGTGGGCTCCAACACGCTGGAGGCAATCGCGGTCGGCTACTTCGTTGCGAGCATCGTCCTGCTCAACCTGTCCATTGCCGGTCAGGTCATCACGGTGGGCGTCCTGTTGGTTACTTATTGGCTGTTGATGGTCTTCGTACCGGTTCCGGGGCATGGGGCCGGCGTCATAGAGCCGAACGCGAATTTTGCCGTGGTCGTCGACAACTGGATCTTCGGGGGGTTCAGCGATGAAGAGGCGTATACGGGGATCCTGACCATCCTGGGATACGGCGCGACGGTCCTGATTGGCGTACAGTCAGGCCACCTGCTGCGATCGGGCATGCATCCGGGGGCCAAGATCGGCGTGCTCGTGCTCGCCGGCGTGGGGTGCCTGATCGGTGGCTTGGTCTGGGCGACCTATCTGGGGTTTCCGGTCATCAAGCACATCTGGTCGAGCTCGTACGTTCTGTGGGCGGCGGGATGGAGCTTCCTGCTGCTGGCGTTGTTCTACGCGGTCATCGACGTGGCGGGCCTGAAGCGGTGGGCGTTTCCGTTCGTGGTGATCGGAATGAACGCCATCACGGTCTACGTGGGCTACCACCTCATCAACTTCCGGGAGATGGCCGACACGCTGGTCGGCGGCTTGGCGCGACACTTCGGCGCGTTTGGGCACTTCCTCTTGCCGCTGACGACCTTCATGCTGATTTGGCTCATCCTCTTGCACATGTACCGGCACAGGATCTTCGTGCGTATCTGAGTCGGCGGTGGAGGACTTCAGGCCGTGCGCGACCGTCTTGGTTTGTCCCCGTGATCCGGGACACGCAGGCTACCGGTCCACCGGGCCGACGAAACCGAGTTCGTCGGGGGTCTTTCGGACCTCGGCGAAGGTGAACTGGCGCCCGCACTCGGGGCACCGTCGCTCGGACAGTCCGCGCAGATCATAGCCGCAGGCGGGACAGTGCCCGGCCGCGCGTCTGCGGGACTCCAACCAGAACAGGAGGGCGATGCCGGGTCCGAAGGCCCATGCCATGACGTAGATTCCCGCCGCGATGCCGACGAGGGATGACATACCCATCACGAAGCATCCTGGCCTGCGCATCACGACAACGTGGGCGGGCACGCTCACCAACAGCTCGAGCAGGCTGCCTCCGATCATCCAGGCCACCATCCCCCGCATCGCCCGGTGACGGCCTCGTGACCGACCTCGGATGTAGAACAGCGCGCCCCAGAAGACCCAGGCGATCAGCGAGACGAGCCACCAACGATCGGTCGTTGCGTTGGGCCCCTCGCCCCAGATGAGCTCCACCAGCGACATGTAGAAACCGAACGCCAGGATGGCCATCATCAAGCCGGCGATCACGACCGGGGCGATGAGGCGCCGCGGGCCGATCGGCGTGAGATACTCGGGTCGGCCAGGAGCGAGGATGAAGAAGACCTGGACGAAGACGGACAGCGCCACGAAGCCGATCCACAGCGGAAGCTCGGGGCCGCCCAGGAGATCCTTCGCGACGCTGCCGGCCAGGAGCAGCACGAGCGCGACATACGACGCCAGGAGTATCCATCGCAGCCAACGCATCTGGCGCTTCCTACGGACTGACGGCGGCGGCGAGACCCGCCCGGCGACCGAGCAACCTGCTCCAACGATCCCTCGGACCCCGGCCTTGCTCATCGGACCTCGAATCACTCACATTCTCCGGGCGATGACGGTTCGATTCCAGTGGCACGCTTGGATTCCATGCGCCTGCCAGAACGGGTAGGCACCGTATACGGCACCCGGGGAGTCAGCGTCCACCCGCGGAGCGCCGTTTGACGCTGGTGGGCGCGACCACGGGCACTTGGATCTCGGGGAACTGGAGGCAGTATCGCGTGGTTAGTACGCCGTCGGTTTCCTTGCGAAACAGGAGTAGGAAGGTGACGGAGCCCATGCCGGCCGTCGGCCAGGGATCGGATCCTCCGAGGGGGCCCTCCCACACCAACGTGGCGCGAGGAGGTCGGGCCGGAAAGGGCGGGTCGACCTCGGGCGAAGACGTTGTGGGCCTAGCCGCGTCGGGCGAGAGGTCGGCACCGATTCGCTTGACGGACTCGGCGGCCAATGCGGGGGAAGCCTGCCACTCCCCGCCGGCGGCCGCGAGAAAGAGCGTGGACGAAAACGCGAGATGGGCTGCCTTCATCGCGGCCCTCCTTCTGGGTCGTGCCGACGTGTGGACCGTACTCGGGAAGTATACGGCATGGGAGGGACGATGGGCGTAACAGGCTTGTAACAAGCGGCGCCTTGTGTGCAGGCTTTGCCTTAGCGATCATGCCGCGTATGCCATGCGGAACCCACGCAAACGGTCGTTTTGGGAGCGCTGCGTCATGAAGGAGCCAATATCCATCAAGCCGCACCACTTCGTCGACATCATCACGGCGCTCGGCGGGGGGCAGAGGGTGTTCGAGCCTCATCCTTACGGGCATGCGGTGCACGTCGTGGCGGCGGGGATTCTCGAGCATCCCGAGGCGACCTTGAGGATGGCGCTCGGGGCCGACGACATCTGCGGACCTTGCAGCCACAACGTCGACGGTGTCTGTGACGACACGATCGACACGTCCTTCAGGCCCGCGGCGCCGGAATCGAAGCGGGAGTACAACCTGCTGATCGATCGACGATGGTGCGAGCGGCTTGGGCTTGAGCAGGGGGAGACGCTCACGGCTCGTGACCTTTGCCGGCGGATTCGCGACCGTGCGGGCGACATCGCGGACATCTATCGAGAGAACCCCGTCGAGCGGAGCGCGGAACGCTCGGTCAAACTCGAGAAGGGGTTGAGCATGTTTCTGGGGGAGTGACCCCCCTGCCCCGCGCGCCATCTGACTACTTGTCCGTGCGCTTGTTCTCGAACCAGACGGGCCCGCCCCACTTGCCGGTGACGACGACGTCCAGGTCGCCGTCGCCGTCGAGGTCAACGACCGGCAGATTCATTCCCGAGCCGATGCCCTCCTTCAGGCTGATCGCGTGCCGGGTCCAGGTGACGTTGGGTTTGCGTTTGAGCTGGTACCAGTAGACGCCCAGGGTGCCGAAGGCGTCGGGGTCGCCTCCGTTGTGGGCCATGAATCGCTTACCGGTGACGAGGTCGAGCAGGCCGTCGCCGTCGATATCGGCCAGCGTGATGCTATGGGCCTGGCTCCAGGAGTCGTCGATGAGGTGGCGTTTCCAGCGCGTCGCGTCGCCGTCGCGGACCTGCTCGTACCAGAAGATGCCGTGCTTGTGGGCGGAGCTGGTGACCAGGTCGTTGAGGCCGTCGCCGTTGACGTCGTACACGCGGATCTCCGGCGTGTGGTCGGTCTTGCCTTCCTCGCGGCCGCCGAGGGCGACGGGGTGCTCTTTCCATTTGCCGGCGCGAGGGTCCGTGGGGGCCTCGAACCAGGCGTCGGGACGGATGATGTCGATTCGCCCGTCGGCGTTCACGTCGCCCGTGCCGCCGCCGTACTGCATCTTCTTCTCCGAGACGAGGTGGCGGGCGAACGTGCCGCGTTTGGGGCCGGTCGTGACGAGCTCGTACCAGACGGTTTCCTGGACGTGGGGCAGGATCTGGTTGGCCTTGCCCGTACCGGCGATGTCGCACAAGTCGCCGCATTCGAAGTTTCCGTTGCGGACGATGACCGTCTCGGGCCAGAGCCCGCCCTTTTCGCCGGTGTTGCGGTACCAGGCCATGGACTTCTCATGCCAGAAGCAGGCGACCACGTCGAGCAGCCCGTCGCCGTCGACGTCCAGGGGGAGGTTCATGAAGTCATGGCAGTAGCCCTTGCCCTTATCGTCGACGTCGGTGGTGGGCTTGCGGATCTCCACTCGTTTCCAGTCGGGCGCCAGATACAGAAAGGCCCCGGCCGCGATGTCGAGCTTGCTGTCTTTGTTGAAATCTCCGATGCAGCACGCCTCGCTGCGGTAGTCGCCGACGCGGTGCATGACGAACTTGACGGGGGATGGGCCCGTTTCCGCCGCGACGCCGAGCGTCATGCCGAGGACGGCCGCTATCGCGGCCAACACGATGGAGGATCCAACTCTGCTGTTCATAGCGTTAGCGCTCCTGATGGCTGCCTGACAAAAGGGTACTCACCTGGATCGGTCCAGCCCGCGCTCCCGGCGACGGGACACGACGAGCGTATCATAACCGAAACAACGCCGCTCGGAATCGGGCAGGAGGAGGTGGACTCACCGGAACAGGTCGGAGGGGCGAAGCGCGAAGCGCATCGATCCTTCTGAATCAGCGACGTTGGAGTTGCGGATAGGATGGCCCGACAGGGCCAAGAAACCCTTCGTGACACCGTCCTTTTTGCCCCGGACTCATCTTGTGCAGTACGTAGAGGAAGCTATAGCATATGCCATCAGGATTCCGAGGTTTCCACAACCCACAGATGATTCCGAACAGGAGGTCCTCGCAATGAAGCCGTGCAAGTCTCTCGCAGGGCTCACGTGTATTCTCTGGATCGTCGCCCCGCCGGCGATTTCCGTCATGGATGCCGCCCTGGTTTCATCAGCCCATGCCGGGCCGCTTCCGGAGGATTGGTGGGGAACCGGGGTCGCGGACATTTCCGTGGATGGCGGCGGCAACGGCGGGAGGACTTTCGCTCGCGGCGGAACGGTCACGGTCAGGGTCACGCTCCACAGTGACTACTGGTGCTCGGCCGGGCTCTCGGTGGGCTGCCCGGGCGCGACCGTGGATGTGCTCGTCAACGGGCAACACGTCACGGCACCGGATCCCAACACCAACTGGTGGCAGGCCCCGAGCCCCGAGCTGTGGTTCTCTGAATCCAACCCGACGCCTACCCGAAAGGGCGAACGCGTCTGGGTACAGATTCCGGGATACGGTGAGTCAACCACCTCCACGGTGGTCTTCACGCTCGAGCCCAACTACGTGGCCGGGTTTGAAACCTATGAGACGGCGGATGGCCGGACCGCCTGGTACGGACCCTTCGTGGCCCTGAATCACGCGTCGTGGGCGGAGCTCATCGGTATTGAGGTGGTCGCCCCGCCGTATCTGCTCAAGACCGCCGTCGAGGGCGGCAACGGCAGCGTCACCCCAAACGGTGGGCTCTATGACGAAGGGACTCCCGTGGAATTGCGGGCGACGCCCGACGCCGGCTACCAGGTCAAGGCGTGGCAGAACACCGACAACGACACCTCCACGGCCGCCACGAACACGGTGACGATGAGCGCGGACAAGACCGTGAAGGTGGAATTCGAGGAAAAGGGCACGTCCGTCACCCCCCTCGACGGAGCTACCGGTCCCTGCGCATCGGCCCCGGTCGCGGCGGCGTTGCCTCTTCTTCTGGGCATGGCGGCGATGCGTCAGCGGCGCCAACGCTGACACAGGAACGCACTTCGTCAGCAGCGAAACGCTCGCTCCGTTCGCCCACTGTCAGCGATTGGACCATCGTCAGCTTTCTCTTGCGCGGCATCATCTTGCCCGGGCCCGGCGAGCCGATCATCAGGATGTTATGGCCAATTGCCGGCAGCGACGGCCCCGGTACAGTAGCCGTTTGGGGTCAGAGCGCATTTAGCTGTTAGTGGACTCCGCGCGGTCTTGCGTGATCTCGCTTCAGGCGCCTTCGGTCCTGGCGCCTGAAGCGTGGGAGGACGACGGATCGGCTTGCTTCTCCACCGTGAGGACGGAGTTGCCGGGACGGCCCCCGTCGCGTCCGGACACTCGATGAGATAGCATGGGGGCCGGAACGACATCATCGCCGCCACGGTCACTCGGCGAGAGGCAGGTATGCGTGCAGTACCCACGGCAACCGCGGTTCTTCTCCTGGCGGCGATTTCCGGATCATCTCGGGGACAAGTCTCCCGCCATGCGATGGAGTCACGAGACTCACAGACCGAATTGACGGGCCGGATGATCGATCGCCTGTTCTATCAGGACGACAGCCCCGGCTGGGGGTTCGGCCCCGTATGCGTGGCGGCGTTGCCCGCCGCGACGGCCGAGAACTTGCTGAAGACCGAACCCATCGCGCGGCGCGAGCCGTACAAGCCCGGCGCGATGCTGCGTCGCTTTCTCGACAGCCCGGCGGCCGACTTCGACGAGATCGTGTTCGCTCAGCGCGTCTCCGGACGCGACCATTGGTACGGCAACTTCGGCCACTATTGCGACGATTCGCCGTACTCCAACGGCGCGCTCATCAAGCGTGACGAGAAGCGTTTTGCCTTCGGCGAGGGGGCGCGGTTGTGCCGGCTGGACCTGCGGACCGGCCGGTTGAAGGTCTTGCTCGACGACCCGCGCGGCGGCATCCGGGATCCCCAGGTGCATTACGACGGCAAGAGGATCCTGCTGTCCTATCGCCCTGGCGGCACGGAAGCGTATCACCTCTACGAGATCGACGTGGACGGCGCGAACCTAAGGCGTCTGACCGATGGGCCGGACAACGACATCGAGCCGATCTACCTGCCGGACGGGGGCATCATGTTCTGCTCGAGTCGCTGCCACCGTTTCGTGCCGTGCTGGCGGACTCAGGTGGCGGTGTTGTACCGCTGCGACGGCGACGGCAAGAACGTCCGCATGATCTCGAGCAACGCCGAGCAGGAGAACACGCCGTGGATGCTCCCCGACGGCCGCGTGCTGTTCATGCGATGGGAATACGTCGACCGGAATCAGCTCCTGTTCCATCATCTGTGGACGGTCAATCCCGACGGGACGGGGCTGATGGTCTACTTCGGCAACCAGCATCGCGGCCTGGCCATGCTGGACGCCAAGCCCGTTCCCGGCACGGACAAGGTCGTCGTGTCGTTCTCTCCGGGGCACGGTCGCGCGGAACACATGGGGCCGCCGACGATCGTCGAACCGCGCTGCGGGCCCGACGACATGAGCGTGGCTCGCCGGATCACCAAGCGTGACTTCCGCGATCCCTACGCGCTCTCGGAGGACGACTTCCTGGTGGCCGACGACCGAGGCATCTACTGGATGGACGGTCGCGGGCACGTCGAGCCCATCTACACGCCGAGCGCGGACGACCGCGCTCTGCCGGTTCACGAGCCGCGACCGCTTCGCTCTCGCCCGCGGGAGCCCGTCATGAGCCACCGCGTTCAGACCGGAGAGGACGTCGGCACGTTCGTCCTGTACGACGTCTACGAAGGGCGGAACATGAAGGGCGTGCGTCGCGGCGAGATCGAGAAGCTGCTGGTCCTCGAGCAGTTGCCCAAGCCCGCTAATTTCTCGGGCGGCCAGGAGCCGCTGACGATCGGCGGAACCTTCACGCTCGAGCGCGCGTTAGGCACCGTGCCGGTCGAGCCCGACGGGTCGGCCTACTTCGAGGCCCCGGCCGTGAGGAGCGTCTTCTTCGTGGCGCTCGACGCCGACGACCTATCCGTCAAGCGGATGCAGAGCTTCACGGCCGTCCAGCCGAACGAAATCGTCGGGTGCGTCGGCTGCCACGAGCGTCGCGTCCGGACGCCGCACACGCGAGACGCGGCGACGCCTCAGGCGTTGCGTCGTGGGCCCAGCCGCATCCGGCCGTTTGACGGCATGCCCGACGTGCAGGACTTCAGCCGGGACGTTCAGCCGATTCTCGATCGGCACTGCGCCGCGTGTCACAACGCCGACCGGCGCGACGGGGGCGTCGACCTCTCCGGCGACCTGACGCCTCTCTACACGACGAGCTACTGGACCCTCTTCACGCACGCTTTGGTTTCCGACGGGCGGAACGGGATGGGCAATCGCGCGCCGCGAACCATCGGATCGTCGGCCAGCCGGCTCATGATGCTGATCGACGGGACGCACCATGATGCACGGCTCTCCCAGCGCGAGCGCGCCTTGGTGCGGTTATGGATCGAGACGGGGGCGACGTATCCGGGCACGTATGCGGCGCTGGGCAGCGGGATGTACGCGGTCAGGTTTCCCGAAGCGGTCGTCCGGCGACGGTGCGCTGAATGTCACACGGCCAAGAAGCCGTCGTATCGAAACGTGAAGAAGGGGGCGTTCTACTATCAGTTCGGGCGACGCGAGCCGCCGCAACCACTTCTGTCGAGCATCCAGGACATCATCCTGATCCGGCACCTGGCGTACTACCAGTTGGGCGAATCGCGGCTGTATCAGGCCTACTGCAACCTGTCGCGACCGGCCAAGTCGCTGTTCCTGCGCGCTCCGCTGGCCAAGTCGGCCGGCGGTCTGGCGATCTGCTCCCGAGCCGTCTTCGCGGACACCGAAGACGAGGACTACCAGGCGATCCGCGCGGCCATCGACGCGGCCGCAGCGCAACTGGCCGAGCGGAAGCGTTTCGGCATGAACGGGTTCGTCCCCAACAAGTTCTACGTTCAAGAGATGCAGAACTACGGCATCCTCCCGCGCCCGTTGCCGCGGGAACACCCGCTTGACGTCTACGCCACGGATCGAGCCTACTGGAAGTCGTTCTGGCACAATTCACAAACGCATCAGGGCGGGGCGAGCGGCCAGAGCGCATTCAGCCGCTAGCGAATCTTGGGTGGCCTACCTCTTTTCGCCTGTGGCGGATGGGAGACACGAATTCGATCGGAGATTCGCGTCCCCCACGGCTAGAGCCATGGGCCACCCACATAGAGGTTCCTTCTGACGCACTATTCGATCTTTCACGAGAGCAGCTCAGTTCTGCCAACAGCGAGTACGGCGTTGACAATGGGTGGTGATCGGTTAGGCTCATGTTGCGTCACATCAAGAGAGTATTTCATCGTCGGAGGGACATCGTCAGATTGGTGCAGAGAAGCGGCCGGACGGGTTCTAGCCGTCTCACGGCGTGCTGGGGGTGTACCATCGATTAGTTCGACGATTAGGGAGACATGAGATGAGCGCGAATCGAGTAGCAGGTTCCTTCATGGCCATGCTATGCATCGCCCTGGCGGCTGGGCAGGTCGGATGCATCCCTCCACAAGCCAACAACCCACCGACGGCCAATGCCGGGGCGGACCAGACGGTGAATACCGGTGACACGGTCAACCTGGCCGGTACGGGCACCGATCCGGACGGAGACACGCTGACGTACGCCTGGGTCCAAACGGTGGGGACCGCGGTGACGCTCGCCGGGCCGAACACCGCGACCCCCAGCTTCACCGCGCCGAACTCCGCCGACGTTCTCGCCTTCAACATGACGGTGAACGACGGGAAGGGTGGAAGCGCTACGGACGCGGTGGTCGTCACGGTGCAAGCGGGCGGGACGCCACCGCCCGCCACAACGCCTCAGTTGTTCATCGTCAACAGCTTGGGGAACAACGTGGTCAGCTACGAGAACCCATCGGCGATCAACGGCAATATCGCGCCGGATACGAATCTGGCCGGTGTCTCGACCCAACTCGCCGGGCCGTTGGGCGTGGCTGTGAACGCGGCCGGTGAGCTGATGGTCCTGAACACGACGCCGAGCGTCACCAGCTATGCCAACGCCTCGGCCACCAATGGCAACCTGGTGCCGGACGGCAACCTCTCGGGACCGTCTACGCTTCTGGCCGCGGCGGAGTCGTTGGCCCTCAACACCACTCGAGACGTGCTGTTCGTCGCCAATGCGTTGACAGACCAGATTTTCGTCTATGACTTGGCCGGCGGCACGCTGAACGGCAACCTTGCTCCGCCGCGGATCATCGGGACGGCCCCGGGCGGGTTGACCGCGCCACGCGCTCTCTGTGCGGATGCCAGCGGCAATCTCTATGTCGTCAACGGGGGGGGCAGCAAGGAAGTGCTGGTCTTCGCCAACGCCGAGAACCTGAACGGCATCGTGACGGCCACGCGAACGATCACCAGCGCCGCGTTCGTGAACATCTGTGACGTGTTCGTTGACGGCAACGACACCCTTTTCGTGGTCGACCCCGGCGCCACGGGGGTCCATTCGTTTGCCGGCGCGGCCGCGATCAACGGGGCCATAGCCCCAACGAGGACGCTTACCGTCCCGGGCCTCACGTTCCTCGCGGCGATCGTGGTCGACTCGAACGACGTCGGCTACATTGCCGACATCGACCCTGGCTCGAACGCTATTTACGTGTATGACAACATCAGCACGTTGAACGCGAACCTGGCTCCCGATCGAACGATCGCGGGGAGCAATACGCAACTGAGTTGGCCGGCAGATCTGTTCCTGGTCGAATAGGGCTGGGGCGCCGGAACGGCGCTCTTGAAGCAAATGAATCGCGAGGCGCGGACGTGACAGACGGGCGAGCTCCGGGCGGCTCGTCCGTCTGCATTGGGCCGCGGTCTTGCGCAGGTTGGCGGCCAGGTTTTCGGGACGGAAAGGCCGTCGCTCGTTTTCCAGGACGGCAATGACGATTGGGAGGAACGACTCATGTGTACGCATTGCACTCGTCGGGAGTTTCTCGGGGCAGGCGCGGCGAGTGGAATCGCGCTGGCAACGGGTCATTTGGCGGCCGGGAGCAGCGCGTCGAGCACTCCGTCCTCGGCGAGTTCGAAGGTTCGGATCTGCGCCGTCATTGCCGGCAAGCCGGGCGATCGGAGTTGGGCGCTTTCGGAAGCGGAGGTCGCGGCCATTCGGAAGCGTTTGGCCGAGGCCGAGGCGAACCTCGGCAACGTGGAGTTCGTCATCGGCCAGGCGAGCACCGCGGAAGAGACTGCCCAGTTGCTGGCGAAGTCGGGTCCGGGCGCCCCGGTGCTGGCCGTCAGCGCGGACATCTTCGGTCTCAGCCGCGGCGTCATGCCCACGATCTTCAAGGAGGGCCGACCCGTAGCCGTCTTTCATATACCCGTCATCGGCGGGCACGACTGGTGTCTGGTGAACCCGTGGCGCGAGGAGGGGCACCGGATCGCGCTCTTCAACAGCAGCGACTACGATGAGCTGGAGCGAGCGGCGGCGTTACTGAGGGTGATCCCGCTGCTAAGACGAAGCCGTGTACTCGTCTCCCCGCCATTCAAGGGCACGCCCGCTTCCCATGCGCCGGATCAGGTGAAAGAGCGGCTAGGGGTCGAACTCCTGCGGATCGCGGATGGACGTTACGATGAGGTCCTGGCGGGCGTGGACGCCGCCGCCGCGGAAAAGGTGGCGCAGGAATGGCTCGAAGAGGCAGAGGGTGTGGTCGAGCCGACCCGGGAGGACGTGGTCAAGGCCGCGCGGGCGAGTCTGACGTTGGATCGGCTCATCGCGGAGAACCGCGCTAACGGGCTGTGCGTCGGGACGTGCATGCGGTGGCTGCCGAGAGGTTTCCCTTGCTTGGGGTTCTCTCGTCTTAACGACCGGGGGATCCCTGCCGCTTGCGACGGGGACATGGACTGCTTGCTGACAATGCTGATTCTCCAGCACGCGATGAACCGGGCCGGTTTCTTGGGAAATGCCGCGGGCGTCGATACGTCCAAGAACGCCTTTCATCTGTCCCACTGCTCGGCCCCGTTGAGAATGGAGGGTCCGGCGGGCCCCAAAGCGCCCTATCTGCTCCGCCGGCACGCGGAGGTCCGCGGCGGGGCCGTTCCCGAGGTCCACTATCGCATCGGACAGAAAGTCACCTTCACCAAGCTGATTCACCTCGACACGTTGCTGTTGTTCACGGGGAAGATCATCGAGGTCCCCAAGGTCCCCAAGGGCAAGGAGCGAGGCTGCCGGACGGAAATCGTTGCCGAGGTGGACGACGCGGACAAGCTGCTGGCCAACTGGGGCGGCGGGGCGCTCGGGGCGAGTGTCAAGGACTACTATGCCTCTCTGCACCGAGTGGCCTACTACGGTGACCACACTCGGAGCATCCGCCACTTGGCCCATCTGATGGGGCTGAAGGTTGTGGAAGAAGGCTGACGGTCGGGCCTTCGATACTGTGTGGCATCGGCGGAGAGAAGGCTCAAGGCTTCAGGGAAACGGCGTCGTAGCGAGCAGATCAGACCGTCGAGTACTCTCGACGTCTCGTGGCCGTCACGCGCACCGTGATCCTCCATGACGACGTGTCAACTCAACAGGGCGAACACAGGGGCAAGGAGCCGAGGGCATGCGCCACGAACACCCTTGCCGGGCGCTGTAGTCAGATCAGGAATGACCGACCTAGTCGCTGATCGGATGCTCCGGCGTCAGCGGCCCTCTATCCTCCAATGATCCGCGATCCCAGAAGGTCACGAGCTTCCCGCCCGCGGAAACCAGGTAGCGCCCGTCCGGGCTGAAGCCCAGCCAGCACATCCATACCTCCGGGTGCTTGAGTGTCAGGACGGACGCCAACGACTCCATGTCCCAGATCTTGATCGACCCGCCCTCGTCCCCCGAGACGAATCGTTTGCCGTCCGGACTGACTGCGATGCACATGATCGGCCGGGGATGCCGTCGCAGCAACTTCAGGAGCTTGCCTCCGGCAACATCCCAGATCCCGATCGTGCCGTCCCCATGTCCGGAGAGGACGCGCGCGCCATCGCGGGAGAAGGCGACAACCGGCGGCATCCACGATGACGGGACTCTGCCATCCAGAAGCTTGGTCCCTCTCACCGCGTCCCAGGCCGTGATGCGACTGTCACCTCCCTCGCGCGTGGCCGCGGCGATGCGTTTGCCGTCCGGGCTGCACGCAAAGAGGGCACACCAAGCACCCGCCCGCGGGCGAACGCCGTCCTCCAGCGCAAGGACCTCCACGCCGGTCGCGGTGTCCCACACGGCGATCTTCCGATAGCAGGTGACAAACCTATCGCCGTCGCCGACGACGGCCATTCCGCAGGTGACGCCCCCCATGTCGCGCGAACTCAGTCGGGTTCCGCTCGATGCATCACACACATCGATCACGCTCTTCTTCGCCTTGTGGTCGACGCTCCACGAAATGATACGCTTGCCGTCGCGACTGAAGGCGACGGCGCCCATTCGGAAATCTCCTCCCGCGGCGGAGGCACCCAGGGCAAGCACTTCACGGCCCGTTGTCGTATCCCACAGACGCAGCCTGTTGTCCTTGCCATAGAATGCGACGTGACTTCCGTCAGGGCTGAAGGCGACGTTTCCGTGGCCGGGCATGGATCGCGGTCTTGCCTCCTCCGCGATCGACCAGAGCTTGGCGCTCCAGTCCCTGGAAACTGACGCCAACCATTGCCCGTCCGGGCTGAAGGCAAGACTCTCGACACGGGCGGCGTGACCCCGAAGGGTCCGCCGCACCGTGCCCGTCGCGGCATCACACAACACGATCCGCCGTTCATCACTGGCTGCAATCAGCGATCCGTCCGCACTCATTGCCACGTCCGGCCAGCCAGGAGACGTTCGCAGGCCATGGCGGGCGGCCTCTCTCCCGGCTCGGTCCCGCAACGCGATGGCTTTCGAGACCGCGGGTTCATCCCCTTCTCGCAGGTTCGTCTTGTTTCCCGTGGCGACATCCCACGCCATCGCGCCTCCTCCTTGGGCCTTGCCGAGGAGGCGCTTGCCGTCGGCGCTAAACGTCTCGATGTCCTGGCCTTTCTGTAACTCAAGTGTTGTTGCCAGCGCTCCGGATCGTGCGTCATAGAATGCGACCGTCCGGTCGTGCCACGTGCATGCGATCCGGTCACCATTCGGACTGAACAGCCCCTTACCAAGCCCTAGGGGTCTTCCCCCGGCGTGCGGATCTCGGATGGTCAGGGCGCTGTCGTCGTGATTGTTGCGGAGGTAATACCATTCCCATCCGCGCAAATCCTTCGGACAATCGTCCAGGAGGCGCCACAGCCCCAGAATGTTGCCCTGCCGATATTCCGCATCGGCCAGGGAAACCCGGTTGAAGTACAGGGCGCGGCGGGTCGCCTCGGCCTCGCGTCGGGCCTTCTCGGCTTCTTCCTCGGCCCTGTGTCGTTCCTGCTCTGCCTGTACCCGAGCCGCCTCGGTCAGTTGAATCTGCTTACTCGTTTCGTCCCTGGCGACGATGGCGCTGGTGCGTTCCCGGGCGATGCGAACGTAGGAGTAGGCCGCCAAGGCGACCAGCGAACCCAAGACCACGCACCCGATGCCCAAGGGCACGCGGTAGCGACGCAGACGCTTCCGAAGGAAGTACGCCGTCGTCGGTGAACGCGCCGTCAGGGGCTCGCCGATCAGGTAGTTGCCGATGTCCGCCGCCATGTCCCCTGCCGTGGCGTACCGAGCCTCCGGATCGCGAGAAAGCGCCTTGAGCAGCAGCGCTTCCAACTCCCGGTCGACATCCTTGGTCACCTCGCGCGGACGGCGCACGTCCTCTTCCGCGATCCGACGCAACAGCTCGAATCGCGAACCGGACAGTTCGTGCGGCGATTCGCCGGTCAGCAACCGGAACAGGATCACGCCCAGGCTGTACACGTCCGTCCGCGTGTCGATCTGGTCCAGTCGACCCGACGCCTGCTCCGGAGCCATGAAGGCCGGTGTGCCCGCCACCTCGCCCTCCATCGAGATGGTCCCGCCCGAATCCTCGTCCAGAAACGCCTTGGCCAAGCCGAAGTCGAGGACGTGGGGCTGACCATCCTCCGTCACCAAGACGTTCGACGGCTTTAGATCACGATGGATCACCCCACGCTGATGCGCATGCTGGACGGCCAGGCACACCGACCGAACCATTTCCAGTATCTGCCGCCGCGTAAAGCCGTGTTCCTTGACGTACTGGTCCAGATGCTTGCCGTCGATCAGCTCCATCGCGTAGAAATAGACGCCCCGATTCAGCCCGCTATCGTAAACTCGAGCGATATTCGGGTGCGACAGCCGGGCCGTCAGTTCCACCTCCCTCTGGAACCGGGCCCGCGCCTTGTCCGATCCGAAGACGCCCACGCCCAAGAGCTTCAAAGCCACCTGCCGGCGCGTGCTGAGCTGGACCGCCCGCCACACCGAGCCCATCCCCCCTTCGCCCAGGTGACCGGCGATCTCGTAGCCTTCGATGTCGGGAACCTGCCTTTCGACCTCCGGCCGGCCGAGCGTGGCCGTCTTCGCTAGATCGTTCTCGCCGACCGCCGACGGGGCACCCACGGAAGGTGTCTGCGACTCGAAACGCAGCTCAAACGGGCCGATTCGGACCCGGCTCCCGTTCTCGAGGGCGAGGGCCTCACAACGTTCGGACCCCACCCGGAGCTTGTAGCGGCTGCCCACGTCGCGGATCCACCACTGGCCCGACTCTTGGACGATCACCGCGTGCCGACGGCTCACGCTGCGATCGTCCAGCACCAGATCGTTGCCCTCCTGACGCCCGATCCGAATCGGCGAGCGATCCAGGGCATGACGGGCGACCTCGTGCTCCCCACGTATCACCACGACCGTGAGCGGATCCATCCGGCTGTACAGCCCTTGAGCCAGGAGATCCGCCATGCCACGGGCGTTCGCCTCTGAGAGATTCTCGTCCGGATTGGGACTCACCGCCTGACCCCCCATAGGGTGCGATCAAGACTCATGGCCCCCGCATCAATCAATCGGGAGCGCGCGTCAGATGGGTCATCAGAGACTGAAGTTCCTCTCTCGCGGCCTCCTCGTCGTCAACCGTCAGCCGCACTTCATCGAGCAGCAGCTTGCGGAACCGACGGCGCACGGTTTCGCCGTGATTGGCCACCTGTTTCGGTGTCAGCCCGAGTTGCCTCGCAAGGTGCTCAATTGAAACCGGCGGCACGCCCTCGATCGCGGGCTTGATGAATCGACCGTGGAAGATCCTGAAGTGAACGTCGAGCCCCGACTCGCTGCACCCCCGAGCCAAGCGTTCCAGTACTTGCTCGAGCAGACTCGTCGCCCACTTGCGGTGAAATGCGTCCTCCGGCGTCGGCTCCGACGCGGCCGGTTCGAAGCGAGCGTCTTCCGCTTCGGCCATCTGGTCGATCGAAAGCACCGGACGATCGGGCGAACGTCGCCGCGCGATCTGGCGCCGCTGCGACTGACGCGCATAGTTCTTCAGGCAATGCAGCAGATACGCACGAAAGCGACCACGCCCGCGATCCGCATGGCCAAAGAGGTCCCGCCCCAGAACGACCTCCACGAAGAAGCCCTGGCACAGGTCTCGGGCGTCCGCGTCCTGGTATCCTCTGGCTCGAAGGTAATGGTAGACAGGTTTCCAGTACCTGCGCGCCAAGTTGTCCAGCACAGCCCGCCGCCGCTCCGGCGTCTCCGTTCGGGCCGCATGAATCTCGCTCCAATGCGTAGCCGTAAGCCGTTGACCAGCATTGGATTCTGAAGAACTAGGCATTTCAGGAACCTCGGGAGACAGTATAGCCTCGCCCTGGCGACTGTAAAGCGGCGGGGTCCACAAGGACAGGATCTCGACGCCTTCTCCGAATCCTTGAGATTCCCCGACGCCCGAACAACCACATCCATGCGAATTCCCGCGCAGCCGAGTCAGCCCGTCGGCATAGGGACTGATGTGAGACGCCCGCGAGCCCTGGCCAGGTGAGGGCAGAATCGGAGACGGGAGCTAGTCAGGCGCTCATGAGATGGTCACGTAAGGTGACATCAGAAAGGATGAGAATCATGCGACGCAATTCAAGGGTCTCATTGGCAGGAGTGGTCATCACCGTCAGCGGCATTTTCGTCTACACGGCAGAGTTGACGGCAAGTCCGGTTCCAGGGACCTGGTCCACGGGGCCGGACATGCCGCAGGGCCTCGGTGAGACTCGGGGAGCCGTGCTGGATGGCAAGTTCTACGTCGTCGGCGGGCGCACGGGACACGGATCAAGCTTCGCATGCGTGGACTCCATGCAAGTCTATGATCCCGGCACGGATGCGTGGTCGTATGCCGCCCCGTTGCCCAACGGTCGGGCAGCCGTCGGCTTGGCCGCGATGGACGGGTCACTCTTCTGCTTCGGGGGCCTCACGGAAGCGTACTGGTGGGGCTGGGCGAGCAACTCGGCGTATCGTTATGACCCCGTTACGGACGCCTGGAGCACGCTGGCGTCCATGCCGACCGCGCGGTCCAACTTCGTCACGGCCGTCATCGACGAGAAGATCTACTGCGCGGGCGGCAACGCGCACTGGCCCAACGCCACCAGCCGCGTCGACGTGTACGACCCTTCCACGAATCAGTGGTCGACGGTGGCGAGTATGCCTGAAAGCCGTGGCGCCGCCAAAGGCGGTACGTTCAGAGGAGATCTGGTCTACACAGACGGACTCCGCGATGCGTTCACGCCTCGTAGAAATGGCTTGAGCTATGACGCCGGCTCCGATGTGTGGTCGAGCCTTCCGAGCGTCCAGCCCGGCTCGCTACTCGGAGGCGAGGGTGGGTTCCTGTTCAGTGACGATGATGGGATGTACTTCCTGGGCGGGCGCGAGGGGTTCGTGAACGAGACCTGGCTGTGCAAGTTCGATCCTCTGAGCGGAACCACGGACTGGATTTCCAAGGCCCCTCTCGCCCGGGAGTTCGGCGCCGCCGGATATGATCCGATGACCGGAACGGTCTATGCGGCGGGCGGCTCGGACGGTACCGGGGCCTCGCTGGTCGCCTTCGAGTACTGTCGAATCCCCGAGCCCGCCACGATCGGGCTCCTACTGATCGGCGGCCTTGGCCCGGCGTTTCGTAGACTCCGGTGACGCACCCGTTTGCCCGCCTGGTGTCATGGCAAATCTTGTTGCTAGCGTGCACCGCACGGACGGATGTCCGCGCGGTGCCGTGTTCTCAGAGCTGCCGGTCGAACTGTCGGTACTGACTCGCTTCGGGAGACGTCTGGCTTCAGGTCAACGGCGACCGCCGCTATCGTCCTCGAGATGAGCAAGCAAGATCGACTTCGAGTTGGAGATCCCCAAGGTGGGGTTGGCCAGGCCATGTTCCCTTCCTCGTAGCGACACGTCGAGCGATTCCCTTCCTGATGAAACGAGCACTTGACACCGGTACCGAGCCGGGCGTCAATGCCATTCAGGTCAGCCCTGGCAGGGGCCAATGGGCAACGATGGCTCACATGCCAGCACTCCGGCGTGGTCTGCCTGGTATCTGAGGTCAGGTGGACTCCTCGTGGCTGCCGACGAGGGAGGGGTGTTATCCGGGCCCGCATACTCACTGTTGGCTGGAGGAAGAATACGATTCGTGACTGATTCCGACGATGAACGGTTCATGCGGGAAGCCCTCGGCGAGGCGAAAGACGCACTCGCACGTGGTGACCGACCCGTTGGTTGCGTTATCGTGCATCGCGACAAGATCGTGGCGCGTGGTTCGAATCACGAGTTCACCAAGAAGAGCAAATCCGAACATGCTGAGACGTCCACTTTACGCAGTTGTGCCGAATACCTGTTCGAGCACGGCGATGACTGTGTGATCTACACGACTGTTGAGCCGTGTGTCATGTGCCTTGGTTCTATTGTCATGGCGAACATTCGAAGGGTCGTTTTCGGCGCCGGTGATCCGGAGCGTGGCGGTACGCAGATGTATGAGCAGGTCGAGTATGTGCGCCGCTCACTCCGGAACGGGTATGTTGGTGGGGTACTCGGAGATGAATCGCAGCGCCTGCAGCATGCCTTTTCCGAGTCGGGCAGCCCATCCTCCGTTGACGCGCCGCTTCTCCAGAAGATTGACTGCCTCATGCTCAACGTCGCGGATCTGGATGCCGCGTTGTCGTTTTACCGTGACAGGCTAGGTTTGCCATTGGCATGGCGCACGGAGACGGGACTGGCCTTTCGGGTCGGCGAGTCGGAACTGGTGCTCAACAAGGGCGAACCCACCGAGCCCGAGACGGACATCATGGTGGCATCCGCCGAAGGAGCCGCTCGCCGATTCGCAGAGGCCGGGGGCAGCATCGTGACCGGCCCATTTGACATCAAGATCGGACAGTGCGTCGTCGTGGCCGACCCGTGGGGCAATAAGCTGGTGCTTCTTGACTCGACCAAAGGATTGCTGAACACGGACGCCGATGGCTTTGTCGTCGGTTGAAGGTACGATGTGCGACACATACCGCCTACTGGCAGGGAGTTGGCATGGCCAAGACACGACTCAGGACCGCATTGGGATTGAACGGTTTCGGCTGGGCGCACGCGATCTACGGCACGCCGTATAGCCTGAACCGAATACTCCGGCACGCCGCCAGGCTCGGGTTCGATGCCGTCGAGCTGTTCGGCATCCCCAAGCCGTATCCGACCGGGAAGCGGGATCAGCGGGCCCTGCGCAGACAGGTTGAGGGCCACGGCCTCGGGATCGCCAGCATTCAATCGCTGCCGGGAGGGCTGGGCAATGGTCACCCGGCCAGCGCCTATTCGCTCTGCCGCAACGACTATGTGGACTACATCGAGCGTACCCTAGACTGTGCCGTCACGCTTGGCTGCGAGAACATGGGCGTCTGGGCCGGAGAGCTTCTCGGCAACGGCCCCAACAGGCAGTCCGTCAACTACATGGTCGAGACCTACGGGCGCTGTGCCGAGCTGGCCAAGGCCGCCGGCATCCCGATCTGCCTGGAGGCCGAGCCCGTCCAGCAGGTCAATACTCCCCAGGTCTGGCTGAAGATCCTGAAAGGCGTCGGCTCGCCGTACATGAAAGGCATCTGCGATTTCGCCCACCTGAACGTCATGAGCGGCCAACGGCCGCTGACGCTCCTCAAGAAGGTGCAGCCCTATGTGGGTCACACGCACCTCTGCGGCAATGACGCCACGTGCACCAAGCACGAGTCGCGAAGCTCGCGCCACCTGCCGCTGACCGAGGGGACGATGGACTGGAAGAAGGTCCTGACCCGACTGCTCGACGGCGGCTACAGGGGATGGCTCGACATCGACGTGTGGGAACACCCGGACCCGTTCGAGGCCTCCGAACTAAGTAAGCGTGCCCTGGACGCCTTCCTGCGGCAGAGGGGATGAAGGCGGGGGAGTCATGATTCGGACGGGTCTGTCAGAGGCTGGAGGTTGAGCAGGAGCATCCTGGTCTTCTTCCGGATGCGCTGAAAAGGCAAGACGATCCCCTTCTCTCTCTCGGCCACAGCGGCTGACGAATCGCTTCGAGGATGCTCCTCGGGAACTCGGGGAACTCGTCGAGGAACAGCACGCCGTGATGAGCCAACGACATCTCGCCGGCCTGGGGAATCGACGCGCCGCCGACGAGGGCCGGTCCGCCGGCCGAATGGTGCGGCGATCGCACGGGGCGCTTGGCCAGCAGCGACTCCTCGGGCAGAAGCTTGCCCGCCGAACTGTAGATCCCCGTTGTCTCGAGCGACTCGGCGATCGTCAGCGGGGGCAAGATTGTCGGCAGGCGCTTGCGCAACATCCTCTTGCCCGAGCCTGGCGGGCCAATCATCAGGACGTTGTGTCAACTTGCCAGCGACAGCGACGAGGCGGACAGGGACGTGGCTGTGGCCTGCGAGACGGCGCCCTGGAGTGCTGACCCTTGCGTTCTACGGCGCACAGGTATTCGGGAGGGACAGCCCAAGACGGATCGGTCCCTTCTTCTCCCATCAAGGTCTGTAGGCGACGCGCACCTCCAGCTTCTCGATGGTGACCGGACTTGGCGTCCCTGACGATCGCTTCAACATGCGGATACTGACCAGATTGCGGCCCACAGCGAACTGCAATGGCCTTGTCCGGAAGTTTCGCCATCCGTTCTCTTCAATCACCGGAGCAGGCAGCAAGACGCCATTGAGTTTCACCTGAATCACGTCACCGGCAGCCGCGCCGGAGAGCAAGAGCCGCAGATCAACGCGTTCGACTCGCCGTGCGTTTTCCGTAAGGTCGTCACCCACATGGATCGTCAGAAGCGTGGGCTTCTCGTCTATCGGCAGTGAGGCCGGAAGCGGGGCCTCGAAGTTCGAGTTCTGGTAGTAATCCCACTTCTCGGTCCATCCACCGCCGTGACGTCGCATGACAATGAACATCTTGTCCTTGAAACGAAGGAGTTCGGGATCTCCGATTTCCTCGTAGGCCTGTGCGTGATAGGGGGCACCTCTTGGGCCCTCGCCGAGGGCGGCGTAGCTCTTGGCCGGCGCGTTTGACCAGTTGAAGGTCACGATCCCGTCGGCTCCGCGCTGCCAGCAGTTGGCGGCGAAACCCCGCACGAACTCGATTCCCGGGTGGCGGTAGCCATCGGGCGGGTGGGCGCTTTCGTCCATGCACGGATAGAGCTTGACGCTGCTTGCCTCGGCGATCCGTCGAAACCCTTCCAGATCGACCTCGTACGAGTGGACGCCAATCACAATGATGTCGATCAGTTTCTGCTTCACCCAGGCCTCGACGTCGAGGCCGTCGTAGTGGCAGCCGGGAACCGTGCACGGCACTCTGACGGACAACAAGAAGGGTCGCCCACGCTTCCTCGCCACGTCTTGGAGCGCCAGCCGCACGCGACGAATGAAATCGGTCATCTCATGCCGGTGCTCCCACTGGCGGCCGACCGGCAGGCAGGGCGGATGCCTGGCAAAATCGATGTCGATGCCGTCGAAATCGTAGTTTTCCGCGAGTTCGCGCAGGATGGCCACCTTGTACTCGCGAACGCCCTTCACCGCGAAGTTCCACAGCCCACCCGGACACCAGGTATCCTCGAGCAGCCAGTCAGGATGCCGGTCTTTCATCGGCAGATGAATCGGTCTCAACGAGTTCCCGCGTTCATCGAACTCACCGTCGTACCCATTCAAGCGGTAGGTGTAGAAGGCCTCGATTCCCCGCTTGTGGCTTTCGTCCACCGCGACCTTGAGGATGTCGATTCCGGCGTCGAGCCACCGACGGATGTTCCGGCTCTTCGTGACCGGAAGAACCTTGCTCGGGTAGTACGCCAGGTTACCTTCGTCGATGCACCACCACAGGCTGTCGATCTGGCTCGCGGGTCGATCGGCATAGCTGAATCGATAATCAACCCACTTCTTGACTTCGACCCCGAAGGACTCCGCGGGGTAACCCACATCGTAGTTGACGACGATGCGCCGCCGCCGATTGACTGCTTTCAGGTGCTCCTTGGACAGATGAACGGCCGAAGCCGTCCCCTTGGGTGGCCCAGCCATGTGGAGGACGAACTGCTGGGCATCGTCGGTCATGTATCGATCAAGGTGCGGGGAGTAGGTCTTGACCTGGACCGTTCGCCTGTCGGGAAGAAACTCCAGCAGACGGATCCAGCCTTGCGGTGGATCGTGATAGGCAGCCACCATCTCGTGGACGCGCTGGCCGTGGTTGCCGACGGCCGTCTGCCGGGCCCCGGCCCACTTCACGTGACCGCTGAAGACCATGCGCACGTTCTTGTGCTTTGAGACGAGCTTCCGCCACAACTGCTCGCCGTCGTTGACGTCCTCGGTCCCGTCGTGCGGGGCGCCAAAGCCGTAGGCATGGTGATGCGGATTGTAGTCCTGAGTTAATCTCTTCTCTGCCCAGTCGTACCGCGTCCCGTCGCTGTAGGTATAGGCATGGGTCACGATCAAGGCTGTCCGGTCGGAATGTTGCGACAGGACCTTGTCGGCCCAGGCGACGGCCTCGCTTCTCGGGCCCCATTCCAGGGCCACGGTGATGTAGTCCTTGCCTCCGGCGCTGAACAGGTGATAGCTGTTCTCCGTCCTGCCCGGTTCAAACACGCCGCCGAAGGTGGGCATGGCTTGGTACCGCGACACCGTGAAGTAGTCGTTCATCAAGGTGTCGCGGCTGGGCGCATGGTGATGGGGGTCATTCCGATCGTGGTCGTGGTTGCCCGGTACCAGCGCGTAAGGAACGCCCGCCTTGTCCAAAACGGCCATCGCGTCGGAAGCTACCTGCCAATGCGACCTCCGGTTGGAGGCCGTGATGTCCCCCTCGTGCAATACGAACTTGATGTTTCGAGCCTGTCTGCTGTCGGCGATCCACTGGGTGATTCTCTTGAAGATCTCCAGTTTGGGATCAGAGGCGGGATCCGTATAGCGTTGGGTGTCGGGTAGGACCACCAGGGTCCAGGAGCCGGGGACAAAGGGAAGCGGGTCAACCGCCCATGCCGGCACGGTTGCCGTCAAGATCCCAACCAGGGACAGGAGCAAACAGGCCCTGACGTTGGGTAGCTCGTTCGGATTCACTAGGATTCTCCTGGGCGTTCTTCCTGGCATAAGGGTGGTTTCCACGGCGCGGCCGCCAAGTCTGCATGGAGTGGATTCCCCCAATCGCAATCGGTCGGCTAATAAGCGAACGAGGAGCGGCTTTCGAGGCGTGAGGCGCTGGGGGTGAGTGTTGGACACCCGTCCCTCCTAACAACTCCGTCCCCTTGCCACAACGGATTCGGTCGTTTCATCCCGCCCCCCCCTCCGCGGCTAGCGGCACGGGCTATCGCTTTGCGTCCTTCCGAATCAGCGAGGACGGCATTTCGGGTGGGATAGCCTGCCTCAGGGCTTGTCCCCATCGCGCCGCGGCAGTCTCCGGCGGGACGAGACACACCAGGCTCGCCCCGCTAGACCCTGACCGTATCGATCTTCCCGAGATCCGCCGTACCCAATCCGATCTCGGCCGCGTGGGCGATGTGTCTTGGATCAGGCTTGATCCCACGGAGGCCCTTTGCCTTTCGTGCCTTGCGGACCATCTCGGCCCCGACCGCGTCGAGGGCGACGACGTCCGTCGCGGCCAGGAGGCTCTTGGCCGGCCATGTGCAGTGCGAGCCGCGGTACTGGGGTCCCCCGTCCAGGATTCCCACGATGGCGTCGCAGATCGCCAACCGCGTCTTGCCGCGGATGGGTGGCAGGCAATTCAGCTCGGCGATCGCATCGAGGTTGCCGTGCAGGTCCTGCGGATTCGGGATCGAGCCCATGTGGTTCTTCATCGCGATCGTGACACCCGCGATAACGTGATTCTTCAGGCAGGGCAGGTTGAAGATGGCATCGGCGTCTCTCGTCAGGACCCGGGTCAGACGGGTTTTGACCGGGCCGACCTTGACCTCCGTGTCCCACGCCGAATCGGCGGTGACGAACCGGACCTTCGGCATGTCCTCGAATGTCTTGACCCCCCAGGTCTGGAAGTCCTGCTGGTTGCGGTCGAGGACGATGATCTTCTGCTCGGGGACTCCGGCGTCCACCAGCCCCCGGCAGACGGCCCAGACGAGGGCCGGGCTCGTCGAGCCGCCGCGGTGCTGGCCGTTGGACTTCATCGCCACGGTCTCCTTGGGCGAGACGAACGTCCGCCAGGCCTCGTCGACGTTGGCCTTTCCCGAAAGCGCCTTGACCATGGCGTCGACGGCCTGCTTGACGACCTGCCGGTTGATGTCAGCGCCCCGGCCGAAGTCGTCTCGCTCGGCCACGATCACGCGGCTTCTGTCGCCCTCAGCCGCCGCGAGCGAGGCCAGCGGCGAGCAGGCCACCCCCGTCGCGACCCCCTGCAGAAAGCTCCTCCTGTCGATCTGGCGCGCCCGATTCAGACTTTCCATTGCGATCGATTCCCTCCCGTCATCATTCGACTCGCCGTGTTTCCGCCCCCGGTTCCTCCCGAGATGTCTGATTCTGCAGAGATCCGGCTCGATGTCCAGCCCCAAAGTGAGAGGGGGTCGAGATGCGCGCGGATGGTCGAGCAGGCGAGCAAGATCGACTTCAGGTTGCGGGTGCCGAAGGTGGGGTGAGGCAGTTCATGTTCCATTCCTTGTGGCGAAACATCGAGCGACTCACCTCCTGATGGCACGAGTCCTTGACACTGGAACGAAGCCGGGCGCCAATCGGGTTCAGCTTAACCCTGGCAGGAGCCGCTAGACGACGAGGACGTGAAGATTGTGGAGTCTCACGCTCCTCCTCGAACGGATAGATGCCGGAAGGCCCGCGACGATCGTAGGTTTGAGTAGAATAGGAGCAATTCCTTCCGCCGCGTAGATCATGAGTCTTTTTGGGATGAGGCCTGTGCAAACGAACCCAGGAGGCGTCCGACGGTGCCTGACGAACGTTGAGGAATGCGACACAATCTGGCTGGCTCATACGCTGCGCGTCCACGGGTTCCTTCAACATGGTCACGTTGTCTGCGTCGAGCGCAGCGTCGTAAGCTCGACCACGGCGACGATAGCGCGCCTGACGGTTCGCTATTCGGCCGACGCCCGAGGCAACCTGCCGACGCGGCTCTTCCTGAAGATCTCTGATCCAGGAAGCGTTCCAGACCTGCCGGCCGGGGTCATCCTCGGGGACGCCCGCTTCTACCTGGCCCTGCGAGACATCGAGTGCGAGCTTCCGGTACCCACGTGCTATGACGCCGCGCTGGACGAGGCCACACGCCGGTGCCATTTGCTCCTGGAAGATCTGTCGGCCACGCATCGCCCTGTCCAGCCGGGCCCCGATGCCGATGCAGGGGACTGCCGACGTATGGTCGAGTGCCTGGCCGACTTCCATGCCTACTGGTGGGCCAACCCCCGATTGAAGACAGACTTCGGCGGGCTGCCTGGCCGGGATAGCCATCTCAAATACGCTCGCTCAATCCAACAGGAGCTGCCTGAGTTCCTTACGGCCCTAGGAGATGATCTACCGCGAGACGATCGCAGGCTCTACGAGCGTGTCGCGGACGGGTTCTCCCCGGCATTCGGTTCGCTGCTGCGACCGGAGCATCTCACGCTGATCAACGGGGACGCTCATCCGAGGAACATCCTGTTGCCCTACGCCGCTGCCGAAGCAGGATGCATCATAGATTGGCAGTTCCACCATGTCGGTGTCTGTACACAAGACCTCCGGCACACGATTGGCCTCGCTTGGCCGACGCAGTGGCGTCGGTCGATGGAGCAGCACCTGGTACGCCATTACCATCAGCGCCTCGTCGCCCAGGGCGTTGACTACTCGTGGGATGACTGCTGGCGAGGCGATCAGATTGGGGTACTCGACAACCTGTTCATGCCCATGTGGCATCAGTCGCTTCAGTTCGAACGATCGTCTTGGCTGCCCGAAGTGCGCCGTGCCGTAGCCGCGGTGGTAGACCTCGGCTGTGAGCGACTCCTTCAGTGACGCCCGTGCTTACCGAAGCTCAGTCCCCGCTGATGAGCAGCGACTTGGGCGCTGCATCCCTCAGTCCCCAACCTGCCCCGCTGTGCGATCCGGGCGTCTTTACTCGTTTGGGACACCAAACCTGGGCAGTGCCCCTATCATCAGGATGTTGTGCCCATCCGCCAACAGCATAGGCGGGCCGCATGAACGGGTACATGCATCCGCAAGACCAGACGAAATATCCTGGAGCGGATGGCCCCGAAGCTGCGGGGAGCTGAGGGTGAAGCACCCTCGATATCCGCTAATTAATTAGAGGATCCGGTTGACGTACGCCGGTTCTTGGTGCACACTCACTATAGAATTAGTGAGCTGACGCCTGGAGGGAGGTCGCCATGGCCCGACCCGCATCGAAATACCCAACGCAGCTCGAGTTAGAGATCCTCAAGATCCTCTGGCGGGATGGCCCCGCCAATGTTCGTGCGGTCCGCGACGCCTTGGCCGTGTCCCGAGACCTCGCCTTCACGTCCGTCACGACCACCATGAACATCATGACCAAGAAAGGCTTTCTCCGAAGGAGCAAGGACGGCCCAACTTGGGTCTATCACCCTTGCGTCACCCAGAGGGCCACCTCGCGTCGCATGCTCGGAGACCTGGTCGACCGCCTCTTCGACGGTTCGACGGCGCTGGCGATGACCAACCTCCTGGAGACCTCAGACATCAACCGTGAGGAACTAGAGAAGCTTCAAGCGATGCTCATCAAAAAGACACAGGAGGAATCGCCATGACACCTCTGGCGTGGCTCGATGTCAACCTCTGCTCGTACGTGGTGAAGGTACTTGCCCATTCGCTCTGGCAGGGGACCGTTGTCGCGCTCTTGCTTGCACTGGCTACTGGGGTGCTTCGACGGGCCTCCGCCCAGTCCCGATACGTGTTGTCCGTGGGGGCCCTCTTCGTCCAGGCCGCCTGCCCAATCGTGACATTGTTGGTGCTGTGGTTCGCGTCGAAGTCGATGACCTCGACCGGCCCAGCTCCATGGGATGCCAAGCACGGATCAGCATCCGAGCTGGTCGTCCAGAACCCGGACCGACTCTCGACCGGCGCCGTGGACTACCCGGCGACAGGTCGCCCAACGAACGAAACGCCTGTCGGTGTGGCCACGGAGCGACCCGCTCAACGTGGATTCCTGGGAGAGATCGACTGGGACCGATATGCGCCCTACACGGTAAGCCTCTACTTCTTCGGTGTTGCCGCATTCCTCGGTCGGTTTCTACTCGCGTGCCACGGCGGCCACCGACTCCGTCGAGACGCTTGTCCGGTGGACGATCCCGCGATCCTCTCGGCGCTGGCTCGTCAGGCCAAGCTGTTGCGACTCTCGTTCACTCCGGGCGTGGCCTATTGCCGACAGGTTCTCTGTCCCACCGTTGTCGGGGCGATTCGCCCGACCATTCTTCTTCCCGTGTCGCTTCTGAGTGGACTGACCCCCGAGCAAGTGGAGGTCGTGCTCGCCCATGAGCTTGCCCATATTCGCCGATACGACCACCTTGTCAATCTCCTCCAACGTCTCATCGAGGCGTTCCTGTTCTTTCATCCGGCGGTCTGGTATGTCACCCGTCGAGTTCGCGACGAACGCGAGCACTGTTGTGACGACCTGGTCCTGACCACGGGGACCCGTCCGCTCGACTACGCCGGCGCGCTCGTACATGTCGCCCGGGCTGCCCATGCGGTGTTCACTGAGAACGCCGTGCCCGGCAGAGCCGCCGCTGTTGCCATGATGGGCAACCCTTCTCGACTCCGTCACCGGATCACGCGCCTCACGGGACAGCGGGCTCTTGGACCTCTCCGGCTGACTCGGACGTCGGGATCCCTTGTCATCCTGATAGCCGTCGGCGTGCTTGCGGCTGGCGCCTACCTTGGCGCTCAGCCGGCCGGTAGGAGAGCCTCCGCGTCCAGCGCGCCGGAGGTGGCCCTCACGGAGCCCGCCGATCTGACCGTTGAAGTGGTTGACGCGGAAACGCAGCAGCCCATTGCCCAGGCCGAGGTGATCGCCGAGGGACCCCACAGGAAGGAATTGGCGGCCGGGAAGACCGACGAGACGGGGAAGGTCCGACTGAAACTGCCGGCCGTCAGATCCGGAAGGAAGCCGAGGCGCCCCTTCGTTCGCGTGCAGGCCCAGGGCTATACGACGATGGGTTCCTACTGGACCGCCCAGTGGTTTGCCAAGGGCCCCCTGCGTTACGAAATGCCGAGGTCCGAACGATACGGCGGATTCGTAAGGGACCGAGAGGGAAATGGCATAGAGGGCGTTGAGGTTCAGATAAGCTCGTATGTCAGCTCTCCGGTCGAGAACAATCCGTTTCCCTTCCTCCCAGGGCTCAAGGCCAAGACCGACGCCAGCGGGAAATGGACGACCAACCTCCTGCCAGCCAGAGACCCGGATTTCGGGATTCAACTGTCGCACCCCGGATACTTCAGCGACTCTGGTCCCCGCGGTACAGGGCGCTTCTTGGAGGAGCTGCGCGCCGGGACCGCGGTGATGATCCTCAAGAAGGCGGCGCGGCTTACCGGTCGCGTTGCCGACGCCGACGGCAAGCCCGTCCCGTCGGCCGCGGTCCGCCTCGGCGACCTCCTTGCCGACGATTTCCCGGCCACGGGAACCAACGACCAAGGAATGTTCATCTTTGAGTCCGTTCTCCCGGGCCCGCAGATCCTCACCGTCCAGCATCCGAATTACGCGCCGGCGCTGCTAAAAGTCGAGGCGGGCAAGGACACCGAGCCCATTCGTGTGGTGTTGCGGCCTGGCGGCATCATTGCGGGTCGTGTCGTGGACAAAGACGGCCAAGGCCTGGTCGGCATCAGACTCAGAGCCTATACGTGGCGGGGCCACCGAACGCTCGACATGGGTACTATGACGCTGACAGACGGCCGATTCACTTTGAAGAACTGCCCGAAAGAGCCTATTGGCTTCACCATCCAATTGGCTGACCTCTTTCGATCGGCTGATCGGCAGTACATGGCACGTTTCGACTACCCGTTGCAGCCACGCACGGAACCCTACCGCATCGTTCTGCACCCGCCTCTGGTCATCACGGGTAAGGTTGTAGACGGAGAGACCGGCAAGCCGATCGATGAATTCGCGGTCATCCCAAAGACGCCTGGCCTCGTTGCCCATCAGGCGCAGGGGCTTCCTGTTGAAGCAAAGAGATTCCGTGAGGGGCGCTACGAGATGTCCTTCACGTATCCTCGCGGCCAGCGTCGGATTCGTGTGGAGGCCGACGGATACGCGCCTGCCGTCTCTCGTCTCTACAAAGATGATGAGGGCGAGCAAGTCTTCGACTTCGAGCTGAAGAAGTCGACCAAGGGCAAGCCCGCCGTGCTGGACCTTGGCAACGACGTGAAGCTGGAGCTCGTTCTGATCCCGCCGGGCGAGTTCATGATGGGATCTCCCGAAGACGGGAGGCCTCGACAGGATCGCGAGGAGAAACCCCAGCACCGCGTCCGAATCGCCAAGCCGTTCTACATGGGCAAGTACGAGGTCACTCAGAGGCAGTGGCAAGCGGTCATGGGCCAGAACCCCTCACACTTCACGGGCAGCGATGATCTCCCCGTGGAAGAGGTGAGCTGGGAAGACTGCCAGGCGTTCTGCAAGAAGGCTTCGGCGAAGGTCGGAATGACTATCCGGCTGCCCAGCGAAGCGGAATGGGAATACGCGTGTCGGGCGGGGACCCGAACGCGTTACAGCTACGGCGACGCGATGCATCCGGAGCTGGGCCAGTACGGATGGTACGACGCGAACTCAGAGGGTAAGACCCATCGTGTCGGTCGTCTGAAACCGAATCCGTGGGGCTTGTACGACATGCACGGAAACCTGTCGGAGTGGTGCCAGGACGTGTATCACAAGGGGTACGAGGGCGCTCCGGCCGACGGCAGTGCATGGGTGAGCGACGGGGACGAAGGCGGCCCCCGCGTCGTTCGCGGCGGGACGTGGTGGAGCTTCGACTCGTATGGTTGTCGTTCCTCGCAGCGCGGCGGGGGCAGGCCGGACGGGCGCTCCCCCCTCACCGGGTTTCGTGTTGCGGCGGGGATTCGGTAGCCCGGTGGGGCCGCCGGTACTGGATTGCCTCGGCAAGCGATAGGCTTCAGACTTGTGACCTCGGGCCTCAGACCTCAGGCCTTCTCCCACTACAACTGCCGATCCAACCGCCGATACTGAATCGCCTCGGCAAGATGGTCCGCGGCGATGCGCTCGTCGCCCGCCAGGTCCGCGATCGTCCGGGCGATGCGGAGGATCTTGTCGTGGGCGCGGGCGCTCAGCCCGAGCTCGGTGACGGCCTGCTTGAGCATCGTCTCGCCGGCGTCGTCGAGGCGGCAATGCTGCTTGATCTGGCGCGTGCCGAGCCGGGCGTTCTGGAGCGTCGAGTCGTGGCCGTAGCGGGCGCGTTGGATCTGACGGGCCTGGAGCACCTGCTCGCGGATCTCCTGGCTGCCGCTGCCGTCACGCCGGCTCCGCAGCTCGCGATACTCGACGGCGGGCACCTCGATGTGGATGTCGATGCGATCCAGCAGCGGCCCGCTGATTCGGGCCAGGTACTTCTCGATCTGCGGCGGCGTGCACTTGCAGTTCCGCCGCGGATGCGTGAAGTAGCCGCAGGGGCACGGGTTCATCGCGGCCACCAGCATGAACTCGGCCGGGAAGCTGACCGAGCCGTACGCGCGGGAGATGTTGACCACCCCGTCCTCGAGCGGTTGGCGGAGCGTCTCGAGGATGCTCCGCGGGAACTCGGGGAACTCGTCGAGGAAGAGCACGCCGTGATGGGCCAGTGAGATCTCGCCCGCCTGGGGGATCGTCCCGCCGCCGACCAGGGCGGGTCCGCTCGCCGAATGGTGCGGCGACCGCACGGGGCGCTTGGCCAGGAGCGGCTGGCCGGGTCGAAGCTTGCCGGTCGAGCTGTAGATCCGCGTGGTCTCGAGCGACTCGGCCACCGTCAGCGGGGGCAGAATCGTCGGCAGCCGCTTGCACAGCATCGTCTTGCCCGAGCCCGGCGGGCCGATCATCAGGAGGTTGTGTCCGCCCGCCGCCGCCACCGTCAGCGCCCGCTTGGACGGCTCCTGCCCGCGAACGTCGGCAAAGTCGACCTCGTAGACGCTCTGCTCGGCGAAGACCCGATCGAGATCGACCTGCGTCGGCTCCAGCTCGAGCTCGCCGGTCAGGAAGCCCACCGCCTCGGTCAAGTTCGACACCGGGATCACGTCCAACTCAGCCACGACCGCCGCCTCGCCGGCGTTCTCTCGAGGCAGGATCACCCCGCGCATGCCCCGCCCGGCCGCAAGGAGCGCCATCGACAGCGCGCCCTTGATCGGACGCACCCGCCCGTCCAGCGCAAGCTCACCGGCAACCAGATAGTCGTCGAGCAGCTCGCTGCTGATCAGCCCGCCGGCGATCATCACGCCCATCGCGATGGGCAGATCGAACGCCGGCCCCTCCTTCTTCACGTCCGCCGGGGCCAGGTTGATGACGGATCGATGCCGGGGAATCTGGTAACCGCAATTGAGCAAGGCCGTCTGGACTCGCTCGGTGCTTTCCTTGACCGCCGCGTCGGGCAGCCCGACGATCGTCGTGGCGGCGAAGCCGCGCTCCGCGATATCGACCTCGATCTCGCAAGCGATCGCTTCGATGCCCAACAGGGCCACACTGTGCAGTCGAGTGAACATGCCGCCAGACGCCCCAAGGTGATACCGCCTGGCATGTTAGAGCCATGGCGGCTTGGTATCAAGGCGACAATCCAGATGGTGACAGAATCCCTGCGTGCTCTGACACGGAGCGAGGAACGGCGTTCGGGTTGCTCCGGAAAAGAGAAGACCCGGCGATGCATCCCGAGGCTGTGCATCGGCCGGGTCTCTGTACGAAGGCGACTACTGGCTACTGGAGGAGGTGGCGGAGCTGCCTGCGGGCTCGGTTCAGGCCCGAGGCCACCGTGCCCTGCTTCACGCCCAGGACATCGGCGATCTCGGCGTAGTCCAGGCCCTTCTCGTAACGAAGTCTGACCATCTTACGCATCCGGTCGGGCAATTGGCTGAGCGCGTCTCGCACGTCCATGGACCGCGAGGGATCCTCGGTCACCGAGTCGGACCTCCTCGGGTCCTCCGCGATCGTCTCGGTGATCCGCTGATACCGTTTCTTACGCCGCATGTGCTGCAGCGCTTCGTTAACGGCTACCCGGTGGATCCAGGTGCCCAGCGCCGACTCGCCGCGGAAGTCGCCGATCCGATCGAGCACGCGGATGAACGCCTGCTGGCACAGATCGAAGGACTCGTCCCGATCACCGCCGGTCATCCTCATCATGAGCGAGACGATCCGCTGGTGATAGGTCTCGTAGAGCTGGCTCTGTGCCTGCCTGTAGCCCCGACGACACGCCTCGACCAGTTCCTTCTCCGTGCAGTCCTCGGCGATCGGGCAGTCAGTGCACTGACCGAGCGGATGACAGCAATTCACGTTATCGTGCTTGTGGGATTCGGGCTTGTGTGCCCGTTTCAGTTCGCTTGGCTTGTCCAACGTTTCCGTCGAACAGCTCTTGTTCTTGTCGTGTCCAGAGTTCATGGCTCACCGATACCCTTTCCTGACCTGGATGCGTCCGACTAGTGGGAAAACGTCTCAAACACAGTCGCTTGGGAACAACCGTCGTTCCGTCGCCGAGGGTCTATAGTGCAAGGGGCGTGCCACAAAGATGGCGAGGTGAGCGTGAACGCCTAATCCGTTCACAGAAAGATGGTTATGATTTGTGACCTCATGGGAGTCCGTCTGTACATCCACTAAGGCCAACGAATCACAAGACCGGCGGTGAGTCAACATAAAATACTGCTGTAACTGGTTTTATGATCTAGTCCACGGACAGGGACGTCAATCTGGCATGTCTCAGTAGAGACATAGGTGTCTCATTTCCTCTAGATGAGACAGCCTGGCCACGCAAACGCCCCGCCCAGACTCATATATATTGCTTATTAGGCAGGCGTTACGGATATGGCACGTCTGGACGGGCACCGCCTGGGTCTCGTCCAGTGTCTCACCTGCCGATACATGGGGCTCGCTTTCAGGACGTTCGGCGCCAAGGCTTATGGTCGCCGACCCGGCGCATGTCCGCCCGTCAACTCGCAGGCGTGCCTGGCTTGCTTGAGCGATGATCCATACGATCAACCCCCGCGGCTCTCATGGATGGGCCCGCCTTCTTCGCTGCTTGCGGGCCAACCCCGCGTCTCGTACTGTTGGATGCCCGAAACCCCTCATGATTGAGCAGCGTATTCCTCTGAGTTGGCCCGCCTACGGCGCGCCCGAACGAAACGCGATCAGGCGCATATTTCCCTACCCTCGTTCCTTGACGAGCCAAAGGCCAAGGTGTACTGGTGGACGGCCGGTTGCGTACCTATCTGGATCTGACGAGCAATCGCGCCGAACTCTTGGCGCGCGACCAAGTCGCGGCAAGCGAACGAGTCCTCGAGGCGAGCCAATCCATGAGTCAACCCCATCGAAACGGTGAGCCGGAAAAGCAGGAGGCCCAGTGGGACCAGCTCGCCGACATCGTCGTCGTCGGGGGAGGGGGCACGGGGCTCGCCGCGGCCCTGTCCGCCGCCGAGAACGGCGCGGACGTCGTTCTCCTCGAGAAGATGGACCAGCTCGGCGGCACGACCAGTATCGCCGTCGGCTCCTTCACGGCCGCGTGCACGCCGCATCAGCGCGACGCCGAGGTCGACGACCAGCCCGAATGGCACAACGAGGACATCGGAAAGTTCGCTCCGCACCTCGAACCCAAGAACAACCGCGAGCTCCGAGGATACTTCACCCGCCACGCGCACCAGACGTTGGAGTGGCTGATGCAGCTCGGCCTGGAGTTCCACGGCCCCAGCCCCGAGCCGCCGAACCGCGTGCCTCGAATGCACAACGTCGTGCCGAACGCAAAGGCCTACATCGCCGTCATGCACCGCAGGCTGCTGGCCAAGGGCGCCAAGATCCTCTTGAGCCACCGCGTCGAGCGCCTGATCCGCCAGGGCACGGGACCCGTCGTCGGGCTCGAGGCCAAGACCGGCGAGCGGGTCGTGCGAATCCGCGCCCGGCGAGGCGTCATCCTGGCCGCAGGCGACTACGCCAACGGCCTGGACGTCAAATCCAAGTACATGCCCGAGGAGGTCGCCACCATCGAGGGCATCAACCCCAACGCCACCGGCGACGGGCACACCATCGCCGAGGCCGTCGGCGCGGATCTGGTCAACATGGACGTCGTCTACGGGCCCGAGATCCGCTTCATCGCGCCGCCTCGCGCCCCGTTCGCCCAACTGCTGCCCGCCAATCCGCTGATGGCCAAGCTGCTCGGCAAGGGGATGGACCTGCTGCCCAAGGCGATCCTCCAGAGGATGATCAAGCGGCTGCTGGTCACCTGGCAGCATCCCGAGAACAAGCTGTTCGACGAGGGCGCCATCCTCGTCAACCAGGACGGCCAGCGGTTCACCGACGAGACCGACAAGCCCGAGCTGGCCATCCCCCGCCAGCCGAACCGCGTGGCCTACATCCTGCTCGACCGGCAACTGGCCGAGGTCTTCTCGGCCTGGCCCAACTTCATCTCGACCGCGCCCGACATCGCCTACGCCTACATCAAGGACTACAAGCGGCTCCGCCCGGACGTCTACCACGAGGCCGACACCATCCAGGACCTGGCCAGGAAGATCCGCGTCGACCCGCCCACGCTGGCCAAGACGCTCCTGGACTACAAGGTCGCCATCTCCGGGCTGACGAGGGACCCGTTCGGACGAACGATGCTGGGCGAGCCGCTGGAGCGCCCCCCGTTCATCGCGTTGGGTCCGGTCAAGAGCTGGATCGTCACGACGGAAGGCGGCCTGCGGATCAACACCAAGATGCAGGTGCTCGACAAGGAGGGAATCCCGATCCCCGGCCTGTACGCCGGCGGATCGAACGGCATGGGCGGAATCGTCATGTGGAGCCACGGCTGCCACATCGCCTGGGCCATCACCAGCGGAAGGCTCGCGGGCCGAAACGCCGCCAAGCGGGCCACTGATTAGCCCTGCCACTGCAACACCGTCTTCTCTTTGATTCTGCGCGAACGGCTACGATGATCCTGTCTGTATCAGAGCCCTGTGGCGAACGGAATCCGATAGAATCGGCCGTGGCCCTTCTAGACACAACATCTTGGGCCCGAAGAGATCCGACCCGTTCGCCACTTAAACGAGTTTTGAGACCTGGCTTGTAATCTTAACAAACCTTTCCACAAAATGTAAATTCCAGTTCAACCTCTAAAGTGTTACAGTACTTATTCCCTGGTGAGCATCGCAATCGGTGGGATGAACGTGACGGTGCCGTCTCCACGTCCGCCGGACCTGCCCACCGCCGCGCTCGCTCGAAGGGAGGTCGTCCGTGAAGACAACTCGCGCGATCGTGAAATCACTGATGGTCGTCGTGCTGGCCGGCGTGTCGGCGGGTGCATGCGGGCCTTGCTGTTTCGACCCCGGGCCGCACACGGACGTGGCGGCGGTCTTCACGGGCATCCACGATCCGCCGGTCGGCGTGGTGAATGAAGCCGTCATCGACTTCACGACGTACGCCATGCTGGTCGAGGGGTGCGAGGCCGAGTGGTCCTCGGCCCAGGCCCAGGCCTGGGTCAATGATTTGGGGCCGATCGAGTTGGATATCGCGCTTGAGGACGTCGGGGTCGAGGGCTGCGCCGTTCGGACTCAGCTCACGCTCACCGGCGAGCTGACGCTGACGCCTGGAGCTAACGAAGTCCGTGTGAACGTCACGGTCGACGTGGGGTTGGGCGAGCCCGACGTCGACGTGGACGAGTATGTGACCTATGAGTACCTCGAGTAGGGGGCGGGAGGATCCAGTGCGATCGGGACGGCGCGCCCGCGCCGTCCATGTCATGAGTCGGGGGCATCAAGAAGGAGGCCGTAGAATGTCTAGCATGCTCGTGAAATGTCTGACACTGATGTCGATGGTCGTCATGCTCACCGGGGTCTGTTCGCAGTGCGAGACCGACCCCATCGTCGAGATGGACCAGCCGACGGCCGCCCTGAACGCCGGGACGGTCACGGTGACGGTCCAAGGCCAGGAGGGCTACTGTACGAACCAGCCGCCGTACGACAGCTACTATCTCTACGCCAAGCTCCTGCACTGGAGCGGCGGCGTGCCCGTCAACCATCCGGAGATCGGCCCCTACGGCTGGACGAGGGTGGGCCCGTATCCCTGCTCCGGCGGCGTCTTCGTCAAGCGGAGCTACTACGACTTCACGATCAGCTTCGACGTGCCCGGCAGTTCCGGAGACACGTTCGCCGTGCAGGTCCGCTCGAACGAGGGTGAAGGCTTCGACCCGTTCACGGTCGTGAGCCCGCAGGTCACCGTCGAGTAGGCCGGTCCGCCGGGCCCGACTGATCCAGCGTCGCGCCCGGCCAAACGATTGTCCGCCCGCCCGGATCGGCGCGTCCACGGACGCGCCATCCGGGCAAAGACAAGCCCCCGGGACCGCAGACCCGGGGGCTTGATCTCTTCTCACGTCTAACCGTATTCAAGCGGCAACGCTCACCGGCGCCGGCGCAGCAACGCCAGCCCGCACAGCCCGACGGCCAACAGGGGCAACGCCGTGCCGAGGCCCGAGCCGCACTTGAACGTCGCCGTGATCCGCTTGTCCGAATCCATCGTGATGATCAGCGGGTTGTCCATCTCATGACCCGCCGGAACGCTGCCCGACCACCCGCCGAAGGACCTGCCAGGTTCCGGCACGGCCGTCAGCGTCACCGCGTCGTCAGGCAGGTACTCCGCCTGGTTGGGATCAATCGTCACATCTCCCCACACGTCGTTGACGACCCCAAGACTGAGCTGGCAGCGGCGCGGGTAGCGTAGGACGACCCCGCCGGATCCGACGGCCAATACCTCGGTTGAGCTGGTTCCCCACACGCCCCACAGGTCCTTCGCGGTCGGCGCGTTGATCAAGGACCACGTGGTCCCGTCGTAATGAGCCGCCCGCCCGAATTGTCCTACGGCGTGAATGTCATTGCCGTCCGAGCCCCACAAGGCGTGGAGGCGGTCGGTGGGCAGTTCAAGGACATTCGAGACCCAACCGTCCCAATGTACGCACACCGCTCCTAGTAGGTAGACGTTCTGATAGTCCATGCCCCAGATGGCCCTGAACTCCCCTCCCCCGGCAACGTACTTCTGCCCCCATACCGAACTCCCAGGATTCTTCCGAAGCCATCGGCTGTTCGCTGCGCCGGCGAACGTGAAACCCGACGGACTGCACCAGATGCAGTAGATATGATCACTGAAGCCTATGTCGATCGGTGACCAAGAGGCGCCGTCGTACCGCACGACCGTCCCGTTGGCGCCGACCGCGTAGATCTCATTCGGTCCGGTGCCGCACACCCCCCACAGAGTCTGCGTGGTCCCGCTGGTTACCGAAGCCCACGCCGATCCGTCGTACTTCACAATCGTCCCACCGGCCCCTACTGCAAAGACGTTGTTGGCATCGAGCCCCCAGACGTCGTAAAGGTCTTCGGTCGTTCCGCTATCGGTCAGGGCCCAATCCAAGCCGTCAAAATGAACGATCAACCCGCCCTCGCCGACAACCCAGACCTTGTCCTGTGCCGTCCCCCAGGCTTTCCTGAGCCCGTCCATCGGCTCAACGGAGGTGTCGCTCCACGCCGTCCCGTCCCAATGCCGCAGAACCCCCCCGACCCCCACCACGTGGATGTCCGTCGATCCGCTCGCCCACACGCCAGTGAGCAGGGCGCTACTCCCGCAATCGACTGAAGACCAGCTTGATCCGTCATAGTGCAGCAGGCTGCCGTACTTACCGCAAACGTAAACGTCGTTCGGACCCGTGCCCCAGAGACCGTCGAGTTCCGTGGAGGTCCCCGTGCTCATGGTCGTCCACGTGCTCCCGTCATAGTGAAGTACCGCCCCTTCGCTACACGCAACGAATACGTCATCGGGCCCCGAAGACCAGACGTTTCTAAACCGATTCGGATCGAGCGAGCCGTAGTCGTTGACAACAGTAGACCATCCTGTGCCGTTGTAGTGAAGAACCTTATTATCGGACAACGCATAGCAGATGTGATCACACCATACCCATTCCCATTGGCCGAGGGCATAGACATCTTCGGCACTATTTCCCCAAAGCGCCGCGACCCTACTCACGATATCGTCTTGCTCCCACACCGTCGCCCAACCCGTACCGTCGTAGTGCACCAAGCCCCCATGGAGACTCCCCACATAGATATCGTTTACCGCGCTGCCCCAAACACTGCTGAAGTGCCATGCCGGCGCGCCCTCCATCCGCGACCACTCGACGCCGTCGTAGTGGAGGACTGTGCCGGACCTCCCGACAGCGTATACGTCATTGGGGCCGAGGCCCCAGACGCGAGTCAGCGATGAGGAGGCCGGGTGAGGCATCGCTGCCCACCCTGTCCCGTCGCAATGCAGAAGACAGCCATTCGCTCCAACGGCAAAAACGTCGTTGGGACCACTGCCCCAAACCGAAGCCAGATCCTCATCCTGCGGAAACGCCGCATACCACCCCCACTCACCCGCCACGAGAATCTGGCCGCCAACCAGGGCGACAACGACTGCGCCGATCGCCCCAAGCCCCCTCACCGAACGCCTGCCTTGACCTGTGATTGCCAACATGCCTGTGTCCTCCTCCTCGCATGCGGATAGACCTCGGACGGGCTACCCTCATTCTGTTGATGTGCCAAGCCAGACAACAGTCGACGGCCGACCGCGTGATCCTCCAAAGCCGTCGCCGGACGTGTGGATCCTCCTACCCGAATACTACACCGTGGGCGACGAGCAGGCAACGACTTCCCAGACCAAAACCGTTAGATGGTAATATGTTGCAAACGCGCGTGCCCGCCGATCCGGCCCCCCGGCAGACCCCCTCACGACGCCGAAAGACCCGACAGCGGACCGTCCGCCCCCCTCCATGGCCTTACGCCCGCAGCCGCTCGCGGAGCTCGCGCAGAAGCGGAAATACTTGTCGCGCCCGGTCCTGCGGAATCGTCCCCGTCCCGCAGCTTGGCGTCAGGATCGCCTGACGCGCCAGCACCCCCGGATCGATCCCCTTGGCGGACAGGGCCGTGACGGCGTTACTCCAGACCTGTTGCACCTGCTCGACCGTGGCCGTACCCATGAAGCCCACCGTCGGCACCAGACCCCACGCCAGCCGGCCGCCCCGAGCGAGGAACTCCCCCGCCGCGTCGGCATACAACACGAGCGAGCCGGCGTACTGAAACGCGTCGAAGCTGAGGATGTCTATGCCGCTACGGAGGAACATCGCCCAGTCCGTGTTTCCGCAGCAATGCACCCCGACGACGACGCCCTCGGCGTGCAGCGGCTCGACGATCTGCTCGATCGCGCCGATGACGTGCTTGTCCGTGATTGATAGGTAGGCCGAGCTGCCGAACGCCGCCAGGACCGGCTCGTCCAGGAAGATGACCACCTTGTCGCAGTGCTCACGAAGCCGTGCTGCCTGCCATCTGGCCTTCAACTCGACGAGCTTGACGACGCAGTCGAAGACGTCCGCGTCGTAATACACCGGCTTGCCGTCCTGATCGTTCAGCCCGAGGGCCATCGTCATCGGCCCGGTGACGTGCCCCTTCAGCGCCGGGTAGCTCCGCCCCTCGCAGGCGATCGCCTCGATGAAGGCGTACCACCCGGCCGCGTGATCGGCCGACATAGCGCCGAGATCGAGATCGCCGCCCAGATAACGCTCGTAAAACGCGGCGAGCTCGTTGGCCTTGCGATCCGGGTCGGACAGGTCCAGCCAGACCCGCTTGTCGGACGGCGAGATCTCCAGACACGGCAGCCCCTCGGCGCACTGCGGCACCATCAGCTCGCGGAAGGCGCGCTTCGGCAACTGCGGCCAAAAGGGGATGTCCAGCCCGGCGTCGAGCACGAAGCGCGTCGCCTCAACCGGGTCGGTGAGCGGCACGCTGCCGATGCCCGTCGTCGTGAAGGGTTCGTCCATGTGTCTCAACTCCTCCGTGGATTCCGATGCGATCGAACCTGCCCAGAGGTGAGCGGCGCTGTGGATACCCCGGACCCAGCGTCGTCCATCGTTAGACTCCATTACGCCCGACGAAGGCGCCCTGTTCGTCGCATCCGAGCGAACGTCTCATTTTGCGCTTTCATCACCACGGATGCCACCGATAGAATACAGACCCGTCACCGAATCACGTGTGACGCGAGCTATTCGAGTCACACGCCCAGTTCCGATCCGGCACCTCTTGGAGGACATATCATGAAGCTGAAGGTCGCGAAGGTCGACGTGTGGGCGGCAGCCATCAAGGACAAGCCCGGCGGCCTGGCCGACAAGCTCGCCGTGCTGGCCGCCGCGGGCGCGAACCTCGAGTTCGTCATCGCGCGACGCGAGGCAAGCAAGCCGGGCACCGGCGTCGTCTTCGCCACGCCGCTCAAGGGCCCTAAGGAGCGTGCCGCGGCCAAGAAGGCGGGCTTCCGAACGACCGCCCGGCTCCACTCGGTCCGGATCGAAGGCACCGACAAGCCCGGCCTCGGCGCGACGATGACCGAGGCCCTTGCCGTGGCCGGCATCAATCTTCGCGGGCTCTCGGCCGCGGCCATCGGCAAGAAGTGCATCGTCCACCTGGCGTTCGACAAGGCAACCGACGCCAAGAAGGCCATGCAGGTCCTTCGAAAGATGTGATCGCCGCCAAGCCGGTGGTTGAGACACGAGCCAAGCCCGCGCGCCCGCGCTGATGCGAAGCGCCTCGAGCGAGATGAGCCGTGCGCCGGCGGGATTCGCCCAGTCGCTCGCGAGGACGACCTCCGATCGTCCGCGGCCGCGCCTTTCGCTGGTGCCTACTTGATTTGAACAGTCAGCGTCTGCCCTCGCTCGAGGACGATCGCTTCGCCGAGAGTGATCAGCAATCGTCCGTCCTCGAGCTTGCTCTTGGACGACAACGGCTTGCCGTCCACCTGAACCGTGACCTTCGGCGCCGCCGGCTTGCCCGGCGGCTCGAACGACAGCGACCGCAGTCGCAGCTTGCCCCATCGCACCGTAATGCGATCCTGCCGCGACTCGCCCGACCGCTTCTGCTCGAAGGTGCCCCAGCCCTCGGCCGTGGTGAAGGCCGATCGGAAGTCCTCGGGCGTCAGCTTCGGCGTAAAGCCGAGATGCCCCTTCGGCCCGTGATACTCATAGCCCGCCAGGTTCGTGAACACCCCCCAGCTCGCCATCGCCCGGGCGTAGTGATCGCCGCACTCCACCTCGTTGTACGGGTTCCGCTTGGCCGGATCGTATCGTTCGTGGACGGCCCGGCAGATCGCCAGCGCCTCGGTGACCATCCCCTCGGCCACCATGTGATTGGCGGCCTGATACTCGATGCCCGTCCACACCTCGTTCTTGTACATGACCCCTTCGTCCAGATGCGGGCTCTTGGGCCAGGTGCACGTGAACAGCCCCGCCTCGCCGGGATCCGCATAGTCGCGGAACGGCTTGTGGACCTTGTTCTGCGGACCGACGTCCGGCGCCCAGTTGTACTTGTACACCGACCCCATCGCCTGCTTGACCTTCTCCGGCGGGTAGATGTAGCCGAGCGAAAGCAGGTGCGCCCAGCCCTGGCCGAAGAGGTGGTCGGACAGGCACCCCTGGCCGTACTGGTGCTTCGGGTGCTTCTTGAGGTCCACGTCCTGGATGAAGTACTCCCCGTTCCACAGCCGCTCGACGGTGAGCTTCCGCCCGGATTCGTAGATCCGTCGGACGCGCTGGGCGAACGCGTCGTCGCCCACCTCCTTGGCCATCTCCTCGGCCGCGCGGAGCGCGCCGAGGTAGAGCGAGCCGATGAACGTGTTGGCACCATAGAACTCGATGTCGAACGTGTTGTGCTGCTTGTCCTCGATCAGCCCGTCGTCGTTGCCGTCGTGGCCGATGGAATACTCGAGGGCCTTCTTGATCTTCGGCCAGTTTCGCTTCAGAAACGCGTCGTCGGGTGACATCAGGTGCTCGCGGTACGCCTTGAGGATCGTCCCGCACTGGCCGTCGGCGGCGTAGGCGCGATTGCTTCGGAAGCCAACCAGTCCGGTCTCAGCGTCGAACCCATCGCCGAAGTCCTGCATCTCGCGGATGCTCCGCTCCAGCGAGGGAAACAGCCGCGCCAGCGCGTGCTGATAATTCCAGACGTGCGTGCACGTCCCCTCGCAGCATCCGACCCCCTCATACGCCCAGAACCGCCCATTGGCCCACCACTGACACGTCTCGGTCGCCAGGTTCGACACCGTCGAGTGCAATCGATCGAGCAGCCACACCGGCAGCGTGCTGTCGTAGTACGTGTCACGCCAGAGCCGCGTTTCCGTCGTGAGCCGGTCATGATTGTCGAGCACGTAATGGGCGACGGCCTTGGCGTCGGCCAGCCGCGTCGCGTAGTGCCGCCCGTGCTGGTGATTGGGGAAGTGCCAGGCCACGACCGCCGTCCAGGTCTTTTTCGCACCCGGTGCAAGCTCGACCGACTGCGACTTGGTCAGGGTCGACTTCTTCTCGGCGATCGGGTACGGATCGGCCTTCTCGCTCTTGAACGTAACCGAAACCGGCTTGTTGAGCTCGACGACGTCGCGCTGCCCGTCGACTTGCACGCATGCGCCATCCGTCGCCAGGACCATCGTGCCGTAGTCGTGGAGCTTGTCGATCGGGCCCGTCGGGCCCTCGCGGCGCTCGTCGGAAAGCTCGATCTGGTCGATGTTGATGTGCCCCCACGCCCCGGCCATCACGTCCACGATCTGGATCGTGGCGGTCTGACCGGCCAGGTCATCGACCTTCCACGAGTTCCACAACAGTCTCTCGTTGTTGGTCCCAGCGGCGGTCCGAACGACCTTGCGGCCCACCATGAGGTTGATGCACGTCTTGCGGGCGTGATTGCCGCCGCCGATGAGGAAGTTGACGTAGTTGCGGGTGATCTCGAACGGCGGAGAGGTCAGCGTCCCGTGCGGGTCGTCGCCGCCGAGGAACGTGTTGACGAGCCCCTTGCCCAGAAAGCCGGAGACCGCCTGCTGGCCAATCAGCGTGCCTCGCGCCGGCGACTTGCCGAGGGCCTCGCCCGTGGCCTTCCAGTCCCCGTACGTATCGCCCTCGAAGTCCGCCAGGACGATCGGCGGGCGCGCCGCCGCTTCACGCGCCGGCTTCGGCGCTTCCTGGGCCGTGTGCACGATTAGCGTCCGCCCCTTCTCCTTGACGCAGACGCTCTGCCGCAGGCCGCGGACCTCGCCGGCCGTGTGGGAGCACACCGCGTTCTCGAGCCAGCCGAGCAGGGCGACCTTGACCGGCTTGTTCCATCGGTTCTCGACCGTGATGTGGAAGATCGTCGCCGGCAGCGCCGAGTCTTCCGCGTTCAGCGGGATGAACGGCGAGAAGGCCTCCATCTCGACGCGAACCGGCAGACCCGCGTCGGAGTAGCGTACGATGCCGATGGGGTACTGGCCGGTGAACCGGACGTCCTGGAATCCTTCCGCGTCCAGCCGGCGCGTCTGCGTCAGGCCCTCCGCCTCGACCGTGACGGCGAATCCCTGATCGACGGGCGGCGGCGGGATCTTCTGATGGTAGTTCGTCTTGCCGTAGCCGGTGTTGACGTGCTTGTTGAAGATCATCCAGTAGCCCAGTCGACCGTCGCCCATCAGGTAGACCTGACCGGCCGCGATCCCCCCCACGGGCATGCCGATGTTCTCCAGCGCCTTGCCCTCATACGCCGGAGCGCTGCCCTTCTCGTACAGGGCCTTGACCCAGCCCGGATCAAGCTGCTTGTCGGCCGGGACGAAGTGATCCACTCGCGCCCCGACCGTCTCAGCCAACAACAATCCTGGGCCCGAGACAATCCCGGCAAGGCAGATCACGACCGACACTAAACCCCGAACCCCGCTACCGACTGCGCTGGTCTGTGATGGGTACATGAGAGTCCTCTCTGTTCTCGATCAGCACCGAGTTCGACTGGTGACGTGACAACGGCGCCCCACGCCCGGTCCGCGCACGCCGGGACGGACGCCTCCGCGGGAACTGAGTGTACGACCCCAATCGGGCCCGAACAAGCCGCCGCCGCATTGAGCCCCCCGCCCGGCGGCATTAGAATGCCGGTCGCTGCGTTGATTCACGCTCTTCAAGGAAGCCGAATCATGGCAAGACCCTACGCACTCGGATTCATCGGCGCGGGAAACATGGCCGAGGGAATCGTCGCCGGCGTTCTCGCCGCGGGCGCTTGCGAGCCCGATGCCGTCATCGTGGCCGACCCCACGCCCGAACGCCGACGACTCTTCGAGGAGCGCTTCGGCGCGACCGCCGTCGAGGACGGACGCAAGGTGGCCGCCTCGGCCGACACCGTGGTCCTGGCCATCACGCCCCAGATCTTCGCCGACGTCGCTTCCGACCTGACCGCGTCGCTCCGGTCGGACCAGTTGATCGTCAGCATCATGGCCGGCTGGTCGACCCTAGCCATCGCCGACGCGCTGGGCGGAGGAGGCGTCCGCGTCGTCCGCGTCATGCCCAATCTACCGATCCGGGTCGGCGCGGGAGTCGCCGGCATCGTAGGCGGAGCCCACGCGACCGGCGCCGACGTCGCCCTGGTCGAGCAGATGTTCGAGGCCGCCGGACAGTCCGTCATCCTCGACGACGAAGGCCTGATGGATGCGGTCACGGCCGTCTCGGGCAGCGGCCCCGCTTACTACTACCTCTTTACCGAGGCGATCGTCAGCGGCGGCATCGCCGCCGGCCTCAACGAAGACCAAGCCCTCCGCTTGGCCGAGAACACCTGTCTGGGCGCCGCAAGAACCATGCTCGAGACCGGTCTCGACCCCGCCGAGCTCCGCCGTCTGGTCACCAAAAAGGGCGGGACGACCCAAGCGGCCATCGAATCGATGACGGCCGCCGGCGTGCCGGAGGCCATCAAGCAGGCCGTCCTGGCCGCCGCGCGACGGAGCAAGGAGTTGGGCAAATAACGGGCCATTCGCCATGACCGCAAGACGCCTCATCGCCGGATTGATCATCACCACCACGCTCGTGGGATGTAGCAAGCGCGCAAGCGAGCCCGGCAAGCCGAAGATCGCCGTCATCCCGATGGGCACGACGCACGATTTCTGGACGGCCGTGCGAGCCGGGGCCGTTGCCGCCGGCGACGAGTTCGGCGTCGACGTGATCTGGAAGGGACCCACCGACGAGGGAAAGTTCTCACAGCAGATCAGCATCGTCGAGGACATGATCACCCAGCGCGTCGACGGCATCGTGCTCAGCCCCACGCACGGCAAGTCGCTCAGTGACGTCATCATCAAGGCCGGTCAGAGGGGCATCCCGCTGACGCTCTTCAACGCCGGGGCCGACGTGGATGAGTCTCACTACGTCACCTTCGCCGCCACGGACAACTACCGGGGCGGCGTGCTGGCGGCCCGCCGCCTGGCCGAACTGCTCGGAGGCAAGGGAACGGTCGCCATGGTCAAGACCAATCCCGGAAACGTCGGTACCGAGAAACGCGAGGCCGGCTTCCGGGACACGCTGCTCAAGGAGTTCCCCGACGTCAGACTCACCGACGAACGATGGGGCGAATCGAAGCGGGAGACCTCCGTCAAGGCCGCCGAGGACATTCTCACGAAGAATCAGGGCAAGCTTGACGGGTTCTTCGGCTCGAATGAGTCGAGCGCCGCGGGTATCCTACAAGCGCTCGAGCAACGCAAGCTGGCGGGTAAGCTCAAGTTCGTCGGCTTCGACTCCTCCCCCGACCTGCTGGCCGGCATGGAGAGCGGCGCCATCCACGGGCTTGTCGTCCAGAACCCATTCAAGATGGGCTACGAGGGCGTCAAGAGCATCGTCGACTTCAAGGCGGGCAGGCCCGTGCCGAAACGCATCGACACCGGCGTCGTACTCGTGACGCGCGAGAACATGAACGATCCGGAGATGGTCAAGCTGATCCATCCCCCGAAGGTTCGCCCGGGCTGATCCTCGTCCGCCGGGCGTCGTCGAAGACCGAGAGAAACACGGAAGCGTATTGACCGACTAACACGGGAGTGAGTTGCCATGACCGCTAGAACCCTAATCGGATCCCTCCTGGCCATGATCTTGTGCGCCGGTTGTCAGCAGAAGGCCCCCACGAGCGCCCCCGCCGGCAAGCCCGGCGGCAAGATGACCATCGCCGTCATCCCCAAGGGCACGACGCATGACTTCTGGACCGCCGTCCACGCCGGCGCCAAGGCCGCCGCCGACGAGTTCGGCGTCGACATCATCTGGAAAGGCCCGACCGACGAGGGCAAGTTCTCCCAGCAGATCAGCATCGTCGAGGACATGATCACCCAAAAGGTCGACGGAATCGTGCTGGCCCCGACGCACGGCCAGTCGCTCAAGGCCATCATCCTGAAGGCCTACGACAAGGGAATCCCGCTGACCGTGTTCGACTCGGGCGCCGACGTGCCCGAGGACAAGTACGTCACCTTCGCCGCCACCGACAACTATCAGGGCGGCGTCATGGGCGCCCGGGCCCTGTGCAAGCTCATCGGCGGCAAGGGAAACGTCGCCATGGTCAAGGTCATGCCCGGCGGCGTCAGCACGATGCAACGCGAGAAGGGCTTCTGCGACACCATCGAGAAGGAGTTCCCCGACGTCAAGCTGGTCGACGAGAAGTGGGGCTACGCCCTCCGGGAAAAGTCGCAGGCCGCCGCCGAGGACATCCTGACCGCCCATCCTGACAAGATCGACGGCTTCTTCGGGTCGAACGAGACCAGCGCCGTGGGCATCCTGCTCGCCCTCAAACAGCGCAACCTCGCCGGCAAGATCAAGTTCATCGGCTTCGACGCCTCGCCAGACCTGATCGCCGGCATGAAAGAAGGCGTCATCAACGGCCTGGTCGTGCAGAACCCCTTCAAGATGGGCTTCGAGGGCGTCAAGAGCATCGTCGACACCAAGGCGGGCAAGCAAGTCCCCAAGCGGATCGACACCGGAGTGGTCGTCGTAACCCCGGAGAACATGACACAACCCGAGATGGCCAAGTTGCTGAATCCGCCGAAAGTAAGACCTGGTTAGGGTCCCTTTCGGTCGACGAGTCTCGCCGCGGATGACATGGGGCCGCGGCGGAGCGTGATAGCCGGCGAATGAACCACGGGTCAACCTGGATGCGTGCGTCTACCTGTGAGTGCCTTCCCGCGGACTCGGGTTTCGCCTCCTTAGTCTAGCCCGCTGACGGGAGGTGACTGGGAAATGTGGAAGCATGTCCAACGCCCGTGGGCCGTGTTCCGAAGGCGTGACCTCCTGTGGCTCCTAGGTCTGCCCATATACCAAATCCTCGGCACCATTCGGCATGAGGCCAGCCATGCGCTGGCCGCGATGGCGGAAGGCGCCAAGATCACTGAGTTCGTCTTCCTGCCGTCCATGCTTCCCGGTTACGGCTTTGCGTGGGGGTACGTCGACTGGGACGGCAATGTCTCCTGGTTCTCCTCGGCCGCCCCCTACTTCTGCGATCTCGTCACCTTCCTGGCTGTCTTCCCCATCTGCCTGTGTGTGGCCTTCAAGCGGAAGTGGGTGTGGCTAAACCTGACGATCCTCGGGGTCGTGTCTCCGCTGGCAAACAGCCTCTACTGCTACATCCGTGCCTTCCAGAAACCCGGCGACGTGTCCTATCTGCGTCAGGTGCTGGTGTCTAGCGCCGTGGATGGTTACTTCGTGGTGACCGCAACGGTCTATATACTCGGACTTCTCCTCGTGCTCTGCTGCTCCAGGACAGCTCGTGGCGATCGTCCGACCTGAGCCAAACAAGCCGATACGATTGCGCGATGCCTCGTGTCACCGGAATCGCCGTCTTCGGCGCGCTGAGATGCCAGGAGTCCCCCGCGCCCACGGGGTCCCGTGCCGCTATCCTCGATCTGTCCTTTCACCTGTTCGCCTGATAGACTACTCGCACTCATGGCAGCGACTGAAGACAACCCGACCCCGCTGCTCCAGATGAGCGGAATCAGCAAACGCTTCGGCGGGGTGCAGGCCCTCGACGGCGTCGATTTCGATCTCCGCGCGGGCGAGGTCCACATCGTCGTCGGAGAGAACGGCGCCGGAAAGAGCA
>JAFGLZ010000081.1 GCA_016927755.1 Phycisphaerae bacterium
CATTTCGGGACATCGCCCACCCCTTCTCCGATGTCGACGTGTCGACTTTTCGACGTTTCGACTTTTCCACAGGGCATTCCGCGACATTGTGCGACATCGCGGGACACCAGGCGCGACGCTCCCCCGTCTCCCCATTCATCATTCATCATTCATCATTCGTCCTTCCCCCTTGACACTCCCACCCCCCAACCTAGAATCGCCTCCCAGACCAAAGCGCATTCGCCGGACGCATCGGAACCCACTCGCCCACAGCACCCTATGCGAAACAGCGACCGGCCCAGAAACCGCCGCCCCCAGCCGCCCGGCCAGCCGCAAGGAGTCACCCACACCATGGACTACCTAGCCCCAACCTCCGTCAAGGAAACGATCGCCATCCTCAAAAAGGCCAAACGCGGCGCCCGCCTGATCGCAGGCGCCACCGACGTCCTGCCCCGCGTCGCCGTCGGCAAAGCCCCCGCACCCAGACAGCTCGTCTCGATCGCCGCCCTGCCCGACCTCGACAGGATCGCCGCCGGCGCCAGGGGCATCCTACGGATCGGCGCGCGAGTCACGCTGAACGAGGTCGCGCGGTCCAACCGCCTCGCCCGGCGATCGACCGCCCTCGCCGAGGCCGCCGCCTGCGTCGGCTCCGAGCAGATCCGCAACACCGCCACACTCGTCGGCAACCTCTGCTCCGCCTCCTCCGCCGCCGACACCATACCCCCCCTGCTCTGCGCCGACGCCCTCGCCGAAGTCGTCGGCCCCAAGGGTCGGCGCCGCGTCCCAATCGACGACCTCCTCGCCGGACCCCGCAAGCTCGCCCTGAAACCCGACGAGATCGTCCTGGCCATACGAATCCCACGCCCAAAGGGCAGGATCGGCAGCGCCTACCGCCGCCACGGACCCAGGGCCGCCATGGACTGCGCCGTCGTCATCGCCGCCGCCGAGATCGTCGCGGCCAAGGACAAGATCATCGAGGCAAGACTCGCCCTCGGCGCCGTCCACCCCATCCCCGTCAGATGCCCCGACGCCGAGCGAGTCCTCACCGGCCAGGCCATCAGCGACGAGCTGCTCGCCGAGGCCGCCGCCGCCGCCGCCCAGGCCGTTAGGCCCGTCTCCGACATCCGGGCATCCGCCGATCACCGCAAGGCCGTCGTCCGACGCATCGTACCCGAGATCCTCCTGCAGGCCTTCATCCGGGCCGGAGGCAAACGCTGATGAGCAAGCAGCTCCTATCCGTCAACGTCAACGGGCTCGACCGCGAGATCCCCGTCGAGCCCGACACAAAGCTCCTCACCGTCCTCCGCGACCAGCTCGGCCTGACCGGCGCGAAGTACGGCTGCGGAGAGGGCGAGTGCGGCGCATGCACCGTCCTGCTCGACGGAAAGCCCGTCAGCTCCTGCATCACCCTCGCCATGGAAGCCGCCGGCCGGAAGATCACCACCATCGAGGGCCTCGCAAGCCCCGACGGCACGCTGCACCCCGTCCAAGAGGCCTTCGCCCGAGGCGAGGCCGTCCAGTGCGGATTCTGCACCCCCGGCATGATCCTCAGCGCCAAGGCCCTGCTCGACCAAAACCCAAACCCCACCGACGAGCAGATCCGACGCGCCCTGGCCGGCAACCTCTGCCGCTGCACCGGATACACCGGCATCGTCGCCGCGATCAAGCAGGCCGCCGCCGTCATCCGAGGCGAAACGACCTTCGACCCCCTCCCCGACTACGGCGCCAACCTCGTCGGCAAGCCCATCGAGCGACTCGGCGTCAGGGACAGAGTCCAGGGCAAGACCCTCTACGCCGCCGACCTCCGCCCCCCAGGCATGCTCCACGCCGCCATCCTGCGAAGCCCGCTGCCCAAGGCCAAGATCAAGAAGATCGACGTGACCAAGGCCAGAAAGCTTAAGGGCGTTCGCGCCGTCATCACCGGCGCCGACCTGCCCGACAAGCGATGGGGACTGATCTTCAGCGACGAGGTCCTCCTCGCCCGCGACCAGGTCCGCTACGTCGGCGAACGCGTCGTCGCCGTCGCCGCCGAGACCCGCCAGATCGCCGAGAAGGCCCTCGCCCTCGTCAAGGTCGACTACAAGCCCCTCCGCCCCGTCCTCGACATGGAGCAGGCCCGAAAGCCCAACGCCCCGCGCGTCCACGAGGACTCGCAGACGTTTGCCCCCGGCTATTTCGACGCGTCCGCCGATCCTCCCAAAGACAACGTAACCTCCAGCTTCGTCTTCACCGCCGGCGACGCCGACGCCGCCTTCGCCCAGGCCGACGTCGTCCTCGAAGAGGAGTATCGCACCGCCCCCCAACACCAGGGCCACATCGAAACCCACGTCGCCGTGGCCCAAGCCGGGCAGGGCGGACGCGTCACGATCCACACCTCCACGCAAACCCCCTTCATCGTCCGGCACGCGGTGGCCACCTATCTCGACCTGCCCATGGCCAAGGTCCGAGTCGTATGGATGGAGACCGGCGGCGCATTCGGAAACAAGATACCCGTCTTCGTCGAGCCCATCGCCGCCGCCCTGGCCCTCGCCTGCGGACGTCCCGTCCAGCTCCACTACTCCCGTCAGGACGAGCTGGTCGATTCCCGTCCCCGAGCCGCCACCATCACGCGCATCAAGACCGGCGCTAGACGAGACGGCGCATTGCTCGCAAGGAAGGTCGAGTTCCTCCTCGACAACGGGGCGTATACCGACGTCGGCTGGGGCACCGCCGCCGCCTGCCAGGCCGGCGTCGGTCCCTACCGCATCCCCAACACCTGCCTCGAGGGCCACTCGATCTACACCAACAAGTTCAATACCGGCCCCTTCCGAGCGCCCGGCTACCCCCAAATCACCTTCGCCGTCGAGTCGCACACGGACGCCCTCGCCGCCAAGCTCGGCATCGACCCCATCGAGCTTCGCCGTATGAACGCCCTGCGAACCGGCGACAAGACCACCACCGGGACTACCATCCGGCACGACGTCTTCTATCGCTGCCTCAACGCCGTCGCAGAGCGCATCGACGCCGACCCCGCCCGCGACCACGAAGGCTGGGGCCTGGCCTGCGGACAGTGGCCAACCGGCGGCTGCCCCTGCGGCGCCCTCCTCAAGATCAACGAAGACGGCTCCGTCGCCGTCACCGTCGGATCCAGCGATCTGAGCGGATCCGCCACCAGCATCGCACAGGTCGCCGCACAAGAGCTCTGCATCGGACTCGACAAGCTCTCCGTCGCCATCGGCGACACCGACACCGCGCCCTTCCCCGCCCCCAGCGGCGGAAGCCAGGCCACCTACAACATGACCAACGTCGTCAGAAAGGGCGCTCAACAGCTCGTCGCGCAAATCAAGGAGATCGCCTCAGAGCACCTCGACGAGCCCCCCGAAGCCCTCGACGTCGCCGACGGCCGAGCCTTCGTCCGAGACGACCCGGCCGCCGCAATCAGCTTCGCCGAGCTCAGCGCCGCCAGGCCACTTGGCGTCTCGGCCTCCACCGAGACCATCCCCAGCACGCACGCCTTCTGCGTTAACGGCATCAAGGTCCGCATCGACCCCGCCACCGGCCAGGTCACCGTCCTGCGAGCCGTCTCGGCAATCGACTGCGGAAAGGCCATCAACCCCGCCTCCGTCCGAGGCCAAGCAAGCGGCGGACTCGCCCAGTCCCTCGGCCTGGCGCTCTGGGAGGAGATCGTCCAAGACCCCACCGACGGACGCGTCCTCACGCAGGGATTCACCGACTACCACATGCCCACCGCGGCCGACGTCCCCCCCGTCGAGACCATCATCATCGAGGGCGACCCCTCCACCAGTCTCGGCCACGGCCTCAAAGGACTCGGCGAACCCGTCCACGTCCCCGGAGCGGCCGCAACCGCAAACGCCGTCGCCGCCGCGACCGGACACCGCCACCACCGACTCCCCATCACACCGGAGCAAATACTGAAGATATATGAGGCCAATAATGACTGATTATGTCCCCGCAGTACTATTGGCCGCAGGTATGTCCCGACGTGTCGGACACTTAAAGCAACTGCTCGACTGGGCCGGGCAATCCGTGATCCGCCACGCCACCCAGACCCTCCTCCGCGCGGGCCTGAGCCCCGTCATCGTCGTCCTCGGGCACGAGCGGCAACGTCTCGCCGCCGAGATCGACGACCTCGACGCGCGCATCATCGAGAATCCCGACTACGAGCAAGGCATGTTCAGCTCGGTCCGCGCCGGCCTGGCCGCCGTTCCGCGCGAAGCGCCTTGCTGCGTACTGGCCCTCGTCGACCAACCCCGGATCACCGACGACCTCGTCCGCCGCCTGGTCGAATATCATCAGCAACACGGCGCTGCCGTCACGATCCCCCGCGCCATGAACCGATCCGGGCACCCCGTCGCCATGGCCCGAAGCGTCATCGACGACGTCCTCGCCGCCAACTCCAGCTCGACGCTCCGCGACGTCCTGGCCAAACACGAGGCCGATACGGCATACTTGGATGTCGAAACCGACGCTGTCCTGTACGATATCGACACGTGGCAAGACTACGAGCGGCAGAGGCCGAGGTGATCCGCCCATGACCAACATCTACAGCGCCATCGTCGAACTGATCGAGGCCGGCCAGACCGGAGTCCTGGCGACGCTCGTCGCGAAGGAAGGCTCGGCCCCGCAACTGCCCGGAGCCAAGATGCTCGTCCGCCCCGACGGATCCATCGTCGGTACCGTCGGCGGAGGGATCCCCGAGAAGCGCGCCTGCCAGGCCGCCGCCGAAGTCCTGTGCACCGGCAAGGCCCAGCTCATCACCATCAACCTGCGCGGCGATCCCGGCGCAAGCGAACCGCCATGCGGCGGACGCGTCACGATCTTCGTCGAACCGATCGCAACGCCCCATCCGCTGCTGATCTTCGGTGCAGGACACGTCGGCGCCGCCCTGACCAAACTCGCCGCCGACCTTGGCTTCCGCGTCACCGTCATCGACGAGCGACCCGAGTTCGCCAGACTCGAGCGCCTCCCCGGCGCCGCCGACGTCAAGCTCGGCGTCGGACCGGACGTCGCCGATCAGCTTCGCATCGACGACCGAACCTTCATGGTCATCGTCACCCACGGCCACGCCAACGACGAGGAAGTCCTCCGATGGGTCGTCGCGTCACCCGCGCGCTATATCGGCATGATGGCCAGTCGCAGGAAGGTCAAGACGATTATCGACCACCTCGAATCCCAGGGCATCCCCAGAGAACAGCTCGATCGCGTTCACAAACCAATTGGATTGGATATCGGCGCGATCTCTCCCACCGAGATCGCCGTCAGCATCGCCGCCGAAATGATCGCCGTCCTACGCGGCCCGAAAGGATGCTAGCGAACAGGCTCCAAAAACACCTGTATCTCCTGAAGAATCGGAAGCACCTGCGCCCCACGGATGATGCGGCCGTTAGGACCCACCACCACGTCAAGGCTGTCGAACTTCGGCGCCTGCCCGTCCCCGCCGAGCTTCAGACCGCCTTGACGCGTCCCGAACGCCAGATGATGCATCGAGCACTCCAGCGACACCGGCGCGGGCGCCGCGGGCGCCTGCCCCTTCGCCGGCGCCTTGGCCGGAACCTCCGCCTTGGGCGGAAGCATGATCATCAGCGGAACCTTACCCGCAAGCGACGGCGTCGACATCATCCCCACCATCAGCTTCGGAAGCTCGATGGCAAACGTGCTGGCCGGCGGAGCCCCACTCGCGCCGCCGGGCTGGGCGCCGCTCTTCTTCAACTCGGCCAGACGCTTGGCCAGCGCCGCCTTGCGCGGATCCGATTCGCCGCCGCCCCCCGCCTCCGGCTCTTTCGCCGTCGGAGCTTGGCCGGCGCCGACCACCGCCGCGCCCAGCTTGACCTCGATCTTGCGGTCCTGACCCACGGACACCTCGAAGACCCCGGGCTCCAATCCCAGAATCTGCCGGCTCCACGTCAGGTTCGCGATCTTCGCCGAACGCTCCTTCGCCTGTGGGTCCGACGTGGCGTCCGGCATGAGCGTGTACGTCGGCGCCAGAACGTCGCACAGCACGAGCCCCTGATACTTCCCCGCGAGCTTCGCGCCACGCTGCTTGTCGTAGTCGGTCAGCTTGCCAACCATCTGGCCGCTGTCCACCACCGAGCTCATCGCCGACCGCTCGCCCTCGACCAATCCCAGGATGTCGCCGATCGTCTTCTTCGCCCGCTCCGCCGCCTGAGGATCCGCCGCCAGACACAACGACGCTACCGCATCCCACTCCATCGTCCGCTTGAACGCCAAACCCAATCGCCACTGGTCTTGCTCGCTCGTGCCCTTGGCCAGTTCCTCGAGCGAAGCCGCAACCTGCGCCCGGACCTTCGTGTCCTTCTGTTCTCGGGTCATGCCCATCAGGAATCCCAACGGGATGAAGCGCGACGGCATCCCCGGCACCAAGGACGGCGGAATCTGTCCGGTCAACTGACCGATCAGCTTGATCAGTTGCACCGCCACCAGCGGCTCGACCGTCTTGAGTTGCTCCAGGACCAGATCGTTCCTCCCAGCCCGTAGCAGCGCCAGGACAATGGCCATCTGAACGGGCGCTTCGGTGCGCGTCTTCAACCCCTCGAACAGGAACTTCTCGATCACCCCCTGCGGCGCCGCCTCCCCCTTGGTGGCCTCCGCCTGCGCCCCCGCGGGCGCCCCCCGTCCGGGAACCCGCTTGGTGGGCGGACGCTTGAGGGGAGCGCCCCGAACCGGACTCGCCGCCGCGGGCGGAACCGCCGCCGGCACGCCCGGACGACCCAACGGCGGAAGCCGCGTTGGCATCCACTTGCTCGCAATCACTTGGTACGTCGCCGCCTGACAGTCCCTGGCCACCAACTGGTCCGTCATCGACGCCAACCACTGCTCCATCTCCGAGGTGTCCAGGCCGCCCACGAACGAACACCATTGGAGAATCCCGAGCGCCTGGAGTTGCTGCGCCGGCCGGTCGCGCAGAACCGCCGCCACCCGCATCAAGACGTCGTCGGGCGACGTGATCCGAAGCGGATCACCCGCCTGAGCCATCGCCTGCGCGATCTGAGCGACCGCCGGAAGAACGGCATCGCCCCCCGTCATCGCGGTCGCCGCCGCGAGAATCATCCGCACCGCCTGGTGCTTCCCTGGCGTGTTGGGGGCCGTGGCCATGATCCTCAACGCGATGGCCGCAAGCTGCGGGTCCGGCACGCCCAGCAGATCCAACGCCTGACGGCTGCCGTCCTTCAGAGCCAAGCCGATGGCCCGCGCCGCCACCTTCTCGTCCCTCACTCGCATGAGCGCGCCCAGCACCTGCCAGACACCAGGCTTGGCCGACGACTCGCCAAGCCCCACCGGCGCAAACTCGACCGTCTTGGCCGGCTCGGCGCCCTTGCCGGACGGCGCCCGCTTCGGCGCGGCCCCTCGGGTCGGGCCGGCACGGCCAGGCTTGCCGCTCTCGGCGATGGCCGGCGCCTTCGCCGCGCTGGCCAGTTCCGTCTCCGCCAGCGCCAACAGCGCCTCGATGATGTCCCCCTCCTTGGCCCCGACGATGACCTGCTCGGTGCTCTTCGGCAGCGTCTCGGTGGACGTCAACTCCCACCATGCGAGTCGGCGCGTCTGCTCGTCCGGACTCGTGATCGCCTCGAGAAGGGCCTCCTCGATGATCCGACTCCCCTCGTCCACCGGTTCCTCCGCGGCCTTCGCGTCGCGACGACCCGGAGACCGCGACTTGCTCGACGAGCGGAGCTCCGACAGCCGGATCACGGCCAAACGCGAGAGCGCAGGACTCTCGTGCGTCACGAAGTCAGCAAGCGTCTCGATCGTGTCCAGCTCGTCCTCCGATTGCGCGCCGCGCCCCCCCCGCGATTTCTGCTCCAGCGCGTCCATCAGGCGAAGATCGATCAGGACCTTCTGCTTGCCGACGTGCGCCGTCACCTCCGCCGCGTCGTTGTCGAGCTCGACCAGCGCCGCCGCCCACCCCGTACCGGCAACCGCCTCGTCCGGAATCCGCTTGTCGCCAGGAGACTTCGACTCGCTCGAGACGATCTCCTCCGTCTCCTCCTCTGCCCGGTCCTCTCCCTTCTTCTCCTTCTCATCCTCCCGCCTCTCGTAGCCGCGCGTCTTCTCCTCGCGAGCGGGTGTTCGACCATACGAGGACGGCCGCGCGGACGACCGACTCCCACCTCGATAGCCGGTTCTGGAAGATCGGGTCCGCCCCGAACTGCGACCGTGAGATCGCGACGACCGACCTCGGCTGTAGCTCCGGGACGAGCGACTCGACTTGGCCCCCGTCGCCTTCGTCTCCTGCTCGGTCTTGGGCTTGAAGACATCCTGTAGGTAGACCAGCAGATCCCCGTCCCTCTGATACACGCCGATCTTCTCGTAGAGAGGCGCGCCCTTGACCGGCTCGAGCTCGATCGGCTCCAGGATGTCCGAGTCCGCCGCCTTCTCCTTGCCCGCGGCCTTGCCCCGGGCGGGCGGCCGACCACCTCCGCCCTTTAGCTCGAGTGGCACAAACCCTCTGCTCCGTGTCGAACCGCGATCGGCCGCGAACTTGATCGTGTACCGCGTGAGCGTGTACGGCTCGTCGGCCGGGCCGTATCGAAACGGGACCAACACGAAGTAGCCGCTGCCGCGAGGCTGGACCTTCTGGTTGCCGTCCTCGAACTGGTCGCGGATCACCGGCGTCTTCAGCGCCATCCGAAGGTCGATCTCGATCGGCAGGCGCCGTCCCTTTTCGGCTTCCGCCTGATCCTTCGCCTCGTCAGGGTCCGTCTGCGCGGCCGGTTCCTCCTGCTTGGCCGCTCCCGCGGCCTTGGCCGGCGCCGCTTCCTTCTCGATCCGCTTGATCTCCGTGTGGCGGATCGTCCGAGTCATGCTGATGCCGGACGCCGTCGTGATCCGGACCTTGATGGCCTCCTCGGTCTTACTGACGATCTTGCCCTCGACCTCCTGCCCGTCCTTCAGGACGATCAGTTCCGCCCTTGCCGTCGACGTCAAGACCACCGCGGATAAGAGCAACCAAGCCGCCACCCATATGCTACGGCCAGACATTGTCAGCTCCTGGGAGATGCATGTTCTGTCGGGGTTCGCTCGTGACAACCGGTGCGCATGCTCGCACCACGCCTACTGTCATTCTAGTCCGCCCGGCCCAGGCCAACAACCGTCCCATGGGTTCCCTCACCAGCCAGATGTGACCACGCCTCCCCGACCGCCTATCCCAGCCACCCGCTGCCCATCGAACCGCGCGCGAAAAAAGGCCACAGGCCCCCTCGCAAGGGAGCCTGCGGCTCGAGTAAGCGCTTCGGAGGGTCGCGCTTGTATCGGTGGTCGCTGTCGACGGCACGTTCCGGCCGGCTGGGCCCGGGCGGAGGCCGCCCCCCTCACGTCACGCCTCAGCGCCCGAGCCTTTGCCACAGACCGTGCAAGAGACGTTAGGCGACGACGTCGAGCTGGTGCCCGCCGTCACCGGCGTCGGCCGACGCCTGTGTGTCCGTCGGCGTCACGGCGTTCAGCGAGCCGGATTGCCCCGCCGTGGCGGAGCTGGAGGCATAGGCCTCACTGGCGATCATCTGATAGCTGTAAGATTCCATGCTCATCGAGGAGCTGTAGCTGGCGTTGGCCATCAGAAGCGAGGCCGATCCGCCGCCGAGGCCGCTGACGCCCAATTGCCCGTCCTGTTCCCGACCGGAAAGGAGTTCCAGCAACTGCAGAAGCAGCGCCATGACGACCAGCAAACGCGTCGCCTCGTCAGACGACATCGACAGCCCGTACTGGGCCACCATCGTCTGAACCTGCGACGACATCGACATGCTCATCGACTGGTAGCTTTCCTGGACGGCCACCGTGCTGGCTTGGCTCGTGGCCGATGCAGACTGGCCTGCCTGCACGCCCTGGCCCGAGCCGGCGCCTGCCGCGGACTGACTGGCCATCGGATACGCCCCTGTCGGCCCGACCGGTGCAATGTCACTCATCGTTCTATCCCCAGCCTCGCCGGATCATCTCTGCTGATAGCGGAGCCCCACCCGATGTGGGGACCGCAAGATCCGAGCCCGACGATTCTGGGGCAACGACAAGGCCGCTGCCGAAGCCACCACACGAGCGAGGCCTAAGCCCATTTCCAGATACATGTTGCGTCGCAAGAATGGACTATGCGGGCCAGTCCGGTTGTAACGGCGCGCTGACCGAAGGAAACGTGCGCAAGTCTTGGAATCAGCGACTCGACGGAAACCTGCTTCGCACAGAAACTAGCATCGCGTTGCCGCAACGCGCCACGATGTTGAGGTAGGACAACACGCCGCCTGCGCAACCCGTCCCATAACTACCGGCCGATGGCCTCGGCGAATATGCGGGCCACGATCTGGTTTCCTTGGGCGCTCAGGTGATTCCGGTCGAGGTAGTTGCCCGGACTGACCCGGAGCTCGAAATCCCTGGCCGCGATGTCCACGAGCACCGCGCCTCGGTTGCGGGCCGCTCGACGGATTCGCTCGTTGAGCTTCCGCACGTACGCATTGGCATTGTCGGCCTTGCGCGGTGGCAGCGCATCCGGAACAAGCGGATCACCCTTCAGGCCGCAGCTCGGCAGGAAGTAATACGTCGCCACGTAGACCCGCCATCCCGCGTCCGTTCCGAGCTGAATCGCCGCCTCGACGTTCGCCTGGATCTCGTCGAGTCTTGGCTCGAGCAGGCGGGCGTACGGGTAGTCGGCGTTGTCCGGGCTCCGCATCAGGCAAGGATCGATCTGCTCGACCCAGTCGATGAGATCGTTGCCACCTTCCCAGTACAACAGCGACTTGGCGTTCGGAAACAGTCCCCGGTCGACGAGCGAGCGAAGTCGCGCGAGCCCCTGGCCGCTGGGCTCACCGCTGTTTCCTTCGTTGGTGAATCGGTTGGGGGCCTCGCCCAGCAGCGCCGGCAGAAACGCCGCGTAGTCGCTTCGCGTGGGGCCTTTCGTCAGCGAATCTCCGAAGGCCACATAGACGACCGTCGGGTCCGGCAAACGGAAGATGCCCCCGGGAACATAACCGACGATGATGCTGAGACAGACTCCAACCGTGCCAATGGCCATGACCTGGCGTCGGCGTAGTATGGGCACAACCGATCTCTCTTTAGAGCCCTGCCGAGTGGGGAGAACGCGTCGCCGATATGGCGACGTCGCCTTTGGGGACTGCTAGGTGAGCCCGCGATTTGCGTGGCAGCCCCGGGTGTCCGTTAGTCCGATTATAGCACTTGGTCGGTCATTCCCCGAATGCCCTGACCGGGCAAACCCAAAACGACTTATACACCAACTACTTGCGAACCTCAAGAACGTGTCCGCCTGAGCCCACACCATCGACGAAGAGGAAGTCGCCTTCGGCTTGGGCCTTCGTCGGCTTGCCGTCGAGCTCGATCACGTCGCTCAACCGCGGAAGGTAGACCCTCGCCGTCGTGTTGGCTGGGATCGTAACGGCCACCTTGAAGGACGCTCCGGGCTTCTGCAGGAGCTCGACGAACACGGGGCCCTTGATCGTCGGCAGCTTCAGCTTGGCCCACTCCAGATCGCCGGGCTGCGGTTTGATCCGCATCTTGGCGAATCCAGGTTGCAGCGGCTCCACGCCCATCACCCTCCGCGGGATGATGTTGGCGGGCGCGGCGCCCCAGGGGTGGTTCCAGTCCTGGTTCGGCTTGTACTTGTCGTCCCACGCCTCCAACGTGATCGTCGTTCCGACGTCGTACACCATGTGCGGCCAACTGCGATCGCCCGGCGCCGTCATGAGCTTCATCGCGTGCCGGCCCTCTCCCGCCCGATAGAGGGGCTCTAGAATCCACTGCGCCGCGCCCACGCTGCAGACCATGCCGCGGCTCTTGATGAACTCGACGACGCTGCCGACGTGCTGGGCCGGAACCAGCCCGAACGCCAGTGGAAACATGTTCGCGTGGAGCGAGCTGTGCGACGTCCCGACGCCATCGACGTACACGCCCCGCGTCTTGTCCAACAGCTTGGCGTTGAATACCTGCTTGACGCGCTCGGCCCTGTCGGCGTATCGGCGCGCGTCGCCGGCCTTGCCCAGCACCTCGGCCACGCGGCTCATGATGACCAGCGTGCGATAGTGGAAGGCGTTGACGACCGTGTTGACGTCCGTGAACTCGTACCCGTCTGTCTCGCCATACTGGCCCTTGACCCCGCCGAGGCTTCCGTGCGGCCAGTCGACGATGTCCTTGAGCTTGCCCTTGAAGTGGATCGACGCCAGCACCTTGCCGTCGACGAGGCCCGTTCGCGTACTGATCAGCCCATCCTCACCCGCCAGCGCGCAAAGCGTCTTGGCTTGTAGATCCGTGTAGTAGTTGGCCAGTGACGCGTCGCAGCCCGTGTGCATGTAATCCGCCCAGGCGATCAGCACCGAGTAGAGGATCCATTCCGTCGGCCACGTCGGGTGCGTGATCAGGTACTCGTGGGTGTGCCGCGCCAGCGTGAACTCCCGATCCGTGCAGTAGTGCCCGAGCTGGTTGATGTACGCGTCCGCCTCGTAAGGAATCCGCTCCCGGTCGCCGTCGACGTAGACGCCGCAGAAGCTCGTGGCCTTCATCGTGTACTTGCACAGGTCCCAGATGTCGTTGAGGACCTTACTCGAACATTCGAAACGCGCCGCGTCGTCGTCGAACGGATAGTGAACGGCGATCTGGCGGACCATCGAGGCATCGAGCTTGCCCTCGCAGCCCTCCAGCTCACAGTATCGAAACGGCATCACCTCACCGGCGTACTGCGGCATCTTGATCGCCTGCGGGCCCGTATTCCGGCGATCCGGCGGAATGGCAACGGTGTACGTGTGCGTGCCCTGGCCAAGCCGAAGCGGAACCATCCGATACCGCCGCGAGCCGCCGGGCGTTCTATTGATCGCGTTCTTGCCGGCGGGGACCTCACCGAGATGGACCTTGACCGTCTGGCCGTCCGATGCCCCCGTCAGTGTCAGCCTGACCGTCGCGAAGGCGGCCTTTCCGAAGTCGATGAACCACTTGTCCGCCCCGACGCGCACCATCCTCGCGGGGGCCACCTCGGTCGTGACCAGCCGATACCGCGGCGTCACGTGCCGCTCGGCCAGCGTGCCCGTCCGGAATTCCTGCGCGGCGGAATACGCGCTGGAATGACCTTGACGGTCCCAGGTACGGACCTTCCAGAAGTACGTGGTCCTCGACTTGAGCGGGGGGCCCTGATACTCGACCGCCGTCGACTTGCTTGACGCGACCCGTCCCGAGTCCCAGAGAGTGCCCCTATCCTCATCCAGATCCGCGGATCGGGCCGACAGCACGATTTGATAGGCCGTCTGGACGTCGTCCTTCTCGCGCGAATTGACGACCCAACTGAAGCGGGGTCGCGGGCTACGAATCAGCGACCCCGCCGGCTTGGCCAGCAGGTCGCACATCAAGGCGCTCGGCGCCGGCGGCGCGCTGCTCTGCATCGTCGCACTCTCACGTTGCTGGGCGCCGGCAAGACCCGATTCCAGCGCGGCAATCAGCGGGACAAGAACGGATAAGAGGGGGGCCCTTGTGGACATGAGAACGCCTCCCATTTCGCGTGAGCCAGGGAACTGGCGGCGTGTTGAAGTCGTTCGACCGAAGACGCGGGCTCGCCTCGAACGTCGCCGCGCGACTAGGACGGAACGATCGCGTCCAGCTCGATCTCGAACAGTAGGTCGTCTCGGCAGATGTCGCCGTGGACCCGGACGACGGGCATCTCCTCCAGCCCCTCGGCGGCGCAGTACTTCTCGAACGCGGAAACGTCCTCGGCGTATTTCAGGTAGGCGATCGCGCGGCTCACGTCGTCCCACCCCATCCGCCGCGAGTCCAAGATCGCGTGGACCACCTTCATGGTCAGCTCGACCTGTGCCTCGACGTCGCCGAGGTGAACCGTATGCCCTTCGGGAGCGATGCTGGCCGATCCCGAGACAAGCAGACGCCTGTGATCGGGCATCTTGATCTCCGCCGCGCGGCTGAACGAGCTGCCGTACTCGAGCGCCGGGCACTGCAGCGGCGAGGGCACCGCGAACGCTCGCGCGTCGTCGGACTTGGCCTTGACGGCCAGCAGGCCGCTGATCAGCGCCGCGGCCGCCGCGTTGCGCCCCCCCACCCCCGTACTGGCAGGAACAAGCCCCTCATACACGTTGTTTGCCTTGAAGAAGGCGTTTCGAACCTGATTGAACTCTCCGTACCAATCGAGGATTTCGTAGTTGCAGAACCACGTTCGCACGACCTGATCGAAGGTCATGCCCGCGGCCTGCAGGCCCGCCACCATCAGATCGAGCACGTCTTGCGTCTGGTCCTCCCGGGATCGAGACCCGTCCGCCGCGACGAGCCCGCCCAACCGACAGAGCCGCGCGTAGCCGTCGTCGAAGACCGTCCCCAGGAGCCGCCCTCTCACTTGAATGGGCTCGACCGGTACACCGGTGACGGCCCAGACCTGAACACCCGACATTCCGGCGCGATTTCCGTTCTCCAGCCACGTCACCGGCCAGGCGATCGGGCCGAGCGCCCGCTCCAGCGCCTTCATGCCGGCGCCGCCTTCGTTTGACAGTCCGAAGATCTCCACGGAGACGACCTGGGCCCCCTTGTCGCGCAAGACCGTGCCGGCCTTTCGGAATAGGGCGCTAGCCGATTCCTCCACGACGGGGGTCGCCGTGACGAACACCTCCTCGCATGATTGTCGCCGAAGCGTCACCACTTGAAGACCGGGCGTCGAGCTCTTCTGCACGCTCGCCGCCACTGCGGGATCATCCTGCTGCATGTTCACTCCCTCTCCCGAGGCCTGGTTTCTGATCGACGGACTACCGCGTCAGGACGTACTCCGCCAAGTCGCCGATCTGCTCCTGCGTCAAACCCGACGTGGCTCCATGTCTGTCCTTGGTGTTAAACTTCGTTAGGACGTCCTTTATTGCCGCGGCGCGACCGTCGTACAGGTAGGGTGCCGTCCGCCACACTTCGATCAGCGTCGGCGTATCGAACTCCTGATCCTTCTCGCGTCCCTTGCCCGTACCCACGTCGTACTTTTTCATATCCGTATACAATGGGCCGGCGTGACACATCGCGCAGCCGACCTGCTTGAACAACTGCTCGCCCCGCCTGGCCGCTTCGCTCATCTGACCGCCGGCCAGATACGGACTCGGCACCGGCGTGAGGGACTTGAGATACGTATCGATCGCGACGGCGTCCTGTTCCGGCCTAACCGCGAACTGAATATGCCGGATTCCCGCGCGAACGGCGGTTTCCGCCCGGTCGCGAACCCCCATCATCATCACCGGCGGCGTCTGGTGCGAGAGCAGCATGCTCTTGGTATTCTTCGGGTTGCCCAGACCGTCGTTCATCAGATCCCAGTTCAGCCCGTCGGCTCTGCCGTCGGGGTGACAGCTCGCGCAGCTCTGCCAGTTCTGGAAGCACAGCGAGGCGTCGTTGAAGTACTGCTCACCGAGGCGCACCGCGCTGGGCGGCTCACTCGCCGTCTTGCCCAATGCCAGCGAGCGGGCATCCGGTCGCTTGTTCGCGTCGATCGTCACCACGCCGATGCTGTCGCTGAAGTACTGGGCGGCATAGGCCTTGTCGCCCAATACGACAAGCCCCCTCGGCCCCTTGCCCGGCAGCGCCAACCGACGCCGTATGCCCGCCAAGAAAGACAGCTCGTTGGGCACCTCCTCCAGCGGGATGGTCACGTTCAGGACCTTCTCGCCCCTGGCGACCTTCGCCAGTCGCTCGTGAAGCGCCGCCCGATCGATCACGCTCACGTCATGCGTGCCGGCCTGGGCCAGGCACAGGTACTTGCCGTCCGCCGAGCAGGCCAGGCCCCAGGGGTTCGCCGCGCCCCGGTCCACCTCATCCACCAGGACGGTGGTTACCCGCTTCTTGGCCGCAACGTCGATGATCGTCACGGCGTTGGTGTTCATCCAGCCCCGCTCGAGCTGCGTCGTGGGGAGTTGATATCGAGCCAGAATATGCGTGACGTAGGCGACCTTCCCATCCGGCGAGACGCACACGCCCTGCAGGTCGACGCTCCCGTTGGGCAGCTCGACCGTCGCGACCACCTTCCTGGCGGTCGTGTCGATCACGGAGACGACCGACGCCGTGTAGGCCCCGTCGGCGGGGCCCGCGGGAAGGTGATTGGCCACGAACAACAGCTTGCCGTCCGGCGTCATGGCCGCGGCAAACGGCTCTCGGGCGACCGGAATCGTCGCCACTTGCTTACCCGCGGCCAGGTCGACGACCCCGACGTTATTGTTGAAGCGATTGCAAACGAAGAGGATCTTGCCATCCGGCGTGATCACTGGCGCCGTCGGCGTGTGGCCGACGGCGATCTGACCGGTGCACTTCCCGGCGCCCGGCTCCACCACGTGAACCCGCCCCGACGGCTCGGCCCCGGTGACGTACAGCTTCGATCCGTCCGGCGAGATCGCCACGCCGCTTGGGCGATCCGGCAACGAGATCGTCGAGACCACCTTGCCGCCCGCCACGTCGACGACGATCAACTGCTTGCCGGTGTAAGCCGCCACGTACAGGTGCTTTGCGTCCTTGCTCGCGGTCAGGGCCAGGGGCGATAGGTACTCCGCGGCGCTGGCCCCCGCCGCCACGCATGCCAGGGTCAGGCATGCGGCCGTTTGAAGTCTCACCACCGTCGCTCTCCTGATCCTGGCCGTCACCGTCCACCGCCCGCGCCCGGTGTCCGCGACATCGACACCCGAACGACCGGACACACCACCCGGAAGCTCACGTTGTACACGCACTGATGCGGATGATACGCCAGGCGATAGGCCGAACGAGCGTGCTTGGGCCTGTCGAACCAGCTCCCACCTCGGACCACGCGCCGTCCCGCGGCAGCCACGTCGTTGCGACCGTCATCCTCGCGATACGGATACGGCTTGAAGAGCGATCGGGTCCACTCCGCGGCGTTACCGTGCATATCGTACAGCCCCCAGGCATTGGGCTGATACTTGCCCACCTCCGTCATGATCCTGGCTTTGTCGTCGAATCGCGGATCCTTCGGAAGGAAGTCCTGGTACTGGTTCGGGTTGGGGATCGGCTGGGGATTGACTCCCTGGACGGCCAGGAGCTTGATCGAGACGTCGGCCAGGTTCGCCCATCCGCCGAAATCGGTATTCAAGTCTCCATGGCTCAGGGGCGTGGCCGTTCCTGCCCGACAGGCCCACTCCCACTGACTCTCCGTCGGCAGCGTGAAGGATTCGCCGGTCTTGGCGCCCAGCCACTGGCAGAAGGCCATCGCCTGGCGCCACGACACCCGTACCACGGGCATCTGGGGCCCCTCGATCGGGTAGCCCCGCGTCGTGTGGTCTTTGTTTTGCTGGTCGATGACGCCGTTGCGTTGGTCCGGGTCGAAGCACTGGAACTGGCCGGTGGTCACCTCCATCGTTGCCATCCAGAAGGGTTGGGCGATCTTCACGGCCGCCAGCGGCGCTTCGTCGGGATACCCGTCCAGGCACCCCATCACGAACTCGCCCGCCGGAATCAGCGTCAGATCCATTTTGATGCCATTGCCCAGATCGACCGACCGTCGCGTCCTCGGGCCGGCGGCGTCTTGTCGGCGCTTGGCCTCAACCGCGTCGAAAGGCCAACCGTTGCAGGCAATTTCTTGCTTCGGACGCTCGGGCATCGGCGCTGGTTTGACGAACTGGATCGGAGGTCGCTTGATCTCGGGAATCACCTCGGGGTCTTCCGGGCGATTGGCGTAGCGCTTACGCATTTCGAGGCGCCGCTGGTGCCAGTTCCCGGGGATCTTTCGATGCTCGCCCCACGTCCCGTGATCCGGCACGTTCAGGTCGATCCACGTGTACAGGCGGTCCCATGCCTCGGCGTCGAGTTGGACGTTGTGGTGACCTTTCTTGAGCATCTGGATCAACTCGCTGGTATCCGCGTGATACTCGTACGGCTTGGGCAGGTGATAGTCGCTCTCCGGCCCGGGCCGACGAACGTACGGATGCAGGGCGATGTAGCTCTGCGTGAAGTTGCTCCAGCCGTTCTTGTCCTTGGCACGGAAGTCGAGCATCGCGCAGCCGTTCGGCCTCTTGTGTCCGTCGTGGCAACCCACGCAGAACTTGTCGAGCACCGGCTGGACGTCCCGCTTGAAGCTGAAGCCTCGCGTCGGACCGTACCACGGCTCGATCTCGCAGGGCTTGTGCGTCGAGGCGATCGTCCTGCGAATCGGCGAGGACGAGTTCTGACGCTCGTGGCATCCCACGCAGGAGAGCACCTCGCCCGGCATGGGCGTGAACCAGCTCCGCATGATCTGGACGGCCTTGCCCTCCTCGTCGAGGGCCTGGACCGTCAATGGCATGTTGGCGGGAGCCCTGAAGATCGCGGAGCCGTCTTCGAATACCGGGACCGTCCCCAGGATCCGGTGAACGTCCCATGGCCCCTCGATGCCCACGTGAATATGCCCCCCCATCTGGGGGTACGAATAGTACGGCTCGAAGATCCGCAGCTTCTTGATCGTCCCCCGCGGCACGCCGTCCAACCCTTTGCCGAAGTAGATGTCACTCAGGTAAACGACGGCGTCATCCCGCTTGAGGTCCACCTTATCCGGGATGGCAGGCGGCTTGGGCGTCTTTCGGAGCGGCACCGGCTCGAAGAGCTGCCAACCCGGCTCTTCCGACAGCAACAACATGTTGTCGTATACGTCCACCAGATACAGCCCCCAGCACGAAGTCGGCGTCGGCTGACAGGAGACCAGGAAATGCTTGTCGCTGATGGGATACGGATGCAGGAACCTCGGCCAGGAGGCATTGACGAGTTGGTCCACGATGATGGGATCGACCTTCTTGCCGTACCCGGGGATCCGCTGGACCGCCCCGTCCGCCTCGAACCGCCCCTTGGCCGGATCGAAGAGGATGAGCTCGCCCATCCGCGGGACGCCGTGATGACCGGAGATGACGGCGATGACGGCGGTCGGATGGTTCGGAAGCGGTCGGGCATAGAAGATTGAGTTCGGCCAGAACGAGTTGCTGCCGTAGTACTCCATCTGACCCGTGCCGTCCGGGTTCATTTGGAACAGCAGCCTGCTGAAGTAGTGCGGGGTATCCGTGTACTCCCACCGCGAGAACAGGACGCGCCCGTTGTTCATGACGGTCGGGCACCAGTTGTGGTCCTGGTCGAAACAGAGCTGGCGGATGTTCTTGCCGTCGGCGTCCATGATGCACAGGTTCGCCACGGTGTTGCCGCCGCCGACGCACGGGATGCCCTGGAAGCATCGCGTCGAGGCGAAGATGATGCGACCGTCGGGCAGATAGCACGCATCGTAGTTGTCCACGTCCGGGTGCTCGCCTGGCGTGACCTGCCGAAGCCGCGAACCATCGATGGCCATTTCCCAGATCTGCCACCGGCCGTGACTGCCCGGCATCGAAAAGAGCATCCGATCGGCGTCGAAGTGCAGATCGACGTCGCCCACGAATTCCGCGCCCTTGGGCTTGAAGAGCGTCGTCATCTTGCCGCAAGGCTTCACGGGCGAGAAGACCGCGATCTCGTTGTCGTAACCGGTGCGGGCGATCGCACAGTTGCCCTGCCAATTCTGCGGCAGGCCGTGTCGGTCCGCACGGCGGCGGACGATCAGCAGGTTGTCGAAGTCGATCGCCGGGTTCGCCAGCAGGGCCTCGTTTCTCAGCGAGCCGAACGCCTTGACGAACTCGGGAACCTGCCGCAATGCGTCTTCATTCCCCTTGGCCAGACCCTCGCGCAACGTCGGTAGCCGCTGCTCCAGATCCGTCAGGCGTTTCAAGTACTCCGGCCCCTTGGCGTAGGACTTGGCGTACGTCTCGTTCAGGTCCTCGACGGCCAGGCGCAGCGGCTTGGGATCGACACGGCTCAGCTCGGCTACCGCGTCCCGGAAGCGACAAGTCTTGACGTACAGATCGAGCCACCGCGGGTCCTTGGCCGGCGCCTTGGCCTGCTGCAAGTCCGCCAGCGACTTGCCGAGTAATCCGCCGCTGGCGCCAAGATCCTTCACCGCGCGGGAGATCATCGCGGATTCCATCGTCGTGTTGTCGCCGCTACGGAACCAGGCCGCGCATCCCGCGCCCGGCACGTCTCGCTTCATCCAACCCGACTCGAGCGGGTATGCCTGCTCGACCTGCTGCCAGAGACGATGCGATACGCCAGGGCGAATCGAGAAGTAGTAGCCGTGGTCGCCCGTTTGATTGTGGATCTTCAGGAGGAGCTGGTTCTCGCCCGCCTTCAGGCAGAGATCCGCCTTGTCCTGATTGGCCCCCAGCCCGCGAGGAACGTCTTTCTCCAAGAGGAGCTTGCCGTTGAGCCACGCCGCCAAGCCATCGTCGCTTCCGAAGTAGGCGGTCACCGTGATCGGGTTGGGGGACGTGATCGTGCGGTAGAGGTAGGTCGAGGCGCTGTCGGCTCGCCGCTCGAGGCGGTGGGCGACATCGTCCTGCCAATCCGCCCGCTTCTCCCAGAGCGGCTTGTCGTCCTTGCCCTTGGCGGCGAGATCGACGCCCCGTTCGGGGAATCGGGCGTGCTTGAAGTTCTTGACCTTCATCGGCCCCGTCGTGTACCAGGGGCCGACCTGCAGCGATTTCAGCGTCCGCTCCTGATCGGCGAGGCACTTGCCCACGTTGGCCCGCGTGGCCAGCATCGTCGCCTGCCACGTGTCCTTCTTGACCAGGTCGGGCGAGACGCCGGGCTTGCACGCCTCATCCGCCGATGACGGCGGGACCGCCCCCGCGACCAGAAGCCCCACGAACGAGATCCAGACCGGCGATGCCGATCGACGGACTGCCATCATGTGCCGCCTCCGTTGAGCCTCGAAGACTCGCCAGCACTCATGCATTCAAGACACGGACGAAGCACCAAGCGGAAAGGCCGAAGCCCAGGATACCGGCGATCTACTCCCGTCTTGGCCCTTGGCACTTCGCGCTTCGTCCCTGGCTCGTCGTCCCTGGACAGCGAGTGGCTACAGCTTGACGTCCGGATGCGTGAACTTCAGCCCCGCCATGTCATGGGCCGTGGCGTACTCGCTGACGATGGCGCCCTGGGGCCCTGCCCGCATCCAGTGCTTCTCGCACGCCTTGCCGAGACACGCGCACTCGCCCGGCTTGAGGATCTTCTCTGTCCGAGCCTTGGCGACCTTCCGATGCGTCGGAGGAATCCGCTCCTCCACGCCCGGGGTCGGCTCGCCCTCGCCGTAGATGTACACCCACCCGTACCGGACGTGCCAGCCTTCCAGCTTCGGCTCGGTCTTTTCGGTCTTGAGGTGGGCATGCTCGGGAATCATCTGCCCCGGCAGCAGGTAGATCTCGTGCCCGAAATAATTGTCTTTCAGGTTATTGATCCAGAAGATGCCGGCCATGCCGACCTCGGTGAATCTGCCCAGCCCGAAGTCCAGTGTCCAGAAGTCGTCGGTATGGAGCCGGGGCGGGATCGGGTAGTTGAAGGCCGTCATCATGTCGTAGTAGGCCTTCTTGGCCGCCTCGACGTTGAACTTGCCGTCGGGGGTGTAGAAGTCGGCGTTCTTGTACGTCTTGCCCGCACACCCCGAGGGGCATGCCGAGCACTTGGCCGGCGTGCACGACTCCGCCGCCCGCAGCTCGTCCGCGCCGAAGATCGACACGGAAGCGGCCCCGGCGGCGAGTCCGCCGAGCATCTCTCGTCGATTCAATCCGCTCATCTTTCTGGCTCCTTGTCGCTCGCCCTGAGAGTCGTTTGTCTGGTGGGATGTCCCCCCGACTACTTCGATGCGGCGCAGGCACACGCCTTGGACCGCTCGCACTTCAACGTATTGTACAGTTCCAGGGCCTTCTCGGGTTTCTCGTTTTTGTGGACCACCGCCCGAACCGCCTGGATCATCGCCACGGGATCATCGGCACAGAAGATGTTCCGTCCCATGTCCACGCCGGATGCGCCCTGATCTATCGCCTTGTACGCCATCGTTAGTGCGTCGATCTCCGGGATCTTCTTGCCGCCCGCGATGACGATCGGAACGGGACAGCCGGCGACGACCTCGTCGAAGCCGGGATCGCAGTAGTACGTTTTAACGAAGTGGACGCCCAGCTCGGCAATAACCCGACAGGCGAGACCCAGATAGCGGGAATCCCTCACCATCTCTTTGCCCACCGCTGTGACGCCTAACGTCGGCATGCCGTAGCGATTGCCCTCGTTGATCAGATAGGCCAGGTTGGCCAGCGAGGCCCTCTCGCCCTCGGCCCCGACGTAGGCCTGGGCGGTGACCGCCGAGGCGTTCAGCCGGACGGCGTCCTCGACCGTTACGCCGATGACTTCGTTGCTCAACTCCTTCAAGACCGTGGCGCCCGTGCTGGCACGCATGACCACGGGCTTGTTCAACTCCGGTGGGACGCAGCTCTGGAGGGCGCCCCTGCTACACATAAGGCAGTCGGCGTACCCCGCCAGCGGAGGGATCGCCAGATCGATGCGCTCCAGCCCGGTCGTCGGGCCCATGATGTAGCCGTGGTCGAAGGCCAGCATCACCGCCCGGCCGGATTCGGGATTAAAGATCCGGCTCAGGCGATTCTGCATGCCCCAGCCCAGGTGAGCGGATCCCTTCAGGAAGAAGCCTTTCGTCTCGACCGGGATGCCGATCCCGAAATCCTTCTGCTCGCCCTTGTCATTGCTCGTGGTACTGGCATCTGGCAACTTACTTCACTCCTTCAACGAAACCTTTGAATATCAAGCTAACCGAGGTCGCGCCGGGGTCCTGGTTGCCAACACTCTTGGCTCCCACGTTCTTTGCCCGGCCGAAGCGGGCCTGGAGGTCCTTGGTTCCCTCGGCGCCCCTCACGGCGGCCTGAGCGGCTTGCTGAAGCAGCTCCGAGACATCGGCGCCTCCGTCGGCCGCCGACCGGGCCGCCTCGACCGCCGGAACCAGCGCGTCGATCATCGTCTTGTCGCCGACCTGGGCCTTCGTGTACTTACGGATCGAGGCCAGTCCCGCCTCCAGAGCCGATGCCAGGCTTTCCGCGTCCAGCGAGTCCTTGCCCGAGGCGGCCTCGGCCATGCCCGAGAAGAACATGCCGAACAGGGGGCCCGTCGCGCCGCCGTCGACGCCCATGATGCCCCATCCGACGGCCTTGAGGAGCGATCCCACGTCGGTGGAATCCGCCTCGGCCGAGATCTTCTCCTCGAGGATGCCCATCGCGCGGAGCATCGTCGTGCCGTGGTCGCCGTCGCCCCCGTGCGAGTCGAGCTTGCCGAGCATCTCGTGGTTCGCCCGCACCCGCTCGACCGCGCCGCGGAGCATCGCGACCAGCTCACCGCGACCCATGGTCTCTGCCATCGCCGATTGGATCTCCTACATGCAGAACGCCGGCGATTTGCACGGCGCGTCCCACAGCTTGATCAGCTCGGGGTCCATTCGGGCCATGACCATCTGGAAGCCGCCCATCTCCTGGACCGTCAGGTACTCACCGGCCCGGGCCCGGACCATCTTGATGCCCTTGGCCTCGAGCACCTGCTTGACCCGGCGGAGCACGACGTAGAGCTCCATGAGCGTCGTCGAGCCCACGCCGTTGAGCATGACGAGCGCCTCTTCGCCGGACTTCAGCTTGAGATCGTCCACGAGCATGCCAGCCATGATCTCGGCGGTCTCGTCCGCGGACTTCATCTTGTCCGCCCCGCCGCCCGCCTCTCCGTGCTGGCCCATGCCGATGACCATCTCGTCGTCGGCCAGCTCCGAGATGACGTCACCCGTCGACGGGTGCGTCGCGCCGGAGACGGCTACGGCCAACGTGGCGGTGTTCTTCTCCATGCGCTCGGCGATGGCAAAGCACTGATCGAGGGACTTGCCCTGCTCGGCGGCCGCGCCGGCGACCTTGATCACCGGCAAACAGCCCACCAGTCCGCGACGGTTGGATGGATCCTCGCGGGACGGCACGGAGATGTCTTCATGCGTCAGGATCTGCTTGACCTTCAATCCCTCGCCGGCGGCCATCTCCATGACGATATTGGCCGTCATCACGTCGCCCTCGTGGTTGAGGACGACGAAGAGGACTCCGGCGTCGCGATTAGCCGCCCGGAGCGCCTCGATGACGCGGGGCGGGCCTGGCGCGGCGAAGATCTCGCCCGGTACGCTGATGTCCAGCATTCCCTCGCCGACGAAACCGCTCAGGGCTGGCTCGTGCCCGCTGCCGCCGAGCGTCACGAGGGCTACCTTGTCTTTCGACTTCGGCTTCGGTCGAACGACCAGATTGCTGCCTTCGAGCTTGACGGTCTCGGCGTTGGCAAGGGCGAACCCCTCGAGCAGCTCGTCCACGAGGTTGTCCGGGCTATTGATGAACTTCTTCATGGCCATGGATGGTTTCCTTTCATGCCCGACCGGCCGCGTCGGTTCGGACCGGGCGTGACGTCCGGATTGCTCCCCGTCGGCCTGGACCGCTGGGGGGCAGTCAAGGCGTGGATCTCTAGCGCTTCTCCATGATCTCGATGAGGGCGCCGCCGTCCTCGATGAAGGCCACGCGGAGCTCGTCCGTGGCGTCGAACGGCGGGAGCACGACCTTCTGCCCCTTCAGCGCGGCGTCCAGATTGTCCACGAGGAAGGCCGCGTGAACGCCCGTCTTGATTGCGTCGGGCATCGGGCTGTCGGGCTCGAATCGCAGGAACTCGACCCGGTACGGGTGGGCGGCGGGGTCGGTCGCGTAGACCTTACCCCCCTCGATGTAGATTTCGTTGTCGTGCTTTGCGCTGGTCGGCACGCCAAGGTGATGAAACTGACTCGATGCCATCAGACTGGGATCCTTTCCTCATGGCCGTCTCCGCCGCGTGCGACCGCGGCGGCAAAGACGCGTCGTTTTGGTGGCTTCGCACGGAATCACGGCACGCAAACCCTGTTACCTTAAATGATCTTCCCCATGTCTTCAATGGCCCCGCGATGGCGGCTGAAGCCCCCCCGGCCCGCCGGCCCCCGTCCCCCTTGCCCAGTAAGGGGGACGGGGGCGACCCGTCGGGGCCTGACTTGCCTGTCCCGGGTGAAACGAACCGTTGACACGCTTGATCCCGGATCAGTATGGTGTCGGTCGGTGCTTCGATGGCGCGCCCCAGGCACGGACGCCCACGCCTGGCCGCCGTCGCCATTTCAAACGATTTCCGCACATCGGATTGGGCGGTCAGGAGGAGATCATGACCGAGGAACCCGTGGCCAAGGAAGAGGTGCAGGCCCTGAGCGAAGGCGGATTATCGGACCTGTACAAGCTGGAGGACTACTGGGCCATCTGGCTGGGCTTCGCATTGATCATCGCCGGACTGATGGTCTTCCTGCCGCGCGAGCCACAGGGCATGCGCGAGAGCATCTGCAAGGCGAACGCCGCGATGCTGGCTGAGGCCGAGGCCGCCCCTTACCGAACCGTCGCCTGGTACAAGAACCACGACGCCAAGCAGAAGATCAAGGCGACGGACCAGCCGTTCGCCAAGACGATCGGCACCTGGCTGAGTCATCCCCATGGATGGAAGTGGAATCTCGCCGAAGCGTTCGTCTTGTCGACCGACAAGGCGGAGGCGAAGAAGGCCAAGGCGCAGGCCTCCTGCGACAAGGTCAAGGCGAAGACCGAGGCGGCTCTGGCGCCGGCCGTCGCAGCGGACGCGGCCGCCAAGGCGGCGGGATACAAGAACGCCGAGCTCAACGAGAAGGCCAAGGCCGCCATCGCCGCATGGCGAGACGTGAAGAAGGACGAGGCCGGTCCGAGCAAGAAGGTGAAAGGCGCCAAGCCCTACAACCAGATCGGGTATCTCATCGGCTTGTGCGCTTGCCTGGCGATCTTCTTCGGCGTCGGCGTGAAGGCGATGGGCCAGCCGCTGGGCAAGTTTCTCGTGGCGTTCCCGGTCGTCTTTCTCATTGCGATGCTGGCCTATGCGTTTGAGGGCCAGACGTACATGAAGGAGTACGGGATCGGCTACGCGGCTTGGGCGATCATCTTCGGCCTGATCGTCAGCAACACGATCGGGACGCCGAACTGGCTGAAGCCGGCGGTGCAAACCGAATACTACATCAAGACGGGGCTCGTCATGCTCGGTTGCGAGATCCTGTTCGGCAAGATTCTCCAGATCGGGATCCCGGGCATCTTCGTCGCCTGGGTCGTCACGCCCATCGTCCTGATCGTGACGTTCCTCTTCGGGCAGAAGGTTCTGAAGATTCCCTCCAAGACGCTGAACATCACCGTGTCGGCGGACATGTCGGTCTGCGGTGTTTCGGCGGCGATCGCGACGGCGGCGGCTTGCAAGGCCAAGAAGGAGGAGCTGACCCTGGCGGTCGGGATGTCGCTCGTCTTCACGTCGATCATGATGATCGTGATGCCGAACGTGATCAAGGCGGTCGGGATGGACTACGTTCTGGGCGGTGCGTGGATGGGCGGCACGATCGACGCGACGGGCGCCGTCGCGGCGGCGGGGGCGTTTCTCAGCGACCGCGCGCTGTACGTCGCGGCGACCATCAAGATGATCCAGAACGTGCTGATCGGCGTGATCGCGTTCGGCGTGGCCGTCTACTGGTGCGCCAAGGTCGAGCGGACCGAGAACACGCGGGTCAGCGCGATGGAGATCTGGTATCGCTTCCCGAAGTTCGTCCTCGGCTTCATCGCCGCTTCGATCCTCATGTCGGTCCTGTACCAATCCATGGGCGCCGACGTGGGGCACTCGATGATCGACAACGGGCTGATCGGCGGCTGGTCGAAGCACTTCCGGGGCTGGTTCTTCTGCCTGGCGTTCGCGAGCATCGGCCTGGCCACCAACTTCCGCGAGCTCAAGCACTATTTCGCCGGCGGGAAACCGTTGATCCTGTACGTCTGCGGCCAGAGCTTCAATCTGATCCTGACGCTGCTGATGGCGTACTTGATGTTCTTCGTCGTCTTCAAGGACATCACGGCCAAGATCTGATGGGTGGGCAAGACCGTTGAGCGACGCGAGCATGAGCGAACTTCAGGCGCGAGCATCCGCTCTCGCGCCGCGGCGAGCACGGGACGGCAGCCAGGAGGTCCTGCCTCGCGGTCCGCTGCGCCGCTGGGGCGGTTTCTTCCTCTGCATCCTGCTCGTCTGTGCGTTCGTCTTTCTCGTTGCGCCGGCGATCCAGCGGCTCGGCGCGATCGAGGCCGTTCACGCCAATACGCGTGATCACGGCATCGACGCGACGGGTCTGATCTACTCCGAGACGAAGGAGTTCAGCGACGCGGACGGCTACATCCGCGACGCGATGAAGTACTGATCGCCAGGGCGAGCAATCCCAACGACGCGAGCAGCGGCATCGCCACGCCCGCTCCGCGGGACAGATACCTGAGATCGCACTCGACGACGTAGTCGGCGTCCATGATCAAGGTGAGATCCGGATCCGTATAGACGGTCGTGTGGTTTGCGTCGCCCGGGTGATTGGGGTCGTGGATGATCCACCCGTCGAAGGCGACGCGCTGGTAGGTCTCGACCGAGAGCGATGGAACCAAGCGCTACCCGTTGAGGTCCAGTGTGTTATTCTTCTTGGAATGCAGGCAAGATGCCTGCGTCACACGGAGACGACTGCGTTAGGCCGTACGCTTGTCGACTGCGAAGACTAGTTCTCCTTCCATTGGCACTTGGATCAGTCGCCAGCCGTGGCCGTCGACCATTTCCGCGAAGGTCTGGGCGTAGAACTCGGGCATGTGCTTGCTTCGTCCGGCGAGGCTGCGGACCGGGAACGTCACGACGACCTGGTCCACGCGCAGACTGTCGATCAGGCGGACGGCGATGCCCTTCTCGCGGCGTTCGAGGCACGGCACCATCTTCATGAGGAAGGCCAGATCGCCTTGCTCTGTCGGCGGGGTGCAGATCACGTCCTGCAGCTTGACGAGGTCGCTTCCGTCCGGGCCGGCCAGCCCGAGCGCCGTGAGGAACCCGTTGAGGCAATCGACCAGCCCGCCGGTGATTTCATACGCGTGGTAGACGACATCGTCGGGCAGGCCCATCCACGGGATGCTCAGCGGGTGCATCCCGCAGGCGACGTCGAGGACGACGCGCGGCGGGCCGGTGACGGCGAAAACGTCCCGGTAGAACCGATCCAGGAGGTCGATGCGCTCGCGGGTGGAGGCGTGGTCGCGCATGAGCCGACGGCAGATGGCCTTGACGCGGTCGCGGTCCCCCGCTCGATGCGCGCCGGCGATCTCATCCAGATGATCGGCGATTTCCGTCTGGCCGAGATAGGCGGCCTGGATGCGGTGCAGCTTGGTCCGGGCGGCCTTGATGGCGTCGCGGGGGCGTTTGTACTTCGGCAAGGCGGTGGCGATGACGTCTCGCACCGTGTCCTGACAAATGTCGTGATACTTTCGGGTGGCGACGACCTCCCGCACGAAGGTCTCGATCACGTCGTCGGGGGCGGGCCAGGTCATTGCGCGGTCCTCTCGGTGGCCAGGGCCGCGATGAGCCGCTGATAGAACCGCAGGTTGTGGATGCTGGCGAGGCGATGCGCGAGCCCGTCCTTGATCCGGAACAGGTGGTGAAGGTAGGCGCGGCTGTAGCCACGACAGCAGAGGCAGTCGCAGCCGGGGTCGACCGGCTCGGGGTCGCGAACGTGCTTGGCGTCCTCCATGTAGATGCAGCGGTAGAAGTCGGCGCCCTTGCCCGGCCTCTGCTGCTCGACGGACTGGTTGAACACGTAGAGCCGGCGGTGGCGGGCGTCGCGGGTGGGCATGACGCAGTCGAAGAGGTCGTAGCCGAGGCGAAAGGCCTGAACGAGGTTCTCGGGCTTGCCGATGCCGAGGGCGAAGCGCGGTTTGTCGGAGGGCGTCAGGTCGACGACCCACCCGACCGACTCGGTGAGGCGTCCGCTGTCGGTGACGGGCCAGCCGCCGAAGCCGTAGCCGTCGAAGCCGATCTCCCGCAGGCATTCGGCGCACTCCCGGCGGAGGCTCGGGTCCTCACCGCCCTGGACGACGCCCAGCAGCAACGGTCTGCGCTCCGGAGGGATCCGCTGCTCGTCCAAGATCTGATCGAACGTCTCGCGACAGGCGCGAGACCACTCCACCGTTTGACGCACCCCTTGCCTGAGCGCCTGGGGCGAGACGTCCGGCCCGGCGCAGTAGTCGAGGCAGAAGAGCAGGTCGGCCCCGAGCCGGAGCTGGGCCTGTATGCACTTGGCGGGCGTCAGCAGGTGCTTCTTGCCGCTCGGGTCCAGGCGGTAGGTGAAGCCCTTGTTCGAGACCGAGCCGAGCTTGGGCGCCCCGTCGAGCAGGGAAAAGACCTGAAAGCCCCCCGAGTCGGCGGCGATGGGGCCGGTCCAGTTCATGAAGCGATGGATGCCGCCCTGCTCGGCGATGAGGCGGACGCCGGGACGGTTGAGCAGGTGAAAGACGTTGACCATGACGGCGCGGACGCCGACGGCGTCCAGGTCCGTGGCGTCGAGGGATCGGATGACGCCGCGCGTGGCGTCGGGCAGGTAGGCGGGGAGCGTGAGCGGGCCGTGCGGTGTCGATATGGCTCCGTGCATGCGCGGGTGTCTCCTGCCTGGGGTCCCCCGGGGGGGCGGGGGAACCCAGTCGAGGGTATCCTGGCTGGGCGAGGGGCTCAAGGGAAGTGAGAAGATGGAAGCAGGGGGAGTCTGAGAGGGACTCGGGTTCCCCTTCAGGGGCTGCCAAGACCGTCACGATACCAGAACGCCCTTCTGTCTCGCTTCGCGGGAAACGCTTCAGAAGGCCTCTTCAGCCTAACCCTCCAAGGGTTACGGAAGTAAGCACAGAGCGGTGAAGATGCCACAAACGGAGCATGCCCCGCCCCTCTTCATGATTCGCGACATTAGCAGCCGTCGTGGGCTGCCGCCCCCCCTATCCCTCCCCCACCGTCATCGTCCCCGCATCATAGACCATCCGCTTGCCCCGATAGAGACTCTCCGCCGCCAACACGCACGCCACCGAGTGATAGTACCCCGCCTCGATCGGAGCGTTCGGATCCTTACGGCTCCGCATGCACTCCACCCAGTTCTCCACGTGGTTCTCGTCGCCCTGGGCTGCCGCCACAAACGGCTTCGGGAAGCACTTCTTGCCCTCCGCCGCGCCAGTCCCCACCACCTTCCAGTCCACGAACGTCCCCTGCGTCCCGTAGATCGCGATCTGACCGTCGTTGTACCGGTTCCCGAAGTGATTCATGTACAGACACAGGAACCCCTCGGGATAGTCCCACAGGCTGTCGCACGTGTCCGGATGCTCCCGACCGTCCTCCCCCCAAATGTACGCACGACCGAGCTGAACCCCGCTCGTGGGAACCTTCGCCTGCAGATACCAGAGGATCACGTCGATGCAGTGGCTCCCCAGCAGCGCCACCGGCCCCAGCGTGTAGTCCTTGTACAGGTGCCACCGCCGATACCGCTTCGCATCGAACGGCCTGTCCGGCAGGTACATCAAATATCGCTTCCAGTCGACGTCCTTCTCCTTCACGTCGTCGTACGCCCGGCGCCACCGCGGCCCGTTGTCGTGATACCCGATCTCCGCCTTCGTCACCTTCCCCAGCTTGCCCGAGTGGAAGAAATCCACCCACGCCTTGAACTTCCCCTCGCTCCGACGCTGCGTACCGATCTGAACCACACGCTTGTTCTGGCGCGCGTACTTCAGCGCGTCCTTGGCGTCCTCGAGCCGAACCGTCATCGGCTTCTCGCAGTACGCGTCCTTGCCCGCCTTGCACGCCGCCGCCAGCATCGGCGAGTGCGCGTGGTCCGGCGTCGCGATCATCACCGCGTCCACGTCGTCCCGCGTCAGCAGATCCTCGTAGTTCGTCGTGGCAAACGGCTTCGACCCGAACGCCTTCTCCACCTCAGCCGCCGCCGACCGAAGCGCCGGCTGCCACACGTCGCAAACCGCCGTGATCCGCAGGTTGTGCTTCTTCGCAAGCCCGATCGCCTGCTTCATATGCCAACTACGGCCACGCCCACCGCAACCGATGATCCCAATGTTGATCCGCTCGTTCGCCCCCACCACGCCGCCCCCGGCCGGCATCGCCCGGCTCAAAGCCACCCCCGCCGCCCCAACAGCCGCGCCCTTCAAGAACGTCCGACGATCAGGCCTACCGCAATCACTCGTCATCGCCTCGCTCCTACCGATTCCAATCGTCCGCCCCCGAAAAACCGCCTCGCCCCGCCCCCCCCACCGCCACGACCGCCTAGAGTTCATCTTCCCCCCACAAAGCCCACCTGTCCACACCCGCAACCCTCGTGTGCGTTCAGGCACATCGCTCCCGCAATCCGCATGGAGAGCGCGAGGCTCCCGCCGGAGCCGCAAATAGAAGGCAAGCGCCCCCGCAAGCCATAGGAGGAGGGCAAGCGCCCCCGCGAGCCGAAACCACCGAAAGGTCGATCCTGGTAGCTGCGGCGCTCCCACCGCTCCCGACTTCCGCATTCAGGCCCGAAGGGCCGAAGGAACGTAGCCAGGGGTGAAGTCCGCCGCCCCGGCGGACGAAACCCCTGGTAGCCGTTCATAAAGACCAATCAGCCCCAAAGGGGCGAAGGAAAGCCCTGCTCATCCCCCTCCCACCTGCCCAGTACACCCTGCTCCGTACGGTTCCAGTCCCCCGACCCCCTTATCCATATACGGAACTGAGAGGATACCAAACGACCGAGCTCTACCTGGTAATGCCATGCGGAAACCATCGGGCCTCACGACCAACGACTCCAACACCAGCACCGCTCTCGCGCACACCGCGTGCCCCCGCCGCCTTCACCGGCAAGCCCCATGTCAAACAAGTCCCCCCCCC
>JAFGLZ010000082.1 GCA_016927755.1 Phycisphaerae bacterium
ACCGAGCGCTCGCGGCCGCTCGCCCGAGCGTCTTCGGTTCCATACTCTGACCGAGCGCTCGCGGCCGCTCGCCCGAGCGTCTTCGGTCCCGGAGGGACCATGTGAGAATAGCCCAGGACTTCAGTCCTGGGAACCGTGCTGCCTGCAAGCAAGTCAGTCGCGTAGCGACGGCTGAACCCTCCCCAATCGTCTGACGAAGCTGTGGTGGATTTCAGTCCAAGCCACCGCCTTCAGGCGGCGGTCTTCACTGTCCAAGGGCAACGCCGCCGAAATCTAACCAAGCCGCGTAATCGCCGCAACACGAGATCGTCGCCGCGCGGCAATGCTACAACACCGGCGACGCCAGCCGGGCCAGCCCCAGCCTCAGCGACGTCAGCAGCGGAGGATCGTCCACGTCCTCCAGACGAATCAGACGCGACCGATCCCTAAGCGTCTCGAAGTCGTCGTACAGATCCGTCGCGAGCTGCTCGCTGTAAAGGATCGTCGTGACCTCGAAGTTGATGCGAAAGCTCCGCTCGTCCAGGTTCGGCGAGCCGACCATCGCCCACGTCCGGTCGACCACGAGCGTCTTCGAGTGCAGCATCGTCTCGTCATGCTCGTAGATCTCGATCCCCGCGCTGCACAGCTCCGGATAGAAGCTCTGACCCGCCCAGAGCACGAACTTGTGGTCCGTGCACGTCGGCACGATCAGACCGACCCGAACCCCCCGATACGACGCCGCCTTGAGCGCAAGCACCATCGCCGTGTCCGGCGCGAAGTACGGCGTGATCATGCTGATCGACGATCGCGCCGCCCCCACGGCCGCGAAGAGCAACTGGTGCATGACGTGGATCTCCTGGTCCGGCCCCGTCGGCACGATCTGAACCAAATGCTCGCCCGCCGGCTCGATCGGCGGAAACCATTCCTCCACCGACAACTGCTCCTGCGTCGTGTAGTACCAGTCCTCGACGAACACCTCCTGCAGGTGCCGAACCCCCGGACCCACGATCTTCATGTGCGTGTCGCGCCACGGACCGAGCCTCGCCAGACGCCCCCGATACTCGTCCCCGATGTTCTGGCTGCCCGTGAAACCCACCTTCCCGTCGATCACGATGATCTTGCGGTGATTGCGGTAGTTCACGCGCCACCGGCCCCGCCACGGCACCACCGGCATCGCGAACGCCACCTGGATGCCCGCCTCCTCCATCGCGCGAACGAACGACCGCGGCAGACGCCAACACCCGACGAAGTCCAGCAGCACGCGACACCGAACGCCCTGCCTCGCCTTGGCGATGAGCAGGTCGCGGACCGCTCGCCCCGTCTCGTCCGGCTGAAAGATGTAGTACTCGATGTGAATGCTGCGCTCGGCGGCCTCCAAGGCGAGCTGGATGGCCAGAAAAGTCTTCTCCGCGTCGTAGTAGATCACCACGTCGTTGCCGCGCGTGGCCGCGTGCGCGCCGAGCCGCTTGGCGAAGTCCGCCAGACTGCTCACCCCCGGATCGAGTACCCCCTCAATCCGAGTCACCTCGGGCGGCGGGACCGGCAGCGTCTCGGCCGAGATCGTGCCCGTCAGCTCCCGCCGCCGGTGCTCGCGACGCTTGCGGTGCCACCCCCTGCGCGGCTCGCTGAACGCCAGGAACAGGATCAGACCCACCACCGGCAGCAGCAGCAGCGCCAGAATCCAAGCCAACATCCCCCGCGGCTCTTGCCGACGCCGAAGAATCGCCACGATCGCCGCCAGAACCGCGATCTCTTGAAGCGCGAGCAGACCCGTCCAGATCCAAGTCGTGATCATGCCGCTATCCGCTCGCCTTGCCTCGACCGCTCCGCCGCGACGTCGGCGACCCGGCGCCACCGACCGACGACTGCCGCCTCGGATATGGCTGTAATTCCGGGACTGCTCGGGGAAGCTCCTCCACGATCATCCCCGCCATCGCCCGCGCGCCCTTCTTCGAAAAATGTGTCCGATCCTCCGGACCGCGGCTCAGGAACGCGCCGAAGGCAAGGGCTATCGCTCTTGTCATCCCTCCCGTCCTCGTCCCGCGCGATCGTCCGTCGCCGGGACCGTCCGTCCGGATCTCAGCACGTCGAAATCCTGCCGCGCGACCAATTCGTCGATCGTGTACGCTTGCCCGCATTCGGGACACCTCGCCTCACGCAGGCCCACCATCCGGTAGCCGCAGCCCGGGCACCGAAGGTCCAACCGACCTTCGTCGCCGAACATCGCGCGCCCGCCAGAGTACCGGTGATAGAGGTAAGTCCACATCACCAGCGAAACCGCCCCGGCGAGAAACCAAACCGCCGCGATCAAAACATCTTCATCGCCGTTGAAGATCTCGTCGACGAGCACGCTCAGGCAGACCGCTATGACGAAGACACCGGCTGTCAGAGCACACCCCAACCAGACGGGCCGCTTCCTGCGGTGTGGGCTCCATATGGCGAACAAGACGCCCATGTACGCGATGGCGGCAAGGGCCAGCGCGAGCAGCATCGCTTCCTCCGAGATTCTCAGGTAGTTGGGCCTCGGGCGACCGCCGGCGACCACCCCGAGCGCCGAAGCGAGAGCCAAGGCGAGCCCGATGAGAAACAGACCCGAGGCGAAACTCAGCGCCACTCGCATCCCCGCCCCGGCGCTGCCGTCACGAACCTGGCTCCAGAGCGACCGCATCCCGCGCTGCCCGGCGACGTCCTTCTCGATCATTGTGCGCGACCCCATGCCTGCCCTTGGGTGATCTCAACCGCCCCGCAGCGCCACGAGCTTCTCCCGCGCCTGCTCGGCATGTCCCGCCGCCTTCACCTTGGGCCAGTGCCAGGCAATCTTCCCGTCCGGGGCGATCACGACCGTCGACCGGATCACGCCCGTCACCTTCTTGCCGTACATCGTCTTCTCGCCCCACGCGCCGTACTGGGTCATGACCTGGTGATCCGGATCGCTCAACAGCTCGACCTTCAGCGTGTGCTTGGCGATGAACTTCCGATGACTCGCCGCCGAGTCCGGACTCACCCCGATCACCGCCGCATCCATCTCCTGGAACTCCGCGATACCCGCCGTGAACTCGCACGCCTCGGTCGTGCACCCCGACGTGTTGTCCTTCGGGTAGAAGTATAGCACCACCCACCGACCGAGAAGGTCCTTCAGCGCCACCTTCTCCCCGTCCTGATTCTCCAACGCAAATGCCGGCGCCTTCCGCCCCACATTGATCGCTTGCCTCGCCATGGTAGACACTCTCCGGTCTTCTCTACTTCGTTCATAGACTCGTTGCCGACGGGGATCGGCACAAGATGCCGACGCCCCTCGGCAAGCATGATTGTAGATCGGGTGTTCCCCCCTACAAGGTCCAGTTGCCCTCCCTGCCCGACTCCCTCAACGGTCAGGGACAACGCCACCAAGGCCCGCGCCACTACCCAAGGCAGGTCGTGGCCGGACGGGCATCTCGACTCAGGACGCCCTCGAACCGAAGCGCTGGAGCGACGTAGCCATCCTCAGTCCGTGGCGCCCGATGCCTGGGCTCAACGGGATGGCTCGTCGGCATCATTCCTCCGACCGCTTCGCCCGAGCCCGTACGCCGCCAGGAATAACACGATGAGCGCCGGAGCGCCGGGCGCCAAGCAGCACGTGGTGGGCGTGTCGTCACCTGAATCGTTTGGGTCGACGACTTCTCCAAAGGTCTCCTGAGAGTAGGGATTGAACCCGAGCTGCGCGAATACGTTCCATGCCGTTGCCCCGATGTGCAGACGCTGCATTACCAGGTAGCCAAAACCCGTTGTGATCCCGTCGTGGCACCCCGCAACGAGCCCGATGCGCGCATGGTACGCTTCGGGAAGCTCGCCTCGGTCAACCGGCAAGACCTGCTCGGCAAGGCTAAGGACCTCGCGCAGCTCGCGTGCCTGATCCTCCAGGCCGGCGGCAAGGTATGCCGTGGCCATGTGCGCCGTGCCCTCGAACCAGAGGCCGTCCTGGTCCTCGTTGAAGTCGTACCCAACCAGGGACAGGTCCCCCCCGCCCCGCAGGTTGTCGGGAAGGTCCGACTCAGCGATCGTGCACGTGACCCGATGATGCGCCTCGGCACACTCGAGTAACTCGGGGAACTCATCCAGGATTCCCGGTATGCCTAGAACCGCCCAAGGTTGGGCGTCAAGCGGGAGCTGGCCGGCTGCGCGATTGACGGCGCAGTTCGCGTCCAGCCCGGCACGAAGGCAGCCGATGTCATTGTCCCACAAGCTGGCGACGAACTGACCCGCGGATGCGGCCTCCGCTGCCCAATTGGCGTCCCCGGAGAGGTCGGCAAGCCGCGAAAACGCCGCGTATAGGTCGATGTTGTGCTCCACGCTGTAGAACCGTTCGTACACTGGCGCATTCGGGCTCTCCGCTGTTGGCTGTCCGCCAGGAAAGCCCTCGTTCGGGCAGGTGTACCCCTCACCCGCCGTTCCGCTCCGAACGTCCAAGACATAACCACCCAGCTTGAGCGCCGCCCCCAAGTAACGGCCGTCTTCCGTTCGGTCATGTAGTGCGAGCAGGGCGATCATCGCCCAGGCCGTATTGCCCATGCTGATGTTCGACGCGAACATCTCATGGTATTCCTCGACCTCGGCATCGTAGTATCCCGCCAACCGCACCTCACCATCGGCGTTGTTCGGTCGCCATCCGTTGGGTAGCCATAAGCCACCTGCGCTGTATGCGCTGCGAAGACGCCCGTCTGTGAACCGCCGATCATGCTCGGCCGCATAGAGGAATGCCTCGCCGATCAACTGAGCCCTCGAAAGACCATCCTCCGTACCCTCGGCCAGGAAAGCCAGCAGGGCCAACGCGTTGTCGTAAACGAAGGCGACGCTCCTCATGACGTGATCGAACCTGCGAATCTCCTCTCCCGCCCCTGGAATCGACTGTACCGGTCGCGTGGTGAAACTCCGCAGGAAGCGAGGCTGCGCCAACCGCGTCGAGGTCGCCGTCGCGTTGAGCGAGAAGTACACGTCATCAACATAGAACGAGACAACGCCGTCGCCGTCATCGTCTTCCTCCGCCTTCGCCTCCCAACAGAAGCCGCGGATGATGTGCGACAGGTCTGCGTCCACCAGGTCGATCCTGAAGGATTGCCAGTCGTTCGTGAGCCTCACGAGCGTGGGGTCGGCGCCTTGCCCCTGCGTGCAGTAGCGTTTCGGCGTTGATTCGGGGTAGTTGGCATCCTCCTCGCCGTTGGGATCTCGTCCTGCCCCGCCGATGAAGAAGCGAACCTTCTCACCTCCCTGCGCGCCGCGAGCCCTGAAGTGCATGCTGACGCCCCCCGTAAGGTCGACGCCGGCGCCCGGTACGTCGCCCCAGTTCACCCTCAGCACTGAATTGCTGTCTGGCCATGCACCGTTGTTCAGACAGACGCTTCCCCAGTCGGATCCAGATGCGTATCCGAAGTCGAATCGCATCGCGGTCGCGCCAACGTCCACCTGCTCCGTGCTCTGGGCGTCGTAGCCCAGCAAGGCCCCGGGACTCTGATAGGTCTCGAAGACGAGGAAGTGGTTGTGGGGCGAATCGGCCTCATAGTAAACGTAGAAGCGGCTTCCATGAAACTCGTCCATTACAGCACGCAGATACGCCAGACTCGCTCCTGCTGGACCGGCAGGCTGATTCGGATCGAGGATACTCGGGACGACACACCCCGACCCCACGGCAATACAGAACAGAACGACAGTCCAAGCAATACGATTGAACATTGCCATCCTCCTCGCAAGACGACCCTCGTCAACTGTCGCAGTACATCATCCAACATTGCCAGACAATCCGCGTCCAGGTCTGTGACGTATAGTGCAGTGACACGCCAAGGTCAATCACTTTGTTGTGAGAGGATGCTGTGCGCCGACTCGAGTCGCGGATCACGGCGCTACAGGATGTGTAGTCGGTGCGATCAGTGTTTGTTGGTCAAGCCAAGCTCCGCCAACCGGCGGTAAAGCGTGGCCCGGCTGATGCCAAGCCGTTGCGCGGCAAGAGATCGGTTCCCCTGCGCTTCCTCCAGGGCCGCCATCAGGCGATCCGCTTCATCCGGGTCGGACTTCCGCCCGCGACGCTCCCGACGAGGCGTCTTGGCTTGCGTCGGCGAGCCGTCGAGCGACAAGTCCTCGACGCGGATCACCGGACCGTCGGCGCGAATCACCGCGAACTCGATCGCGCTCTGCAGCTCGCGCACGTTGCCCGGCCACGGATGATCCATCAGGACGCGAAGCACCTCCCCGCTGACCTCTCGCACGTCCTTGCCCGTCGCGGTCGCTGCCTTGCCGAGAAACGCGCTGACCAGCAGCGGGATGTCCTCCCGACGCTCACGAAGCGGCGGAAGCTTGATCGTCGCCACGCGGATGCGATAGAGCAGGTCCAGCCGGAACCGCTTGGCGGAAACCTCCCGACTCAGATCGCGGTTCGTCGCCGCGATCAGACGCACGTCGACGTTCCGGGGCCGCGTCTCCCCCAGCGGCAATATCTCCTTCTGCTGAATCACACGCAGCAGGTTCGCCTGAACGCTCAGCGGAATGTCCCCCACCTCGTCCAGCAGCAGCGTCCCACCGTCCGCCGCCTCGAAGAGACCCTTGTGGTTCTCCGTCGCCCCCGTGAACGCCCCGCGCCGGTGACCGAACAACTGGCTCCCGAGGAGCGACTCGTTCAACCCAGCGCAATTCACGGCCAGAAACGGCTCGTCCTTGCGATGCCCGGCGAAGTGGATGGCTCGTGCCACGAGCTCCTTGCCCGTGCCCGACTCGCCCTCGATCAGCACATGACAGTCGACCTTCGCCACCTCGCGAATCAACTGATACACCTGCTGCATCGGCTTGCTCTTGCCGATCAGGTCGTGGAACTGCGCCCGATCGTCGAGCATCCGACGCAGGTTGTGGACCTCGGAAACGTCATAGAACGCGAAGATCTTCCGCTTCGCCTCGCGGGGGTCGTCGTGGACGACGACGTCGATCACGACGCTCCGCCGACCCGGCGCCTGAACGTGCACGAGCACCCGCTCACGCCGATCCGGCGGACGACCGCACATCTCCTCGAGCTGTACCTTCTCGTCCGCTTGGGCCGACAGCAGAACCTCCCAGTGCTTGCCGAGGACCTCGCTCGGCGTCCTCGCCAACAGACGCTGCGCCGTCTTGCTCAGGAACGTCACGCGTCCCCTGGTGTCCGTCATCGCGGTACCCAGCGACAACTGGTTCAGGATACTCAGCATGTCATCCCGGCTTCGCTGGATCTCCACGTTCAGCTCGACCAGTCTCGCCTCGCCCCTTTTTCGCTGAGTGATGTCGCGCACGATCCCCGTGAAGAACGTCCCCTCCCGCGTCGACCACGCCGACAGCGAGACCTCGCACGAAAACTCCTCCCCACTCTTTCTCCGACCGACAAGCTCCGTCGGTCTGCCGGATCGGCCCGACTCGATCTCGGATAAAATCGGCTCGAACGCCGTGGTGTGACGCTCCCGATGCCCCTCCGGGAGCAGCAGCCTGACGGGCTTGCCCATGATCTCCTCGGGCGCATAACCGAACATCTGCTCCGCCGCTTCGTTCCAGAACACCACGTCGCCCGATCCGCTCGTCGTGATGATCGCGTCCGTGGCGCTCTGCGCCACCGATCGGAACCGCTCCTCGCTGTGCGCCAGCGATTCCTGCGTCCACGCGTTCTTCAGCGCGACCGCCGCGAGGTCCGCGAATGCCGACGCCACCTCCGCGTCCCGCTCCGTGAAACCGTCCGCCTTGTTCGCCAGCCCCATCAGACCGATCGCCTTGCCCTCCATCATCAGCGGCGCGAACATCACGGTGCTCAGCTCGGCGTGTCCGGGCGGCAGGAAACGGACCCAATCGCTGCGGGAGAAGTCGTTCTCGTACACCGGCTTGCCCGTCCGGTAGGCCTCGCTGCGAAGCCCCCGGATCGGCATCGGAAGCGAGGGATCCACCCGACAGGACAGCCCCCCCGGCTCGAGGAATACCACCTCGTTCTCGCTGCCGTCCGAACTCAACAGCGCCACGTAACCGGCCTCGGCGCCCACCACCCCCCGGCATGCCTCGAAGATCGCTCGCGCCGCCGGCTTGAACTCCCGATGCTCCAGCACCGCGCGCGAAGCGCTCAGCAACGCTGCCGTCTCCTGGCCCCGCCGCCTCACGTCCGCAAGCGCCGAGCGGAGCGCCCGATCCGACCGCTCCTCCTGCGTCACGTCCGCTAGCGTCAGGACCAGCCCCGTCACACTGCCCTCGCCGTCCTTCGTCGGAATCAGTGTCCAGTCCCAGTACATCACGCCGCGCTCCGGATGCTCGGCGTATTCGAACGGCTTGGCGTGGGCTACGTACGGCTCGCCGGTCTCCGTCACACGCCGGAAGATCTCCTCGTTCTCCGCGTGCGGATAAATCTCGAAGTGATTCTTCCCCGAGAAGAACGACGGCTCTCGCCCGTCCGCCTCGGCATACGCCCGGTTGACTTGGATGAAGTTGAAGTGCGGGTCCATGTACGCGACCAGCATGTGCGTGCTGTCGAGGATCGTCTGCAGCAGTTGATGTGCCCCAATGCGCGACTTCGCGCCGAGACCCCCCGCCGCGCCCCGATCCCCCAGTCGGCAGAGATCCTCCTCGGCCGTCCGCAATTGCGTCAGCATGCCGCGAAGGTCGCCCACCACCTCCGACAGCGCCTCCCGCACTCGGTCTGGCGCATCGGGCGCGCACGGAGCCAGGCGATCCAGCCTTGCCTCGATCTGGTCAATGCGGTTTGGGCAGTCTCTCTTGCTCATTGCCCATTCTCTGGGGCCAGGACGCGCTGCGCGCGCCACACACGTCAACCCCACGACGCGGGCATGCCGAATGGTGTGACCCTGCACCGGCGACAGCAACCCGGCGGGACAGTCCACGGCCGCTCCAACCTCTACGCGGAACGAATCCCGGCAACCCCGCCGCAACACGATGGCTTCCTTGCGACGTCGATCCCTAGGCCGCTCTCGAGAGTCCCCGATCGATCGACGTGCAAGCACGATATGTCCTGACCGACCGTATTCTACCAAAGATAGGCGACTGTGGCCATTACTTCCCCCTCAACATCCGCATACGCGTTTCCCTCTTCTCCCCAAAACGTAACGCCGAAGGCCCCCCGACCGACCTCCATACCGAAAACCCCCTCCGGGCCCGACGACGATCCCGCGGGCATCGCTCGTCTCGCGATCCAGTGAATGGAGTCGAGCAGCCGTACGCCTTGTGCCCGTGCCGACAGACGCTATCGTCGCGAGGAGATTCTTACGTCACGGGTGGCCGAAGGTCGTACGCCTTCATCCGCTTGTATAGCGTCGTCCGACTGATGCGCAAATGCCTCGCCGCCTTGGCGATACTCCAACCGCTCAGCATGAGGGCATCACGCACGGTTTCCATCGTCAGATCAGCGCGACGCTTCGATGCGGCCGCAAGACGAGGCCGTGCGGGCCGGACGGCACACTCACGTAATTCCGGCGGTAGGTGCTCCTCACTGATGCGACCCTCCCGCGCCTTCACGAAGCCATATTCGATGGCGTTCTCCAACTCGCGGACGTTGCCCGGCCAAGCGTAGTCGAGCATGAGCCCCAAAGCGCTCTCGTCGATGCCCGTCACGGGCCGCCCCGTCTGTTGAGCGAAGCGGCTGATGAAGTGGTCCGCCAGGATCGGGATGTCGTCCCGACGGTCGCGCAACGCGGGAAGGCGGATCGGTACGACCCGAAGACGATAGTAAAGATCCTTCCGGAATCGGCCCTGACTTGCCAACTCCGCCAAGGGTTGGTTCGTGGCCGAGACCACGCGGATGTCGACGCTCATCGACTCCTCAGCCCCCACACGCTCGATCGTTCGCTCCTGGAGAACGCGAAGGAGCTTGACTTGAATCGCCTGAGAGACGTCCCCGATCTCGTCAAGAAACACCGTGCCGCCGCCACCGGATTCGAAACGCCCCTGTTTGTCTCGTACCGCGCCCGTGAACGCGCCGCGAACGTGCCCGAAGAGCTCGCTTTCCAGAACGCTCTCCGCCAAGGCCGAACAGGTGACCGCGACAAACGGTCCCCCTGCTCGAGGACTGCGACTGTGAATCGCCCGTGCGACCAGTTCCTTGCCCGTCCCGCTCTCGCCCTCGATGAGCACGGTGGCCTCGGATTCCGCGACTTCCTCGATCAGACGATAGACCTCCTGCATGACCTTGCTCTTGCCCACGAGGCCGTGCAGGCGGTGCCGCTGACCCAGGTCGCGCCTCAAAGTGGCAAGCTCCGTGACGTCCCGAACCAGAACCACCCCGCCATGCGCCTCGTTTCCGGCGTCTCGAAGAACCGCCGTATCCATCGACAGGACTTTCCGCCGACCCGAAGGCATCTCGATCTCGACTTCAAACTCCTTGACAGGACGTCGCTCGCGAATCGAGGTCCGTAGCACAGAACCCGATGCGCACGTCTCCTTGCCCAGAATGCAGGGACAACCGGCCTGAATGGCCTGGTCCGGCTCGACTTCCAGAATCTCGCAGGCCGCTCGATTGATGCCCACCACGCGACCAGTGTCGTCGATCGTGACAAGCCCCTCCGTTAGACTGTCCAAGATGGCCTGCAGGCCCTCACGCGTCATCACGTTGGCAGTACCCCTTGGCAGGGACATCGCTGTCCTCCTGTTCACACACTACTGAACACTACACCATGTGAACATTTCTGTCCATAATGAACACGCTGCTGCGGACCAGGTCTCAACGACACAAATACTATAAGTACTTTTAAGAAAATAGGTTGTATTGGAATCGCCGTGTCCCGCATCCCGTTGGCATGCGGCATGCCCATAGTCACACCGAAACAATCGCCGCTAACGGAGAACTGAATCATGAAAACCGCATCCACACAAGCAAGTAACCGTGTTCCATTCGCCAGCCTCAGGGCCTGGGGACAAAGAGCCCTGCTTCCCGTCGTCTTCGGCCTGGCCCTGGCGGGGCTCAGCTTGGCCACGACCGGGTGTTCTGAAACTCGGCAGGGAATCCGAAACGCCGTGCCACAACCGTTGAGTCCCCAGTCCGACAAGACCGTTGCCCGTGAAGCCTCCTCGCCATCCGATACGGGAGAGAGCGTGTGGTGGTCGACGCCGTAATCGGCGTCGACCCCTCTCCTGTTCAAAAACAGGAATGGATGCCTCGGGCAAAGTGTAACGAGAGACGCCGATGAACGCACAAGTACCTCAGAAGAGCCGGCCTGTCTTGGATGCGCCCAAGCACAGGCCGGCAGGACGAACAGCCCTCGGCGCCGTTGCGATGACGCCTCCTGTAGTGGGCACGACGTGATGAGGAACAGACGCATGGTGCAAACACGATCGACTCTCTGGAACCGGCAATGGTCCTTCGCGCTCGGTGGCCTCGTGGTCGGACTGGGTGAGGTGATCCACTATCTCGTCTTCAAGAAGTTCATCATGGTGACCACCGGCCTGGCGTGGATGTTCTCCACGGTCGAGGCGAACATCACCCATACCCAGACCATCTCCCGAATGTACCCGCCCAACGTCCACTGGGTCATCATCGGCGCGCTCCTGGCCGCATGGCTCGTGGGTCGGTCCGAGGGACAAAGCCGCAACTGGATGAAGTACTCCCCGGGCATGCTCGCACTAGCCCTCCTTGGTGGGATCATCTTCGGCTTCGGGACGCGAATCGGGCCCGGATGCACCACGCATCACATCTTCGGCGGCCTCGGCGTCATGAGCATCGCCAGCATCACGATTGCGGTGGTGGGGCTGCCCTTTGCCTTTCTAACCTTCGAGATCATGGGGCGGCTAGGGTTCGGCGCGTACTTCAAGCACCAGGAGAACAGACCCAGCGTCGAGCGATGCCGACGCCTTGAGACCGAGGCGCCTCAGATGCACGCGAAGCTGGACCTGGGGAATGACCATCGGTTGGCTCATAACCCCGAGTATCGCCCGTGGCGAGATCCGATTCGCATGATGGCCTGGTCCATCGTCGCAGTCCTCGTGCTCTCGTCGCTCTGGACGGGCTTCTTTGGAAACGAGAGCCAATCCTTGGCCAGCGGATCGCTCTGGCCTAAGCTCGTGTTGCTCGTGGCAGGAGGCGCTCTCGGATGGGGCATCGCCAAGGCGGGCGTGGGAACGGAGTGCGGACTGATGGCTCCGGAATCCCTGTGGGTCAGCGACGAGCACTACCGTCGGCTCAACGTCCCCTATGTCACCCGGCGAATGTTCAAGGCCCTCCTGCCGGTCTCGGGCATCCTGGCCGCCATCATCCCCCTCAACGCCGTTGTCGTCGTCATGTGGGTGTTCTTCAACTGGCCCGTGCCCGATGCCGCCCCGAAGCCCGCCGGCTGGGGGCTCCACATCGGACATCTCCTGGCCGCTCCCTGCCTGGCCATCGGCAGCGTCCTCATGATCGGATGCGAGATCCGTAGCTACGGACGGGTCGGGCTCGGCTACCTCACCGGAATCGTGGGGCTGATCGGCTTCTACTTCGGCTACCTGCCCTACGTGTACTACGCCGGACCGATCGATTCCTTCATAGCGCGATACACGTTTCTCCGACCGACGAACGTCCCGGAACTCCTGACAAACGGCCCTGCGGCTCAGAAGATCGTGGGCCTCGTCTACCTCGCCATGCTGCTTACCCTCTTCGCCATCGTCGTTCGATATGGCGCAAGACGCCTGGAAACGAATCCGAGGGCCTATCTGACAAGATCTACCGACGAACTCGCGATTGCCCCGGCCCTGCGAGGCCAGACCGCCCGTGGCTCTGAACCCGCTGATCTGGCCGAACAGTACCAAGCGGCATAGCCCTTCCGCATGCGAAAGCGTTGATTCAGAAACGCCGCCTGGCTCCAGACGCTCACGGACTGACTGACAACCGTTTTCGCCACACGGGATCCCTCCCCTACGCTCACGCTTCACTGTTCCCCTTCGGACCGCCTCCCCCAGTGCACCGACCCCCTTATCAACGACAACGGGGCCTGGCTCGAGCGGAGATCCCGCGCCCGGTCACACCAATCCGTGGGCCCTACTCTCTGCCGCCAGTGTTCCGCGCCGACAAAGGGCCAGAGAACAAGAAGAGGACCTGTTGTGCATATGGATAGACTGAAACCCGCCTCGCACGCGTCTCCGCCGAAACAGCGCATTTCAGCGCATTTCCGCGCATTTCGGGACATTCCGGGACATTCCGAGACATCCGGTCCCCACGTCCCCCCGCGCCCACGCAGTCCCGACCCACCCCGGCGAAGCCGGAACCCCGCAAGACGGTGCATTCCGCGACATTCCGGGACATCGCGGTTACTTCGATGTGAATCTGCCCGGTGCCTGCGGGGCCGCCCTGGCGCCAACGCACTCGGCGATCGGCCCCCCGCGCCTTCAGGTGTGAGTGTGAATCTCTATCTACTGAAACCCCGTCTCGGCCGCCTCCACTGCCTTCAGCAGCGCCCGGGCCTTGCTGATCGTCTCTTCATACTCGCTCGCGGGCACGCTGTCCGCCACGATCCCGCAGCCGGCTTGCATGTAAACCCGGTATCGCTTCGCCGGAGTGTCCACAAACCGACGGTTGTCCATCACCACCATCGTCCGAAGCGCGATGCACGTGTCCATGTTCCCCGCGAAGTCCATGTAACCCACCGCGCCCGCGTAAGGACCACGACGAGTCGGCTCGAACTCGTCGATGATCTCCATCGCACGAACCTTCGGCGCCCCGCTCACCGTCCCAACAGGCAGCGCCGCGCGAAGCGCGTCGAACGCCGTCTTGCCCTCGCCCAACGTCCCCTGAACCTCGCTGCTGATGTGCATCACGTGGCTGTACCGCTCGATCGCCATCACGTCCGTCAGCTTCACCGAGCCCAGCTTCGCCACGCGCCCCACGTCGTTCCGGCCCAGGTCCACCAGCATGATGTGCTCGGCCCGTTCCTTCGGATCGGCCAGCAGCTCCTGCTCGAGCCCCTTGTCCTCCGCCTCCGTCCGCCCTCGACGCCGCGTACCCGCCAGCGGACGGTTCGTCACGATCCCGTCCTCGACCCGGCACATGATCTCAGGGCTCGAGCCCACCAGCGTGCACGACGGGTTCTTCAGGTAGAACATGAACGGCGACGGATTGACTACCCGCAGCGCTCGGTACACGTTGAATGGGTCCGCGTCCGTCTCAACGCACAGCCGCTGCGACAACACCACCTGGAAAATGTCGCCCGCGCGGATGTACTCCTTGCACGCCTCGACCCCCCGCTCGAAGTCCTCCCGACGGAAGTTGCTCGTAAATGGCAGGGTCGGCTGGTCCTCCGTCGCGATCGTCCCGACCTGGCTCATCCGTGGCTGGCTCAGCGCCTCGACCGTCTCCTGGATCCGCCGGCACGCGCCCTCGTACGCCTTCTCCACGCCGTGCCGACCGATGTGCGCCAGCCCCACCACCTTGATCGTCTTGTTCACGTGGTCGAACAGAACCATCGTGTCGTACAGCCCGAACAACAGGTCGGGCAGCCCCCGATCGTCCTCCGGCGCGTTGGGCAGGTGCTCATCGTAGCGCACCATGTCGTACCCGGCGTACCCCACCGCGCCCCCGCAGAAACGCGGCAACTCCGGCAAATGCACCGCGCGGTGCCGCGCGACATGCGCTTCCAGCACCGCCAGGGGATCCTCCGCCCGCGACTCCTCCCGAGTGCCCTGGCTCGGATACTCGATCACCACGCGGTCGCGCGTCGCCTCGAACGTCTTGAACGGCCTGGCCGCGATGAAGCTATAGCGCCCGATCTTCTCCCCGCCGACCACGCTTTCCAGCAGGAAGGCGTGGTCCGACTGGGCCGAAACGCGCGCGAACGCCGTCACCGGCGTCAGGTTGTCGCTCAGCAGTTGGCAGTACACGGGAACCGTGTTGCCCTGGCCCGCAAGCGTGGCCAATTCGTCTTGATTGGGCAGAAATCGCATCATCGACGGCATCCTAGTGACGCCCAAAGAGCCGGTCAAGCTGACCCTGCGGCGCGGGCGTTGAGCAATTCGCCCCCCGGCCGTATACTACCCCCTGGGGGCAAGGAGTCCACCAGAAGAACGTTGTGCCAACCAGAGAGACCTACCCAGGAGAGAACAGCGGATGGCGAAGATTGAGTCGATTGACAAGCTCCTTTTGGCCATGGAGAAGTACGGCGCAAGTGACTTGCACCTGAAGGTCGGCTACCAGCCCTACTTCCGAGTGGCCGGCTCATTGAGGAGACCGGACGTCGATGCGATCCGGACGAACGAGGAGATGATGGCGCTCGTTATGCCCATCATTCCCGAGGGGCGAGCCGAGGTCCTCGAGGAAAAGGGCGGCATCGACTTTAGCTATAAGGGCATCGGAAGCGACCGGTTCCGCGTCAACGTCTACCATGCCATGGGCGAGACCCACGCCGCCTTCCGACGCGTCCAGAGCGAGATCCCAGACTTCGAGACCCTGCATCTGCCCGACATCTACAGGAAGGCGACCGAACGTACCCACGAGGGATTGCTGCTCGTCAGCGGCGTCACCGGCAGCGGCAAGAGCTCCACCCTGGCCGCCATGGTCAACCTGATCAACCATACCAGGGCCGTTCACATCATCACGATCGAGGACCCAATCGAGTATTCCTTCAAGGCGGAAAAGGCCATCATCTCGCAACGCGAGATCGGCATCGACGTCACCGACTTCCCCCGAGCCCTCAAACAGGTCGTCCGGCAGGACCCCGACGTCATCTTCATCGGCGAGCTGCGGGACGAGCAGACCATGCTCGCCGCCATCCAGGCCGCCGAGACCGGACACCTCGTCTTCGGAACGATCCACTGTGCCGACGCGCCGCAGGCCCTCAGCCGTATTCTCGAATTCTTCCCAAAGAACCAGCACGAGTTCATCAGATCGTCACTGGCCAACAGCCTCAAGGGCATCTTCGCCCAGCGACTGCTGCCCGCCATCGACGAAAAGGTCTCGCGCGTGCCAGCCACCGAGGTCCTCCTGATCAACCCGACGGCAAGGGAGAAGATCCGACGCGGCGAGGACGAGGATCTGGGCGATCTGATCGGCGCGTGCGCCGAGGACGGCATGCGGACCTTCACCCATTCGCTGACAGAGCTGGTCAATGCGGAGTTCGTCACCCGCGACATCGCCATGCAGTTCGCGCCCAACGCCGACGCACTGGCCTCCTCGCTCCGTGGCATCGTCTCCAGGGCCTCAGGCCTCGTGGGCCGGCGATAACGGACGACCGCTTCGGATGATGCGTCTCGAATTCAGCCGCCTCTGCCAGCGGCTGTCGATCACGTACCGATTGCCCGAGCCGCGGGATTCATCCCGCGCGGCGGCCTCCGCGCGAGCTCAATCATGAGATGCGTCTATCCACCAATCTGGACGGTAGGGGCCCTGTCAGGGCTGCTCGTCGCCGCCGCCTTCGCCGCGCCCCCCGCCAAGTACCAGCGGGCCAAGCCGAAGTCCGCCCTCGACCTACTCACCCAGGACGCTAGGCCCGCCCCGGCGACCACGCCGGCCACGCAGCCGACCGGCGACGCCGACAGCCCCTTCGGAAAGACCAAGTCCAGACCCCCTCACGCGCTGCCCGGCGTCGTCATCTACAGCAACGGCACGAAGGTCCCCGGCTACATCTGGACCCCCTCCGGCAAGGAGTGGCGCATCTACGAGCGCGCCGGCAAGCAGTTCCGCGACGTCCCCTTCGACGTCGTCAAGCGGATCGACGGCATCGTCGAATGGCAGCGGATGGAGGACGACTGGCGCTGGAAAGAGGGCGGCATGGACGTCAAGGTCTTCACCGGAAAGAAGTACCCCAACCGGATGACCTACTTCAGCTTCACCCTCCTAGACGACCGCAAAATCGTCGGCACGATCGCACAGATGCTCTTCGTCGAGCTCGCCGGCCATGTCACACGAGCGACCCTCCACAAACGCCAACAAGGCCGAATCGACCAGACCCTCGAAACCATGCCCTACATCAAGACCGTCCTCTTCGATGCCCAGGCCATGCGCGACGCCGTCGAGGAGATCACCACCAGCCGGCCGACCAGCCGGCAAGCCCCGGAGCCTAACCTCAAACAAAAGCAAACGTTAACGCAGTCGCACCAGACCCCGTGACCCGAGATCCCCCCTCTGTCCCCTCCGGGTGTACACCTTCTTCGACCGTTTGGCGGATCGCTGATACCCATATGAAGGATATGAGGCAGCCCCCGGATGACAGCCCCCATCCCCTCCGCAAAAAAAAAGCCGGCCGTCACCATGGAACACCCAGGGCCCTCGCTCGCTTAAACCCCATAGCCAGAGAGTTTTAGCTAAGGTCACACCCGCCGATAACCGAACCAACCAAGGAGCGAGTGGCCAGACCCAGCCCCTGTTTCGATAGTGCATTGAATTGCGGACCGGTTCGCATCCGCCGTGGGCCGACCATGGAACGCCTGACGTCAATCATGCTGCGCGTGCCCGATCTGATCCAGGAACTGCCCGCGCTCTGGCGCGTCCTGCGCCACCGCCCTCATCGCCCCACCCCGCCCACCGTCCGCCTGCGACTCGCCCTCCGCCGCGCCCGACGAACGCTGACGCCTCGCCGCCGAGCCCCGCGCGACGAGCACACCGCGCGAATGAACGTCCTCGCTGCACGCCGTCGATGCCCCAACCTCGACGAGAAATGGCATCACCTACTGCATCGACTCCACGGCTTCCGTGCCGGTGTCGGCTTGGGCCTCGGCCTGCTCATCGTCCTCGTCCACCTCTCCCTCGTGTTCGGCCTCATGTCGGACGTCCGCCAGCCCGACGCCGCGCCCGGCGTCCTCGTGGCGATCGCCGTCGTGTTGGCCGCCGTCGCCGGCTTCCTCCTGGCCGTGGCCGTCTTCGCGCTCCAAGCCCACGCCCAATCGCTCGGCCACGCTACATTCCTCACACAGTATCTCACGCGCCGCGAGGGCCTCGTCCCCATCGCCGCCGTCCTCTTGAGCGTCATCGCCGCCAACCTCTGCTCGGCCGCCATCGGCCTCCTATGGCTCCCCGCGGCGGCAAGAGTCATGCTGTTCCTCGACTTCCCCGTCGTCCTCCTCGCCCTCGCCCTGACCCTGTGGCTCTTCTACCGCCTCGTCACCAGCGTCTCCGGCGATTTTCTCAACGACTGCGTGATTCCCGGAATCCGCTGGGAGTACGAGCGATCGCTCCTTGCCCCCGAGTCCCCGCATTCGGCCCAATGCGCTGCGGACCTCGTCAAGCTCGGACAAACCGTCGTCGACCAGGCCAAGTACGACTCGCCCGACCGCTTCCGCCGCTCGCTCGACGTCGTCGAGAGTCTGCTCGACGCCTGGCTGAAGCACGAGTCTCCGGATCTCGGCACGACGCCCCTCTATCCGCTCTCCCTCTCCGATGACCCGCTTGAAATGGGCCAGTGGCGCATGCGCCTCGTCGATGGCGTCATCGCATCGCGGCACCGAGACAAGATCGAAGCGCTCTTCCAGCTCTGCGATCGAACACTGATCCGGTCGATCTCCGCGGAATCCCAGGCCACCTTCTCGGATGCCTGCGGCATGATCGTTCGCGCATACCTTGGGGCAATCCGTTCCGAGGACAAGCAGGTCGCCGATCTCGCCGGATCCCTCCTAGACGCTCACACGCTCCCGATCACCCGCGCTCGTCTGGGCGAGCACGGGCCGGCCAAGCTTCCGCTACTCGTGCGATACCTATCCTGCGCAATCGAACTGACCGAATCAGCCGCCAAAGCGGCCCGAGCCGGCGACGCGGCAAGATTCCTCGACCACCTGCTTCCGTTCGACGCGTGGGACCATGAGCGCTTCGTCGGCGCGTATCGCGGTGGACCCAAAACCCCCGACGAAACGCGTCTCATCGATCAGCTCCACGTCGTCGCGGGGGTTGTTGTCGCGGCTCGTCTACTCGACGTGTTCGATCAAGGAGGCAAAACCGCTCCGGTCGCCGCGGAACTCTTCCAGAACGCCGTCTGCCGTCTCGGCCATCGGCAAGACGTCCTGGCCGCCTGGGAAACAATAACCGAATCCGATCGGCAAGTGCCCGGCAAGCTTTGCCGCTGGATATTCTCGCACCGTGAACGATGGGCGGACCCGGAGCCGTGGTTCAAAGGCCTGGTCGCCGCCGTCCTGTCTCGCCCGCAAGCTCCCCACGGCACGCAATACGCGCAGGCCAAGACCGCCAGTACGGCCTCGTACGACCTGGACAGAATCGAACGCGTCGCGAGGTCGCTGCTCGAGGATGAGACGATCCGTCAACAACTACTCGCCATCCCCGATAACGAACAAGGCCGGCGCCTGCAGGAGGTCCTGGCCCTGTTCCGATCCCGAAACCAAGCCTACGCCCTGTGCCAACTCCGACGCGCCGTCTCAGGCCGCCTCGCCGACACGCGACGCGACCGTCTCCGAAATGAGATCCGCCAGGCCCTGCACGATCACCGGCATCTGTTCGCCGCGCTGAAGGCACTCGGCGGCCTCCAAGAACCCGCCGCCTTGGATCGATACTCCCGCGTCACCTACGCCCGGCACGTGCCCAAGGTCGACTTCCTCGACGGTCAAACCGAGCCGTTCGGCTTGGGCCAGGCCTTCGCCCGCGAGCTCGGCCGGTGCGAGGACCGCCGCATCGCCGAGATCCTCCAGACCGGCGCCACCCCGCTCGGACACCTCGCCGACATGGCCGACCTGCCCGACGCGCTCGCACAGTCGATCGGCACCCTCTACAACCGCGGCTACAGACCTCGCATGATCTTCCTGCCCCAGAACGAGGCCTTCGCCGAGGCCCTCTTCGGAATGCCCCCCGACGCCGCCCGAGACCATGCCCGTCTCGGCCCAGACCACCTCGGGCGGTGGGAGCAGACCGACGCCTTCCGCTGGCCCGTCGATATGGACGCCGCCTGCATCGTCGTCCTCGACCCCGCCGGCTTCTACGGACGCTGCGACGCCGACGAGGACCAACGCCTGACCCTCGACATGCAAGAGCCCAACGCCGATCTTCACCGCCAGTGGCTGGCCCAGGCCGATCGACACCCCGAAAGCATCGATCCCGGCCGCCCCGTCGACGTGATCGCCGTCGCGCATCTCCTAGCCGCGGCGGGGCTCCGCGATCCCCACGCCGCCGCCCGCATCGACGTCGCGCTGCAGAGCCAACCCCACGCCTGATCGCCCTCCAAAGGCGCGTGACAGAACGGGGATCCCCTTGTACAAGGCAGAACACCAGGGCCCTCGCTCAAATCCCGTACGAGCGCCTTGTAGCACGGGCATGTTGCCCGTGGCCGGAGTTAGGCCCTCTCGGGCCGGCATCTTGCCCGTGGAGATGACTGCCGGATACCCATGCAACAAGACTGAGGCCTCATGGCCAGGATGGCCGCGCCATGCCAAGCGTGCGGGAAACAGTCACACGTACGACGCCCCAGGGCCCGCCTTTCAACCCGGCGAAGCCGGACATAGAATGAATTGATGATGATGTCCGACCAACGAGACCGCCCGCCCGCCTCATCGCCACTGGACCCCTACGCCGAGGACCGGCGGCGAATGATCGAGTCGCAGCTCCGCCGGCGAGGCGTCGGCGACGAACGCGTGCTCGAGGCCATGGCGCGGATCCACCGAGAGAAATTCATGCAGCCCGGCGACGAGGCCGTCGCCTACGACGATAGAGCCGTGAGCATCCAGTGCGGACAGACCATCTCTCAACCATACATGGTCGGTCTGATGACCCAGTTGCTCCAGATCCGTCCCGACGACCGCGTCCTCGAGATCGGCACGGGCTCCGGATACCAGACCGCGATCCTCGCCGCGCTCTGCGCGAGCGTCTACACGGTCGAGAGAATGCCCGACCTGAGCGACCTCGCCGCGCGGCGGTTGCGGGAGCTCGGGCTGTCGAACGTCGAGTTCCTCGTCAGCGACGGCACGCTGGGATGGCCGGAGCAGGCCCCCTTCGACGGGATCATGGTCACCGCGGGCGCCCCATCGATCCCGCAATCACTTACGGACCAACTCGCCGACGGCGGGCGGCTCGTTGTGCCCGTCGGCGGAGAGGCCTATCAGACGCTGACCGTCGTCCAGCGCCGGGGACGGACCATCGTCGAGCGCCCGAGCATCGCCTGTCGGTTCGTGCCCCTGATCGGCCAGGGCGGCTGGGCCCCCGCCACCGTGGGCGATCGATCGCCGGATTCCTCCGAGGCCGGAGACCGGCCGAGCGAGGGCCACACGCCCTGAGCGTCCTGGGCTGCGAGCCGGAATAGACTGGTTTGACTTCGGCGAGGATGCCGATATGAATGGATACGAGTTAGATTCGTCGGAACCACAGCGAGCCGTCGAGGCTCTGCGCCGCGCGCTCGCGGCGAGCACGGCCGTACGAGGGAGGGTGCCGTGAAACGAGGGAACGGGCGAAAGATCGCATGCCACGGATTGGCGATGCTGGTTGTCGGCCTCATGGGCTGCCAGAGCTTCTCCTTCAGTCGGCTCGGCGGGACGGATGTACCCGAGGAGTCGATGGAGAACCTGGTACCCGACAAGACCGTCGAAGCCGCGCCGCCAAGCGAACCCATGGCCCAAATCCGCCAGCCGGGCGAGCTCGCCAGCGAGCACGGTGAGGTCCAGCCCAAGGATCGCTACGCGCCGTCCCCGCCGACCACGAACATCCACACGGTCACCAAGGGCGATACGCTCTTCATCCTGGCCCGGAAGTACTACGGCGATCAGCGCCAGTGGCGGCGGATTTACCAGGCCAATCGGAACCGGATTGACGATCCTCAGAGGATCAAGGTCGGGATGAAGCTGATCATCCCCTGACCCACTCGGATGTGCCCATCGCGCCGTGGCCCAGGTCACGCTTGATAGCTCGGTGCAGTACCTCAAGGGCGTCGGTCCCAATCGGGTCGAACTCCTGGCCAATCTCGGTATCCGTACCGTCGGCGACCTGATTCTCCACCTTCCGTCTCGCTACGACCGCCAGCCCGAAGCCTGCGCCATCGGTGATTTGGAGCTTGGCCAGATCGGCACGATCGTCGCCGGTGTCGAGCGTATCCGCTCACACGGCGGCTTCTCCCGACCCTCGGTCGTGGTCGGGCTCGTGGACGCGACAGGCCGCTGCACCGCCAGATGGTTCAACGCCGCCTGGGTCCAGCAGCAGATCAAGCCCGGCGACAGCGTGAGGATCTCCGGTACCGTCGGCGAGTACCGCCGACAGGCGCAGTTCGTCAACCCATCGCTCGAGGTCCTCGCCGACGAGGACGACGAGCACTCGGCGATGCGCGGACGCATCCTGCCCGTCTACCCGGCCACGGAGGGTATTACGAGCAAACAGATCGCCGGCCTGGTCGATCGCGCCCTGCCCATGCTGCTCGATCAGATCCAAGAGTGGTACGAGCCTGAGTATCGTCGCTCGCGGGATCTGCCGCCGCGCCGAACCGCCATTGAGCGCGCGCATCGTCCCGTCCAGCTCGAGGACCCGCCCGTCGCGCGGCGACGCCTCGCCTACGACGAGCTCTTCCTCATGCAACTCGCCATCCTCCGCAAGCGCCGCCTCGAACGCTCCAGCGTCCGAGGAGTCCCCATCAAGAACACCGACGAGATCGACCGCCGCATCCGCAAGCGATTCCCCTTCAAGCTGACCGCGGCCCAGCGCCGGGCCATCGACGAAATCGTCGCCGACCTGGCCAGGCCCATCCCGATGAACCGGCTGCTCCAGGGCGACGTCGGCGCCGGCAAGACCGTCGTCGCCCTCTACGCGGCCCTGCTGACCGTCGCGCATAAGCACCAGGTCGCCATCATGGCGCCCACGGAGATCCTCGCCGAGCAGCACTATCGCGGCATCGAGCGCTATCTCGCCGGGAGTCGCGTTCGAACGAAACTCCTCGTCGGCGGGTTGTCCCGCGCCGAGCGGGCCGACGCGATCGAGCGGATCGACGCCGGCGAGATCGACATCGTCGTCGGAACGCAGGCGCTGCTCGAACGCGATATCGAATTCAACCGGCTGGCCCTCGTCGTCATCGACGAGCAGCACAAGTTCGGCGTCGTCCAACGGGCCACCATCCGCAGCAAGGCCGCCGTCGGCCGGCCGCACTACCTCGTCATGACCGCAACCCCCATCCCCAGAACGCTCGCGCTGACCTTCTTCGGCGACCTGGACGTCTCCGTCATCGACGCCCTCCCCCCGGGCCGAAAGCCGATCAAGACACGCTACGTCCCCCCCGACAAGCTCGAAGAGGCCTGGGCCTTCGTCCGCCAACGAATCGCCGAGGGCGAGCAAGCTTTCGTCGTTCACCCGCTTGTCGAGGAGTCGGAGGCAATCCCCCTTTCGGCCGCTACCGTCGAGGTCGAGCGCCTTCGGCGCGACCTCCTGCCCGGCCGGCGCGTGGACCTCCTGCACGGCCGAATGAAACCGCGGGAGAAAGACGACGTGATGCACCGCTTCGCCGCCGGCGAGATCGACGTCCTGGCCGCCACGACCGTCATCGAGGTCGGTATCGACGTACCCAACGCCACCGTCATGGTCATCCAGAACGCCGAGCGGTTCGGCCTGTCGCAGTTGCATCAGCTTCGCGGCCGGATCGGCCGGGGAAGCCGCCCGGGCTACTGTCTGCTCATGGCCGAGCAGCCCGGCGACACGGCACGATCGCGGCTCAGCGTCCTCACGCGAACGACCGACGGCTTTCGCATCGCCGAGGAGGACCTCCTCCTGCGAGGCCCCGGCGATCTCATGGGCGGCCGGCGCCAACACGGCTTCGACCTCAAGGTCGCCGACCTCATCTCCGACGTCGACCTCCTCACCCAAGCCCGAAAAGACGCTGCCGCCCTCATCGCCGCCGACCCAAACCTCGCCCAGCCCAAACACGCCGTCATCAAAAAGGAGCTGATGAACGCACTGAAAGGCCGCTTCGAGCTGATCGACGTCGGATAACCGGGATTTGACGTGCCCCCTTGGATGGCGGCGCCTTGACGCCCCTCTGGCATGACGTGCAGCACAGGGCGGCGCTGCTATGGGGTCCTGCCCTTCCCCCAAGGCCAAGGCAGAACGTTCGCTCGCTCCGCCCAACCCTCCCACTTCGAGGACATCGCCTTCACCCTCTCCGGATGATCGGCGGCCAGATCGTTCGTCTCCGTCCGATCCGCCTCCATATCGTACAGCTCCCATTTGCCCCTCGGGCCTTGCGCGACGAGCTTCCACTTGCCGACCCGGATCGCACGATTGCCCTCGTGCTCCCAGTAGATCGCCTCCCGATCGATCGGCTTGCCCGCCAGCGCCGGCGCCAGACTCTTACCCTCCATCGGTCGGATCGCCTGACCCTTGAGCTCGGTCGGATACGTCGCGCCCGCCACGTCCACGCACGTGGCCATGATGTCGATGAGATGCCCCGGCTGTCTTCGCAGCTCGCCCCTGGCCCTGATCCCGCCCGGCCAGTGAACGACGAGCGGCGTGCTGATCCCCCCCTCATGCACCCAATGCTTGTACCGTCGGAACGGCGTGTTGCTCGCGTTGGCCCACGGCAAGCCGTAGCTCTGATACGTCGTCGCAGAGCCCGGCATCACGTTCGGATCGTTCCCACGCCGAACGTCTCGCCCGTCACGAGTCTTCTCGGGAATGTGAAGTCCTCCCCACTTCCCGCCGATCTCCTCCGCGCACCCGCCGTTGTCGGCCAGGAAGAAGATCAGCGTGTCGTCGAGCTGACCCAGCGCCTCCAGCGTCTCCACAATCCGCCCGATGCCCTGATCCATGCGGTCGATCTGGGCGGCGTAGACCTCCATGCGGCGCGAATGCCAGGCCTTGTGCTCGACGTCCTCCCACGCCTTGACGCCCCGGTCCCGATCGGTCAGCTTCCACCTCGTATCGACAATGCCCATCTTCCGCATCCGCTCGAGCCGCTCTGCCCGCAGGGCATCCCATCCCCGGTCATACCGCCCCTTGTACCGGGCAACGTCCTCCGGCAGCGCGTGCAACGGCCAATGCGGCGACGTGAACGCCACGTAGCAGAAGAACGGTTCGGACGGTTTGGCCTTGACGTGCTCGCGAATGAATGCCGAGGCATGCTCGCTGATCGCGTCCGTGTAGTAGTAGCCCTCCGCCTCGGGCTTGATCGGCTCGTTGCCCAGCGTCAACGTGATCGGGTCGAAGTAGCTCGCCGCGCCGTGGATTGTCCCGTAGAAGCGTTCGAAGCCCCGCTGCACCGGCCAGTTGTGCTTGCTCGTGAGCTTTGCGTCCCCGCTCCAGTGGCCGACCTGCCTGGTCACGTGCCACTTGCCCGACATGAATGTGGCGTAGCCCGCCCCCTTTAGCACCGCGGCGATCGTCACGCACCGGTCGTTCAGATCGCCGCGATACCCCTCCAGGCCCCGGTCGTTCATCATGTGCCCCACGCCCGCCTGATGCGGATAGAGCCCCGTCATCAGGCACGCCCGCGTCGGACAGCATCTGGCCGTGTTGTAGAATTGCGTGAAGCGCAGCCCCCCGGCCGCCAGCCGATCGATATGAGGCGTCCGAACCTCGCCGCCATAACAGCCGATGTCCGAATACCCCATGTCATCGGCCATGATCAGGATGATGTTCGGACGATCGGCCGCCTTTCCGCCCGCGCCGTATGCCCCCGCCGACAAGGCCGCCAGCAGATAACCAGCCACGAACAGATTCACGGTTCGTCGTGTCATCGTTTTGCCATCAGGTAATCGAAGAGCTTCTGCCCCTGCGAGAAGTCCGGCACGACCACGTCCGCCCCCGACCGAATCAGCCGGGCACGCTTGTCGCGGTTCAGGCCATGACGCCGGACCTCGTCGCTCGCGACGCCGACCGCGATGCCCCCGCGCTTCTTCGTCTCGCGGAGCTCGACCGGCCCGTCGCCGAAGCAGACGAGCTGCGAGCCGGTCAGCTTGTTCTCCTTGAGAATCCGGTCGACCACCATCTTCTTGCTGTACTTGCTCACGTCGCCGACCGCCCCGTAGATCCGGTCCCCGAACAGGTCCGCGTATCCTAGCGCCTTCGCCTCCGCGATAACGTCCTCGCAGTCCGTCCCGCTGGCCATGTACAGCGTCACGCCACGATCGTGCAGCATCGTCAGCAGCGCCACCGCCCCCTTCATCGTGTAGTCGCCGATGTCCAGCTCCCCCCGCTCCAGCTTGGCCAGCCGCGCCCGCACCAGCTCCATCAGCGCGTCGTTGTAGATCCGCTTGTAGCCGAGCTTGTCCAGGATCTGGCCCTTCGGCACGCAGCCGAACTGCTGCACGAGCTCCACCAGCGCCTCCATCTGAAGGATCGTCTGAATACCCGTGGATTTGTCGATGTAGTCGCGGACGGTATGGATGACCTTGCGATACAGACTCTCATCGGCCGTCTCGTAGCGAGGACCCAGGATGGCCCTCACCATCACCGGCTCCATGATCGCCTCCCACCCCTGGCGAAGTGTGCTGATCGTGCCGTCGTGGTCGAAGATCGCGTGCTCGATCCGCCCGAGCTCCAGTCCGCCGCTGATGACCTCGATCTCCGTGCCCTCGACGTGCGTGGCCCGTCGCGGGTCCTCGGCCAACTCGGGGTTGTAGATGTAGTCCGGATCGGCGCCGATCTCGATGATTTCCCCCGGCCTGGCCGTTCCGCACTGCTCCAGCTTCTTGACCGTCACCGCCGCGGCGAAGTTGCCCAACTCGGCAGCCTCCGACACGCTGCCCCCAGCGGCTAGCGCCGAGGCCATCGCCGAGACCGCCGCGTCTCCCGCGCCGACCGGGTCCACCGGAGTGAGGATCTGGATGCCCGGCACGTCGAAGGCCCCTCCGTCCGCGTAGCCCACGCAGCCCCGCGACCCGCGGGTCACAAAGACCGGCCGGCGGGTCCGCTTGTGGATCTTGGCCGCGTACCCGTGGACCTCCTCGAGCAAGACCACGTCCCCAACCTCGCGCGGCGTGCCCGCCAGATTGCCCGCCTCGACGTCATTCAGCTTGAGAATCGCTCCCTGATATCGGGCGCTCTTGTGCCGGCTGTCGACGATGAAGACCCGATCCGGGTGCGCGGCGATGACCTGGTTGATCCGCTCGATTAGCGTGTCGGACTTGATGCCCCGGACCATCTGCTGGTTCAGGATGACCGCCTGAACGGACTTCAGCGTCTTCTCCAGGTTCGCGATCAGGTGCATCTCGGTCTTGGCTGAAATCTCGTTGAAGGCCCCGAAGTCGACACGCGATAGCTCCTCGCGATCGAGGTACGGCTTGCCGTAGACGGCCGTGTCCCAGCCCTCGGATTGCACGACCATGCCGCCGACGTTCACGCCGATGGCCGCGAGCATCGCCTTCATCTCCCGGCCGAACAGGTCGTCCCCGACCACGCCCACGGCGTAGACCTGACCCACCCCCAGGTCGACCAGGTTGTTGACGACGTTGCCCGCGCCCCCAAGCCCGTACCGCTGCTGGCCGACCGTCTGCGTCGGCTTGCCCGTCTCCAGCGATATCTCCGAGCCGCTCGCGTCGAGCACCCAGTAGGCATCGATACAGAAATCGCCCATGACGGCCACGCTCGTGGCCTTGATGGCGTCAAGTAACGCTTCGAGACGCTCTCGGTCCATGATTGACTCGCTCTCGCTCTGGAACTGAGGGCGGCGAGCCGCCGCCCCTCACCGGTAGATTACGTCAAATGCCTCATCACGGCCTGGTACAGCACGGGCACCGTGGTTCGCTGGTCGCCCTGAACGTAATACCCCCGTCCGCCAAAGGCCTGGGGGATTCGCGTCACGATGCTCTTCTGGTCGCGGTAGTAGTAACCCGCCGCCGATTCGTCCGACATGACCGCCGGATCGTGCGGCCGCAGGTCGAAGTCCGCCGTGGTCAGTGCCTTCGGCGGCTTGCCCACGTTGCCCACCATGCTGACCGCCTTGAGCAGCACCTCCGGACCGGTCACGGCCGAGCCGATGTTCAGAACCACCCCGCCTTCCGTGAACGTCGCCATGTGCCGCGTGAAGATCAGAAAATCAGTGCCGCTCGTGCCGCCCTTGGCCGACGGATCGAAGTTCGGATGCTGATCCACGACGTCCGTCCCGATCGACGCGTGCACCGTCATCGGCACGCCGCGATCGTACGTCATGGCCAGGACGCTCGTCTCGGGATGGGTGAACCCCGTGGGCGAGTCCTCCCGCCCGACGCGATCCAGAACCCGCTGCCGGAACGACGCGTCGCGAATCATCCGCCCCAGCGACTCGCCGTAGCCCAGGTGCATCTCGTGACCGAGGTTCAGCGCCTCATTGTAGTAAGCGAACTCATAAGCCATGCCGAACTTCCCGCCCGGCAGGGCGTTGGGAACGTGCTCGCTCGTCTCCCCAACCAGCGCAAGCTCGAAATCGTGGATCGCCCCGGCGCCGTTCGTGGCCACCAGCGTCACGACCCCCCGCCTGACCAGGTCGACCAGCAGAGGCCCCAGCCCGTTCTTGATCAGGTGCGCGCCGGTGATGACCACCACCGGATGCCCGGCCCTCCTCGCATCGGTGACGACACCGGCCACCTCCTCGATCAGGGACGCCTGCTCCTCCGAGTGGCGGTAGTCCGTCTCGAGCACCTTCGCGGGATCGACCAGGTCCTCGAGCTTGACCTTGTTCGGACGGGTGGACAGGGGGTACGTCTGGATCGCCGAGGGATCGAAGATCTCGTAACGACCCTCATAGTACTGTCTTCGCGACTCCGATGGCATACACTGCCCCCCTTATAGGGAGTAACGCCCAACCGATCCTCTCGGGCAAGGCGATCGCGCGGAGCAGTCTACCAAGAAGCGATAGGCCTGCCAAACGACCCTCATCGTGAGAGAATCGGTGCCTAACTGCGACGTTGAGCCTCGCTTTTGGGCGTATCCTCGGCGCCGTTGACGACGATTGCCGGCTTCGATAAGGTAGCCGGCTTGATTGTCGGTGTGCTTCTCGTTCGGTGATGTGGGAGCAGTGAAACGATGGGTTACCGGTGTGTAGTCCTCATCAAGCAGGTCCCGGACACCAAGAAGGTCACGGGCAAGACCATGAACGACGACGGCACGGTGAACCGCGCCGCCTTGCCGGCCATCTTCAACCCTGAGGATCTGAATGCCCTCGAACTGGCCCTCCGAGTCCGGGCCCAATACGGCGGGACCGTCACCGTCATCACGATGGGCCCCCCGGGTGCCTGCGAGGCTCTTCGGGACGCCCTCTGTCGTGGGGCCGATCGAGCCATCCTAGTGACCGATCGCCGTGGGGCCGGATCGGATACGTTGGCAACCAGTCACATCTTGTCCTGCGCGGTCAAGCATCAGGGCCAGTACGATCTGGTCGTCTGCGGCCGGCAGGCCATCGACGGCGATACGGCCCAGGTCGGGCCGCAGTGCGCCGAGAAGCTCGGCATCCCGCAGGTCACCTACGTCGAGGCCGACGTCCAGCTCAACAACCGGACGATCCGGGCGCGGCGGAACCTCGGCAACGGCTGGGAGTTGCTGGAAGGTCCGTTGCCCGTCCTGCTGACCGTTACGGGCGAGGCCAACACGCCGCGACCCCAGGCTGCCCGGCGGACCATGAAGTACAAGCGGGCCCGCTCGCCCATCGAGATCGAGCGCGAGGTCGCCGAGGCGATGCCTGATGCCTCCGATGAGGACAAGCTAAAGGCCGCCGTCAAGCGATGTGACGAACTGAAGGCGGCAGGCCTCCTGATCGACCAGTTCAACCTGGATGACATTGGAGCGGACTTCGACTGGGTCGGACTCAGGGGGTCGCCCACGTGGGTCAACCGCGTCCAGACGATCGTGCTCACGGGCAGCGGATACAAGAAGGTCGAGTCGACCGAAGCGGCCATCACGGCCATGGTCCACGAGCTGATCGAGGACCACACCATTGGATAGATCTGTAGTGCAGGTGACGGAATGATCGACCCGAACCGACAGGGCGAAGTATGGGTGTTTGCCGAGCAGGAGGACGGGGCGCTGAGCGACGTCCCCCTGGAGCTCCTGGGCCGGGCACGCGTCCTGGCCGACAAGCTCGGCGTGAAGGTGGGTACGCTCCTGCTGGGCAGCGGCGTCGAATCGCTGTCCGAGAGACTCATCTCAGGTGGCGCGGATCGCGTCTACGTGGTCGACGACCCCCTTCTAAAGCAGTATCAAACGAACAGCTACGCTAAGGTCGTATGCGGCTTGATCCACAAACACGCGCCGCAGATCGTGCTCTACGGCGCCAGTGCGATGGGGCGGGACTTGGCCCCGCGCTGTGCCTCGGCGTGCCGTTGCGGGCTGACGGCCGATTGCACGGATCTGGAAATCGGCAGCCACGAGGACCGACGGGAGAAGACCACCCACGAGAATCTCCTCATGCAGATCCGCCCCGCCTTCGGCGGAAACATCATCGCCACGATCGTCAACGTGAAACGCTGGCCGCAGATGGCGACCGTCCGCGAGGGCGTCATGCCCATGGAAGAGCCTGACCCCTCGCGTAAGGGCCAGGTAGTCAAGGAGCCGGCGGGGCTGGACCCGACCGATTTGATCATGAAGGTCATCGAGCGGCATCGCCGGCCCAAGACCGTCAACCTCAAGGCGGCTCGCATCATCGTCGCCGGCGGCGCGGGCGTCGGCGGCAAGGACAACTTCCGGCTGATTCAGGATCTGGCCAACGCCCTCGGTGGCGCCGTCGGCGGGTCGAGGGCCGCCGTCGACAGCGGGTTCATCAGCCACGACCATCAGGTGGGCCAGACCGGCACGACCGTTCGCCCGGCACTGTATATCGCGTGCGGCATCAGCGGGGCGGTCCAGCACAGGGCGGGGATGGATCAGTCCGCCAAGATCATCGCCGTTAACACGGACCCGGACGCACCCATCTTCCAGATCGCCCATTACGGCATTGTCGGCGACCTGAACGTGGTGCTTCCGAAGATGATCAAAGCGGTCAAGGCCCGAGCCTGAACGTGACGAGAAGGTTTGCCCGAACCGCTACCCCGCGTGCCGAAGACGGCCTCGGCCTAGCCCCGCCTCGTGTGGCGGGCAACAACAGACAGAACGTGGAGACCTCGGGTCACCCGGCCCGAAGAGACGCAGGTGCCTGACATGGCCAATTTCTTCGACGACAACAAGGACATCCAGTTCCGCTTCGCCACCATGAAGCTGGCTGAAGTGGCCGAGATGATGGAAGACGGCTTCAAGTATGCGGCCGACTACGATTATGCACCGAGCGATGCGGCGGACGCGATCGACAACTATCGTCGCGTGCTGTCGAACGTCGGCGAGCTGTGCGCCGAATTCATCGAGCCGAGGGCCGAAGGCGTGGATCAGGCCGGCCCCAAGCTCAACGAAAACGGCTCCGTCGACTACGCGCCGGGAACCGCCGAGAACCTCGAAAAGCTCGCCCAGGCCGATCTGATGGGCTTCACGCTCCCGTATCAGTACGGCGGGCTGAACTTCCCGAGCCTCGTCTACACCATCGCCACTGAGCTCATCAGCCGCGCCGACGCCAGCCTGATGAACCTGTTCGGGCTCCAGGGCATCGCCGAGACGATCCACGCCTTCGCCAGCGACGAGATCAAGCAAGAGTACCTCCCGGGCTTCGCCGACGGCCGCTACACCGGAGCGATGGTCCTCACCGAACCGGACGCCGGTAGCGATCTCCAGGCCGTCAAAGTCCGCGCCTATCAGGACGACGCCGGCCAGTGGCGGATCCAGGGCGTCAAGCGGTTCATCACCAACGGATGCGGCGAGATCCTGCTGGTCCTGGCCCGTAGCGAGCCGGAGATCTCCGACGGGCGCGGCCTGAGCCTGCTTCTCGTCGAGCGCGGCCCCAAGGTCGTCGTCCGGCGGCTCGAGAACAAGCTCGGAATCCACGGCTCGCCGACGTGCGAGCTCCAGTTCAACGACACGCCGGCCAAACTGATCGGCGAACGTCAACGCGGCCTGATCACGTACGTGCTGGCCCTGATGAACGGGGCCCGCCTTGGCATCGCCGCGCAGGGCTTGGGACTCGGCGAGGCGGCCTACCAGGTCGCCCGAGACTATGCCCATGCCCGAAAGCAGTTCGGCGTGGCCATCGAGGAATTGCCCGCCGTCCGCGACATGCTCGTCGAGATGCGGCTCGATCTCGAGGCGGCTCGGGCGCTCACCTACGAGACCGCCTACTGCGTGGACAAGATGTACGGCGCGGCGCGAAAACTGGAGTTCGACAAGCCGGACGACAAGGAACTCGTCAAGACCCTCCGAAACCAGGAGCGCTCCTACAAGCGGATCAACGGCATGCTCACCCCCATGAGCAAGTACATCGCCTCAGAGATGTGCAATCGCGTGGCCTACGACGCCATCCAGATCCTGGGCGGAAGCGGATACATGCGAGACTATCCGTGCGAGCGCTACCTCCGCGACGCCCGGATCGCGCCGATCTACGAGGGAACCTCGCAGTTGCAGGTCGTCGCGGCCGTTCGAGGCGTCATGTCGGGCACCGCAAGCAAGCTCATCGACGAGATCCTCGTTTCACGGACTTGGCCCGAAGCGTTGAAGCCGCTCGCCGATCAGCTCGCGCAAGGACGTGCCCGCCTCGAAGAGATCATCGCCTTCGTGAAAGCTAGGCCCGGTACGATGTACATGGACCTCTACGGCCGGAAGATCGTGGACGTAGCCATCGATCTGCTCTGCGGATGTCTGTTCCTCCGTGACGCCGCGATCTGCGACGAACTGACCACGCGGGCGCGCCGATGGATCGTCACGCGAATGCCTCGGGTCTCCTATCACCAGCAACTCATCATGAGCGGCGATACGAGCACAATGGAGAACTTCGCGGTCATGGCCGGCTCGGCAGGCCGGGACGATTAATCGTTCAGAATGCGTTTTCATCATAAAGCATTGGTTACCATTGCCTTGTATACTCATGCGACTCTTCTCGGAGCACAATTTCCTAAATTGACGTACGGGCCCGCCGATAATATACTCTGTGGCATTGGCTGAATTCGACGACGCGTGTGCGCGTCGCTCCATGGATTCGGCCGAAGGCGAAGGCCACTCCGCGAACTCGGCGCGGCCCTCGCCATCGGCCCACAAGGTTGATCCCCAGTGGACAGGGCAGAAGTCCTCGAAAAGGCGGAAGCTGCGCTAGAGTATCAGTTCAAGGATCGATCCATCCTGGACACGGCCCTGACCCACGCCTCCTGCGCCAACACCCGTCTCGAAAGCAACGAACGACTCGAGTTCCTGGGCGACGCCATCCTCAGCGCGGTTGTCTGCAAGGAGCTCTTCCGAAAGTATCCCCACTACCTCGAAGGCGAACTGACGAAGATCAAGTCGGCCGTCGTGAGTCGGCATACCTGTGCCCTGGCCGCCAATCGGCTCGGGCTGCCGGATCTCCTCTTCGTGGGCAAGGGCATGAGCGGGCGGACCCAACTGCCAAGCTCGTTGGCCGCCGCGTCCTTCGAGTCGGTCATCGCCGCGATCTACCTCGACAGTGGCACGATGGCGGCGGCGCGGGATTTCATCCTCAAGCAGATCGGAGAGGTCATCGTTGAGGCCGCCGCCAGCGAGCACCAGCGGAACTTCAAGTCGCAGCTCCAGCAGCACGCCCAGAAGCACTTTGGTGCTACGCCCGTCTACGAACTTCTGGACGAGCAGGGGCCCGATCACAGCAAGTGCTTCGAGATGTGCGTCGTCGTGGGAGGTCGCCGCTTTCCCAGTGCCTGGGGGCCCAGCAAGAAGGAGGCCGAGCAGAAGGCGGCGTTCCGCGCCCTCAAGCAGATCGGCGTCGTCGAGGACGAGGAGGAACCTGCCTGAGATCCTCGATCCTTGCCTTCGGAAGGATCCTGCCGTCATGCCGCCGGCTTGCCTGCGGGCGGAATCGTCGATAGCTTGCGTGGCGTGTGCAAGGACGACGGGCAAATCGAGTCACCCCGGGGGTGCGAGTCCCGCGACGACCTGCTTTGGGATCGCGAGCGTCTGACCGACCCTCACCACCAGCCGGACAAGGCCGACCGCGTGCGGGGGATGTTCGACGCGATCGCGCCGACCTACCAATTGATCAACACGCTGGCCAGTTTTGGGCGTGACGCGTCCTGGCGGCGTCAAGCCGTGGCCTTGGCGGCAACGACGTCGCAAGACCGGGTCTTGGACGTTGCCTGCGGGACGGGTGACTTGGCTCAGGCCTTCCGGCAACGCGCGGGTCGGGTCGTCGGCGTCGACTTCGCCGAGCGGATGCTCGCGCTGGCTGCCGCCCATGCGCCCCGGCGGCAGAACAGGCCGCCGGCGATCTGGTGCCGGGCGGACGCCCTGCGCTTGCCTTTTGCCGACGGAACGTTCACTATGACTTGTTGTGCGTTCGGCGTGCGCAATTTCCAGGACCTGGACGTCGGCTTCCGCGAGATGTACCGCGTACTCCGTCCGGGCGGACGCGCGGTCATCGTCGAGTTCTCGATGCCTGAGAACCGCCTTTTGCGGTGGCTATACGGTTTCTACTTTGAGCGGATGATGCCACGACTTGCCACCCTCGTCAGCCGAGATCGGACGGGGGCCTATCGGTACCTGGCCAGGAGCGTGGTCGCGTTCGTCGGACGAGGGGAAATGGTCGATCGACTCCGACGGGCGGGCTTCACTGGCGTCGCGTGCCGTCCGCTCACGTTGGGGGTGGTCCTTGTCTACGTGGCGGAGAAGGGTTCTTGACGCAGACTCCCGGACACCATCGCGATCGGGACGTGCGTGTGCCAGGGGACAACCCCTCCGTCAGGCCGGACCGAGCGTCAACGCCCACGCTCAGCCCGACGAACGCCCCGAGCCGGACGACGGTCCCGCTGCCTAAGACCCATGAAGCCGAGATCGTGGACGTCTGGTCCAGAACCGCCCCGCGATACCGTCGCCGGGCCGTCGTCTTCTTGGTCATCAACATCGTGCTGTTCTTCGGACTCGGTTGCTTCACGTATTCGCTGCGAACCGGCGATCCTCATCCACTGATCAGGCCCGTCGTTTCCCTGCTCAGCGGAGAGCTGGCCCCGGCGCGCTACCCCTATTGGGCCCTGTGGCGAGCCTGCTTTAACCCGTTCGCGGAGCACCAGGTCACGCTGACCGATTTCCTGATGTTCCCCATCAGCGTCGAGCAGGTGCCGGCCCATATCATCATTGTCGGGCTGCTCATGGCATCCCTCGTGACGATCCCCATCCTGGTGGCAATGCTATATCGGCTGCCTGTGGCAATCATCTTCCTGGTCGTCGTCGGATTCGTCGCCATCTTCCCCTGGCTGGCCATGGCGCTTCTGATCGGTTGCGTCATCGCCACCGTCCGGCCGTTCCACTTCTCGTTCCGCTACGCCACGTTCCTGCTGGCACTGGCCCCCGTCATCATCTACTTCTTCACCGCTACGCGGAACGTGTCGCCGACCGTGGTGGCCATGGTCGCCCCTGGTGAGCGCATGAAGTTGTTCGTGCCGTGGATCCTGGCGGTGGTGGCCTCCGGCATCGGCGGTGGTGTCGTCCTGGCGATCGCCCACGTGATCAACTACCGTCCAGGCGGGATCGCGCCCTGGCTCGCGGTGCTGTTCGTCGTGCCGGTCGTCTTGTTCTACACGGAGGTGGGCCCCGACGAGTTGGCGTACCGTCTCCTCGAACACGACTACGGCCCCAACAGCGGTCGAGTCTTCGTCGACATGGACACGCGCGAACTCGTGGAGCGAGCCGCCGAGTTGGAATGGGTCGCCGACACCGACAAGGACAAGCGCGAGATCAAAGCGATCATCCAGAACAAGATGCTCATGCTGCAACTCGCGTTGCCCACCGAGCTGTTCCGGCAGCAGCGCGAGGTGGTCGATCAGTGCCGGCGGTTTGCCGAAAGGTATCCGGAGAGCCGCTACTACTGGAACTGTCTGTATCTCCGAGGCCGGGCGCTCGACATGCGGATCGACATGGAGCTTCTTCGCCGCGAGGCGCTGCTTCAGTTCTACTCGGACTTCCCGTCCGATGCCTCCCGAGCCACATGGAAAGAGATCTTGGGCGAGGCGCCGGACTCTCCGTTCGCCAGCGTGGCGGGTCTCAAGCTCGCACAGCTCGAGGCTCGCGAGGGCAAGCTCAGACTGGCGCAGGACATCCTGGAGCGGGTCGTCAAGGCCTTCAGCAGCGGGATCCCGGAGACGCCGACGACGTCCACCGCTTCGGGCATTCGAAGGCTCTTCGCGCCGAAGCCCGCCGCGAGCAGCCTCAATGTGGACCCGCAGGCCGTGGCGGAAGAGGCCGCACAGCTCCTGGCGCTCATCCGCGACAACCAATACGGGCAATTCAAGGACGTTGTGTATCCCGACAACAATCCGATCAGTCTGCTTCTCCAGTGCGACCCCCGACACGCCAAATATCCGGAGAATCTCAGGCACATCGACCAGTGGTTCCCGGGCAGCAAGCTCCACGACAACCTGATTGTCTATCAGACGCTCACCGAGCATGACGTCAAGACGCGTCGCGACAAGCTCGTCGAAATCACGGATCGCTATCGTGACGGCGACGCCGCCCCACAAGCGATGTATGAGTTGGGGGTGCTCGAGCTCAATCAAAACCGCAAGAACGAGGGCGTTCAGGCGCTCAAGCATGTGTTGGAGTGGTATCCGGAGTCGCCGTGGGTGCCGTCGGCGCGCCGCAAGCTGATGGCCATCGATGCCGCCCCCAACGTGGAATGACGAGCGAGGGTCGGGCCATGTCCATGACGATCGCCGTGGGCGTTACCGGAGCGAGCGGAGCCGTCTACGCCCGTCGACTGATCGGGGCCCTGATCCAAGCCGGCGCCGACATTCACTTGATTGTCAGTCCGTTGGGACGCGCCGTCGCCGCATCCGAGCTCGGCGACAGTGAACTGCTTACCCCCGCCGTCGCGGGTTCCGCCCGCCTGACGACGCATCGACACGATGATTTGTTCAGTGCCCTGGCCAGCGGCTCCAATCGGACGGACGCGATGGTCATCTGCCCGTGCACGTGCCACACGCTGGCCGATGTCGCCGCCGGACGCGGCGACAATCTCATCACCCGCGCCGCACACGTGCATCTCAAGGAGCGCAGAGGCCTGATCCTCTGCCTTCGCGAGATGCCGCTGGCACATATCGATCTGCTGAACATGATTCGCGTCAGCGAAGCCGGTGGCATCATCTGTCCGCTCTGCCCTCCGTTCTACGGCGCGCCCAAGACGATCGGCGACTTGGCCAATGAAGTGGTCGGCCGTGTTCTAGACTTGCTGGGCATCCCCAACGACTTGGTTGCCCGATGGACTCGGCCTGACGTGGGATCAGACGTGACTGCTGGGGGGTAACGGGCCGGCATGGGCGGCGGAATTCGTGCAATCCGAACCTGGGGCGAGATGATCAAATTCTCGCACTCGGTCTTCGCCCTGCCGTTCGCGCTCATCGCGACGTTTCTCGCCGGGCGGCATCTCCCGGGAGGGCTGCCCAGGCCGGGCCAGGTGGTCCTCATTGTCGGTTGCATGGTCCTGGCCCGGAGCCTCGCGATGACGTTCAATCGCATCGTCGACTACGAGATCGACGCCAAGAATCCTCGCACGAAGGACAGACCCTTGCAGACTGGTCGTCTGAGTCGAAGGATGGCCCTGTTCTTCAGCGGCTGCTGTATCGGAGGCTTCATGGCCTGCTGCACGGGGTTCTATTGGATCTACGCGAATCCCTGGCCGGCCGTGTTCGGCATGCCCCTCCTGGCCTACTTGTGCGGCTACTCCTACTCGAAGCGATTCACCAAGTGGTCACACTTCTACCTTGGCAGCGCGATTGCGCTGTCACCGGTGGCGGCGTGGGTGGCGATCCATCCCGCTTCGGTGGGCGCGCCGGCGATCGTGCTCATGGCGGCCGTAACGCTGTGGATCGGGGGATTCGACATCATCTACGCCTGCCAGGACATCGACGTCGATCGCACCGAAGGACTCTACTCGCTGCCGTCCAGATTGGGGCCCGCCCCGGCCTTGTGGATCGCTCGCGGCGCGCACGCCGCGGCGGTGGCGCTGTTGACGTGGCTGGCTTGGCTTGCGGGATTGGGTGCGGTCTATCTGGCCGGCGTGGCGGGCGTGGCCTTGCTCTTGCTCTTCGAGAACCTGCTCGTTCGTGCGGACGACTTCTCTCGCGTGAATCTCGCGTTCTTTACAGTCAACGGCGTGGTGAGCGTCGGCTTGGGGCTGATGGCCGTTGTGGACATCCTGCTATCGCTCTCGAGTCGACCGGGACCTCCCGTTGGCTCCTAGGCGGGTCATGGCGCGTCTCGGTCTCGTCATCGTGTTATTCCTTGCCCTGGTGATCGTGCTCTCGGGCATCTCCTGGGGACTCCCGTCTCGCCGCGCCGACAAGTACCTGTTCGGCTCCCAAAGGCCGTGGCCGGGCGAGCGGCTCGTCGAACTGAAGGGCAGCGATTGGAGCGAGCGACGCGGACTCGGCGCGGACGTCGACGTCGACCCGCTCGCCAAGCGTCATCGTCTCGTCGACCTGACGGAAACCGATCGAGGCCGCGCGGAGATCCTCATCCGATATCGGCTCTACTCGAACCAGCCCGACGAGGTCATCACGCTTCGGGCGTTGGCGGGGATGCGCCCCTCGAAACTTCAGTTGGATCCGAAGCTGTATCAGTACGGGGGGATGTTCGTCTATCCGGTCGGGGCGATCATCGGGCTGGGATCGGCGCTCGGGCTGATCGAGGTCAGCGGCAACCTGGCACGGTGTCTCGACCATCCTTCCGCGTTCGGCGCGATGTACGTGGCGATGCGCCTATACTCGTCCGCCTTCGCGCTTCTCGGCGTCGTGACGTGCTACCTGATCGGCCGGCGGCTCGGGCATAGGACGATTGGACTGCTGGCGGGGTCCCTCTTCATCTTGATGCCCGTCGTCATCACCATGTCGCACGAGGGTAAGCCGCATCTGGTTGCCGCCGTGATGATGCTGCTGGCGGGACTGGTTGGCATGGCATACGTCCGGGACGGCCGGCGCAGCCAGTGGCTGCTCCTCGCCGCACTGACGGGGCTGGCGGGGGCGACGGTCCTGAGCGCCTGGCCTGCGGCGAGCATCATGCTCGTGGCGATCGCGCGGCGACCGTGCGAAACGAAGCGAAGGACGCTCGCTCGCCTGGCCTGGGGCGTTGTGCTCGCGGGTGCGGTCTTCCTGGTGACCAACCCATACCTGCTGATCAATCTGCTGGCGGATCGTGCGTTCCTCAGGTCGAACCTGGGCAACTCGATGGCGATGTATGAGGTCGGCCGAATTGCCGAAGGGGCATGGACCGTGGCGCGTCTGCTGGTCGAGGGGATGAGCCTCCCACTGGTGATCGTCGGCACGGTTTCACTGCTCGTGCTTCTATCGCGACGGACATGGTGTTTGCTGCCGTTGCTCGTCCCCGCGGGATTGGCGCTAGTCCAGTTCACCTGCATCGGGGCCGGTAAGCCGGGGGAATACGGACGCTTCCTCATCTTCCCGGCATCCGTGCTTGCCATCGCCGCGGCCTGGGGCATCGTTATGCTCTTCGAGCGTCATCGCCGCGTCGCCGTTTCGCTGGCGGTCGTACTACTCCTGTCGACGGGCTTCGAGGGCGGGCGCTACCTGCTCGGGTTCCTCCGGGACGCGAGCTCGACGAACAGCCGGGCGTCGGCGGCGCAGTGGTTGGCCGACAGGACTGCCGACAATTCACAGGCCACAATCGGCCTTGTCCGCGAGCCGGCGCCGTACTGCGTGCCCCCGCTCGATTTCGATCGGCGCCGCGTCGTGCTCCTGCCGCGGGATTGGGCGGAGAACGCGCCGGTCTGGCCGGATTTCGTCGTTGTCGCGGTGGATCGGCCGGATGAGCTGGAGACGGCCTGGTGGACCGTACACTACGCCAAAACAGCGGTGTTCCCGAGAAGCCTAAGCAGATGGTGGTCCCGCCCGACGGTCATTAGCTGGGCTGACAAGCCGATCGCCATCTACGAACGTCTTGGCAAGGGAGCGACCTCCACTATGACGCCTTGAACCGGGCGGTCAGCGATTCGACTAGCTGCTCGACGCTCCGGGCGGGCTCGACGTGGTTGAGGGCCCGGGGCGACGCCTTGGCGATGACGGCTACCACGGGCACCCAGAACTCGCCCAGAAGGAAAATGGGCTTGCCGGCCAGGAACCCCTTGTTCGCCAGCTCCCACGCCGCCGCCAACTCCAACAGCGTTCCGGTCGATCCGGGCAGGACAACGTAGGCGTCCCCCAACTCGATCAGGTTGTTCACCCGCGAGTTCAGGTCTTCGGTGTGGATCTCGCGCTGAACCCACTGATTCACGCCGGAGCGCCCGAACGCGGCGCACGATACGCCGATCGTCCGCCCGCCGGCCTCGGCGGCGCCGCGACACCCCGCTTCCATCGTGCCGCCGTATCCTCCGTTGCAGAGCACCCATCCGGCCTTGGCAATCGCCTGGCCCAGAAGGTGGGCTTCATCATAGGCAGGTTCGCCCGGCTTGGGGTCCGAGCTGCCAAACACCGTGATGGTCTTCGTGTCACTCATGTTCCTTCCGGTTTCCGCCAAGTAACGTTCATTCAGGTCTTCCTTGGCCTTCTCGCGCGGCCTTGTGTCTACGTAGCCCCGCGAACGTCCTTCATCGTCATGGCTAGGCCCAGATTGGCCGCGGCCTCGATGAAGGGGTCCTTTCCCGGTCCGTCACTCGCTTGCTCGAACCGCGTAAGCAATTCGGTGATGGCCTTGTAGTCGGCGCGGTTTCCACCTTGGTTGAGCGCGGCACGGCACAAGCCGAGCTGGCGGACCGCCTCGATCCGCCACATCGGATCGGCGTCGCTTGCCGCGATGTTCAGCAGGTCGCCGGGATGGAGATGCCCGTCTCCGTCCGTTCGAAAGAGCGTCTCCTTGGCTTTCCTTGCCACTCCGTCGAAGACTTCTGTCAACTCCTTCAACAGGGCGGAGGCCTTGGCCAGCGCGTCGGCTTGCTTCCGATCCTGATAGAGCTTGACCAGGTGTTGCGCGGCCTGAATCTGGATGTTCAGCCCGGTCTGGAAGCTGAACAGACGCACCCGGTCCTCGGCCACGTGATACCCGAAGACCAGGACCGCCTTGTAAAGCCGCTCCGCCTCCTTGGCCTGGTTGCCCTTCTCGCAGATCTCACCGTAGAGCAGCGTCGCTTCAGCCATGTCCTTGAAGGCATGCAAGTGCGGCAGCGGAGGCTTGGCCAGCTCCGCCTGGGCGATCAGGTCCTGATGGCTGGGACCGACCGCCTCGGTGGGTTTGACGTAGTTCTCGAAGTAACCCATCCGTCGCTTCTTGGCCCCGGCGGTGACGTACTTGTATACGCGATACGGGAACTTGCCGTACCCGATCTCCCGCCGCCGCTCCGGGGTCAGATTCCGGAGCGCCTTGTAGCGGTCGCTGTCGTAGTATTCGACGACGCCCTTGTTGTAGTCGTCCGCGGCCAGACCGGTGCCCGTCGGCTTGTCGATCACGGCCCAGATCGACTCAGGCAGGCCAATGATCTCTAGTCGTCCCGAAGAGGTCGTCGCCTCCGTCGGTCCCGTCGGTGAGCGTGGCCAGAACCAGAGCCCGAGCGCAACGACGAGGACCAACAGACCGCCCAGAACGAGCCAATGTGCATTCCTGCCCACAATCCATACTCCATCCGGCTGGACCCAGCCGAGATTCATCCCGCCGGGGCCCCTGGGGTCTCGAGCGCGGCGCACTATGGCCACCTCAGATTGCCGAACGATCGAGTGTTGTACAGGTATCGTCTCGCGCCCGACCAGCTACTGTATTGTCCCAGACGAGGCTGATACCTGCCGAAATTGATCGCCCAACGCTTGATGGATCGAGCTTCCCGTCCGAATGCCGACAGCGGGATGCTCAGCTCCGCCGTCCAACCTCGCTCCTGTCGTGCCGCGGCCACGCGCACCTCCGCGGGCCAGTGCCGGCTCGTTCCCCACGTGTCCGTCGAGACGCCTCGTTCGGCAAACGCCGCGCCGGTCGGTCGAATCACCAGATGGTAGACGTCGATCGGCTGGCCGGTACCCGCGTTCGTCGGGTCGATGAGAACCTCCAGCAGGTCTCCGTCCATCGGCAGCAACCCCTCATAGCGAACGAAGTTGCTGCTTGTGGCGGGTAGACTGTCCGGCTTGTCCTCCCGGCAATTGAAGGCAAGGTAGAGATGCTGACTGTCGAACCCCGTGAACACTACCGTTTGCTGAGTGGCTCGGCCCGTTGGCTCGCGCCCGGCCAGGAGCGGATCCTGACCGGCGATCACGATGAAGTCTCCGGCGACGTTGCGGATTCCGGGCGGCCAGTCGGACAGGTCGCCGTCCACCACCACGGGGCGCTCCAGCCCCCGGGCAGTGACCTGCGTCAAGCGGGCACGGATCTCGACCTGTCCTTGCCGGCCTCCGTCGAACACTACGGGAATGTAGGCGATGCCGAGCTCATTCGTGCCGATCGCCGACGCCCGCGCCACCAACGAGACCTTCGCTCGCGCCAGCGATGGCAATGCCTCCACCGGCAGGTCGTTCGCCACGGCTCGCCAGCCGACCGGCAGCTTCCCGAACCGTAGTCGTCCCGTAATCGGTTCGGGCTTGTCGTTACGAACCACGAGATGCAGTACGACCTCTGCCTCACCCCCGGAACTCGACGGGTCGAGCGATCGAACCCGCACGCCTTCGCAGTAGATGCGAACCTTGCACGCGCCGTCAATGAACCGTCGCCATTCAACCGTCTGGACGAACTCGGCATCCTTGTCGCCCGGCGCGCCTCCCTGTATCCGCAGGATTCGGTCCGCCGTCAAACGCCGCGCCAGATCCCACAGGTCGGGATCGCTGGCCCACGGCCATTGAACCCCGTCTGCATAGTGATCGCCGTAGGCGGCCGTTCCGCCGTACCGGAACAATGCTTTGGCGATCGTGTCCGCCGTCCGGCCCTTGTCGATGCCCTTGAGGAGGGACAGGTACGCCACGTCCTGAAGACCTCGGCGGAGCTGCTTGAGCCGAACCGACGGCACGGCCCCGAGGATCCCAAAGGGCTTGCCCGGGTAGACCAGCCAACTGCCGCCGCCAGCGACAACGGTGCTGACCGGGGTCTCCGGCCAGTCGTTGATGGTAGGCACAAGGATTCCCTGGATCTTGTAGCGGTAAGCCTGCCAGGCGAGCGCCCGGGGGTCTACTTCCGGCGTGCCGATATCAAACGACGGGCTGAAGGGGGGATGCTCCACCAACATCCATGCGGACTTTCCCATGGCCTGGCACTTCTTCATCGTCGGCTCGTCATAGAATTGCGCCGGCGGGGCCCATATCGAGACCACGTTTGACAGGGCCGGATCGAACTCGTGCGATAGCCACCCGAAGGGCTTCATCGATTGAGGGATCGAGGTCGTGAGCAGCCGCAGACTCGGGCTTGCCTGGCGAACGGCCGTGCCGAACGACAAGACGGTATTGGCCGGTTCGGGCTCTGCCCGCACCGGGGGTGCCGTCCAAACGAAGTGCCTGTCGAGCCAACCCTTCTGCCGGAAGTGCTCCAGGCATTGCTTTAGGCATTCCTGGAATGCCACGCCATAGGCGGGTGAGTTGGCTCCCCCATAGCTCGCCGGGAGCGGGAAGGAGGCCGTTACCGGCATCGGCCACGCAGAGCCTCCTCTTCCATCGGGATAGGCGCTCCCGTCCAGGTAGCTCGAGACCGTGCGGTCGTACGTTTCCCAGGCGAGTCGCAATTGCCCCGAGGCTTCCAGCGAGATGGCCGGAGCGATCCCTGTCAGGAACGGGCTGCATCCATGCGCGTGAACCATTCGTAAGGTGCCGTCGAGCACCCCCCTGACCTGTTCGGCCATCGGATCGCCATCCACCAGCCCCGCGGGGGCGTACGGTCTGCCTTCCCGCTCCAGGTGATGCGCCAGGAGCTTGGGCAGATCCACGCCGAGATGGATCGGGCAGACCATCTCGTTGGGGAGCGTCAGCGGGAGAACCTGTACCTGCAACTGGAGCTGATCAACGATCGTTCCGTCACTGGCGATTTCGATCTTGGAGGTGTACACGCCGGGAGCGACGCTGGCGTCAATGGCGACGTCGATCCAAACGGGAAGGCACGAGTTCGCGGCCACGTCAAACGGCTGGCCTCCTTTCGGGGCGTTGAGCGGGACCAGGATATCCGCGTGTGGCTCTGTCGAGGGGACGATATTCTGGCGGATCATCTGCCAGGAGGGCTCACGAGTCGTGCGAACGTAATGCGGTCGATAGGCCCGAACGGTCTCGGACGGGAGTGTCGTCGTCTTGTCGCTCAATTGGCCGATTGTGAGTGTTACGCGTGCCAGGGGTCGCTCCTGTGCCGAGACCACGAGTTGGCACGCCACCGTCTCGTTGCGAGCGGCACGCAGGCTGATCCGTTTGTCCTGATGACTGTAGCAGTTGGTCTCGCGACGGACCGTCCCGTTCATCGCGACCGTGTGCGACCCGCTCACCGCCCAGACGTTCAGCCCTCCGGGCTCAAACGAGGGCTGGACACAGCCCGCCGCCGCCAGACAAAACAGCAGAGCTGCCACGAGTATCGGCCAACGAGTTGGATCGGTCATGAAACCAGTCCTTGACAACGGAGCCCGAATACCGCCAAGCTGCATTCTATGATCGCGGGTGACGATAGGCCAGGGCTCAGCAGTGTTCGGCGGGCGCGTCTGCGCGATCGTGCACGCGCCGGGATGACGCTGGTCGAGATGGCAGTCGCCGTGCTACTGCTCGGGATCGTGCTGTTCCTGCTGTCGGGATTCGCGCGGACTTCGAGGCTGCAGGCCAAGAAGGATCTGGCGGTCCGCCTGCTCTGCTCCTTGGACGAAGCCTTGACGGTCTACATCCAGCACTATGAGACGGCTCCTCCCGGCCGTCCCGACGGATCGGCCACGGCGGCCATTGAAGCGTTGCTTGCTTACGGTCCCAGCAGCGCGAAGTTGGACGGTCTGCCGGCGGTTCTCAGGCGGGCCGAGGGCCAGGGGCTTGTCGACCCGTGGGGATCCCCGCTTCGATACGTCACCGTCGCCCACGAATCAGCCGTGATGCGGAGTCGCGTCGTAACCAACAAGGGGCGCCCGATCTTCGATTCGGCGGGGCCGGATCGCCAGTTCGGGCCGACGGAGGGAAGAGCAGACGGTTCTGACATATGGGGGGAGGAATGCCTTCTCGAGTCCCGCCCGTGATTCCCTTTCTTCCGCGGCGTCTTGGAGTCGGTTTGATCCATGCCATTGATGCTCCCTGGAGTCAGGGTAGAATAAACCTGGGTGGCAAGAGGAGGATGTGACGCCCACCCCACCCCTGTGCATCTCATGGCTCGTGGTTTCTTGCGAGCCGGAAACCTGCGGTGCGAGACAGGTTCCCGTCGGGCTAGCATCGGCGGTTCGCCCAGAGCATCGTGATGACGGCAACCGCCAGGCGTCGCTTGCATTTCGTTGGTGCTGCGCTTGGGGTGTATCCCACTCTCGGAAGGAGCGCGATCCAGATCATGCCACCTGACGCCTTTCCCAGCATCGACGATTTGGCGCCAGGGGACCATCTCTGCTTCTTCTACGACACGCCGGAGGATCATCGCGGGACACTCCGGTCATTCGTCGGTTCGGGGATCAAACGTAATGAGAGGGTTGTCTACATCGCTGACGGTGAGCATCCCCCCGACGGGCTCGGCTTGCTCGGCGAAAATCCCGAGCAAGTCGATACCCATCTGCGCAGCGGCCAGCTCTGCATCCTGAATGCCCAGGAAACCTACCTGGTTGGGGGCGTGTTCGATCCGGATGCCATGATCCGACTGCTCAGGCAGGAGACCGTTCGAGCGATGGCCGACGGGTACGCTGCCCTGCGCGTTACCGGGGAGATGACGTGGGCTCTGGGCCGGCCGCCCGGCAGCCACCGCTTGAGGGAGTATGAATCTCGACTCAGCGAGTTCTTCCCGGGCAGCGCGTGCCTGGCGCTGTGCCAGTACGACCAACGGCAGTTCAGTCCGTCGATGCTACTGGACATCCTCATGGTCCACCCGTTGGTTGTCGTGGGGTCGGAACTCTATGAAAACCCGTTCTACAGTCATCCCTCGGAACTCGATCAGAAGGACCGATCCGCCGCACAGTTGCGTCGCCTTCTTTCGGGACTGTCTCGGCAGAAGCGAACAGATGCGCTGCTCCGCAGCACATACGGGGAAATCGAAAGGCGCGTCGAGGAGCGGACGGCCGACCTATCCATGTCCGTCTCCCTCCTGCGACAGGAGATCAACCAGCGGAGACGCGCGGAGGAGGCGTATCGAACGCTCGTCGACCAAACGGTCCAGGGGCTTTGCATCCTGCAGGACGGTCGGGCGGCCTTCGCCAACCGAGCGTTTGCCCAGATGGGCGGCTACACGCGGGAGGAGATGGAATCGCTCTCTACCGAGCAGGTGCGGTCAAGCGTTCACCCCGATGACGGGGAGCGCGTGTGGCGGCACTATCGCGACCGCCTGACGGGCAGGCAGGTCCCTGAACGCTACGAGTTTCGCATGATTCGCAAGGACGGGTCCGTGTTCTGGGTCGAAGCGCACGCCAAGCTAATCGAGTACCAGGGACGCCCCGCCACGCAGTTGCTCTTTCTCGATATAACGGAGCGTCGGCGGACGGAAGAGGCCTATCGGGCGCTGGTCGACCACTCGTTGCAGGGGTTGGTGATCCTGCAAGACGGGCGCGTTGTCTTTGCCAATCAGGCCTTCTCTGACATGTGCGGCTACAGCCAGGAGGAGATGGCGGCCTTGTCGCCGGACCAGGTGGCTCGGACCGTCTCTGAGGAGGATCGTGAGCGGGTTCGGACCTGGTATGCGGATCGACAGGAGCACCGGCCGGCCCCGGAGCGATGCGAGTATCGGATGACTCGCAAAGACGGATCGCTTCTTTGGATGGAGGTCCATGCCAGTCCTGTCGAGTACCGCGGCAGGCCGGCAATTCAGGCGGCCATGGTGGACATCACGCGCCGTAAGACAGCCGCGGAAGCGCTCCTCGAGAGCGAAGAACGTTACCGAACGCTCGTCGAGAACGCGACGGACATCATCTATACGGTGGACATCAAGACCGGCCGGATCACTTCCGTCAACCGTGCCGTGGAGGCCATTCTCGGATACGCCGTCGAGGAGGTCGTCGGGGTCAACATCGACAACTACTTGACCGAGCGCCAACGGGAGCTGTCCAACGCGGCCGGCAGGCAGAAGCTCGAGGGCATGCCGCACACTCGGTATGAGATTGAAGTACCTGCGAAGGACGGGCACGTCGTACCGATGGAGATCAATAGTTGGCTTCTGCATGAGTACGGCCAGCCCGTCGCGTTTCAGGGAGTGGCTCGCGACATCACTCAGCGCAAGCGCGCCGAGGCCGAGCGGCAGAGGCTCGATGTCAAGATCCAGCAGGCTCAGAAGATGGAAAGTCTGGCCGTCTTGGCCGGTGGCGTGGCCCACGACTTCAACAATCTGCTGACGAGCGTCTTGGCCAACGCCAGTTTCCTCCTCGGCGACGTGCCGCCGGACTCACCCATGAGAGAGCCGCTTGAGATCATCGAGCAATCCGCCCACCAGGCCTCGGAGCTCACGAACCAGATGCTGGCGTACTCGGGCAGAGGGGCGTTCATCATCGAGCGAGTGGACCTGTCGCGACTCGTGCAGGACATGAAGCACCTGCTGAAGTCCATCGTGCCCAAAGGGGGACGCTTGGCCTACGATCTCGCGGACGATGTGTGCGCCGTTGAGGCGGACCCCAGTCAACTCCGTCAAGTGCTCATGAACCTGGTGATCAACGCCTCGGAAGCCATTTCTGGCGGGCCAGGCACCATCACGGTGAGCACCGGCTGTCTGGAGGCCGATCGCTCCTACCTCGATCGCGCGCTCTTGGACCCTGGCGATCTGCCCGAGGGGGCCTACTCCTACCTGGAGATCTCCGACACGGGCTGCGGAATGGGCGAGGATACCATGGCGAAGATCTTCGATCCGTTCTTCAGCAAGAAGTTCACGGGCCGAGGTCTCGGCCTCGCCGCGGTCTCGGGGATCGTTCGAGGGCATCGCGGTACGATTGCCGTGACATCTCAGCCGGGCCACGGATCGACGTTTCGGGTCCTACTGCCTTGCTCCCCCGCTCCGAGCGAGGATTCGCGGGGGCGCGAGATGCCGTGTGAACGGTGCCGCGGAGCCGACACGGTTCTCATGATCGGCGGCAGCGCGGACGACCGAGAAGACGCGCGAGAGATTCTGGGCAGGATGGGACTCGACCTTCTGACGTCCGACGAGGGTCGTGAGGGTCTCGGCATCTTCCTCGAACACGCCGAGACTATCTGCCTGGTGTTGCTGGACTCGACGCTGCCCGATCGGCAGGCCGAAGAGATACTTCTGGAGCTTCGCGGGATCCGTCCGAGCGCCAGGATCATCCTGTCAGTCGCCGAGGGCTGCGACATCACCCACCTGGGCGATCCCTGGCGAACAGTCGCGGGATTCGTCCGCAAGCCGTATCAATCCGCCAACCTTGGAGACCTAATCCGATTCGAGCTTCAGCGAGATTCCCAGCCCCCCGAGTGATGCCCCGCATGGGCGGCAAGGAGGAGGCCTGCCGTCCGGACTCGAGGCGGGCCTGAGCGTCTGGATTGACGCCGTCGGACAAGAGGCCAAGTCCATCGAATGGCGCGTCGACCGGCAGGACCACACCGTGCTCAGTCACGATCTCAGCTCGGCGATCGGAGAAACGTTCCCAAGGACCCTCTTGTGATCAGGTTGGAGAGGCTCAGGCCGGTCGCGTCGGGCGCGGGTGACGATCGTTGGACCAGTGAGGGTGCCTTGACAGAAGGCCGAAAGGTTCCTATACTGGCTCAATTCAAGATCGCGTTGAGGTCATTACTGACAATGGGTTATAGCAGTTTGGGTTCTGGGGCAGGGTAGCGCAAAGTGGCCAAACGAACGAGCAAGAAGGGCTCCGCCAAGCCGACGACTCGCAAGGCGACGAAGAAGCCGACGGCAGCCAAGAAGCGAGGTTCGTCTGCTTCGGCCCCCAAGACGGCCAAGAAGTCGGCGTCCAGGAAGAAGGCCGGCACCAAGGCTGTCAAGAAGACCACCCGCAAGCCTGTTGCCGGCAAGAAGAAGGTTTCCGAGGGGAAGAAGGCGGTTATCGAGAAGCCTTCGATGCAGAAGGCGCCCGCCAAGAAGCGCGCCAAGCGGAAGGCCGCTGCCCCTTCGAACTCCTCCAGCTTCGATCGGGACCGCTTCGAGGAGCCTGTGGAGGACAAGCCGCCCAAGAGCCCGTTGAAAAAGAGGGAACTAGAGGTGTTCAGGGCGCTCTTGCTGGCCAAACGAGCGACCCTCGTGGGCGACGTAACGAACATGACGGATGAGGCCTTGCGGCAGGATCGCCAGACGTCCTCGGGGGATCTGTCCAACATGCCGATTCACATGGCCGACCTCGGCAGCGACAACTTCGAGCAGGAGTTCACGCTTGGCTTGATCGAGAACTCGCACGCTGTTCTCCGGGAGATCGATGAGGCCCTTCAACGGATCGACGAGGGCGGCTATGGGGTGTGCCTGGGCACCGGCAGGCCCATCTCGAAGGCCCGACTCAAGGCTAAGCCCTGGGCCAAGTACTGCATTGAATACGCGCGGAAACTCGAACGCGGCTACTAATCGGCTGAACCCAGGCGGCTCATGCCCGAATCCACCGGACCCACAAGCGACGCGCCCACCAAGATCGACGACGACCAGGTTGTCTCCTGGCAGGATCTGAGCCTGCGGCACGGGCCCAGCCACGCCCGGATGTGGATCATTGCCGTGGTCGGTCTGACCCTTGACCTTTGGAGCAAGCACTGGGCGTTCAGCCAACTGCAGGACGTCAAGGTGGTCATCCCCGAGCTGCTTCACTTCCGTCGCTCACTCAACCCCGGGGCGTTGTTCGGGTTGGGGCACGGGTTGACGACGGTCTTCATCGCGGCGTCGATCCTGGCGCTGCTCTTCGTGCTTTATCTCTTCGCCCACACGCCGCGTGAACGAAAGAGCATGCACGTGGCCCTCGGGTTGATCCTGGCCGGGGCGCTGGGCAATCTGTACGATCGCGCCTTCGTTCGGGCGGATGCGGTCTGGCGGCCCGCCGACATAGGGTGGCGAAGCTGGACCGGCAGTCAGGTGTATCGGACGGGCAAGCTGGTTCGGGAGACGGAGCGGTACTGGTTCTTCGCGGAGTGGCCGGAAGGCGACGGACCCCAGTTCCCCATCAAGAAGCTCGACAAGTGGCGGGTCGAGCCGACGCCCGTCGTTCGCGACTTCATCAAGATCGAGACCGGTTGGCTGCCGAAGGGCATACAGCTCTGGAAGTGGATCTTCAACGTGGCCGACGGCCTGTTGGTCTGTGGGGTCGCGATCCTTCTGCTCAACTTCTGGTGGGACCGGCGGCTGGAGCGGGCCGCGGCGAGAGCCCAGGACACCTCAGAGCGAGATTCGTGATGACGCAACCCAATCCTGCCGAGCGGGTGTTCTTCGCGCGGGACGACATGCCTGTGACGCGGTTGTTCGAGGGCGTGACGGCGAGGCTGGCGTGGGGCGAGAAGGTCATGCTGTCGCTGGTGGACCTCGATCCGGGGGGCGAGGTGCCTGAGCACTCGCACCCGCACGAGCAGGCCGGCATCTGCATCGAGGGTCACTTCGAGTTGGTCGTCAACGGCCAGGCACGGCTCGTCGAGGCCGGGCAGATGTATATCATTCCGGGCGATACGCCTCACGCGGCCCGGGCCGTGGACGAGCCCTGCAAGACGCTCGACATCTTCGCGCCGCCTCGCGAGGAGTACAAGACGTAGACCACCATCCGGGTGTCTACCCAATCGACGTACCAGCCGATCTCGGCCAAGCTCCGATCTCCAATCCAACATGCGGTCCGCCTCTTGCGGCGGGCAGCGAGACCGCGCGGCGTGGGACGCCCGACCGGGCTACCTGGCTGCCTGGAGCTGTGAGCGCGTCCGTGGGTGCGTGGGCGCGTCGGACGCATGGGTCTCCGGGAACTGGGCGGCGACGAGGTCCAGGATGTCCGAGGCCTGCTCGACCCTAATCACATCGAGGGGTTTGGACCATTCGTGACTATTCACTCGGATGTTGATCCGGCACCCGGACGGGGGGGCGTCCTTTCGGTAGGTCAGCATCGCCAGGCCGAGGGGGGAGACGTTGACGAGCATTCCGGGCTTCCACCGCCCGCCGTCGACCCCTCTCCAACTGACCCGCTCGAAGACGGGCGATCGCTCGCAGGCGCGCCGCGTAGAGCCATCCTGGTCTTGGTTTCTCTGATATGGGTTCATTGCAGACCTCCCGGCTTGCTGGACTTTTTGAAGCCACACCGTACGTCAATCCTGTTGTCGGATCGAAAGGGGCGGGCTGTTAGCGGGTGGATCATGAATGCGCGAGGAATCCTCATGGTCCGAGAAGATCGCGCAAGCCATGCCCGCCATCCGTGCAGCGCCTGCGGCGCGTGACGTTCGCAGGCCTGGGAGGGGGACGTGCCGAGGGGCTTCGTCCCATAACCGCACGGCGCCTCGAACGCCGCCCGGACGGCGGGGGCGTCCGTGGGTCGAGGATGCGATCCGGCGGACTTCGGCGTCGGGGGTTGGCCGATGTCGCGGAATGCCCTGTGGAAAAGTCGAAACGTCGAAAAGTCGACACGTCGACATCGGAGAAGGGGTGGGCGATGTCCCGAAATG
>JAFGLZ010000083.1 GCA_016927755.1 Phycisphaerae bacterium
CTGCTGCCGGCGCTTGGTCCGGGGGCAGGCATCGGATGCGGAGTCTGGGGAAGGTGGCGGTGGCCAGGGGCAGCAAGAGCAGGGCGAGGAGGCAGGCGTTCCACATGGCGGATCTGGCGAGGATCCAGCGTTTGCGGAGTAGTCGGTCGGCCAGGAGGGCCAGCAGGTAGACGAGGCTGGCCTTGATGGCGACGTCGGCGGCGAGGGTCTCGATCATTTGGCGTCTCCGCGCCTTGACGTGGCGCTTTTCCCTTTTCCGGTACGTCTGAGCTCATCCAACTGTTCCGGGGAGAGCTGTTCGTCTTCGATGAGCCGGAGGACGAGGGCCTCGGCGGATCCTCCGAAGAAGCGTTTGAGGACGGTGCTGAGGGCCTTACGCTCGACCTGCTCTCGCTTGACGGCGGGGATGAAGAGGTAAGCCTTTCCGCGGGTCTTGTGGCGGACGTAGCCCTTGTGCTCGAGCACTCGCAGGAGCGTGCGGACGGTGGAGTCGTGTGGCCCGTCGGGCAGGGTGGTGCGGACCTGGTCGGCGGTGGCTTGGCCTTGGTCCCAGAGGACGTCCATGATTTGGGATTCTCGTTGGGTGAGTGTTTCGGAGGGGGGTCGGGCCATGTGGGGGCTCCTGTGTTATTTAATTAACAAGTACACCAGGGAGGGCGGGTTGGCAAGTGTTTTCGTGAATTAATTAACGGGTTGGGTTTCGAAGGCGGCCTTTGCCGAGACCTCTCCGTCGAAGCAGAGGCTGGCGGCGCCCGGGGTGCCCTTGGCACCGTTGAAGAGCTTGACGGTCATCACCATTTCCAGCGTATGTGGGCCGGGAGACGTGCAGGGGAAGGTTCCGGGGGTCACGGTTCGCGCGGTGACCTCGAGGGTCGTTCCATCCCGGGCGATGCCTGCCGCGTTTGGGCCGATTGGCTTGCCGTCGAGGAGGGTCCGGCTGGTGACGATCTCTGCCCAGACGGGGAGGTCGAGGGCACCGTGGCAGGGCTTGGGCGTTCTGAGGCAATCGACGCGCTCGAAGTGGACTTGTTCTCCCGGCGGCGCGGGGGAGGCTATCTGCAGGGATACGTGAAGCAGTTGTCTGAAGAAGCGCTGTTTCTGTCCTTTCGATAGCTGGCCGTCTTCGTACAGCTCCGCCAGCCTGCCGATGATGCAGTCCGTGACCGGCCCGGTGGTCTGGGTGGTTAGGGCCTCCAGACATAGCTTCGCGAGGGTGGTTTGGGGGATGTGGTATCCTCTCGTCCAGGTTTTCAGGTAGGCCATCATCTCGGGTGTCGTTGCGTTCTTGGCCTCTGCCTGGACACAGAGGCGCAGGAGCTCGGCTTGTTGTTGGTCCGTGATTCGGTCTATGAAGACGCGATGCTCGAGCTGGTTCCACGCGCGGGTGGCCTTGCGCGGATTCGAGGACTGGACGTAGTCGATGAGCCAGGACGTCGGATAGAGCCCGTAGGTGTAGAAACCATGAATGGTGATGGCCAGGGGGAGGAGGGTTCCGAAGCAGAGGAGGGCTAAGCGTCCGGGTTTGGCGATGAGCAGGTGTTTCCGCAGCGGATCACCGTGGACGGTGTTCTCGGGTGTGATGAGGGTTCCGCAGGCCGGGCAACGACTGCTCTGGACATGGGAGAGGTCGTGGTCGCAATGGCCGCAGTGGGGGGTTCGGCCGAAGCGGAGGCCATTGGGGCGTAGGACCCACCTGGCCAGGACATGTCCGACGATGATCAGGGACATCAGCACGGTGGCGACCAGGCCGAGCACGTCGATCCAGAAGCTTCTCTCGTCCATTAGGCATTCTCGCATTTGGGGACTAGCGCGATGTTGGTCGAGCAGCGCGGCTTGTCAAGACCGGGCCAGGTAGGGGGTGTCCTGGACGCCAATGAAGCGGTGGCGTGGCGTCGGCGCCAGAGGACTTGCATGATGTGCGATTCTTGCTGTGTGAGCATTTCGAAGCGGGGTTGGACCATGTGAGGTTCCTGTGTTAGTTAGTTAACAAGTATACCGGGGATGGCGGGATGGCAAGTGTTTTCGTGAATTGATTAACGAGTTGGGTTGGGGTGGGGGGTGTTGCCGTCGGGGGCGATCACGGGCAAGATGCCCGGGGTACGCGGGGTCACGGGCAAGATGCCCGTGCTACAGGGGGTGTGTTGGGTGAGTGGAGGTTGGGTGATGACATCGCGGGAACGGGTGCGGGCTGCGTTTGCACATAGCGAGCCGGACGTGACGCCGTGCGACTACTTCGGGACGCCGGAGATCCATCGGGCGCTGCTAGCGCACTTTGGCGTAACGAGCGACGATGATTTGCACGATCGGTTGGGGACGGATATTCGGCTGATCAATCCGCCGTACGTGGGGCCGGCGCTGGATGCGCCGGAGGGGGCGATCGTCGACGTGTGGGGGGTGATTCGCCGGCCGATGCCGAACGAGTACGGGGAGTACGCCGAGCCGGTGAATCTGCCGTTCGCGGAGTGGACGACGTTGGAGGAGGCGGAGGCGTATGCGTGGCCGAGCGCGGACTGGTACGACTATGGGGCGATTCCGGCGATGTGCGAGAAGTATCCGGATCTGGCGATCGGGGTGGGGAGCTTCGGGGTCCAGGACTTCATCAACGGGGTGGCGTTCGGGCGGGGGGTCGAGCAGGTGTTGATGGACATCGCGATGGAGGACCCGGTGTATTTGTACATCGTGGAGCAGCGGCACCGGTTCTACCTGGAGTACATCGAGCGGTCTCTGGCGGCGGGGAAGGGTCGGATCGACCTGGTGCTGTGCGGGGACGACTTTGGGACGCAGCGGGGGCCGTTGATCTCGGGGGAGACGTTCGATCTGCTGTTCGCGCCGAGGAAGAAGGCGCTGTTCGATCTGGTTCACTCGTTCGGGGCGAAGGTGACGCACCACTGTTGCGGATCGAGCCGGATGCTGATTCCTCGGTTCATCGGGGTGGGGATGGACGCGCTGCAGACGATTCAGCCGCAGGCGGCGGGGATGAGTCCGTATGAGCTGAAGAAGGAGTTTGCGGGCAGGATCGTGCTTCACGGCGGGGTGGACGTTCAGGGCGGTTTGCAGCGGTCGACGCCGGCGGAGGTGGAGCGGGAGGTGCATCGGCTGATGGACGAGGTGGGCAGGGGCGGGGGGTATATTCTTGGGCCGTGCCACAATATCCAGCCGGATACGCCGGTGGAGAACGCGTTGGCGATCTATCGGGCGGTGGCGAGGCGGCGCGGGGGGTAGCAGGTGGGGGCGCATGTTGGACGGAAAGCCACGGGGCCGCCTGGGTTGGTTCTGTTGATGGCGATCCGTGGGGATGGTGGCGTGGGCCTAGTGCATTAGGGCTGATCGTGTTGCGGCGGACCCGTGCCACCCAACTCTGGTGACAGTCGACTGCAGAACCACGCGATCCTGCCGGGGACGAAGTTTGCGGTAGGCGCGCTGAAGCACCTTTCATCAATTCGCGATGATCAGGCCGGGATGACGAGGCCGGCCTTGATTGACTCGTTTACCTTTCCTGATTTGACCACTTGCTTGCCGTTGAGGAAGACGGATTCGATGCCGGTGGGGGGGCGGTCGAAGTCCTTGAGGGTGGTGTTGTCCTTGATGGTCTTGTAGTCGAAGACGGCGAGGTCGGCGGCGAGGCCCTTGCGGACGAAGCCGCGGTCCTTGATCCGCATTCGTTCGGCGGTGGCGCCGGTCATCTTTCGGACGGCCTCCTCGAGCGAGATGAGCTTGCGGTCTCGGGCGTACTGGAGGAAGAGGGGGAAGGAGCCGTAGGCGGCGGGGTTGCGGAGCCACTTGACGGGGACGGCGTCGGTCATGAAGAGTGCGGCGGGGTGCTTCATGAGGGCGTCGATGATCTCCATGTTGCTGTACTTGTGGAGCAGGACCCATGCGCCTCGGGCCTCGGCGTGCTGGGCGAAGTCGATGGCGACGTCGAAGGGGCGCATGTTGCGCTGCTTGGCGATCTCGGAGAGGAACATGCCGTTGTACTGGTTCAGGTCGGGGTTTCCGGCGTAGGTGATCTGGATGTCTTCGTAGCCGAAGCCGAGGAGGGCGGTCATCGAGGTCAGCTCGAGCTCGAGACGCTTGAGGGCGGTGGGGTTCGTGTAGTTCGCGGGGAGGCCCTCTCGGAACCACTTGGGCAGGACAACGGTGATGCCGGTGTTGCCGCAGTGGTAGGGGTAGGTGTCGAAGACGATGTCGACGCCGTCGGCGCGGGCCTTGTCGATCATCTCTAGGGCCTGGGCGTAGCTGCGGTGCGTGAGGGTTCCGGCGAAGATGAGGTGCGAGAACTGCACGCGGACGCCGGTCGCCTTGGCCAGGTCGATCATTTCCTTGATGGCGAGCACGTTGTGAGGCATACCGAATGACTTGACCTCGTAGTCGGGCGACAGGGCGGAATAGGCTCGGGCGTGGACGGTGAGCAGGCGGTCCTTCTTGGCGACCAACTGGGCGATGCGCTTGAGCTCGTCGGACGTGGCGAAGATGCCGGGCGTGTACTGAAGCCCGAGAGAGACACCGTGGGCGCCCTGGTCCATGGCCTGCTCGAGGAGCATGAGGAGCTCGGTCATCTCCGCGTCGGAGAGGGGGCTGGGGTCGTCCCAGCGCATGGAGAGTCGGGCGGTGCCGTGGCCGACCATGTTGACGAGGTTATGTGTCATGCCGATCTTGCGGGCGTGGTCGAAGTATTCGGCCATGGTGTTCCAGGCGAGGTCGAAGTCGGGGAAGATGCCGGGGTTGAATCGTTTCTTGTGGGGGCTGTCCTTGCGGAAGCCTCCGGCGCTGTAGCCGCAGTTGCCCGCGATGAAGGTCGTGCATCCCTGGGCGAGGAAGGGCGACTTGAGCTCAGGTTGGCCTTCGAGGGCCAGGACCCAGTCCATGTGCGAGTGTGCGTCGATGAAGCCTGGGGCGATGACCTTGTCCGTGCAGTCGATGGTGGGGCATTGGGCGTCGATGGGGGTGGTCGAGACGGCGTCGATCTTTGCGCCCTTGATGAGGACGTCGCCGAGGAAGGCTTTCTTGCCGGTGCCGTCGACGATGAGGCCGTGCTTGAGGAGCGTGCAGGTGGCGGCGTCGCGGGGGGCGGCGAAGACGGGTCGGCCGAGCTTGGACGACAGGGCGGCGGCGGTGGCGCTGCCGGTTGTCTTGAGGAACGATCGTCTCGTGCTTGGACGCGTGTCGGCTTCTGAGTCGGCGTGATCGGCGGTCATTGTCTGTTCTCCCAGTCGCTCGCCTGAGCGGTCGGTTTGGATCTACCTGAGGTGATGCTTCCCATTATGACGAGAGCGGGGTCGGATGGGTAGGGGCGGCGAACCTTGTCAAGGGGCGGAGTTCTGGTAGGCTGGGCTCGGGGGTGTGGACGAGAATTCGCGTCCCCCGCCGCTGAAGCGACGGGCCACCCATCGGAGATCACGGGCTCGTGGACTATTCATTCACTATCGCAGGCAGCGCAGGCTAGATTGATCGATGAGAGAAGCGACTACGGCGATTTGGACATGTTGAGGAGGTGCGCAGACGATGTCACGACGGATCACACGCCGCAGGATGTTGCAGGGCACGGCCATGGGCGGTGTCGGGTTGTGTTTGGGGCGGGGGGCTCGGCTGGTTCGGGCGGCCTCGGCGAACGAGAAGGTGAACGTGGCGTTCGTGGGGCTGGGCGGCCAGGGGGGTTCGAATCTGGGCGGCGTCTCGAAGCACCGGGACATGGCCAACGTGGTGGCGTTGTGCGACGTGGACGACGTGCGCGCGGGCAAGGCCTACGTGGCGTTCGGGAGGGCGAAGAAGTACTACGACTATCGCAAGATGCTCGACGAGATGGAGAAGGAGATCGACGCGGTGGTGGTGAGCACGCCCGACCACACGCACTTTCACGCGGCCATGAAGGCGATGGGGATGGGCAAGCATCTGTACTGCGAGAAGCCGATGGCGCACGCCATCGCCGAGGTGCGGGCGATGACGGAGCTGGCGGCGAAGAAGAAGCTGGCGACGCAGTTGGGCTGTCAGCGGCATGAGAAGGAGAACATGCGCCGGATCGTCGAGCTGATTCAATCGGGGGCGATCGGCGACGTGACGGAGGTGTTCGCCCGCAAGGGGGGCGATCGCGGGATGCCGGAGATGCCGACGGAGTTTCCGCCGGTGCCGTCGACGCTGAAGTGGGACCTGTGGCTGGGACCTGCGACGGAGCGGCGGTATACGCCGGACTACGTGCCGTACAAGTGGCGGTTCTGGTGGGATTTCGGGACGGGCGAGACGGGGAACTGGGGCTGCCACATCCTGGATATTCCGTTTTGGGCGCTGGATCTGAAGTACCCGACGAAGGTGTCGGCGTCGGGGCCGCCGGTGGACAAGGAGCGGACGCCGAAGGCGATGAGCTCGCGGTTCGAGTTCCCGGCGCGGGGGAGCAAGCCGCCGGTGACGCTGCATTGGGTGCATGGCAAGGGGCTGCCGCCGGAGATGACGGAGCGGAACCTCCCGACGTTCGGGTCGGTGCTGTTCGTGGGGAGCAAGGGGATGTTGGCGTGCGACTTCGACAAGCGGAAGCTGTATCCGGAGGAGAAGTTCGCGGAGTTCAAGGGGCCGGAGCCGACGATTCCGGTGCCGCCGGACTTCCGTCGCGAGTGGCTGCTGGCGGTCAAGGGGGGCAAGCCGGCGAGCGTGAACTTCGACTACTCGGGTCCGCTGACGGAGACGGTGCTGCTGGGCAACGTGGCGTATCGCGTGGGTCAGGGGTTTGACTGGGACGCCAAGGCGATGAAGGCGGTGGGTTGCGCGGGGGCGGAGGGGCTTATTCGGCCTACGTATCGGAAGGGGTGGGAGGTTTGATCGGGTAGGGGCAGGGTCTGTCCGAACTTGGGCTGCAGCGAGGGCGAGTCGGGTTCTGCCCGTCCAGCTCTGCTCACTCTCTGGCAAGCTCCCTCTTGATGACGTCCCAGAGCGGGTTGTCGTGCCGGTGGATTAGTTCTTCGTGGGTCTTTCCCTGCTCTCGGGCTTGCCAGTACTTCGGGCCCAGTTCCTCGGTGCCAAGTTCGTAGTCGAGGCCGTCCCAGTCGGGAGAGCGGAAGGCGTAGAAGGCCCAGTGCCAGTGATGGTCGTTGAGGACGGCGATGGTGTCGGTGAGGAACTGCGCGGCGCCCTCGACCCGCCGGTCGCAGCCCAGCTCGCCCGCGACGACGCGCTCGGGGCTTATCTTGTACTTCTTCATCCAGTCGATCACGGGGAGATAGCCGGCTAGCAGGTCGGCAGGCGTCCAACGCCTCGTTCTGCGGGGGGTGTCCGTCGGCATTCTGTCGGGATAGGCGAAGCGGCCCTTGTTGACTCGGTGGGTGACGTATTGCCACGAGTTGTAGGCGTGGAATGAGTACAGCACGGCCTGGTCGGCGACGGGTTCGAGATAGGCGAATCCTTCCGGGGCGGCGTGGAACCAGCAGTCGAGCAGGATCGGCACCTTCGGGTCGACCTGACGGATGGCGGCCACGACCCTCTTGTTGAAACGGTTCAGGTCGGCCGTGGTCCCGCGGTGTTTGGCCAGCCACTCGCCGAAGCCCTCGGTGCTGCCGCTCATGAATCCGTCCTTGCGGGCCGGATGGGGTTCGTTGAGGGGGTTGTAGGCGACGATGGCGGGGTGGTCTTTGAGCTGACAGGCGAGTTCGGTCCAGAAGGCGAGGGCCTGGGTTTGATAGCGTTCGTCGGTCCAGAGACGGTAGTCGAACTTGTCGTCGTTATGCTGGCTGTAGCGGGCCCCGGGCAGCTCGAACATCACAAGCACGATGCGGACGTTGTTGCGGTGGGCGATGTCCAGGGCGGTTTTGAGCTTGGCGAGATCGGCGGGGGGGATTCCCTTGAAGTCGTCGGCGTTGCCGATCAGGAAGTCGCGGCCGGCGCCCTTCCAGGTCACTGGGGTGAGGCGGATGAACTCGATGCCGAATCCGGCCGCGGCGCGGAACCAGGCCTGTTGATCGGCGCCCCCGCCGCCGTTGGCGCCTTTGCGCTGCCGGTTCCAGAACTCCAGCTTGTCGTTTGCGCCCGAGGCGGGGGAGGTCGCCGTGCATATGGGCAGAAGGAGAACCACAACCACAAGAGACAATCGTTTCATTGCGCCTCCAGAGCAGGCAGAGCGGGGTCTATCCGATGGCCCTAGGGTAGCATTTAACCCTTTGGGGGCGTGATGGCAAACGGTATTTGCCGTGGGACCGGTTCTTGGTCGAGCAGTCTCGGGCTTGTGGGTGGGAGCGTGGGGGAGGCGAAGGCAGGGGAATTCGCGCTGCCCACCGCTGAAGCGATGGGGAACCCGCGCTTAACGAGCCACGGGGCAACTGGAGGCATTGTTCTTGATCGGCGCGACGTTCCGCAGTCGGGACGTTCGTTCGATGGCCGATGATGTTTTTGGCGTTGACCCGTGCCACCCGGACTGCCGCCCAGAATGCAGGCCCCTCTTTTGGATCAGAGCGGTTTGCAGAGGATCTCGCGGATGGCGAGCTTTCCGATTTCCTCGGGGGTGGTTGCGGTGCAGACGATGGCGGCGTCGGAGCCTCGGCCGGTGCCGCCGACGCCGATGACGAGGTCGCCGGGGTCGATCATTCCCGTTTGGGTGGCCCAGAGGACGACCTCGGTGGCGACCTTGACGCCCTGGCCGAACTTGCGGAGGGTGTCGGCGGATTCGCCGTCGATGTCTCTAAAGAACGTGGTCGGCGGGGAATCGGGGATGAATACCACGCCGAGCGCGCGGGCCTTGGCCAGGAGGGCTTCGTCGGGTTTGGCCATCTTGTCCCACTGGCCGGATTGAAAGTGGATGCCGCAGATCTTGACGTCTGGCACGTCGATCAGCTCGGCCGCGCGGAGGGCGCTGGAGCCGGTGGTGCTGGCGACGACGACGGTGCGGACGTCGCCTTGCTTGAGTCGCTTATTCACGGCGGCCATGACGTCATCGGTGTTGGCCGCGCCCGGTTTGTCGAAGTAGCAGATTTCAGCGACGCGCATAGGATCTCCCCAGTCTCATCGAATGCCGAACGATTGCGCTTGGTGCGACATGGACGTCCGGTGACGGGCTATCGCCCATGGGGGCGGCTACGGGATAGAAACCAGCTCGGTGACCTCGGGAACGTCGGCCTTTAGCTTGCGCTCCACGAGCATGGAGAGTGTCATGGCCGCCGAGGGGCATCCGGAACAGGCACCTTGTAGTCTTACGCTGACGACACCGTCGGCGGTAACGTCGACCAGCTCGATGTCTCCCCCATCCCGCTGCAGGGCGGGTCGAATCTGATCGATCACGCCGGCGACCTTATCCTTCACGGTTGATCCTTGGCTATCCGCCATGTCCTCGGCCTCCACAGGTTAGGTTCAAACCGGCATTATAACCGTGCCTCGGAGGGTCAACAACAGAGCGAGCCGCCTGAGTTTGCTCCGAGCGGCTCGGGTGCGAAACGGTTGCTCTCCGCAGGACATAACGCCGTCCTATGTAGACAGATGCCGTCGGAGGGGAGATTGTTCCTTCCTTGACAGCCCCCGACGGCGTTCGTACTCTTCGTTCCGGCTCCAGCGGAATGGATTGGGCCCAGGGACACTTACGACGGAGACGACGATCGTGGCCTCACCAGACGACCGGAAGTACAGCGACTCTCACGAGTGGTTTCTGGCGGACGGGGACACCGTGACGATGGGGATTACGAAGTTCGCCGCCGACGAGCTGACGGACGTGACGTTCGTCGATCTGCCGGGCGTGGGGGCGAGGGTGACGGCGGGCCAGCCGTTCGGCGAGATCGAATCGGTTAAGGCCACGGGCGAGCTCAACACTGTCATCAGCGGCGAGGTCGTCGAAGTCAACGAGCGACTGGCCGACGAGCCGGAGCTGGTGAATTCGAGCCCGTTCGACGACGGGTGGATGATCCGGGTCAAGGCGGACAGTCTCGATCCGCTGGGGTCGCTGAAGTCGGCGGCGGCGTATGACGAGATGACGTCGGCGGGCTAAGCAGGCGATGTAGACGTTTTTACAGCGGAAGACACGGGTCCGCGGAAGTCCTAAGCTGCCTGCAAGAAGGTTTGGACAGCCAGCGAACCTTGAGTGTTGCACCTCTTGAGAGGTGGGGGACACGAATTCGATCGGAGATTCGCGCCGGCCACGGCTAAAGCCATGGGCCACCCACATAAAGGTTCCTTCTGACACACTGTTCAATCTTTCATGAAAGATCTCGGGCGCGCAGACCATGCGATATACGCAACTGACCGAAACCGACGTTGCCGCGATGTTGGATCGGATCGGCGTGTCGTCGATCGAGTCGCTGCTGTCTCGGATCGACCCGGCGGATCGGCTCAAGGGAGAGCTGGAGCTGCCCGCGGCTGTGTCGGAGTTGGAGCTGCTCGCGGAGTTGGATCGGCTGGGCAAGCGGAACCGCTCGTGCGATGAGCAGGTGTGCTTCCTGGGCGCGGGGGCTTACGACCATTTCATTCCCACCGTCGTCGACGCATTGGCGAATCAGAGCGAGTTCGTGACGGCGTACACTCCTTATCAGGCCGAGGCATCGCAAGGCGCACTACAGGCGTTCTACGAGTTTCAGACGATGATCTGCCAGCTTACGGGGATGGACGTTTCGAACGCGTCGCTCTACGAGCTGGGCTCGGCCACGGCCGAGGCGGTGCTGATGGCGCGGTCGATCACGGGCAAGCGGCGGGTGCTGGTTCCCGAGACGATTCAGCCCGACTGTCGGACGGTACTGGCGACGTACACGCGCGAGCTGCCGATCGAGCTGGTCAGCGTGCCGATGGACCGCGGGCGCGTCGACGAGGCGAGGTTGCGGGAGCTGTTGGACAAGGATACAGCGGCGGTGTTGGCGCAGTCGCCGAACTTTTTCGGGTGCGTCGAGCAGATCGACTTGATGGTCGAGGCGGCTCACGGGGTCGGTGCGCTGGCGATCGTGATGGTCGATCCGATCGCTTGCGGGGTGCTGAGGCCTCCGGGTGCGTTCGGTGCGGACATCGTCGTCGGGGAAGGGCAGCCACTGGGGATTCCGCTGTCGCTCGGCGGGCCTTATCTGGGTCTGATGGCTTGCCGACAGGAGCACATGCGGAAGATTCCGGGGCGGGTCGTGGGCGCGACGCACGACGCGGCGGGGCGCCGGGCGTATTGCCTGACGCTACAGACGCGAGAACAGCACATCCGCCGAGAGCGGGCCACGAGCAACGTCTGTACGAACCAGGGGCTGCTGGCGCTGAGGGCGGCGATCTATCTGTCCGTGATGGGCAAGCAGGGGGTCGTCCGCGTCGCCAAGCAGTGTCTTGACAGGGCGCACTACGCGGCGGTTCGGATTGCCGAGTTGGACGGCTTCGAGTTGGCGTTTCCGGGCGCGCCGTTCTTCAAGGAGTTCGCGGTTCGGACGACGAAGGACGTCTCGGACGTGCTGGCTGCATGTCGGCAGCGCGGGATTCTGGCGGGCGTTCCGTTGGGGCGGTGGTATGACGAGCTTTCCGATTGCTTTCTGGTCGCGGTGACGGAGAAACGGGCGCGGGGGGAGATTGATGCGCTTGTTGAGGCGTTGGCTTAGGGTTTAGGGTCTAGGGTTTGGGGTCTAGAGCACTTGGCGTTTTGGGCGGGGCATCGAGATGGGCGAGTGCTTTTGCGAGCCGCGGCTCGGCGGGAGCCTCGTCCTCCCGGCGGCGTCCATCCGTTGACGTGCGGGAGACCGGTAACCCCTACGCCCTAGGCCCTAAGCTGGCTGCAAGAATGTTTGGACAGCTAGCGAACCTTGGGTGGTGCACCTCTTGAGAGGTGGGGGACACGAATTCGATAGGGGATTCGCGTCCCCCACGGCTAAAGCCATGGGCCACCCACATAGAGGTTCCTTCTGACGCACTGTTCAATCGTTCATGGAAGTAGCTTAGGTCCTAGACGCTCGGCGTGATTGAGGAGAGACGGTGAGTCCGATTGAGCCATCGGAACTGCAGGGGGCGGGGTTGGTTCCGCCGGAGCCGCTAATCTTCGAGATGAGCTCGCCCGGGGCCTGTGGTGCATCGCTGCCTCCGCAAGACGTGCCGGAGCTCGACGCGTGGTCCGTCATTCCTTCAGAGCTGCTCACGGACGAGTCGCCGCCGCTGCCGGAGGTGGGGGAGTGCGACGCGGTGCGGCATTTCACGCGGCTGGCTCGCCGGCTGTTCAGCGTGGACGGCAACTTCTACCCGCTCGGGTCGTGCACGATGAAGTACAACCCGAAGATCAACGAGCGGGCCAGCGCGATGCCGTCGCTGGCGAATCTGCATCCGTATCAGCCGGAGGAGGACGTGCAGGGCATCTTGGGGATGCTGCACGAGCTTCGCGCTGCGCTGGCCGAGATCGCGGGTCTGGCGGAGGTGTCGCTCCAGCCGTCGGCGGGGGCGCACGGCGAGATGACAGGGCTCATGGTGATCAACGCGTATCATCGGGACCACGGCGGGGTTCGGCCGAAGGTCCTCACGCCGGACACTGCGCACGGGACGAATCCGGCGAGTTGCGCTGTTTGCGGTCGGCACGCGACCGTGGTGGCGTCGCAGCCGGACGGGCGGGTGGACATGGCCGATCTGGCCAAGAAGATCGACGAGCAGACGGCGGCGCTGATGATCACGAACCCGAGCACGGTGGGCGTCTGGGACGGGCAGATCCGCGAGATCGCGAAGATCCTGCACGACCACGGCGCGATGCTGTACTTGGACGGGGCGAACATGAATGCGATCCTCGGCATCGTCCGCCCGGGCGACGTCGGGGTCGACGTGATGCACTACAACCTTCACAAGACGTTCAGCACGCCCCATGGGTGCGGCGGTCCGGGCGCGGGGCCGATCGCCGTGGCCGGGCATCTGAGCGAGTACCTCCCGGTGCCGCAGGTCATTCGGCGAGATGACGGCACGTATGCGTGGGATTCGGATCGACCGAAGACGATCGGTAAGGTCCGATCGTTCTACGGGCAGATCGGGGTTCTGATTCGAGCTTGGACGTACATCCGAGCCCTCGGGCCGGACGGGCTCCGCGATGCGAGCGAGAAGGCGGTCCTGTCGGCGAACTACCTGGCGGCGCGGCTGAGCGACGTCTATCACTTCCCGTTCGCGGGTCCGTACGCGCACGAGTTCATCATGGTGCCGGAGTTCCGCGATTACGGCGTGACGGAGCTGGACGTGGCCAAGCGGCTGATCGACTACGGCGTCCATCCGCCGACGATGAGCTGGCCGATCGCGCACTGCTTGATGATCGAGCCGACGGAGTCGGAGTCGCTGGGGACGTTGGACGCGTTCGTCGAGGCGATGCGAGCGATCGCCCGTGACGCGAAGGAGCGTCCGGAGCTGTTGCACCACGCACCGCTGACCATGCCGGTGAACCGTCTGGACGAGGTGACGGCGGCTCGGCGTCCTGACTTGAGGTGGCGTCCGCCGGAGGCCGCCTCGGGTGGAGCGGCGGATCGGGGCGGGCCGTCGCAATCGTCATGACAGATCCCCTTCGTCTTCTGATCGATCCACCGCTGGACGGGCCGACGAACATGGCCCGAGACGAGGCGCTGCTGGAGGGCGTCGGCGCGGGTTCCTCTCCCCTGACGCTGCGCTGCTATCGGTGGTGTGAGCCGACGATCTCGCTGGGGTACTTCCAACCGTATGCGGAGTTCGAGGCGTTCTGTCGGGACGATCGGCGGCTGCCGGTTGTTCGTCGGACGACTGGGGGCGGGGCGATCCTTCACGATCGTGAGCTGACGTATTCGCTGATCGTGCCGGTGGGGCATCGGCTCATTGCCGGCGGGGCGACGGGGTTGTACTGCCGGATGCACGACGCGATCGTCGAGGTCGTTCGATCGCTGGGGCTTCCCGCGGGGCGGCGGGGCGAGGTGGTCGAGGGCGATCGCGAGCGGGGCGAGGCGTTCTTCTGTTTCGCTCGCCGGCATTCGCTGGACGTCGTGGTGGGGCAGTTGAAGTTGGCGGGCAGCGCTCAGCGTCGAACGTCCCAGGCGGTGCTGCAGCACGGCTCGGTCATTCTGCAGGCCGCGCACGAAGCGCAGCCCTCGGCTGCTCTGGCGGAAACGGGGGGAGCGGGTTTTGAGGAGCTGGCTCGGGGCGTCTCCGATCGGTTCGCGCGGGACAACGATCTCTCGTTGGCCCCGGAGCCGTGGCGGCCGGAGGAGCTGGAGCGGGCAAAGGCGCATGAATCTCGGTACAATTCCGCCGCCTGGACGCGGCGCTGCTGAAGGGTGGCCGCGTCGGGCAGTTGAGAACAGCGAGCGAGTTCCGGACAGGAGGACAGACATTGCCATCGATTGACATGCCGCTGAGCGAGTTGACGGAGTATCGCCCGCCGCTGACGCGATCGCATGACTTCGACGCTTACTGGTCCGAGACGCTTTCGGAGAGCCGGGCGCTGGCTTATGACGCCAGGGTCGCGCTGAAGCCGTATCCGGGCGAGGGCGTGGAGCTGCTCGACGTCGAGCTAGCGGCGTTCGGCGGGGGTACGATCTTCTGCAAGCTAATGCGACCGAAGGGGGCGAGATCGCTGCCGGCGATCGTGTTCTATCACGGCTACAGCGGGGAGGCGCCGCTACCGTTCGGTCTTCTGCCGTGGGCGTGCCAGGGGTTCGTGGCGATGGGGGTGGACTGCCGCGGCCAGGGCGGTCGGAGCACGGACGGGGCGGTCTATCCGGGCGGTCATCGGCCGGGCTTCATGACGCAGGGCATCGAGGACCCCAAGCGGTATTACTATCGGTACGCATATGCGGATTGCGTTCGGGCGCTCGACTGGTTGTCCGAGCAGGACGAGGTCGACGAGCATCGCATGGGGATCACGGGGATCAGTCAGGGCGGGGGGTTGACGCTGGCGGTGGCGGGTCTGAGCGATCGGCCCAAGCTGGCGGTCCCGGAGGTGCCGTATCTGTGTCACTTCCGGCGGTCGGTCGACGTGGCGACGGCGGGCCCGTACGCGGAGATCTCGGACTGGCTTCGGAACCGGCCTGAGATGAGCGAGCAGACGTGGCAGACGTTGAGCTACGTGGACGGGATGAACCTGGCGGATCGCATCCGATGCCGGACCGTGGTGACGGTCGGGCTGTGGGACGACATCTGTCCGCCGTCAAGCGTCTATGCGGCCTACAACCACATGCAAGTGGACAAGCGGATCGAGGTGTTCGAGTTCGCGCGCCATGAGAGCCCCATGCATTTTGCCGAGACCCGGTTTGAGATCATCAAGACGGGGCTGTAAGGTAATGCGCTTTTCCGGGGGGCATGGATGTCCCTCGAGTTCGAAGTCGAGTCGTTGTGAGTGAACTTCCTCGAGTTGCAGGTGAACTATGGATGCCATCGTTTTGTGTGCCGGTTATGCCACGCGTCTTCGGCCGCTGACCCTCAATACGCCGAAACCACTGCTCGATGTCGGGGACAAGCCGATCCTGGGGCACATCCTGGACAAGCTGGTGGGCTCGGACGTGAAGCGCGTCTTCATCGTGTCGAATGCGCGCTTCGCCGACAACTTCTCTGAGTGGGTGGGAACGGTGTCTTTTCCGGGGCTGGAACTGAACGTCGTGGACGACGGGACGACCACGAACGCGGACCGGTTGGGGTCGATGGGCGACGTGCGTTTCGTCTCCCGGGAGGCCAGGCTCAGCGATGACTTCATCATGATCAACGGGGACAACCTTTTCACCTTCTCGTTGGCGCCGCTGCTCGCGGCGTTCAAGGCGCGGGGCAACATGCTCGCTCTGTATGACGTGGGCACGCTGGACCTGGCGAAGCTCTACGGCATCCCGACGCTGGACGACGACATGCGGGTGACGGGTTTCATCGAGAAGCCCTCCAAACCCACGTCGACGCTGGCCTCGATCGGCATCTACGTGTATGGGGCGGAGGTTCACAGGCTTCTGGGCGAGTACCTGGAAGAGGGGAACTCGCCCGACAAGACGGGCGAGTTCGTCGAGTGGTTGCATGCCAAGACGGACGTGTACGGTCACGCCTATAGCGGCGAGGAGGCCGTCTGGTTCGACATCGGGACGATTGAGCAGCTCGATGAGGCGCGGACCAAGTGGGGTCAGATCGGGGCTTAGGCCCGGAGGGGCGTCGAGACGGAATCTCGCCGACGCGTTGAGGCTTTGATCGACCGGCTCAGCGTTTCGGTCGTTCGTCCAGGCCCAAGGCCTGAGCGGCCCTGGCTAGGGACTGGAAGGCCTGTCCCAATTCGGTCGTGACGGTTCGGGCTGTCGGCGGGGTCAGGGCGGATCGGCTGTCGGCTTTGTCCGCGGCCCGCGCGGAGGAGAGGATCAGGTCGGCCGTCGAGCGGACCAGTTGGGCGAGTCTTGCCACGTCAGACATCGTGGTCATCCTTCCGGGCTCCTGCATGGCGGTGGTAGGGGACGGCAACTCCGGTAGCGGCATGGTATAAGGAGCGGGGGCGATCGCCAAGTTGTCGGCGACGGCGGGGTACACCATGCCCGGGCGAGACGTGTCAGTCTGCTGGAACACCTCAAAAAAGCCCTGGACGTTCGGGGTTAGTCTCCGTTAACATATTTGCAGGCAGTTGCGGAGCGTGCAGGAGGGCGAGCTGCATGGGAAAGAACGCCTCCCGCCTTGTGTATTTCCGGCAGGCTCCGGCCGGGGCACGGCCCGGGTGCTCGCATCAAGGCCGTCGATGTCAACATCTGTCAAGACGTATCAAGAGCGACGCGAGAATGTGCGTCTCCTTTCTAGCACATCGAGGACCGAGTAACGAAAGGACTTAGCCATGATCGGCACGTCGAGGCTTACGTGGTGTTACGCTGTCTGTGTGATGGTTTCCTGGCTGGCCGGCGCGGCTCTTGCTGAGGACGCCCCCGTCCAGGTCGAATATGCCCGGGTGTATACGGCAATCATCCGGTCTCCGGCTGCGGATGCGACGTTGGACGACCTGGCACAGATCGCGAGGGGCAAGGGGTCGGTCGAGATCGTCCGCTTCCCGGCGGATGGGGACGCGTGTTCGCCGACCTCCCGAACGCTCGTGAGCCTGGGTCAGGGCGGTTTTGCCTATCCGGGGTTCTCGGTCAGGGCCGAGGAGGTCATCGCCAAGAAGCAGGCGGCGGGTGAGCTGGAGGCATCGTCGGACGGCAAGGTGCTGTCGGCCCGTTTTCAGACCCGCCAGGGAGCGGGCGTGATGGAGATGGCGCGGCCCGATGGCAAGGGGGCCCCGCTGCGGCTGAGCGCCAGGGTGGCGGGCAAGACACTGGCGACGACGGCGATTCACCCGGCGGCGGCGAAGGGCGATTCGACATCGAGGCCCGGCGTGATCGAGACGGACGTGCCGGGCAAGGGTATCAAGATCGTGCAGGTGTACGAGTACCTCGACGCGGCGCCGAGCGCGGAGGAACTGGCGCCGCCGACGATCGAGGGGGCGCTCACGCCAGGGGCGGCCGGGGCGGGCGCTGAAGCGGATGGCGGCGCGGTGGCGACCGACGACGTGAGCTTCGATGCGTCGCTGACGGGGGTGACCTGGAGTTGGGACACGAAGTGGTGGCCTGGCGGCAACGAGGAGCCGGGCGGGTCCCCGCTTCAGATCCGGATCGTGATGGGCGTGGGGGCGGACATCGGCTCGCACGTCGAGGGCGATTTCAGTCTGGACTATACGCCCAGCGTTCTTCAGGCCGGGGCGGGCTCCGGGGATCTGGCGATTGACTTCGGGGCGGAGCTTTCGGCCCGTGGCTCCGTCGACATCGGGATCGTGGATCCGTTCACGTTCGACATTCCGTACATTCCGCAGTTCGACCTGCGGATCGACGACGAGGCGACGTTCGACTCATACCTGTTGGATTCATCGGTTCACGTGGAGGATGCGACGGGGCGACAGCGAGTCGTGGACGTGGATTTGGTCGACATTCTGCTGGCGAATCTGATCGACATTCCCGGTCTGAGCGGCGGGATTTCAATTGACGCCGCATTGTCCGCCTCGGCGGACATGACGGCGGATTCGATCAGCCTGAGCGACGGGACGACGTTCACGAGCGAGGGCGAGTCGCAGGGCGTCACCATCGGGATCGAGGGCTATCAGGCGACAGCGACGTATAACGAGAACTTCACGGGCACGGCGACGCTGATCGCGTATCCGGTCATGTTCGTCGAGCTCCTGTGGTGGGACTGGGACCTGCCGCTGTTCGATCTTCCGTGGGACGTGATCAGCGGTCCGATCGATCTAGACTTCTCGACGTCGGGTCTGGACTTCCCGCCGGTGATGTGCTCGCTGACGATCTCGGAGATCAACGGGACGTGGGGCGAGGTGATCCTCGACCCGCCGCCGGCGGATGCGAACAGTCCGGAGTATCCGGCCGGGACGGTGGTGACGCTATCGGCCGAGCCGGTCGACGGGAAGTATCTGGCGCACTGGATGATCTTCAATCCGGACTACCCCGGCGACGAGAACCACGTCGTGTACGACGCCAACAGCACGACGACGATCCTGATGGACGCGGACCGCGAGGTCACGGCTGCCTGGCGATGCGGTAGCGGCTTGGGCGGGGCGTTGCCGCTTCTGGTCGTCATGGTCGCGCTGCTGGGGGTGATCTCGCATCGGAGGCGCCGAGCGTAGTCACGGGCGAGCAACGCGAACGTGAGTTGCACGGACACGGGTCGGTCATGGTCATGGCCGGCCCTTTCCTTTGGGTGCGTGCTCGTCGGGTCAGCGCCGCGACCGCCGAGGCCCACTGGCGGCAGTCACCCCGCTGGGACGTGGACCGAGGCGAGAGTCCGTTGCTTCGCATGGCTCTGGCCTGTATGAGAGGGCGTTGGCCGGGTGTCGTCGAGCATGCTTGGGGGCGGTCGGCAGGTGCTTTGTGAGACTGCATTGGCGAGGGGCACGATGACCCGCTGGCTGGTCCTGGCGTTGACGCTTTGTGTACCGGCCGCCGGTGTGGGGCAGGCGGTTGCGGAGCGGGCTGGCGCTCGCGTGGCGCTGTTGTCCGACGGCATCGCCGGGTTGGACCGCTCGCTCGTGGGCGAGATCGCGCGGAGGCTCCAGCAAGCGACCTTCGCCACGGCGCTGCTGAGGTGCGAGGAGCTTGCCGACGGGAAGACGTTCAGCCGGGGGCGATTCGACGTCCTGATCCTGTGCCACAGTCCCGCGTTCCCGATGATCGCCAGGGAGAACCTCGTGCGGTTTCTCGAGCAGGGCGGGCATCTGGTGCTGATGGGGGGGCGCGCCTTCAGCACGCCGGTGATTCGGTACGGCTCTCGTTGGTGCACGTGGGCGGAGGCGGCCGAGTCGTTGTCGTCGGTGCCCGCGGCTCAGGTGTTCTTCGATTTCGGCGACGGCGTCTCCGGGTGGACTCGCAGCAGCTCGGAGCCTGGGCGACCCACCAAGCTCGCTACCGATCGGGGCAGGGCGGGGCGGTGCATGCGGATCGAGATCAAGGGGCTGGACGACGGCTGGGACACGCATGCGGCGAAGCTGCCGACGCCGTTTGCCGAGGGCGCCAACGCGCTGTCCTTCTGGGCCAAGGCGACGAAGAACACGCCGCAGATGGCGGTGGAGTTGGACGAGCAGGACGGGTCCCGATGGGTCGCCGTGGTTGACGTGGGGGATCAGTGGAAGCGCTATCTGCTGACGGCACCCAGGTTCAAGTTCTGGCGGGACGGTTCGTCGCGCGAGCGTGGGGACAAGGATCGCGTGGATTTCGGGAAGGTTCGCCGCGTCTCGTTTGGGGTGGCGTTCGGTCTGACGTCGCAGCCGCCGGGGGATCATATGCTGTGGATCGATGAGATCGGCAGCGCCAAAGTGGAGGTCCCGGCTGGGGCGGACGTGGCCGAGCCGCTGGATCTGGGCGTCTTCAGCGACGACGAGGTGCATCGACTTGGGGACATCGAGCGCGTGGTGACGGCCCGCGGGCAGGATGTGCTTGGCCGGGACGTGACGGTGTCGGGTCGGTTCGCGGGCACGTCCGCCGTCGGCTTTGCGCTGCCCGCCCGCAGCGAGTTCATACCGGTGCTTGCCGCGCTGGATCGTTACGGGCGGAATCGCGGCTGGGCCGGCGGTTTGCTCGTTCACTATGACGGGCCATTCAAGGGCTCGAACTGGGTGCTGTTCGGAATCGAGTCGCGGGAGTTCTACAGACACGTGGTCTTCGGCGAAGCGCTGGTCGACCTCTTGACGACGATTGGGAGAGGGGACCTTGCCGGGAAGGCCAGGGCGGCGGACGTCGAGTCGCGTCGCGTGCGGATCGAGCTGAAGACGCCGCCGCCCGGGGGCTTCCTGCGGCTGAGTGAAGACCGCAAGCACATCCTGTATCCGGACGGGCGTCGGATCTTCATGTTCGGCGCGAACTACCTGGGTCCTTGCGACCGGAAGTGCTACATCGGCGGGGATCTCTTCGACGCCCGCAGGATCGAGGACGACTTTCGGAAGTGCCGCGATGCGGGGATCAACATCCTGCGTTTCTGGCTGAACGGCGTCGAAAGGGATCCCGGCAAGGTGGCGACGGTCAAGGAGTTGGCGCGGCGATACGGCGTCTACCTGCTGCTGCATCTCGGGCCGCACGCGACGACGAGCGAGAAGATCGTGGATGCGATCATGCCGGCCGTGCGGGCGTTCAAGGACGAGCCGATGGTTCTCGGCTACGACCTGATCAATGAGCCGTACTTGGGCACGGTGGGGGCGATCACAATCGACGGGAGGCCGTCGGCGCTGCTGGCGCTGAGGCCGTACGAGACGTTCGAGGGCGAGTTCAGCAAGACCTGGGTGGACGGCTGCGTGAAGAGCCGTCCGGAATGGCCTCAGATGCACAAGTGGCTGGATGAGAAGGATGCGCGAGAGCTCTACGCGGCCTACTCGCTGTGGAACCGCTATGCGGCTCGATACCGGATAGGGGGCTACTCGACATTCCCTGGCCTGAAGGGGCTGCTGCCGGTGGACGGCAAGTTCGGTCGCTTCATCAAGGGCGTGGACGAGACGTTCGGGGCGTGGATCAAGTTTCAGGTCGAGGCGATTCGGAGCGAGGACAAGCGGCACCTGATCACGGTGGGCTACAACACGGCGCTCTCGTGTCTGCCGGCCAACGAGCGACTCGATTTCGTCTCTCAGCACGTGTATGAGAAGCCGGGTACGCTCGAGACGGTGATGCGGAACGTCACGACGATGGACCGGTTGGCCAAGGCGTGGCCGCGCCAGCCGATCACGTTGGGTGAGTTCGGATATTCGAACGGCATTCGCGTGGCGGGGGGCTATCTCGATCCCGACGCGTCGGGCGTTGGCGAGATGATTCATTACCTGTATGCGCTGGCCCACGGCTATGACGGCTGCATGAAGTGGTCGCTGACGGATTGGCCGCTGGCGGTGATTCGGTATAACGCGCCGTGGATCCAGGGCGCGAGCAAGCAGGTCTACGAATCGCGGTTCGGGGCGTACTCCTACGATGGGACGATTGAGGGGCGTCCGAAGCCGATCGCCCATGCGCTCAAGTTTCTGCGCGATTATGTTGATCGGTATGGGCCTGGGGGCGAGTTGCGGGTGACGGGGAGCAAGACCCCGATCGGCGCCGCCTACGTCTATCGGAGCCGCGAGGCGTTGTTCGTCGGGGACGTTGCCCATGAGGCGCCGGAGTTTCGGTTCCGGGCGGACGTTCCGACGAGCGTGATGCTGATGAGGGACAGGGGCGCTCTTCGTGTGATGGCCACGCGCGACGTGACGCTAAGTCTGAATCCGTCCGCGTTTGTCGGATCGATCACGGCGTCGACGGCCAAGGTCGAGGGCAGGACGGCCTCTACGGGTCGAGCGGAGGCGGGTCGGTTGGTTCTGGAGATGCTGGCGGGCGAGACCGTCACGATCAGGTAGGACGGAGCGAGGTCGATCGATGGTCTAAGCTGCCTGCAAGAATGCTTGGACAGCCAGCGAACCTTGGGTGGTGCACCTCTTGAGAGGTGGGGGACACGAATTCGATCGGAGATTCGCGTCCCCCACGGCTAAAGCCATGGGCCACCCAGATAGAGGTTCCTTCTGACGCACTGTTCAATCTTTCATGAAAGCAGCTCAGCGAGTGGAGGAGACATGAGAGAAGGGAGATGTCGGTTGAGGATTCGTAGAGTGGTTGTGGCGGCAGTCGCGGGGTGCTGTCTGGTCCTTGGGGTGACGCCGCGGGCGTTTTCAGAGGCGCGAATCATGAGTGGGACAACCGGGGCGGACGCGAAGGCGCCGCGGATCGTCAACGTGATCAACTTCATTCGCGAGATCGAGCCGCGGTCGAGCAAGCCCGACCGACTGGCCGGGGTGCTGTACGAGACGACGGTCAAGGAGATCGACGTTCTGAAACGGCACGGCCTGCCGGGGTCGTTCCTGATCCAATACGACGCGATGCGGGTCGAGCGATATCAGAGGCTCTTGAAGGAGCGCTTGGACCCCAAGCGGGACGAGATCGGCGCATGGTTGGAGATCGTTCAGCCGTTGGTCGAGAAGGCGGGGCTGACATGGCGGGGGCGATATCCGTGGGACTGGCACTCGCACGTGGGCTTCTCGATCGGGTATACGCCGGCGGAGCGCGAGCGGCTCATCGACGTGTTCATGGAAGATTTCAAGGCCGTCTTCGGCGCCTATCCGCGGTCGGTGGGGTCGTGGCTGATCGACGCGCACACGCTGGGCTATCTGGCGGACAGGTACGGGATCGTTGCGTCGTGTAACTGCAAGGACCAGTGGGGCACCGACGGGTACACGCTTTGGGGGGGCTACTGGAATCAGGCGTACTACCCGAGCCGAAAGAACATGTTCATGCCGGCGCAGGACGCGGCGAATCAGATTCCGGTGCCGATCTTCCGGATGCTGGGCAGCGATCCGATCTATCAGTACGACGTGAGTCTGGGGTCGGGCAGTCAATCGGTGGTCTCACTGGAGCCGGCGTACAAGGACGGGGGCGGGTCGCCGACATGGGTCCGCTGGTTCTTCGACTTCACGGTCAACGCGCCGTGCCTGGCGCTGGCTTATGCGCAGGTGGGGCAGGAAAACGCCTTTACCTGGGCGAAGATCGACAAAGGCTATTCGGATCAGATCGCCTTGCTGGCCGAACTGGCCAAGGCGGGCAAGGTCCGCGTCGAGACGCTGGCGGACAGCGGCACGTGGTTCCGCGATCGATTCAAGATCACGCCAGCGACGGCGGTGACCGTCATGAAAGACTGGAAGGGGCAGGGGCGAAAGACCGTCTGGTACAACAGCCGCTTCTATCGCGCGAACATGTTGTGGGAGGGCGAGCGGTTTCGCATTCGCGACGTCCACCTGTTCGATGAGGATTATGCGGAACGGTATCTGACGCGGCCCGTGACGTCCGCCAACTGCACGTATGACACGCTGCCGGTGGTGGACGGGTATCTCTGGAGCACGAAGGACGTTCTCGCGGGGATTCGGCTGGTGAAGATGGAGCCGGGCGGGGGATTCAGCGAGATGACGGGCGGCGAGCCGGTCGTCGAGGAGCTGAACGCGACGGACCTTCAGGTGACGTGGCCCGTCAAGGGCGGCGGACGTCTCGTCGTCGGATGCGAGTCGGATGCGATGAGCTTTTCTCTGGCAGGTGGCGGTGCTGACGGCTGGGCGATGGCTCTTGGGTGGGCGGCGGAGAAGAAGTCCACCATCAGGGCGGTCGAGGACCGGGAGATTCGGTTCGAACGCGAGGGGTTTGGCTATCGTCTGCGGTGTGGGGCCGGACGATTCAGCCGGGAGGCAGGAAAGCCGATGGTGCTGATTCTGCCGGAGGGGGGACGGGTCGAGCTGAATCTCAACTGCGGGGGCTAACGGAGCGAGGATTCGTCATGAGAACTTTCGTCTTGCTTTTCTGGATGTTGTCGTCCGGCGTTGCGGAGGCGACGGATTTGCTGCCTGGCGGATACATCGCCGTCGGGCCGCCGAAGGCGAACGTGAAGCTGGATCGTCCGACGCGGCGACGGGGGAATGCGACGTACAAGCTCCTGCCCGGGCGGGGGCAGGACGTCCGGCTGACGGTGCATGCTTACCACGTGGGGAGGTACGAGGGCGCTGTGAACGTCCGTGTCTTGTATCCGGCGGGGACTGAGCTGGCTAAGGCGAAGGTCGACCTTGGTCGGACCGCGACGATCGAGTTCGCCCCTCCCAAGGTCGAGGACGTGTTGACGGTTGAGTGCCACGCGGGGCTGAACGCCGTGGGGGTCTTGGCCGAGGGCGGGCGTTTGCTGATCCCCGCGGGGGAGCAGGCGGTCAGGATCATCAGCGCCGCCAATCCGCTCTACTTCTACGTGGAGAAGGGGGTACGGTCTTTTCCTGTCAATCTGGCGGGCCAGGGCGATCGCGAGACGGCCCGGGCGGTGGTTCGAGATCCCGACGGGAAGGCGGTTGCGGAGTTTGACACGGTCGAGACGGTGTCGCGAGACGTGGACGTTCCCGTCGGAGCAGGGATGGACGGGCGTGTCTGGTCTGTGCACGTGACGAAGGCGTCGCGAGGGAGGTTCGAGGATGCGACCATCAAGCTTCCCAAGGGGGTCGGTCCGTTCGTGGCGGAGAGGCCGGGGGATCTGATCGTCCCGGCGCTGCGGTTGGAAGCGCCGTTCCTGGTTCGCGCTGATGAGCGGGACAGCGTGGAGGCCAGGGCGTACGTGGCCGGATCAGTGGCTGAAGCGATTGCCGGGATGACGCTTTCGGTTCTTGATCCTGGGGGCAAGGTTGCTGCCTCCAGATCACTGAAGCCTGACGGCGAGATGGCGTGGAAGCCCGATGCCTCGTTTCGGCCCGGGCAGTATCAGATTCGGCTCACGGGGCGGCTGGGCGATCAGGAGTTGGTGAGGCAGCAGAACGTCCAGGTCGTGGCTCGTCCGAAGGGCCTGACGGGCGACAAGACGACGCTGGTCGGTGGCAAGCCGTTCTTCGCGAGGGGGCTGTATCACGTCCAGGCGAAGGATTACGAACTGGTCAGGAAGCAGGGGTTCAATATCGTTCAGGCCGGTCCCGGTCAGATCGAGGCGTGCCAGGCGGCGGGTTTGAAGGCCGCCGTGGTGTTGTATGGAGGAATGACCGTTCGTCCGGAGCACTACCGTGAGGTGATTACGAAGTACCGCGATCACCCGGCGGTGGCGTGCTGGATGACGATGGACGAACCGGCGGCTCACGGCGTTCCGCTGGATCTGCTGGCCCGGGGTTACGCGACGATTCGCGAGCTGTGCGACCACCCGGCCTACACGTGCATTTGTCGCCCCGACTCGTACAAGGACTACGGGAGATGCACGGACATCATCGCGATCGACGTCTATCCGGTCGGACGAGGGCCTCTGACGGCGATCAGCGACTCGCTCGAGATCGCCAAGGCCACGGCATCGCGACGCACGATCTGGTTCATTGGGCAGGTCTGGAGTTGGCCGAACACGCGGCTCGTTACGCCGGCGGAGCACCGCTGCATGACGTACCTGGCGCTGACGCATGACGACGTCCGGGGGCTGTTCTGGTACTCGTTCCGCGATCCGAAGTGGTACCTGCCGGAGAGCAACCGGCCCGTTTGGGACATGTGCAAGCGAGTGAACGAGGAGTTGATCCGGCTCGAGCCGGTACTGTTGACCAACAACGCGTGGGAACGCGTGGCGAGGACGGGGCAAGGGGAGGTCCATTTCGCCGCCAAGCGGCATGGCGGCAAGCTGTACGTGATCGCGACGAACCCGACCGAGCACGCGGCGGAACTGACGGTGGACCTGAAGGGCGACGGCGCGGGCGAAGCGGCCACGGAGGTGTTCGAGGACCGCCGGATCAAGCTGACGGACGGGCGACTCGTGGAGCGCTTTGGACCGCTGGACACGCATGTGTACGTCCTAACCCTGAAGTAGCGCTACGACCGTGTTGCGGGCTCGGTTGTGGGTTTGCCCCTTAGCCGCACCATCGTAACGCAAGGTTCTCAGCGGCCTGCAACAACGAATGAGCAGTGTGCTCCTCGAGGACTCTCGATGGGTGGTTCATGGCTTCATCCAGTGGGGACAGGAACCCCGGCCTGAATTCGAGTCCCCCACCGCTGAAGCGATGGGCCACCCGTTCTCGGCGATCTGTTGAAGCGTTTCTGCAGGTGACCTAGCCTGCAAGCGAGGGAATCGAGATGCGAATCACGCTGGTGCTTACACCGATGTCGGATCAGAACCTCCGCTTGGCCAGCCAGGTCGGGGTGACGGACATCGTTACTCGGTATCCGGGCACTCACCTTGACGAGCTGCTCGCGATGCGGGACCTGGTTGCGGGTTTCGGCCTGCGCCTCTCGGCGGTCGAGGGCTACGTCCCGATGGACCGGATCAAGCTCGGACAACCCGGTCGCGATGAGGAGATCGAGGACATCCGCACGTTGATTCGCAACATGGGCAAGGCGGGCGTCGAGGTGCTGTGCTACAACTTCATGGCGGGCAGCGACTGGTCGCGGACGTCGTTTGCGATATCCGACCGCGGCGGCGCGCTGGTCAGCGGATTCGACGCGTCCTTGGCCGATCGGCTTCCGATCGAGGAGGTCCCGCCGATGAGGGAAGGGCAGATGTGGGACCACCTGGAGTACTTCCTGCGGCGCGTCGTTCCCGTGGCGGAAGAGGCCGGCGTGAAGCTGGCGCTGCATCCGGACGATCCGCCGATGTCGCCGCTGCGCGGGGTGACGCGGATCCTGACGAGCGTGGAGGCGTTCGAGCGCGTCTTGGAGTTGGCGCCAAGTCCGGCAAACGGCATCTGTTTCTGTCAGGGATGCTTCTTGGAGATGGGCGCGGATTTGCTGCCGACGATCCGCCGCCTGGGCAAGCACATCCAGTACGTTCACTTCCGCGACGTCCGAGGCACGGTTCCGCAGTTCGTTGAGACGTTTCACGACAGCGGGCCGACCGACATGTTCCAGGCGTTGAGGGCTTACCGAGAGGTGGGCTTTGCCGGTCCGATGCGGCCGGATCACGTCCCGCAGCTCGCGGGGGAGGAGAGCGGCGAGCCGGGCTACACGATGCTCGGGCGGTTGTGGGCGGTTGGCTACATGCGCGGCTTGATGGATGCGATGGATAGCACGTGCTGACGGCCTGAAGGAGAGAGGCGCTATCCCAACCCGAGCTGTCGCGCGATGATTCCGAGGAGCACGTCGTTCGTTCCGCTGAAGAGGACGCCGCCGACGGCGTCGCGGAGGAAGTGTTCGGCGCCGGTCTGGGTCAGATAGCCTGCGCCGCCGAAGGTTCGGATGAGGTCCTCGCTGGATCGGACGAAGGCCTCGCTGGCGGCGATCTTGGCCATGGACGATTCCATGGGGGCCCGGATGTTCTTGGCCTTGAGCAGGGCGGCCTTGTAGAGCAGCAGCCGTGCGGTCTCGAGCCGCATGGCCATTTCGGCCAGACGGTTCGAGACGGCCTGGAACGAGCCGATCGGATGGCCGAAGGCCTGACGCCGCTTGGCGTAGTCGACGGCGATTTCGAGCTGTCGCTGCATCGCACCGATCATCGGGGCGAAGATGAGGGCGCGTTCCTTCTCGATGGCATTTCGGAAGAGCGTTGCGGCCGCGCCGCGTCTGCCCAGCGCGGCGTCCTTGGGCACGCGGCAGTTCTTGAACGTCACCTCGCCGAAGGAGCAGGTCCGCGTGCCGAGCGTGGGCAGGGCATGGGCGGTGACGCCCTCCGTGCCGGGCGGGACGATCAGGAACACGAGTCGCTTGCGGTCGCGTACATCGAGTCGGCAGTAGACGACGTGCAGGTCGGCGACGGGGCCGTTGGTGATGTAGCTCTTCGTGCCGCTCACGACCCAGCCATCGGGATGCTCGAGGGCCGTGGTCGTCATCGCGCTGACGTCGCTACCGGTTTCCCATTCGGTGACGTTGTGCGCGCCGATCCATCGCCCGTCGATCAGCGGCGGCAGGTAGGCCTGCTTCTGCTGTTCGGTTCCGTCGCGGAGGATCGGGTCGACGACGCCCCAGAGGTGCGCGCCGACGGCCAGTGCCAGCCCGATGTCGGGGCAGCCGTAGCCGATGCCCTCGAGGGCGAGGACCAGTTCTTCCAGGGGGCGTCCGTTGCCGCCGTATTCCACGGGCATCGCCATGCCGAAGAGGCCGTAGTCGGCGAGCTTACGCCAGAGGTCGCGGTCGAACCGGCGGGCCTCGTCGCGGTCGAGGAATCCGGGCCAGAGCTCGCGTTCGGCGAACTCGGCGGCGGCGCCTCGGACGGCTAGCTGTTCGTTTGTCCAGTCGAAGTTCATTGCCTCACTTCAGTTGTTACGGGTCACGGGCAGGATTCCCGTGCTACGCGTCACGGGCAAGATGCCCGTGCTACAAAGACGACGGGGCATCGGCCGGTCCTCCGGTGGCGATCGGCACGTGCACGACCGTCGGGCGGTCGGCGCGAATCCCTTTCTCGATGGCCGGTGCGATCTGATCGGGCGTCTCGGCGCGGACGCCGTAGCAGCCCAGGCTCTCGGCCAGCAGATCGTATCGGATCGGGCCTAGCTTGCAGCCGCACGTGCCTTCGGGTCCGTGCTTGAGCGTCTGGCCGCTGACGACGATGCCCCATGCCTGATCGTCGGCCACGACCATGACGAACGGCAGCCCTTGGCGGGCGGCCGACTCGAGATCGGCGATGGTGAACGTGCTGGCGCCGTCTCCGGACAGGAGGATCACGGGGCGGTCGGGCGCGGCGAGCCTGGCGGCCATCGCGCCGCCCATGCCCCAACCGACGACGGCGCTGGCGCCGCAGGTGAGCCACTCGGCGGGGTAGCGGTCGGCCAGGAGCATGTGTGCCCACTGGCCGATGTTGCCTCCGTCGACGAGGAAGATCGCGTCGTCCCGGACGAAGGGCCTGAGCGCCTCGACGACGTGACGCCCCGTCATGGGGGGGGCAGGCGGTGTTGGCGCGTCGGTCCAGCGTCCGCGGAAGATGCGATTCCGCTCTCTAACCTCGTCGAGCCATGCACGGCACGGCCTGCCGCCGAGGGACTTGAAGGCCTCGGCCATCTGTTCCAGGATCAGCCTGGGGTTGCCGACGATGCCGACGTCGGGGGCGCGGCCCTGATGGATCTCATTGGCGTCGACGTCGATCCTGATGAGCCTGCAGTCCGCTTTCACCGCCGGGGGTCGCGCGTAGCCGGTTCGGTAGTCGATTCGCGCGCCGACGTAGACGAGGAGGTCGGCATCGGGCAACAACTCCGGACCGCCGCTGGCCGCGCCGATCACGCCGATGAATTGTTCCATCGGCCGGTCGATGATCCCGCGATCCCAGATGGGCACGACGATTGGGGCGTCGGTGGTCTCGGCGAGGATCTCGACGGAGGAATCGGCTCGGGCATGGAACGCGCCGGTTCCGACGACGAGCACGGGGCGCTGGGCGGCGGCGAGCAATCGCGCGGCTTCGTTGACGGCGGCCGAATCTCCCGGGCCGCCCGGCGGGGGTTCGACGATTCCGCAGGTGCCGGTTTGGCAGACGACCTGGCGGACCGAGGCGTGGGTCTCGGCCTCGAGGACGTCCAAGGGGACGGTCAGATGGACCGGCCCGGGGCGGCCGCTGATCGCGGCGCTGACGGCGTGCTCGAGCGAGGCCTCCAGGTGGTCGACGCGATCGACCCACTTGGCGACCTTGCAGATGGACTGGACGATCGGAATATGATCGATCTCCTGGAAGTTGGCTAGTCCGCGGTCGCGCTGGTCGGTCGCGCCGGTGATCAGGAGCATGGGCGCGCCGTCGAAGTGGGCGTTGACCAGACCGATGATGGCGTTGGCGTGACCGACGGCGCTGCTGACCGCACAGACGCCCAGGCCTCCGGTCAGCCTGGCATAGGCGTCGGCGATGTAGGAGGCCGTCTGCTCGTTTCGGGTGTCGACGATGCGCATTCCATGACGTCGGGACGCGTCGAGCAGCGGGTCGAGTCCGTTGCCGCACAGTACGGAGATGAAGCCGACGCCTCGGCCTTGCAGCCACTGGACGAGCAGGTCCGCTCCCGTCATCTGGCAGGCTCCTCCCAATCATGCGGTGGGTCGTCGGCGCAAGGGGCGACTCGCCCAGGGCGCCGAACGACTCATTTGAAGCGTCCGCGGAACTCGTCGGCGGGGTACTTGGCCTCGTTCTTGCTCATCTTCCGTTGGAGCGCGGACGACAGATCGATCTTGAGGACGTTGGCCAGCGAGAGCACGAAGGCGGTCACGTCGGCGAGCTCCTCGCGGATCTCGTCGAGCTGGTCGTTGGAGATCTCGCTGTCGAGCTGGTCGGTGCGAAGCCACTGGAAGTGCTCCATCAACTCGGCCGCCTCGATGGCGATGGCCATGGACAGGTTCTTGGGGTCGTGGAATCGCTCCCAGTCGCGCTGAGAGACGAATTCGGCGACGATGTGCTTGAGCTGAGCCACGGTTGTTTGATCGTCCTTGGCCGTCACGCGCTGATCCTCCGGGCGTTTCACCGCCGGCGGGCGCATGATACTGCCTGCCCGCGGGCGTGGCCAGACTTGACAGTCGGATCGGGCAGAAATAGCTTCTGGGCTCGACGGGTCGAGGGCGGGCGAAGGCTTGGTCCGCGATCGCGGCCGGCTCGGAGGACTATCGGATGCCTCAGTTGGTTCGGTTCGGCGTGTCAATGGAAGGCGAGCTGCTCGACTCCTTCGACAAGATCATCGCTCGGAAGGGGTACGCCAATCGCTCGGAGGCCATTCGCGATCTGATCCGGGAGAGCCTCGTCGAGGAGGAATGGCAGACCGGTCGCGAGAAGACGTGCGGGGCGCTGTGCCTGGTGTACGATCACCACAGCCACGACCTGTCGCACAAGCTCATGCACGCCCAGCACGAGGCCATCAGCGAGATCATCTCCACGCTCCACGTGCATCTCGACCATGACAACTGCTTCGAGATCATCGTGCTACGCGGCGAGGCCCGCGACCTGCAGGCCCTGGCCGATCGGCTGATCAGCACGCGGGGCGTCAAGTACGGGCGGCTCATGGTCGCCACGAGCGGCACTCAGCTCCGGTAGGGGTCTTCCAGACGATCGTCCGAGATCTGGCGCCGCGCATAGGACGGGCACGTCGCATGGGCATTCTTGCCTTCATCCATTGCAGACGGCTGAAGCGTTACGCCGATCAACCGGCGACGGCGTCGATTGCGGTGTCTAGCTGGGGCGCGAGTCGATCCCAGTGGAAGCGTTCCACAGCGCGAACGCCTCGTGCGGGATCGCCGTGCCAGAGGTCGTCGCGTTCGATGCGTTCGGCGAGCCGGGCCAACGTGTCGGCCAGGGCGGCGGCGCCAGCTTCGTAGAAGAAGCCGTCGGTTCGATCCACTTCCCGCGATCCGAGGATCTCGGGATACGCCAGCCGCCTGGGCAGCAGGGGATAGGCTCCGGCGGCGATGGCCTCGACCACGCTGATGCCGAAGAATTCGTGAACGGCGGTCGAGACGATGATGTCGGCCTCGGCGAGGGCGGCCTGGTAGTCATCGCGCGTCTCCTGGTAGCCCCAGCGGTCGATGTGATCGTGAAAGAGCTTGCCGGCCTCATCGAAGACGGGCGGAGATTGGCGGAACTGCTCGCCGATGACGCTGACGCGGAAGTCGACGCCGCGTGACTTGAGGCGATCGAGGGCGTCGAAGAACGTGTCCGGGTCCTTGTCGTGCTCCCACCTTGCGGCCCAGAGGAGGCGTATGGGGCCGGCGGATCGGGGGCCGCGGGGAGGGAAGCGATTGATTCCTTGCGGCTGGACGGCTGACTTGGTTCGGATTCGATCAGCGGCGTCGAAGGGCTGGTGATCGGGCATTCGCTTGAGGAATCCGGGCAGGGCGTCCAGGAAGGAATCGCGGTGAAAGGCTGAGTTGAACCAGACGGCCGTTGCGGCCAGGGCGGTGGTCATGTTCGTCAGCACGAAGTGGTAGTCGCGTTCGTCCTCGTGCTGGACGGGATAGGTCAACTGGTTCTCATGGAAGTAGGCGACAGACGGCACGTGTCGTATCGGCGGTGGGGCCAGCCCGAGGAACTCGGCGAGGTTCAGCATGTCAGAGCAGAGGATCACGTCCCATGATTCGCCCTTGTCGAGTCGCTGAGACACCCAATCGGCCATGGTGACGGCGGCGTGTCGCATCCGCCACTTCCACTTGTAGGGGGGTAGGCTCAGGCGCGTCCAGGCGTGGCGACCATGGCGAGACCAGCCGTCGAGGAAGGCGCGATGGCTTCCTCCGTCGTAGGGCTCGATGGCCAGGATTCGCAAGGGCTCGGGCATGCTTGTCGGTCGGTCCGTCGTTGTTGACTATGGCGACGGTACCATCATACTGTGCGGCGCTGCGTAACTCGTGTCAACAACTAGGGTTCTCAGGTGTATGTCGCGAGGCGCCTGAGTCTGATGGGGAGAGAGTCCTTCCATGACCACGACGACGCTTCCGTATGCGAGCGGCCCGGGGGTTCGACCTCCGGCCAAGCTGACCTGGCGGATGGTGCTGCTGGGGGGCCTGTCGCTGTCGATCGGGTGGGGGATTCGGGGGAATTTCGGTCACGAATACGGCGCGATGATTGCGGGGGCGCTGGCCGCGCTGGCGGTGGTGCTGGTGGCCGGGCGGGAGGACTGGTGGCGGCGGGCGGCGTTCTTCGCGTTCTTCGGGGCGCTGGGCTGGTCCTTCGGCGGGACAATGTCGTACATGCAGGTGGTGGCCTATACGCACTCGGGGCATCTGCAATCGCAGGCGTATGGCTTCGCGTGCCTTTTCGTGATCGGATTTCTCTGGGCGGCGATGGGTGGCGTGGGAACAGCGGCGCCGGCGTGTCTGAGCCGCGAGCGGCTGACCGAGTTGATTCCGCCGATCATTGCCGTGTTCATTGCCTGGGCATTCCAGGATGTGGTGACGTGGTGGATGCAGACGGACAAGGGCGACTTTCGCCACGAGGACTTCCTGTACTGGCGGGACACGGATTGGGTGGCGGCGCTGCTGGCGGTCGAAGCGGCGTTGATCTATGCCGCGGCGCGGGGTCGATTCTGTCTAGGCACGTCGCTGGTGCTTCACTGTGGGATTGGCTGGTGGGTGGGCTTCTACGTTCTGGTGCACGTGTTCAAGATCTACATGACGCCGCCGCGGGGCGACAATTGGGCGGGTGCGTTGGGGATGACGCTGGGGCTGTTCGTGTTCTGCATAAGGCATCGGCTGTGGGGCATGCTGCTGGCGGGGCTGATCTCGGGCGTCATCGGCGGTTTGGGTTTCGCGTCGGCGGAGGGGCTGAAGCTTCTGGGGATCTGGACGGGGCGCGAGACGAACTGGCACAGCGTGCTGGAGCAGAGCTACGGGTTCATCAACGGCGTCGGTATCGCGGTGGCGATGGGCGTCTTGGCCCTGCGGACTCCGAAGCTCAGCGAAGTGTCAGAGACGACGGGTGTGGCTGGTGATGGGGTGCCCGGATCGGAGAGTGACCAGCGGGCTCAGGGGGCGCTGGTCAGAGGTCTAAAGTTCATCGTTGCCGCGCTGGGGGTGTTGATCGCGACGGCAGGGGCGCTTGCGGCAATCGCGGGGCTGGCGGGGATGCTCTATCACGTGGGTCTGCACAAGAGCTTGCGTCCGGAACTCACGGGGTTGCACGAGTACGTCGAGGTGTTCCTTGGCGAGCCGACAAAGGAGAAGTTCGCTTTGGTGCTGGGTGTGCACCTGATCGGCCTAGCGGTGCTGACAATCGGCAGGAGTATCATTCGCGCGATGCGGCCCTGTCGGAAGGCGATTGGCGTCGCGGATGGTCGGCCGTTCCGACGGTGGACGGAGGGGTTCTGCGTCGGTCTTGTCATGGTGGGTGTGACGTACGTCAATCTCGTCAAGAATGTCGAGACGTGGGTCGACGGGAAGGCCATGCCACCGACGATGTACGGGCTGCACGCGTATTGGTGGTTCAGTCTCGGGTACTTGGCGCTGCTGGTCGGGTTCGTCGTCTTGGCGGTGGCGCATTTGAGGCGTCCTCTGGCGGTGATACCGGAGCGGCCACTGGGCAAGGGGCAATTGCTCTACCTGGCGTTCCTGTGGGTCATGGCGATCGGTAATCTGATGCGGGCGATTCCGCCGTTCCATGAGCAGCGGCTGATCACCGAGGGGGTCATCATCATCAACGCGATCGTTTGCAGCGTGCTCATCCTGCTGTTGTCGGACATCGTTCGAGCGGCTCCGGGGCTCCAACGACCTGGATACGCGGGGATGTTGGGCAAGACGCTGCTGATCGGCGCGTTGGCCTTTCTTGTTTCCCTTGGGGCGGAGATGGGCATCGCGCGAGCCTGCCATGGGGATCAGCAGGCTCCGGGCGCGTCGCGCCACATTCGATTCGGTCCGAACGCGACCACGCAGCCGAAGCCTAAGCCGGGGCAACCACACCCTTGAGGATGAGCTTGCCGCCGACCCGCGAATGGTCCTGGTGATTGGAGGTCGAGGGGAATCATGACGATGAGGTGCGCTTGCGTCTCGGTTTTCGTGCTCTTGGGGTCCGGTTCGTGGGCGCCGGCCGCGAGCGGGGAGAACGCATCGGGGCGCCTGCTAAACAAGGATTCGCGATTCAGGCTCGTGCGCGCGGAAGCGGGAAGCAAGTCCGTCGGCCATGCGGAGCGGGCGCTGGACGGCGATCCGAAGACGGAGTTCACGTTCGGGTGGGCCAACGGCGGGGGGGCGTTGGTGCTGGATCTTGGTCGGGCTTGCGTGTTGACGTCTGTTCGGGTCACGAACGGGCAGGCGAATCGGCTGGTGTGGCTCGATGAGGTCCGCATTGGTCCGGATGCGGAGCACCTGCGCGGATTGCTTGGTCGTTCGGTGAATCTGGCGATGTGGCAGGCGGGCGCTGTGACGACGATTCCGGTGCCGCCATCGGTGGGCCGATTCGTTCGGATCGAGTTTCGAGGTGGCTCCGGCGATGGGGCGATCGGCGACGTCGAGCTGTTTGGGTTTGAGAACCGTCCCGAGCGACATCTGATGTGCTGGTCGGGCGACATCGAGCGCGACTTCCTGGAGAAGCTGGACTACTTCGATCGGGATCTTGGCGTAACGGACCTGTGGCTGGACTTCGTCGAGACGGCGTTTCCTCAGACGAACCACAATTCGGGCTTCGATCTTTGGGTGGAGTCCGGTGCCTTGGAGGGCTTCAGAAAGCGAGGCATCCGCTACTGGCTGGCGGAACACGAGGCGTTCACGTTTCTCGTCAATGGGCCGGAGGATCTTCGTGATGAGCGGAGGTGGCTGACGACGCTACGGCAGGCGCGGCATGTCTACGCCAGGGCCAAGGCGCTCGGCTTTCGCGGACTCGTCCTGGACGCCGAGGACTACGGGGGGGTGACGAAAGCGGCCGAGGCGAAGTACCAGGAGGTGGCCGATCACGTTGATGCGTGGTGCTTCGCCGATGAGTTCGGCGTGTCGGGGATGTACTATCACCGGGGTCGGGAGTACGGGCAAGTGCTGAAGGAGGCGTGGGATTGCCCGCTGATCCAGGTCTATGAGGCCAGGATGTACGCGGGGAAGCCGGACTGTCGAGCGGGGAACTACTGGTGGCTGAAGGGCATCCACGACTCGGGCGTGGAGATCTGGATCGCCACGGAGAAGACCTACGGGGCGGGGAAGCTGGAGATCGGCAGCGACTCACCCGCGCATTGTCGCCAGTGGTTCGTTCGACTGCCGGAGTTCATGCCGAAAGTGCATGAGGCGTACCCGTTCGCCGCTCGCGTCCTGCCGGGATTCCATCCCTGGAACACGCGCATCAAGCAGCCGAACTACCTGCCGCGATACCTGGACGAGCAACTTGATGCCGCGCGCGATTGCGCGCGGGGGTACTGGATTTACTGCGAGGGTAACGCGCGGGCGGGGGATCCACGTGACGTGCTGGACCGCGCGTTCTGCAAGAAGTGCGACGTGACGCCGGAACAGTATCTTGCCGTCTTGGCAAGGCATCAGACGTGTCGATCATCGCCCTAGTCTGGTTCGGCTTCAGGGATCGGCCGGCGCCGGGGACGACCGTGGGGGGGCCAACTCGGATTCGGTCAGCGGCGGCTCGTCCTGCTCCGGGACACTGTAGATCAACTCCGGCGTTTCGAGCCAGAGGCCATGACTCTTGCGGTGGGTGGCGTCGATGGTCCGGTTGACGAGTGGGGCCCAGGGGGCGTACCAGGTGACGCCTTTCTTCAACGCGCCGTAGAACTGGCCGAGACCGCCGGCAATCGTACTCACGAAGCGTTCGTATTCCTCCCGCGTATGACTTGCTCGGATGAGGATACGGAAATCGGTGGTCTCGGGGGGCACGGGCGTGGCGAGGAGCTTTCGGTAGAAGGATACCCAGGCCTTGGCTTCGCGCCGATAGACCTCCACGACTCCGTCTTTGAGCGGTTCGGCTCGGAAGTCGATCCACTGCTTTCCGAAGCTCGTGTTCGCGGCGACGAGCTGGTACTTGGCGGCGGCGATTTCGGAGAGGTGGCTCTCGGGGATGGGATCGTCATCCGGGTACTTCAGGGCGTAGTCCAGATCGACCTGACGGACGGCGGCGTAACGTTGCACCGCCTTGGCCACGCCGATCGCCTTGACGCAGTGGGCAACGGTGGTGTCCTGGCCGTTGACACGCTGCATGTTGTCTACGTATCGAGCCTCGATCCAGGAGATGAAGTCGCGGGCAAGCTGATAGTTGAGGTCGTCATCAGGGGTGGCGGCGGTCGCAACGGCCGTCAGAGAGACTGCAGATGGACCGTCTCGGCCGAGTTGGGCCGCCTGCCAGAGGGCGAGGCCGCAGGCCGCACCGAACATGAACGTCGCTGCCCCAATCCGCTCCGTACGTTTCCATTTCATGGGGCCCACCTTCCCCTGGGAGAGCCCGTGTCCTCAGTTTTACCCTACGATATCATAGGCGCCGGATCGGCGGTGAGAGGGAAATGTTCGAAGCTTAGCTGACGCTAACTGACGATGAACCGCCGGCGTTTGATGTAATCCCACACAACGTAGCGGTCGAGATCTCGTCCACCCGTGAAGAAGACGCGTCCCCTGGTGGCCTCGGTCATCCGATTGGCGAACCGGACGTCCTCACTCGTCTGACTCCAGCTTGGCAGGAGGAAGATGTTGATTGTGATTCCCTGTTGCGCGCAGAGCTGGGCCTCGCGCATGGTGGCGGACTCGGTGAGCGGGTCCGGCGGGTAGAGGAGGTACAGGAACTTGCCTTCGAAGTGGGCGGTCGGCAGGCCGTCGGTGATGAGGATCACCTGGCGGTTGGGCGTGTCCTGAACAGTCAGGAACTGCCGGGCCATTTGCAGCCCGCGTTGGATGTTCGTGAAGTGCGGGGGGACGTGGAACTCGCTGATGTCGGTTCGGCTCATGTCGGCTTTGAGGCGGACCACGGGGTCTGACATCATGACGGGCTTGGGCATGAGCTCAGGGATTTCGGAAATGTGGCGGGGCTTTGCGAACGTGTAGATCTCGATGAATTGCAGGAAATCGCCGGGGTACTCGGTGCGAATCAGCCCGTGGAGGGCCATGCCCATGCGTTTGACGTTGATGTACTGTCCGTCGTAGCGCATGGAGCCACTCATGTCCAAGAGAACGGCCGTGGCGCACTTGGGGCTGTTCCGGGTTTGGTGGATCTCGATGTCGTCGGATTGCATTCGAACGGGCAGTCCGGGACCGTCGCGCAGCATGGCGTTGACCATACTGGCTGGGATATCCATGTGCGTGAGGGAGTCGCCGAACTCGTAGGACTTGGTTCGCTGCATCTCGATGGCGCCCTCGCCGA
>JAFGLZ010000084.1 GCA_016927755.1 Phycisphaerae bacterium
GAACAGGCCAGCAGCCTCGAGGAGACGTCCAGTGCGCTGGAGGAGATGGCGGCGATGTCCAGGCAGAACGCCGAGAACGCCAAACAGGCCGACACGTTCATGGCCGACGCCAACGGCATCATCACAGAAGCCAGCGCCGCGATGACCGACGCCTCAACGGCCATGAAGGAAATCTCCGACGCGAGCGACCAGATCAGCAAGATCATCAAGGTCATCGAGGAAATCGCCTTCCAGACCAACTTGCTCGCGCTGAACGCCGCTGTCGAAGCGGCCCGAGCGGGGGAGCATGGCAAGGGCTTCGCCGTCGTGGCGGACGAGGTCCGCAACCTAGCGCAGCGCGCGGCCGAGGCCGCCCGAGAGACAAGCACGCTGATCGAGCAAACCGTATCTCGCGTCTCCCGCGGCGTCGATCTGAACCAGAAGACGACGGAGGGCTTCAGCCGCATCGGCGAGGCGACGGGCAAGGTCGCCGACCTGGTGGCCCAGATCACCCGCGCTTCCAGCGAGCAGGCCCAGGGCGTCGAGCAGGTCAATACGGCCGTGGCACAAATGGACAAGGTCACGCAGTCCAACGCCGCTGGCGCGGAGGAATCGGCCAGCGCCTCCGAGGAGCTCTCCGCCCAAGCCGAAAACGTACGAGCCATGGTGGGTGATCTCGTCGCCCTCGTGGACGGTAATCGGTCTCGAACCACCATCGCAGCCACCAGAGGCAAACGGGAGTCTCAACCGCAGCGCGCTCAGACCGCCTCTGCCTCCAAGAGCGAGTGGAATCGTGCGTCGATGACGTCCCTCTCGCACGCCGCAGCGGTAGCGTCGGATACTGAAGGTGATGCGTCCCTGGACGAGTTCTAGTCTACACCCCTGCCGGCAAAGGCAGCACGCCGGCAGGCGCCGATAGAACAACGACTCTCTCTTCCTCTCTGAAGAGGCAGCGGGGCCCGCGGGCTCCCCCTGGGCTCCGCTGCCTCTCTCCTGCTGATCAATACTCCCTGTGGCACACGTCCGGCCTCGCGGGTATCGTACTCAACGTGCGTTGGTGCTCGGCCATCTGTTCGGCCGGTGCAACATTCCGGCCACTCCTGGAGACGAGCATGAATCATCCATCCATCATGACTGTCGGCATCCGAGTCCTCTTCCTCAGCGCGTCCGTCGTTGCCATCTATCCCTGCCCCGCCGCCGCGGACGCTCCCGTCGATTACCTCAGCCAGACCGCGGCGGACTGCATCATCCGGTCCACCCAAGGCTGGGGACAGATGGGCTACGATCAGTTCGTCGTCCCCGGGAACCGCCCGCCCCTGCCCCTGAGGATCAAGGACACGACCTACAAGCACGGCCTCGGACACCATGCCAACGGGGAGATACTTTTGGACCTGGCGGGGCGCTACGTGACGTTCCAAGCCGAGGTAGGCGTGCTCCGGCAACGGGGAGACGTCGGCAGCGTCGTCTTCCGTGTTTTCGTCGATGATGAGAAGAAGTTCGAGAGCCCCGTGATGACCGACAACGACGTCGCCCTGGCCGTGTCAGTGCCGGTCAAGGGAGCCTGCGAGCTTCGATTGGTCGCCGATGACGCCGGCGACGGAATCACGTGTGATTGCGCGGTGTGGGCCGAGGCCCGTCTCACTCGCGATCCGAATGCCAAGGCGCGCCGTGCCAAGGACACGGTCGATCTCGCGCCGTTCGCGCGCGTCGTTACGTGGGATCCGGCGAGAAAGGACGGCGCCCGATCCAAGCGCGCAATGGAGTTCAGCAAGGACGACGTCTTCCTCGCCGCAGACGTCCCCCCATGCCCCAACGGCACCTACCAGGTCCCCGCTCACGGCGGCCGCCACGGGTGTATCGGTCTGAAGTGGGCAGAGCCACGACTCGTCAGAAGACTGGGGCTCTCGCTGGCAGACGCCGACGTCTTGCCCGACGCGGCCGCCATTCGGGTCGAGGCCTGGCAAGGAGAGTCCCCCTGGCAGGGCGAATGGATCGCCATGCCCACGAAGGTCGAGCGCTCCGGCGACGAATGGGTCTTCACGCCCGACCGCGGGAAGGGCCCCAAGCTCCTTGCCGGTCTGCAGATGGTCCGATGGATCTTTCCCGCCACCATGAAGCCCATCGTTGTCAAGCGGCTCGCAGCCTACACAAGCCAGCCGTGGAAGACGACCAGTCTGCGCGTGGAGGTAAGCCCGCCGCTACCAGTCCAGCAAGTCAGTATTGAAGTCTACAACGGCCAGATTGCCGCGCCGACGCATGACGGCTCCCCCCTTCGGTGCAAGTGGGATCTGGCCAAGCCGCTCGATCTCCAGATCCGCTACGACCGCGCACGGAGTTGGAAGCCGGACCGAACCGTCCTGCGATTCTCCCTGCCCGGAAATGCCTTTGCCGTCGCCGTTGATGACGTCATCGAAAATGGGTGCGTCTACGTCCCCTCCGCCGGTCTATTCGTGAGCAAGAAGGACGCGCCCGTGTCCTCGGCGCAGTTCCGACACCAAGTGGCGGAGAAGAAGACCGTCCTCGAGCGGGTCCGCCAAATGCCCGACCAGACGTTCGCTCAGGCCATGGAGAAGGTCCACAACCCAGTTCAGAACAACGGCCCGACCTTGCTCTCGCTCGCGTGCGACAACCGCAAATTCCTCGTCGAACGAGAAGGGGCGGTGATGTACGACGAGTTCAGCGATCGCGCGGATCACCCTTGCCCTGACATCAGCAAGTACGCATTCCGAATGATCTCCCAGTACGGCTCCGGGAAGACTCGCGTCATCACGCGACGGCTCCATGGAGACTGGCTTCCCGTCGTCGAAACGACGGTCAAAGTCGACGGGATGATCTACCGCCAGCGAACGTTCGTCGCGCCCTGCGACGACGGGCCGAAACCCCACGCGCCGGGCTGGATGGACCGACGTCCGGTGTGCGTAGCGCAACTCGCCGTGGAGAACCCGCAGCAGGCTGAGGCCAACGCATCAGCCAACTTCGCCTTCCTGGATGATACAGCCAAGAACCATCCCGCGACGCTCCGTACCACCTCCCTTGGGGTGATCGCCGCTAAGGACAACCGACTCCTGGGCCTTGTCAGTGTCCCTCAGGGCTCCCTACTGAAGCCCATCGTCAAGAACGGCACCGTGCTCGTCTCGGCAACGCTCCCTGCCCGCCAAACGGCCTACTGCACCGTCTATCTCCCCGGATGGGATTTCCAAGCGGATCAACCAACGCCCTTCCCCGACGCAATCACTCTACTCCAACGCACAAGCGCCTATTGGCAAGACGTCTTGGCCCCGGCAATGCAGGTCGAGCTTCCCGACCCGCTCTTGATGAACGTCATCCGCGCCTCGCAGGTCCACTGCATGCTGGCCGCACGCAACGAAGCCGGCGGCCAGCGCATTGCCGCATGGGTCGGCGCGGACCGCTACGGCCCGCTCGAGAGCGAAGCCAACGCCGTCATCCGAGGCATGGGACTGATGGGCAACGATGCCTTCGCACAGCGCTCCCTCGACTACCACATCCATCGCTACAACGCCTACGGATATCTCACGATGGGCTACACCATCATGGGAACCGGCTGGCACCTTTGGACCCTTGCCGACCATTACGACCGGACGCAGGACAAGGCCTGGCTCCGGCGAAACGCCCCGGAGATCGCTCGGGTCTGCCAGTGGGTCGCCGCTCAGTGCGACAAGACGAAGGGCCTCGACGGACGAGGCGACAAGATGCCCGAATATGGCCTCGTGCCCCCCGGCGTCGCGGCCGACTGGAACCGATACGCATATCGTTATGTTCAGGAAGCCCACTATTGCGCGGGACTCCGCGACGCCGCTCGCATCCTGGACGAGGTCGGGCATCCGGAAGCAGGCAGACTTGCCAAGGCCGCGACCGAGTTTCGGCAAAACATCCTCCGTGCCTATCGCTGGACGCAGGCTCGTTGCCCCGTCCTACCGCTGCAAACCGGCGCCAGCGTTCCCGCCTATCCCTCGATGCTCTACGCCTTCGGGAATCTGGAGGACATGATCCCCGGCGAGGACGGTAACCGGAGCTGGTGCTACGACGTCGAGCTCGGCGCGCACCACTTGCCCGTCCTGGGCATCCTCGACCCGAACGCTCCGGAGGTCGGCGGGATGCTCGACCACATGGAGGACACATGGTTCCTGCATTCCGGCATGGGCGACTACGCCGAGGACAGGAACCATGCCGACTGGTTCAGCCTCGGCGGCTTCGCCAAAGTCCAACCCTACTACGCGCGCAATGCCGAGCTGTACGCCTTGCGAGACGACGTCAAGCCGTTCATTCGCTCCTACTTCAACACGATCCCCTCACTGCTGAACCTCGAGAACCTGGCGTTCTGGGAGCACTTCGGCAATCGGGGCGCCTGGCATAAGCCGCACGAGACAGGCTACTTCCTGGCTCAGACCCGTCTGATGCTGGTCATGGAGCGCGGCAACGAGCTCTGGCTGGCCCCGTTCGTGACGAACAAGTGGCTGAAGAACGGCATGGTCGTTGCCGTGCATGGCGCTCCTACAACGTTTGGGCGAGTCAGCTATCGGATCACCTCATCCGTTGATGAAGGTTTTATCGAGGCCACGGTCGAACTGCCGCAGCGCAAGCGTCCGGATCAGGTCGTCCTCCGGCTCCGGCATCCGGAAGATAAGGCCATACAGAAGGTCATCGTCAACGGCAAGCCGCAGCAAGCTGTGGACGCATCCAAACACTGCGTTCGCCTCAAACCGGAAGGAGATCGGCTGACGGTTCGCGCCGTCTTTTGAACGACCGTGCGGAATCCAGTGTCTGCCGTTGGACCCGCCTGCGACACGGACGTCCCGCAGGTCACAGTCTTCGTCAAGACGCCCACAGGATGGTCGGTTCGCTTGACGTTCTCTCACACAGGCTGACTCCCTGGAGCGTATCCTCATGAAATCGCACCTTCTTCTTGCAGTCACGCTTGTCCTCGTCCCCGCGGGGCTTCGCGCCGTCGCCCCGGATCCAACACCGTTTGCCCGCTTGCCAGAAAACGTGCCCCCGGTCGTCATCGCGTGGTTTCTGACCCCGCAGGAGTTCGCCCCCGACGGGTACAAGCCGATTCTCGACATAATCGCCAACCACTCCGGCGCGAACGTGCTTGCGACATCCGTCCGCGCGCCTAACTGCGAGGTCACCGACGAGTCCGTTCGTGGCCGAATCAAGGAGATCGCCGCCTACGCTCGCCGATACGGCATCCGCATCGCCATGGACCTCGACCTGCGTCTGGCACGTGAAGCCTTCCAGAAGGCCTATCCCCAGGAACTGCAGGAGATGCTCCGGCTCCGCGAGATCGACCTGGCCGAGAGCGGCGAGCTGACCCTCCGCATCGCCAGCTCGGACCTGAACGACCACTACACCGGCAGGACCACGCACTACATCCCCCTGACCGGGCGCCTCGCACGCGCATACTCCTATGTTCGCGGAGCTGATGGAATCGAGCCACGCACGCTCCAGGATCTGACGAAGAGCGATCTCCTGACCGTCACAGCCGGCAAGAACGAGGTCGTTGCGCGAGTCCGGTGCGGCCCTGAGATGAAGGGCCGAAAGCTCTGCGTCCTCGCGTGCTTCCAGCACTTCGCCGTCGACGTGTTCGCCCCCCATCTGCTCGAGTTTCAGCGTGAGATCATCTCCGATTACAGGGACTCGGGCATCGTCGGCGTCTGCAAGGACGAGTGGGGCTTCCCCCCCTGCTATGACGGCTGCCCCGCAAAGAACGACTACTGGTTCTCCCACTGGCGGGCCGAGGCCTACGCGAAGGCAACCGGCGGTCGAGACCTCCTACGAGACTGCCTGCTCATGACTTACGGCGAGCGAGGGCGTCCGCGCGAGCGCCAGGCGGCCATCAACCACTTCATGCGGATGTCGACACGCCGAAACGCGGAGATCGAGCGAGACTTCTACGAGACCACGAAGAAGGCATTCGGCCCCTCCGCCATCGTCGCCACCCACCCCACGTGGTATCCCTATCCCGGCCTGCGCGAGTTCAAGAAGAACGGCCTGGATTGGTGGCAGGTCCCCCGTGATATGGCCCAGACCGACGAGGTCACCCCCTATTGCGTCCGCACCGCCCTGTGCAAGAAGTGGAACAGCCCCCTCTGGTGGAACATGTACTACTCGCGCAATCGCGCGGATTATGACGTCGAGGTGTGGTCCAGCGCCCTGGCCGGCGGCCGGATCGACTACCATCCCGTCTATCCGAGACCCAACGGGATGACGTTCACCGACGCATATAGATCCCTGCTACAGGGAGGCCTGATGCGAGCAGACTGCCGCATCCGCATGCTCAACTTCATCACGCAAAGCCCCCTCGACTGCCCCGTGGCCGTGGTCTTCGGGCATGCCTGTGCCATGAACTGGGCGGGGCCGGCCTACGACGACGTCGGCATCGCCGTGACCGACGGACTCTGGCGAGCCGGTTACCCCGCCGACCTGATTCCCTCAACAGAGGTCGATACGAAGTCACTCACCATCGATCAGGATGGCTACGTAAGGTACGGCGCCCAACGATACCGAGCCGTGGTCCTCTATCATCCAGAATACGAGAGCCCTGCTCTTGCGGGGCTTTTCCAGCAAGCTGCCAAGGGCAAGACCTCGCTCTTCCGCGTGGGCGACTGGACGCGGGACTTCGACGCCAACGTCTGCGACGGAGTCAAAACCCTACCCCAAACGATGGTACCGTTTCCTAGCGCAACCGCCGCCGTCCCTGCAATAGTAGCCAAGTTAGAGCAACTCGGGATTGAACCGCAAACGCCGGCCACGCGCACATTGACGGAGTTCAGCCGTCACAGCGCCGCGCCACCGACCCGCGGCCGATCCCGGCTGATCGACGGCACCGTGGTCCTCCTCTCCGGTCAGGACAACGTCTCGGGCGACCCGATCCAAACGGCGCTCGACGTCGACGACCACAGAGTGACCGTAGACGCCATCGGCATCGTTGCGGTCCGTATCGGCAAAGCCGCGGCGGTCGAAGCCCTGGCGGCGGGTGGCCTGAAACGATTCCGTGGCCCCGGACTGGACATCGAGCTTCCCGACCGCGTCGATATGGCGATCTGGCGGGACAGAGATGGAACCTGGCGTGGGGCCGTACAAGGCGGCACTCTTCCCTTGCCCGGTCCGCTGACCGCGCTGACGAAGCACTGGACTCTCCTTGCCTTGCCAGCGCCGCTCTGATTCCTGGAGGCCAGCTTCCGCGCCCAACACGAATTGGGCATCAACCCCCCCCCAAGGGAGGACTTGGTGTCACTTCGCGGACATAGCCGAAACCTTCCTGTACTCGATGATGACTGAACCAGGACACTCCGCGACCTCCGCCCTGACACGCTGAAGCTCTCTGCCATTCATCCGAACCGGATCAGAGCGATCGTAGCCTGGGGCATACGTCACCTCGTAGGCAGCGTCGGGCTCGATCTCACGAAGCCGGCAGTCATAGGCCGCATACGGGGACGCGTGTCGGCGGAAGGCGATCACCATGCCATCACCTTGATCAGGACGATGATACTGCATCACGCACCATTCGCGGGGGCTCGTCGTCACCTCGCTCAACGGGTAGAAGTTCCCCAGGTAGTACTTCCGGATCCGCTTGCCCTCGGCAATCCCACGCTTGAGCATCTCCTTCGGATAGTCCGCGGGGCGGCAGTCCTCACAGAAGGAGATGCCTCCGTTGAAGCCGCTGCGGAAATGGTACGGCGCCGCGCCCATCATCCCGCTCGTGTGGAACGGAAGGTAACGGCTCAGCCCCCCAGTGATCACCTGGTTGCGGATGGCCGCCTCGTGGAAGTCGCGCTTCATGAGCGGGTCGATCGTCGCGTCCGTCCGCCACAGGGGAATCGACCGCGAACACGTCTCCAAGTCGATCCGCATTCCGCCGCTCGCGCAGTTGTCGATGAACAGATGCGGGTAAGCCCCGAGGATGTCGTCCCACATCTTGTACAGCCCCTCGACGCACCGGATCTCGGCGATCCCGGCGCGGTCCGGCTCGGCCTTGTTGACCTTCTCCCAACAAGGCAGCGCCGAGCTGGCGTAGTCGATCCGGAGGCAGTCGATCCGCCACTCCTTGATGATCGTGTTCATGAACCGCGTGATATGGTCGCGGGCATCGGGGCTGCCCAGGTTGAACAGACACAATCGGCCGATCGGGTCCTCCCCCACGTCGATAAGCCACTCCGGGTGTTCCTTGGCCATCAGCGTACCGTGTGTGATCCGCTCCGGCTCGGTCCACAACAGGAACTTCATGCCCGCCGCATGCGCCGCGTCGCTGATCGGACGGATCGCCCGCGGAAACCGCTTCAGGTTCACGCACCTCTCGATCGGAAACACGTAGCTCCCGATCGTCGGGAAGTCGTTCCGCCCGTAGTAGGCGTCCAGCCAGAAGAACTCGAACCCAAGGCCCTTGACCGAATTCAGATGGGCGAGAACGTCCGCCTCGGTCCCTCGGTCGAGCTCATAGAAGGATGTACTCAGGTGCGCGATCGGCGGCGTGACCGGCTTCCCGTCTACCTTGGGCATGACGTGCCTGAGCATCGTTCGTCGAAACAGGTTGTATCCGTCGAACGGGTCTGCGCCCTGCCAATGGATCACCAGCACTCTGGGGCTGCGGATGGTCTCGCCCGGGCGAAGCTTCAGGTGCATATGCTGCATGCCCGCGCGGATCCGCAGGGCTCCTCCCTCGTACTGCACGCTGGCGGACCACTGCCCGGACCAGCCGATGGCCGTAATGATCCCCTGGTCCTTCCATGAGACGTTGAAGAACGGGCAAGCCCCCAACGACGGCCGGCCAAGCTCCGGTGCCATATCGATCCGTCTACCAGGCGAAAGCGCCTCGTCAAAGGGCTGCCAGTCATCAGCCCGGCAACTACTCCCGTGCAGTCGGTGAAGGATTGGTTGCGCCTCCAGCCCGGGACTGATACCGAGATCGACCGCCTTGACCTGCTCGAGAATCGGCGTGTCCTGCTTGCCCCTGTTCGTGAAGTACAGCGTCCAGTCGATCCCGGGGGTATCCGTATACACCGTGCATACCGCCCGGACCTCCAGACCAGTCGTCGGATCACTCAGCACCAATGTCCGTCGAGACCTCCCGGCCTCTACCTCCTCGACCCGTAGGTCCCGTTTCCACTGCCCAACCAGCCCCGTCGAGGGCTTGCCGCCGTACACGAATGAGAAGGGCAGATCCGTCGCGATGATTCGCTGTCTGGCCAATTCGTCCAACCAGACAGTCTGACCATTCTCCAGTTCCACGCGGGCGTCACACCAGTCGGCCTGATCCCAGCCCCGCCCGTCGCCGCCGTCGTCCACGACGAGGTCGAAGCATCTGGCGCCCGCGAGCGGCACGTCAATCGTTAGGACTTGGCCCGTCGCTTTGATGACCTCCGTGACGAACACGTCCTTGCCCTCGACTTGAACGCGCATCCTCACCGAGGCCTTCGTTCCGTCCACGTTCCGATCCAGTCCGATGTCGGCCATGAGCCGCCGAGCCCGTCGGGCCAACGATACCCGGATGACGGAGTGTGAATTGATTCCGATCCCCCGTTCGTAAACCTTCCCGCCGAGTCGAAGCGGCCCGCCTGCGGCACAGCGTCCCACCTTCGTGTCGCCAGGGCCGTCCTCGCGCAGGACGGACAAGCGGTCCATGCTCGGCGCCTCGCGATCCCCGCCGGAGAACGCCCGCTCCGCCCATTGTCGATTCGTCTCGATCTCCGTCATCGCATCGGCCCACACTCGCTGGGGCTCGGCTCCTCCCAACAGTACCATCACGCCGACCGCCAGAAACGTTCTTGCCGCGTAGCCACGCATCATCGCATATGCCCTCATTGCCATCAGATGCTCCGGCATGATAAACGGTCTGGCAGCATTCACAAGGGCGAGCCATCGACACGAGGCGTTTCATCGATTTCGTTCCCGCCGACCGTTGACGCCCGCTGTCCCTTTCCAGTAGACGTACCATAATCGGGACCACATGAAGATGACACACGCCTGCCAAGGAGGATACTCGAATGCCCAGACGACAGCTCCACACGCTCGCCCTCCCGCTCATCGCCGTCGCCTGCGCTGCGTCGTCGGCCGTCGCCGATGATTACACGGTCGACTTCCGCTATGCCCCTGCGTGGTGGCAAACGTCCATCTGTCTCCCGGACGACTGGCAGAAGACGATCGTCGGAAAGGAAGGAAGCCTCCTCTACGACTACGGCGGACAGCACGACGGCTTCAAAACCCGTATCTCCTTCGGCTTGCCCGGGCCGAGAACTGACTGGGTCATGCAGGAACTACGGTCGCCGCGCGTGCCGATCGTCAAGACGACCTCGCGCCGCGGACCGATCCAAATCGTTCAGGAGGCCTTCGCGATCGCGCCACGTCTCGGCCCGGACATCAAGCCCGTGGTCCGTGAGATCCAGCTCGAACGTGTCGGCAACGCAACCGGCCTCGCCGGCTGGGCCGCCCCGTCGATCCCTGCCGACAAAGCCTTCGCCAACATCGCCGTCGGCTGGAACGAGCCGATCCACTATCGGTTTCACGGCAAGGCGGGCGAGCGATACAGCGTTATCTTCGGCCTATGCGAGGGCCACCACACCGCGGGAGGTCAGCGAGTCCAGCACCTCCAGGTCGAAGGCAAGACGCGGCACACGCTCGATCTCGTCTCGAACGTTGGCCGCGGCAAGCCTGCCGTCTTCGCATTTGATGCCGCCGACGAAAACGGCGACGGCTGGATAGACCTGAGCGTTGTCGCTGCCGACCAGGCCGGCGACAAGAACACCGTCCTCAATGCGATCTGGGTCTTCCCCGCCAGCGCGGCCCCCCCGGCCGACAAGCTCATCGCGGGGCCCTGTCCCGATACCGCCCTCGGCTACGTCGACTGCGGAGGCAAGGAAGAAGCAGCCGGTCCGCCTCGCCACGACATGGTGATCGCTCACATGATCTGCGACGGAAAGACATCGGGCGTGATCGTCCCATCGCTACTGGTCGAGAGTGAACAGCCGATCTGGGCCGACGCGGCCCAGCGGCGCGTCCGGGTAGGCTCCGACATGACGATCCTGCTTCGTGAGCCGTTTGAGATCGCCGACCAGCCGCCGGGCAAGCTGCTCCTCAACCTCCGCCAGGTCACCGTATCGCCCGGCAAGTCGCCCTCGTTGGTGATGTGTGTGGCCCGCGGGCGCGATGCGGCGGAGGTGCCGATCGAACTGTCACAAGCGGGCGCCTACCTCGGCAAGGCCGAGCGATTCTGGAAGCAGGCCGACCTGCCCTACGGGCGCATTACCGTGCCGGACACGGGCATTCAGGCCCTGGTCGACTCGAGCATCCGAAACATCTATCAGGCTCGCGAGATCAAGAAGGGCCTCCCCGCCTTCCAGGTCGGACCGACATGCTACCGAGGCCTGTGGGTTGTTGACGGATCCTTCCTCATGGAGGCGGTGACGTTCCTCGGCCGGCTTGACGAAGCCCGCGACGGCATCGCGTATCTCCTCGGATTCCAGCGTCCCGACGGCGGCATCATGCTCATCGACGGACACCTCAAGGAAACCGGCATCGCCCTGTGGGCGATCGCACGGCACGCCCGCCTGACCGGGGACAAATCCTGGCTCGCCGAGGTCTGGCCCAAGGTTGAGCGAGGCTTCGCGTACATCCGACAACTGCGAAAGGCCGCCTCCGCGAACCCGAGTTCGCCGAACGCCGGTCTCGTCCCCGATGGCTTCAGCGACGGAGGCCTGGGCGGCAAGTCCGCCGAGTACACGAACGTCTATTGGACACTGACCGGGATGCACGCCGCCGTCGACGCCGCGAACTGGCTCGGCAAGACCGATCAAGCCAATGCTTGGCGGAAGGAATACGAGGACTTCCTCGCGACATATCGCAGGGCCGCCGCGCGAGACACGCGAAAGGATGCCCACGGCAACGCGTACGTCCCGATCCGAATGGTCGGCGCAGACAAGGTCGCCCCGCAGAAGGCCCAATGGGCGTTCCTGCACGCGGTCTTCCCCGGAAAGATCTTTCCGGAAAATGACCCGCTCGTCCGTGGAAACATGGCCATGCTGGCGGCCGTCGAGCGCGAGGGCTTGGTCTACGGAACCGGCTGGCTCGACAACGGCGTCTGGAACTACTTCGGTTCGTTCTACGGCCACGCCTGGCTCTGGCTCGGAGACGGACAGAAAGCCGCCAGAACGCTCTACGCCTTCGCCAACCATGCCTCGCCGCTGCTGGCCTGGCGGGAGGAGCAACTCCCCGTCGGCCAAGGCGACCGGATCTGCGGCGACATGCCTCACAATTGGGCCAGCGCCGAGTTCATCCGACTCGTCCGACACCTGCTCGTCCTCGAGCGCGGAGACGAGCTGCACCTGTTGGAAGGGATGCCCGCCAAATGGGCCAGGCCAGGTTGCCTGACGAAGCTCGATGGGATCATCACGGAGTTTGGACCTCTGTCGCTCGAGTGCCGTGTGGCCGCGGACGGAAAGTCCGCCACCCTTCGCGTGACGCCGCCGGAACGATCCCGACCGTCCCGGGTTGTCTTGCACGTGAGCGGCTGGTCCGCCAAGTCACGGGCCCTGGACCTGCCTCCCGACCGCCCCAGCGAGAAGCGAGTAGCGATCACCGGTTCTGGAGGCCCCTAGCGGGCCTCCGACCAGGGCGGCCAAGCCACGATCGTCACCGTCAGATGCACTGTCAAATCTTGTCGGTGGCGCTACGCGCGAGCCGCCGCCGCCGGTCAAATGGGGAGATCTGGTCCGCCGGATACGACTACGGGGAAGCGCTCCGCCATGACATCCAACAGGCGAACTACACGGGTCCCGACCCTACCGCTAGCGGCGATTGCCGCGCTTGCGATGATCGTCCCAGCCCCGACTCAAGCCCGCGCCGAGGTCACCGCTTCCTTGGACGGCGTGACGATCTGGGTGTCACCGGAACCATTCAACGGAGACGTGCCTTTCACGAATACTCAGCCCGCCAAGGACATTGTGCCCAATTCGCTTCCCTATCCCGTTCCGACCGATCTCGTCATCGGCTGCGACACGATGGTTGTCGCGATGGACGTTGCCACTGGAGGCGCGACGGTCTACGTCCGAGACGGCAAGAGACTGAGGAAGCGAGCCAAGATTCTCCTTTCCCCCCTGGATCCCCCCGTGTCGTATTCGATCTGCCGGCATGAGCTCACTGGACCGCTGTCCGTTGTTGTCCATGATCGGTCTTCTGGCGGGGCGCGGCAGGACCGCCCGACCTACACGCTCCGCCTCCAGCGAACAGGCATGCTGACGATCAGCCCGGCTGCTTCGCGCGAGTTGACGATCGCCGGCAGCAAGACTCGGTTCGCGATCGTTCCATCACATGTGGGCGTCGATCTTGTCTATGATCCCCGTCAGTATCCCAACCGTCGCGCGATCAGCTTGCCGTCGCTGAACTGGCTCGTCGGCCTGCTCGAACGACATGACGGCATGTTCGTGGGCGTCTGGCCACCCGGTAAGCAACGCGTGTCGCTCGGCCTGAACGAGCAAGCTCGAGATCGATGCTTCGACACCGTGTCGATCGACATGGCCGGAGAGCCCTTTCATCTCTCCTACCTCGAATGCCCTGCCATCTGGCACCTCGAGCCTCTCAAAGAGACCTACCTGGAGACTGACACGGCCATCGACTGGAAACCGCCGTTCCCGGCCTCCTGGATCGGTCGATTCTACGTCGCCAGCGAGCAAATCCATTATCCCTTCTACTTCCTGCACAAGAAAACAGAGATCTGGGCCCGCGCGGTCCGCGGGTGGTACCAGTACCCCGTCTGGTTCAACGGCACAGAGACCATGTTTCATTCCGAGAAGAAGTTCCCACCGGAGGGTGACCTCCTCATCTACTCCCTCGAACGCGACGGACGATCCCACCAATGCCCGGATGCCCAGATGTCTCCCGTCGAGATCATGCGAACGGCCCTCGGACGTGACATCGCCGACCCTCTGCTCGATCTCGACGGGGCGACGCCGCGCAAGCTCGTCCCTCACGGGCGGGCCGTCTGCGGGATGAGCGATGTGATGACCCCCGTCTTTGCCGCCGGCAAGGAGGTCGAGCAGAAAGCCCTGGTCTCACGGCTCGCCGACGACATAGCCAGCTTCATCAGCCGCGTTCGCCAACGGGCCTATGAGTTCGATCGCCTTGCAGTGGACGTCGACGCCATCCTCGATGCCGAGATCCAGGCCAGGCCTGAAACGGCCGAATCCTTGAAGCCTCTCCGTAACACCACCATGGCCATGCGCCAGAAGGTCAAGAACTCCATGCCCAGGATCTCCCTTGACGAAGTCAAGGCCTGGACGGATCAAATCAAGGCTCTCACGTCCTCGGCCGGCCCGAACAACCACGAGCAGTTCCTCGGACTGTCCTTCAAATGCCGATCAGTCGCATCCACTCAGGATGACATGGTCCGTGGCCTGAACGTCGTCGGCATCCGAATGATGGAGGCCGTCGGAGAAGCGGCGATCCATTCGCCCTCACACGCTCGGCTGGCCGAACGAATCCTTCGAGAGATCCGGAGCGTCCTTAGACATCCCTGTCCTTGGGAACCTCACCGCTCGCGAGCCCCCAAGCCTGATCCCAACGCGGGTCAACCAGAGGAGTGAGCTCATGACCCGCATGCGACGCCTAATTCCTTCGACCCTTGTCGCCATCTCGGGAGCCTTGTGGATCTCAGGCTGTCAGAGATCATCCCCCTCGACAACGCGGCCTTCCGCGGCGTCTGATGCCACGGCGCCCGCACGTGAGCTTTCATCCCCCCTCGGTTTGGTGATGATACTCGTGCCCGAGGGCGAGTTCCTCATGGGAAGCGAGAGCGAGATTGACGCCCGCCCGCCCCATGCGGTCCGCGTCACCAGCTTCTACATGGGAAAGTACGAAGTAACCCAGGACCTCTATGAGGCAGTCATCGGGAAGAACCCCTCAAAAGCCAAGGGGCCTCGTCGCCCCGTTGAGCGGGTCACCTGGCTGGACGCCGTCAGATTCTGCAACGCGCTGTCCAAGAAGCAGGGACTCAGCCTCTGCTATGACCTCCAGACCAGACAATGCGACCTTGACGCCGACGGCTATCGGTTGCCTACCGAGGCGGAATGGGAGTACGCTTGTCGGGCCGGAACCCATGGTGACTTCCCGTTTGGGCCGGGGGAATCCGCCCTGAAGGATCACGCATGGTTTGCCGCCAACACGATGGGGCGGCCGAGCCCCGTGGGCAAGAAGCGCCCGAACGCCTTCGGCCTGTATGACATGCTGGGCAACGTTAGGGAGTGGTGTGACGACTGGTATGACGTGGGAGCATACAGGCAACGAGCCGGTAAGACCGCGAAAGACCCGACCGGCCCCGCGACGGGAGTCAAGAAGGTGCTCCGTGGCGGAGCCTGGACACTCTCGCCGGAGAGCTGCCGGACCTGGGTACGGTATTGCGACGATCCCGGTTTCAAGGATGCTTGCCTCGTAAACGACGACTGCGGCTTTCGGATTGCGCGAAGACCGAGCCGCCTTCGAGATGACAAATGAACGCGTGTCCATCCGATATCTGGTACAGGAGGTCCCGATGAATCCGCGCGTACGATCATTCGGCTTGGTGCTTATCTTGATCTCTTCAGCCGTCGCCTGGGCGGCCGAAGCGGAGGTCCAGGACGACAAGACGCTGCTCGCTGAACTCAAGTCATATCCTCACAAGATCGTCTACGAATCGCAGCGTGGCGAAACATGGCAGCTTGTCCGCAGCGACGCGGATGGATCGAACCCGACGTCGCTCACGGACCGGCAGGTGACCCAGGCGTTCTACCCAAAGGTGTCCCCCGACGGTACGAAGATCTCCTTCGTCGCCGATGAGGGGGAGGGAGACTCGAAGGTTCGCAGCGTCTATCTCATGAACATCGACGGCACCGGTAGAGAGCTGATCGGCCGAAACACCCGTCAGCCCTGCTGGCACCCGGACGGAACTAAGATTGCGTATCTCAAGGGCGAGTTCAAGGAGTTCAACTGCACGGACTTTGCCACGAAGGGGCTCTTCTTCTACGACCTGAAGACCAAGAAGCACCGCCAGCACCCCAACGAGAAGATCCACCACCTCTACAACATCTGTTGGTCTCCGGACGGCAAATGGATCTTCACGACCGTACACGCCGGGATGGGATTCCAGCATGGCATCCTGGCCATCGAGGCCGACGGAATGCAGGTCGTGAACCTGGGCATCCCCGGTTGCCGACCCGACATCAGCCCGGACGGAAAGCACGTCGCCTGGAACGCAACCGACTGGGTCATCATGATGGCCGACATCGACATGACGGGCCCCCAGCCCAAGCTGAAGGACTCGCGGTCGTTGGTGACGAGCAAGAAGCCCTCGAAGGTCTACCACGCCGACTTCTCTCCGGACGGCAAGTACGTCGCATTCAGTCGAGGTTCCGCCAAGAAACGCCTCGGCATGGCCCCGGAAATCGTCGGCGTAGCCGCCAGCGGCTGGGACATCTGTGTGGTCGACGTGAGTCGAAGGAACCGCTGGGTCCAGATCACGCACGAAGGCCAGTGCAACAAGGAACCCGACTGGCAGCCAATCAAGGGGGCCCAATGATGGATCCAACCCGTCTCGTCTCGCACGGACGGCCCTGGCTCCGTCTCATCGTGGTGCCCTTCGTGTTCGTCGTCGGCTGCAAGAAGGTGGAGCAAACCGCCGCGCCTGCCAAGGCGCCCACGATCGTCAAGACCAAGAGCGGCATCGACGCGGTGCTGATTCCCGCCGGATCGTTCCGCATGGGAAGCCAGGCCGGACAAGAGGACGAGCGCCCCGTCCACGAGGTCCGTCTCGACGCGTTTCTCATGGATCGAACCGAGATCACCCAGGAGCAGTACGCCAAGTACACCAAGCCCAATCCCGCGCACTTCAAGGGACCCAACCGTCCCGTCGAGATGACCAGTTGGGCGGACGCGGCGCTGTTCTGCAACAAGCGTTCGCGAGCCGAGGGTCTCCAGCCGTGCTATGACGAGGAGACCACCGAGTGCGACTTCGAGGCAAACGGCTACCGGCTGCCGACCGAGGCCGAATGGGAATACGCGTGTCGCGCGGGCGGGGCCGGCGAGTACCATTTCGGCAGCGATCCCGGCAAGCTCCAGGCCTACGCCTGGTTCGCTGACAACGCCGGCAAACAGACGCACCCCGTCGCCCAGAAGAAGCCGAACGCCTGGGGACTGTTCGACATGCACGGCAGCGTCGCCGAGTGGTGCAATGACGTGTATGCCAAGGAGTACTATCGCGCCTCGCCGCAGGCGAATCCGCGAGGCCCCAAAGAGGGCGATAAGTACGTGCTCCGAGGTGGGGCATGGAACAGCAGCGGCAAGGCGTGTCGATCGGCCTATCGGGTCGGTGAGGATCCGGGGTTCCAGGACGCCTGTTTCGCCAGGGACGCCCTCGGCTTTCGTTGCGTCCGCAAGCCCTCGCGGTAGCCGCGCCTGGCAGCGCGCGTCACACGCGCCTCAATACGGCTCCGGATCGTGATTCTGCCGATGAATCTCCTTCAGCAGGTGTGGCTCTGTCTGCACGGTCAGAGCGTCTCCCGCCTGAAACGTCGTCTCCGCCGACGGAAACAGCGTCGACTCATCGCCCCGCGAGTGTGAGAGGACGAAGGCATGCTGGCCTCTTCCCAAATCGCGAATCTGCTTGCCGATGAGCTGGGAGTTCTGACTGATCCGGATCCTCGCCAGAGCCAGCAGGCGGCCGTCGACGTAGAAGGAGTTGACGATCGAACGATCGCTCGAGCTCGTCGCGAAAACGGGGGCGGCCAGCTCTGACGTGCTGAACGTCAGTTCCATGCCGAGTGACTCCCGCACCTTCGAGGCGAGTTCCTGGTCGAACATCCGCAGGATCACGCGAATCTCCGGGTGGAGCTTCCGTGCATCAAGAGCCATCTCCAGGTTGGCCAGATCATCGTCCGTCGCCAGGATAATGGACTTGGCCCGGGCGATGTTGAGCTGGTCGAAAACCCCCTCCTCACGGCTGTGGCCGATCCGGACCGGAACACCGTGCTTACTGGCATAGGCTAGGTTGGGGCACAGCGGATCCTTCTCCAGGACGGCGACCTGTTCCCCGAGCAGCAGGAGTTGCTCGAGCGTCCTCAAGCCCACCTTGCCCAACCCGCACAGCACAACGTGATTGTCCAGCGTCTTGCACATAGCGCGAACCCACTCTGGCGACGTCTCATCGAGACGCAGGAAATGGTAGCTGAACCGAACGATCCCATCGAGGATCACCACGAGACCTAGAGGCGGAAGCACAAAGTAGAAGAACCGCAGCAGCCAGTGATCCGGAAACTCGAGCAGGTGCTCCATAAAGATCAGGCAGTACGTCAGGTACAGGGCCTCGACGTAGCCTACCTCACGGCCGAGCTCTTCCTTCTCGAACAGGAAATGGAACGAGATGCTGCCCAGAAACAGCAACACGATCAGCCCCAAGAGCAATGGCAGAAAGTGGCGTACGGGCTTCCGCAAGTAGTAGAGATGCGCACGGAATCGCTGCCTTGCCGACCTCATACCGGGCTAGTATCGTCCGCAGAGCCAGGACTGTAAACAGGTTGCGCCCCGCGGACCCCACCGAAAGGCACCCCGATTCTCGATCCCCGCCGACCGATCGTCCCGACCGAAAACAGGACAACACAACCGACTGTGCCACAATCGTTTTAAGGAAACTCCCTATTGGCAACCCTCCCCAGCGCCCGTACAATACAGGTATTGTGGGCAGGATAACGTCTCCTCGAACCACTCGAACCGATGGCTCATGAGGATCGCGAGTCCGGTCCACACACATCAGTCGCGTTGTCGCCAGGGAGAATCCGAGACATGCCGGATATGGACTCCTCGACGCGAACTCGGTCACTCAGACCAGACAGTCGCCGATTCACGGCGGGTTTCACACTGATTGAGCTGCTCGTCGTCGTGGCCATCATCGCCCTGCTCATCGCGATTCTACTCCCGTCGCTGAGCAAGGCCCGCGCCCAGGCACGGACCTCCGTATGCGCCTCTCGAATCAGCCAGCTCGTCAAGGCAATCCTGCTCTACGCCGAGGACAATGGCGAAACGCCGCCCTTCATGGGTCGCGGTTGGGAAGACTGCGATGACGAAGCTCGTCTTCGGTCCGAGATCTGGCCCGCCGGCTCCGGCAAGACGCTCATGGACTGGGCATACGCCGAAGATTGGCTCATGCCCAACATGCCGGAGTACTGGATGCTGCACTCCGACGACTGGCCCGACTACGCCACCGTCCGCAACGGGCGACTCTACCAGTACACGCGTTTCGAGAACCTCTATCGCTGTCCCGACTTCGAACGAGTCGCCGATCCCGCCAAGAGCCAGAACGTCTTCAACTACACACGGATGGTTATGGGACGAAAGTGGTTCCATCGGTATGACCCGGAAGGTATTGAAGGTTCCATCTATGTCACCTCGCCCGAATCAAACAACTGGTGCGGTCAAGCCGGCCCCATCATGAAGCTCAGCCAGGTCTACGCCCCATCCCTGCTCCGCATGTTCATCGATGAATACTGGCGACGACACTGTGCCGCCCCCGTCGACGAATTCCACGGCGCTATCCCGGGTATCCTGGGAATGTTCGTTCACGAAAACTGGTTCGCGGCCGATTGCATGTTCGGCCATTGGGGAAGCGAGATCGGACGCTACCACGGCTCGCCAGGGACTGCCAACATCGTCCCCTTACCTGACCCCAACGCCATTCCATGGGTCAAGAAGGGAAGCGCGGCCTACTATGATGGCCACGTCGGGCTAGACACCGATCCCTTGCCCGATCGTTACATCGAACTCCCAAGTCTTGCCTGGGGAATGCAAGTACTGCATGACTGGATACTTGGATTCTTCTTCGCGCAGCGCGGCCAGTCGAAGGAACAGGTTGGACTCAACTGGGGAATGATGTTCCCCTAGACGATCCCTTGCCCTCCCTCCGCCTCCCGGACCCAGCGCCCTGCGCCGAAATCATGACGATGCCGGCCGGTCAACCTTGCGCAACAACCGCGCGGCGGCGATTCGATAGACGGCCAACACCACCACGGAGAATGCAATGATCTGGATCAATCGCCACGCGATGTGATCCGTCAAGCCTCGAACCTGCGTCGCCGTCTCACCCATCCCTGCCAGCACCCGCGCATCCACGTCACTGATCGTCCCCGGCAGATTCGGCGACTCGATGATGCCCTTGATCTCCAGGGCAAGCTTCTGCAGCTCCGTCGCCGCCCCCGCCAGCGAGTCGGCCGTGTCACGGTAGTCGAGGATATCGAAAGACCGGCCTGCGTCGTGGGCGCCACTCGCCGCCTGTGTCGTCGTCGGCCGCGTCAACGGACTGGCAGTCGGACCCTCCGCGGGCTGCGTGGTCGCATCCTTGTCCTTACCCAGCGCCGCCATGTCTTGAACGACCTGTCCGATCGTATTGGCCGTCACGACCCAGGTCTTGCCGGCCTCATCGACGCTACGCGCCGTCAGATCCAACGTCTCGGCCGTCATGTCGAATCGCGCCAGGGCCTGGTCGACGCTGTCCGCTGTCTGTTGGGCCTGCGAAAGCGTCGTTTGAATCCCCGGTTGTCGCTTGTCGAGTTCGTCGATCAGGAGAGTGGCCTGCTCGCGAACGCGCTCCGGGAGCCGCTCGGCCGTGCCCGCCAGGTCCGACGAGCTGTTGGCGATCTCCTCCCAACTGGCCAGGGCCGACTTGGCAAGATCGCTGTCCTCAAAGGCCAGCAGGAGCAACTGCATCTGCCAGCGGGTGCTCTCCGGCAGGTCATCCACGACGTCCGTGAACCGGTCCGCCGTGTCAGTAAGCCCGACGATGGCTGCGGCACCCCGATCGATACCTTGAAATGTCCTGAACGGAGCCAGAGGAAGCGTCAGGACCGCGGCGAAGGTGTCAGGCCCCTTGTCTTTGGCGGCCACCGCCGATCGATATCCCGCGCCGACGAAGACGTTCGTAATCGGCTGCTGCCCTGCGACCCGATAGACGTCTTCCCGCGTCTTGGCGAACGCGTCGGACGACAGGAAGAGCTTTCCGATCCGTTCAATTTCCGCCTCGACTTGCTTCGATGCATCGACCGCGACTGACTGTTGCTTGCCGAAGAGCGTGCGCCCGTCTCCCTCCGTGAAGTAGAGCCTCATCCTGGCACAAAGGACCCAGCTTTCCAGGAACGCCTTCACCGGATCCGCCTGCTTGAGCGCTGTGTGACAGGCGGGAATCATACGGACGCGCCATTCCAGCGTGACTCTGCGAGTCTGGCGATCTCCAAGCGTCTCGTCTAGCTCATTGGCCGCCTGCTTGACCGCCGATTGGAAGAAATCCTCGAAATCCCCCAGGATGTCCCGCAACTCCTCCTTGGAGAACTGCCCCGACCGGGGAGCCTCCATGCGACCGGATCGGTCGGCCATGGGCTGAAGACAACCCGCCATCCAAACCACAGGCACCACAACGATACCGATTCTACTGGCGATCCCGCGCATCAGAACGACCTCACATCTACCGGCCGTCCTTTCGCCCCCGGTAACTGGACAGCGCACACATCTATTATCGGTCGTCAGGTGTTCTGGCTTGATCCGCCATGGAACCCTAGATGGCTGCGGGCCTTCCGAGAGCGAGCCGCGAGGCCCCGACTGCCCTCAGAGCCTTTCTCGCCAGGGCCGGTGCGCCTGGTACGCCCTCGCACGCTCCTCGATCGCTCGGGCCAGATCGTCATGCCTCCCCTGTCGAGCCACGGCCGCCGCCGATCGCGCAACACGGACAGCCTCGTCGAACTGCCCAGTCTCGGCCAACGCCGCCGCATAGGCATCCAACACATGCGGATGGCGAGAGCCGGTCAGCTCACATGCCCGACGGGTAAGCCGCGCCGCCTCAACACCGTCGCGGATGGCGTCGTCTGGACAGGTCGCCAGCACCCATCCCAGCATCCCCGCCAACGGCACCGAATTCGGCATTCGCCGGACCCCATCCCGCAGGAGCTCGACGGTTTGAGCGGGATGGTTGTTCCTGAGGTAGTGCTCCGACAGCCCGATTCGAGTCGCGATGTCCCCGGCGTCCAGCTCGAGCGCCCTCACCAAGTGCTGAATCCCCTCCTGCGCGGTGCCGGCCTGTCTGGAGCTCAGCAGCAGTCTGCCAAGCCCTCGATGCGCGCTCGCAAGGCGAGGATCGATCTCAATGGCCTTCCGGAAAGCCCCCTCCGCCTCCTCGGCACGGCCTCGCCTCGAAAGCGTCACACCCATGTTGCACCAGACAGAGGCCGAGCCGGCGTAGATCTCGATGCTCTTCTGGTAATGCATGATCGCCTCATCCAGCCGCCCATGCTGCCCCAGCCAACTGGCAAGATTGCCCTGTGCGACAGCGTTCCGCGGCTGAACGCGAACGGCCTGACGCCACAGCGTCTCCGTATCCCGCCATACCGCGATCTGCCGTCGCGTCAGCCAGCCAAGTCCAGTCAGCGCAGGCGCGATGGCAATCGTGGCCGCCATCAATGCCGCGGACCATGCGCCCCCCAAGCCTCGGCGCTGCCACAACCACAGCCATCCGCCGCCAACCATGACCGCCCAGCCCAGACAGGCAAGATAGCTGTATCGATCCGCGGCGATTTGTGGGCCGATCTGAACCAGCCCCACCACCGGCGACAGGATGACCAGATAGCACGCCCAGGCAACCAGACCCGCGGGCCATCGCCGAGACAGAAGCAACGCTGTCGCCGAGATCAACAGGACTAGGCCCCCGCATACCAGGAACCGAACGGCAAACGGGTTGAACGGATCGTCCGGTGCGTACAGAGGCGAAAGTCCCAGCGGAACGAGCGTCTTGACCAGGTAGAACACCGTCCCGTGGCAGGCGATGGCGATTCGTGCCTGCGGCGGAACACGGTCCACCGAGGCCAAAGGCGCGTCAAGATACTGGCCGATGAAGGCCATTCCGGCCGCAAGCGCCGCCAGGACAGCGTACGGCGCCTTCTCGATCAGGACTCCATGTCTCGATACGCCCCCCGTAGTATCTCTCAGCCTTCCCAATCGCCGCAGTGGGTAGACGTCGAGAATCAGCAGCACGACAGGCAGCGTGATCCCCATCGCCTTTCCCAACAAGGACAGCGCATACGAGACCCACGAGAGGATCAACCATCTGCCTCTTCCCGCCCCGGCCGCGCTTGCCGCGCGAAGATAGGCCGCAAGGGAAACTAGCAAGAACAAGCCGCTCGTCAGGTCGCGCCGTTCCGTGGCCCATGCGACCGACTCCACACGAAGCGGATGGATCGCGAAGACCAGAGCGGCCATCGCCGCCGCAACGTCCAAACCGAGCCCCTCACGTCCCTCGTCGCTCCCTCCCGCGCGACGAAGGAGGTGTCGCGCCACCCAGAAGAAGACTCCCGCCGCGGCGGCGTGAAACAGGAGTGACGTGAGGTGGTAGCCACGCGGGTTCATGCCCCACAGCTTGTAGTCAACTGCATACGTCAGCCATGTCAGCGGCTGATAGTGACACATATGTCGCGTCGTGAACATCCACCGCAGGTTGTCCCAGCCGAACCCTCGGTAGTCCGGGTTGCCGAGAAGGACCCGGTGGTCGTCCCACTGCACGAAACCGTTGTCCAGGACCGGCAGCCAAACGACAGCCGTGGCAATCATCACGACCGCCATGGCGCCCCACGCCGACGAACCAGCCCCGCCGCCTCGCCGAACCTCCCCTGCGTTCGCCTTTCTTGCTCTGGCGTCGGACATAAGCCCACTTTCGCACCGCTACTGAAGCAGCGCCAAAATGACCTGCGCGTACAGCCGATGACCGAAATCGTTTGGGTGGTTCACCCCGTTTCCCGTCAGATCATGGAAGCGCTTCCGCTTCAGCAGGTCAGTCCAAAGCGACGTCAGGTCGGCAACCGCCACGCCTGGCCCGATCATCCGCTTCAACTCATCGCGGTAGTCGACGTAGTGCTGCATCGACGTGTGACACCATTCCGGATTACCCGTCATCGTCGCGACCAGAATGAACTCCGCGTCCGGGTTCACCCGGCGGACGGCCTCCACCTGACGCTTCATGTTGGCGGCATACTTCTCAGGGCCAAGTCGCCCCGACGCGTCGTTCATCCCGAAGGCCAGCATCACAAGGTCCGGCTTCTCGGCGGCCACCTTGTCGATCACCGACACTCCCCAACCCGAGGCCTTACCCCCGACAGAGAAGTTCTTGAACGTCACCTTCGACCCATAGCGCGCCTCCAATGCCTCGCCCACGAGCTCGCCGTATGCCGGCATGTGCGGTTTCGCGCCGATGCACTTTGACGCGTTGCCCCCCGCCGAAATGCTGTCGCCCAGCAGCGCTAGCGCCAGCGGCCGCCCGTGACGAAGCTTGTCCATCGTCTTGGGGAGTTGCTCACTCGCCGCCGCCGGAACGTAGCCGCCACGTTCGGACCACTCCTTGCCCGAATGCGTGTACGTCACCTCCACCTGGAGATCGTGGAACATGTGCCCTTCACCGAAGAACAGGTAGCTCTTGCCGTTTCGATGCTGCTTGATCGACTTCGCAGCGCCCGGCTTCGGGTAGAGGTCTTCCCTCTTCATGAAGGGGATCCGACTGCCCTCGGGCAGTACAAGTGCCTCACCGCCGGGCTCTAGCGCATAGTCCCGCCCAGGCTCCATGACCGTTCCCGTCGACGGCTGAACCACCCGCGGGATCTTGAACGCCTTGAAAAGAAGCGGCGCGCGAGGTCGCTCATCCGGCTTCGTCTGGACGAAGAACAGGCCCTCGCCCGACATCGTCGTATCGGCCCAGAATGGCTTGGCCGGCAGGAACGAAACCGGCTCGCCGGCCCGTGCCGAGCCGGTCGGCAAGAACACCGCACACGCTGCACACGCCAGTCCCCAAATGCCACGCTTCATCATCGATCTCCATCCACTCGTCGTTGTCTACGGCCGTCCCGCCGCCCCCTGACGCCGCGAGGCCATCAGGTTCGCCAGCGCATTGAGGTAGTTCGTATTGTGGGGCAACCAGCACTCGTTCGCCGAGAAGTGTGGCAGATCCACGCCGCTCATGTCCAGAAACGGCACGTCTTCGCCGGCCCGCCGCCACGTCACACCGTTGATGACGCTGCCCGGGACCGCCCCACGCGGCACCCCCGCGAACATCAGGCGAGTGTGGTACGTCGGCACGAAAGCCGATCCCGCGCCTTCCATGAGACTGACATTGAACGGGTTGTTGCCCAGAATCCAGTTAATCTGGTCGTGGACGAACGCGAGGTACCGCGAATCGCGCTTGCACCCATGAGCCAGCGCCATGAGGCTCGCCGATTGTGCGAGATGGCTGTTCGTCCCCACGCGCCAGCCATCGCCCTCCGCCGGCGTCCCGAAGAAGTTGGGTCTGTCCGCGGGGCCGAACGTCACGACCCCGAACGGATTCGCCGCAACCTTGAGCATATCCTCCGCCCGAGCGATGAGAGCCTTACACAGCTCCTCGGAATGGTCCTCACCCGTCAAGGCGTCGTATCGCCGAACCGCATCCACCACCGTCTCATCAGCCGCAATCTTGGGCATCAGCGCGCGGGCAAGCTCCGCGTACTTCTTGTCGCCCGTCGCCGCACACAGGTCGACCGCTGTGCTGAACTGGTGGACGCCGCGTTTGTTATTCGCCAGCGCCCAGCGCAGCCCGCGGTCCGCCGCCTCGATCCACGCCTTCTTATCTTCCACAAGCGCGGCGATCCTGGCCATCGCGGCTTGATGAATACCGGAATCGACGCCCGCCCCGGGCGGTCTCAGCCCCCGCTCGTCACCCGTCCCCGGCCTGTTGTCGGTCTCCAGCTCCGGCGGGCCCCAGAATCCATAGCCTGACGTGATCTGCCCGAAGGCCGACCCGTCCGGCGAGATCATGCGACGGCTATGGTCGCCGCCCCACAGAATCTCCCTCAGGAACTCGCTCTGATCGCCCTCCTTCCCGGTCAAGCGATCGAACGCCGGCCTGCCGATTCCGTAGGCTCGAGCGATCCCATAAACGTACGGCGCATTGTGGTACGTGTTGTAGTCCCCTGCGTCATGCCAGCCACCCGACAGGTTGTGATACTCGCCCTGATGGACAATGCCGTCGTCCAGGTGACAGGCTGCGTGATAACCGGGCACCGCGGTGCCGCAACGTTGATAATAGAAGAACCGATAGGCAGCCCGGGCCGTCTTGGCCCACACCAAGTCCTTCCCAATCTCGAACCCGTAGGACTCGTCACGCACGATTCCGATCCGCTCATCACCACGAAAGCGTGCCTCGATCCGATACCGACCTGGCCCGTCGAAGCCCGAGAAGTCGCCTCGATAATACTCCCAGCCCCAATCGCTGCCGAAGTGGCCCTTGATTCGTCCCGCGTCCGCGAGTTTGCCCGAGAAGGCACGGCGGTCATCCTCTCCTAGCAACACGAACGTCGCCTCGCTCGCCTTGAAATTGCACTGGACCGTGAACCGTTTCGGTGCCCCAACGTCATAGCCCACCTGGTTCACCAGCACCTCGACCTTGGGCGCCGTAAGATGGCTTGCCCTCACTTCGGCGTCGTCCCACCGAGTCACCCCGTCCCCGGACCGACAGACCAGCGTGACCCAGGCAGCGCCCGGCGGCGGGACTATGTCGCACGCCGCGAATCGATCCCACTCTCCTTCCTTCCCGCTGCGAGCGAGCTTGTCCTCCCGCAACACGCCTCTCGCGCCAGACCAGCGCAGCCAAACGCCAGACGCGCCCGAGCCCTGACCGAACACCGATGCGCTGACGGCCCTCAGCCCGGGCCCAAGAGGCATCGGCGAGGAGACGAGTAACATGGAATCGTCAACACGAACGTCCCGCTTGCCAGATCGAACGACCCGCCCCTCGAGTTCCCACGACGCCTGCGCCTCGCCCCACGTGCGCCCCGTTACCGGCTCCACATGCCAACCCAGAGGACGCTTCAGACGCTCCTGCCGAATCGTCGTGCCCTGCGGATACCTCTTCGCCTCCTCGGCCTGCTGCGGTTTCTCGAACCCCCCGTTGACGAGCAGGGAACGAGTCTCCACGATCGTCATCGCCGGGGCGCGGACATGGCGAGCGAACGCCGCCCCGGACTGTGCCGCATCGAACCGGCTCGACGGCCAGGGAATGAGCGACGGGTCGTATGCCCCGTCGAGCGTCACGCAGCGAAGTCTGTGATCGCTCCCGCAAAACAGCACGTCCGTCTTGCCGTCCTCATCGACGTCCGTGATGCTCGCGCCTCCCAGGATGCGACGCTCTGCCCGGCAACGCCACTCTACGTTCCCACCGCTGTCCAAACAGTAGACCCAATGGTCCCAGCTCGCGACGAGTGTCTCGATGTCCCCGTCACCGTCCACGTCGCCGAGCGTCACCTCGGCGTGAACCGATTGCGAGGTCTGAAATGACCAGAGCAGCTTTCCATTCGCCCTGAGTGCGTAGACACGCCCCTGTTCGTCGCCGACAATCACCTCCTCGCGTCCGTCGCGATTCACGTCACCCGGCGCGAGAGACCCCGGCGGCGCCAACGTCGCGAAAGACCACAGCGTCTCGCCATTCAATGCATTGACGGCGACCACTGCCGGCTCCTCCATGACGCCACAATACAGCTCGGGCCGACCGTCCGCATCGCCGTCCGCAATCACGGCCGCTGCGCAGTACTTCCCGCCGTCGAGTCGATGCCACCGGGGCTTGCCCGAAGAATCCAGGCACACCACCCCACACCGATCCACGGCAAGGATCTCCGGCTTCCCGTCGCCATCTACATCACAAGCCGCCAACGGAACACCGATCTCCAGTTGCGGCTCACCCTCCGCACGCCGATACGTCCAACGTTCCCTTCCGGCGAGGTCGAGCGCAACCACCGCCTTCTCCGTCCCCGCGACGGCATCATCCCGCCCGTCCCCATCCAGGTCCGTCCAGATCGCCGAGCCCCATGTGATCCCGCCGACCTCCCGGGCCCACAGCTCTCGTCCGGTTGCCCCGTCAACGCAGCAAAGCCGCCCATCACTACCCCCGATCAGGAGCGTGGCGCGTTCAGGCCGCGCGGTCACACTCAGCGACGCGCGGGACGTCAGCCGCGCCCTCCAGCGTCCGTCATACTCCCAGAGCTGCCTCCCCGTAGCGCTGATGCATCGCAGCCGACGCACCTCCGCGTCGCTGATCATCGTCTCCTTGCCGGGCTCCGGGTGAACGTCTGCCACAAGCGGCGCCGCGTAGAGCGTGCCTTTCGCTTCATAAGTCCACTTGGCCTTGGGAACGTCAGGTGAGATTCCGTTGGCCGAGGAGGCGACTAACAGCACCCCGCTGAGGATGTTCAACATGCTCATCGCCCTGCAGACCTCCAACGCCTCGTTCGGAAGCCGACGGCACGCTTCCATCAATACCGGGCTTCGATGGGCACGGAATCACCTTCGCACCCCAGCCTCCATCTTCCATTTAGGCAGCAGGAGTATAGCATCGCCTGAAGCGTGACCCCACCCGGTTCACGCCAATCGTGGATGTCCATCCAGGGGGTATCAGTGGAGAGCTTCAACCGCCAACTCGCGGCCTTGGCGAGGATTCACTTCTTCGACTGCTCGACCTGTCGACAAGACGTCAGCGGAACCACACGTCACCCATCAGGACAGCCGGTGACCGGGATCATCCCTTGGGAACCCAGCGCCGCTGCAGGCCGTCTTCTTGTAATGCTCGTGTTTGCCCTTCACGGCAATGTCCTTTGTCCGCGACCGGAGCGTGCCCATCGCTGGCTCGGACATCGGTGTGAACGATCGCCCAACAGCGAGCGCGCGGTTCAGCGCCTTCATCGACTCACAACCCGTGCACACCGTCGAGACCGGCAAAGACAGCACATAGCGCCAGCATTCCTCCGAGGTAACCACCCCGCTGCGGGGCAGCTCCCCAAAGGCCAGCGTCTTCATGGCAATGACGCCGATCTTCCGCTTGGCCAACTCCGGCAACACCTGATTCTGGAAGCTCAGATAGTGGTAATCCGCCGGATTGATCGGCATCTGAACGGTGTCCCAGTCGAAGTCCTGCGCCAGCATCTGCAGGTGATACTTCGGATTCGCATGGCCTGTGAAGCCGATGAATCGAATCTTGCCCTGTTTGCGGGCCTGGACGACAGCCTCAATCGCCCCTCCCGGCGTAAAGACCTTCTCTGGGTCGCCCTCGGCAATCTCATGAATCTGCCACAGATCGAGGTGATCGGTCCTTAGCCGTCGCAAGCTGTCTTCGAGTTGCTTGAGCATGCCCTTCTTGTCGCGGACGTTGCTCTTGGTCATCAGGAACACCTTGTCGCGTTTGGCCCCCTGTAGGGCCTTGCCCATCCGCTCCTCGGAGCGACCGGTGTTATACTTCCAAGCGTTGTCGAGGAAGTTGATTCCTGCGTCGATCGCAGCGTCGATGATCCGCAGTCCCTCAGCCTCATCCGGCACACCGATGTGGTAGCCTCCTAGCGTAATGATGGAGACCTTCTGCCCCGTCCTTCCGAGCGGACGGTACTGCATCTCGCCTGAGCCTGGCGCCGCCACGGTCTCGGCCAGCGAAGGGGTTGTCGTCAACCCCGCCACCAGCGCGCCCCCACCGGCCGTCTTGAGAAACTCGCGTCTCGTCGTCTTCATGTCGCTCATCGCCAGACCCTTGCGGATACACCATGTTCAGTCAGCCAATGCCGCCGTAGCCTGCTCGCCTCGCGGCCAACCCGCTTCAGCCAATTGGATGCGCAAAGCACCTAGACCGTTCCTGAGCCCCGTCGGCCCGCCACGGTCGCAACGCTCAGCGTCCCACGACCAATAGCGTTCGAGCGTGGCGAACCACGCCGCCTCTGGCTAGACTGCTAGTTTCATGCGTAAAGGAGAGCCGTCCGATGATCTTGACCGACCGAGCACACATCCACCTCCTCCTGACTGCCGTTCTGCTAGCCTCGACAGCCGCGGCGCCCGCCGAGCCCGTCCCCGATCCGATCCAGTCCGATTGGCTCGTAAACGCCCCCCCTCGCCCCGCCACCGTCCAACGTCGCGCCGAGCGCAACGAGGTCGTCCTCGACAATGGCCTCCTTCGCCGCGCCTTCAGAACGGCCCCCAACTTCGCCACCATCGAATTCCGCAACCTCACAACAGACGAGACGTTCCTCCGTGGCGTCAAGCCCGAGGCCGTCGTGGTGCTCGATGGACAACGATATGAGATCGGCGGGCTGAAAGGTCAACCCGACTATGCCTACCTCGATCCCGCCTGGCTCCAAGGCATGACCGCCAACCCGAAGGCCTTCCAGTTCGTCTCGTACGACGTCGGCAAGCCTGAAACACCCTATCCCTGGAAGCCCAAGCGACACTCCGGAAACATCCCCTGGCCACCGCGTGGCGTGGCACTCACCGTGCACTTCGCCCCCCATGCGGCCGCGCCGGACGCCCATAAGCACGTAACCGTCTCGGTCCGCTATGAGCTGTACGACGGTATCCCCGTCATCTCCAAACAAATCGCCGTCACAAACGGCGGCGCCGCCCAGGTGATCGTCAATGCCGTCCAAGCTGAAATCCTTGCGGTGACCGAGCAGGCCAAGCCCCGGCTCCACGCCGAGAGTGACTACGCCTTCGCCGGCGTCCAGACGACCCGCTGGGGCCCCGACCCCGACTACAAGACGCAGATCGACTACAGCTACAACATGCCCCTGCTCATGACCAGCACCTATCCCGAGGGCCCGGGAATCCAACTCGCCCCGGGCGAGCGCTTCGAGAGCTTCCGAACGGTCGAGCTCCTCCACGACAGCGACGATCGCGAAAGACGCGGCCTGGCCCGAAGGCGTCTCTATAGAACCCTCGCCCCCGCGGCGATGGAAAACCCCATCCTCATGCACGTACGCCAGTCCGACTCGAAAGCCATCCGGCTGGCCGTCGATCAGTGCGCCGCCGTCGGATTCGAGATGGTCATCGCGACCTTCTGGAGCGGCTTCAACATCGAGAGCGAGGACCCCGCCTACATCGCCCGGTTCAAGGCCGACGTCGACTACGCCCACGCCAAGGGCGTCGAGCTCGGCGGGTATACGCTGATGTGCGCCTCTCGCGATGTCGGACCGAAGTACAACTGCATCTCGCCCGCCACCAGCAAGCCCGGCAGCAAGTTCGGACAGAGCGCCTGCCTCGCCAGCGCCTGGCGCGATGCCTACTTCCACCGCGTCCTGGCCTTCATGGACGCTACCGGCATGGACGTCATCGAGACCGACGGACCCTACCACGGCGACGTCTGCGCCTCAACCCAGCACCAGTACCACCGCGGCCTGGCCGATTCCAGATGCCAGCAGTGGCGCGCCTGCGTCGGCTTCTACCGCGAATGCCGCAAGCGGGGCATCTACATCAACACGCCCGACTGGTACTACCTCGGCGGAAGCAACAAGTGCGCCATGGGCTACCGCGAGACCAACTTCAGCCTGCCCCGATGGCGACAGATCCTCATCTCCAGGCAGAACATCTACGACGGAACCTTTGAGAAGACGCCCAGCATGGGCTGGATGTTCGTGCCGCTCGTCCAGTATCACGGCGGCGGCGCCGAGGCGACGTTCGAGCCGCTGTCTCAACACCTCGCGGAATACGAGTGGCACCTGGCCCAGAACTTCGGTAGCGGCGTCCAAGCCTGCTACCGAGGACCTCGCCTATATGACACCGACGAAACCAAGGCCGTCGTCAAGAAGTGGGTCGACTTCTACAAGAAGCACCGGGCCATCCTCGACTCGGACATCATCCATGTTCGACGCGCCGACGGCCGCGGAATCGATTGCATGATGCACGTCAATCCGCGCTTGCCACGGAAGGCCCTGGCGATGGTCTATAACCCCACCGACTCGGCGCGGTCCACGATCCTGACGCTACCGCTCTACTACACCGGCCTGACGACCAAGGCCAAGATTCGCGAGAAGGAGGGCGATCCCGTCGAGTACGCGTTGGATCGCGCCTACAAGGTCTGTCTGCCCGCGACGATCCCGCCGAAGTCGATCACCTGGTATGTCGTTGAGTAGTCCCGGGCCGGCATGGTTCCCGCTGAAGGCATGCCTACGGAGCTTCCCCAATGGCCAGCACACATGATCGCCAAGTCCTTCAGCGACTCGCCGACTCACGAGGATAGCGTGATCTAACATCCCCCACCCGACGACGCCATGGCCCGCGTCACCTCGGCCAAACTCGCAGCACAACGTCCTTCAAAACCGTCTTGCCCTTGCTCTCGGCGCCCACGGAGACCTCGATCTGATTCATCCCATCCTTCACTAGCTCCGCCTTCACCGCGTAGCTCGCCCAGCCCCTGGCCACACCGGTCGATGGCAGCGATGTCCCATTCAGCGTCACGGACGGAGACTGCCCCTCCCCAAGCCCCTCCACCCGCAGTTGCAGCTTCACGTCCGACGGCAGCGTCTCCTGCATCTTCTCCCCGACGCGCAACTCAATCCTCACGGGCTTGCCCGGCCTGAGGTCCCTCGGATTCTCCGGTGAAACCGGCGAGTGTTTGACGAATCGCTTGCCCCCGACGGTCCACCGCCCGACCACGTTCACCCCACGGGCCCCCGTCGTATATACGCGATCAAGACCCGTTAGTACCTTCGGATCGCCGAGTTCCCGCCACAACGTGCTCTTGGGATTGAAGTAGTTGAACATGTAGACGCCGTCCGCCCCGGAGTCCCACACGTTCATCGCCCGCCCCCGGTAACATCCCAGCGATCCCCGGATCTTCCCTGCCTCCTTGTCCCGCATCCTCGTCTCGCTCAGACAAGGATAGATCGGAACGCCGTACTTGTGGGCAAGTTGAACGTTCTCCTCCAGCGGACTCAGCCGGAAGTACCCGCTCGTCACCCAAAGGTCGATCAGGCCTTCCTTCATCCACCGCTCGACGTCCAACCCCATGTTCCTGCAGTACTCCACCGAGTCCGGCGTCCGCGCCGCCACCAGGATCGGGTGCCCCCGCTTGACCGCCACACGGCCCGTCATCTCTTGGACTCGACGGACCAGGCTCGTCATCTGGTCGAGCTCCTCCTGGCCGCACGCCTCCCCCCAGGCGTGCTTCTTGAAGTAAACCGGGTGTCGGAAGAAATCGAGCATCACGCCGTCGACGTCATAGTTCTCACAGACCTCCTCGACGAACTTGGACGCAAGGTCGCGAATCTCCGGCACGCCGTAATCCACCGCCGACCAACCTCCAACCTTCGACCGCTTGTCCCTGCTCGCTACCAGCCACTCCGGATGCTCCTTCTTCAGCTTCGGGAACAGGTACGGCGAGTACCACCCGCCCCATGCATCATGCGTGTCGTTCATCCGAAACGACCAGAAGACCTCGATCTTGTTCTTGCGGCAGAAGCCCACCATGATCTTCAGGGGATCGGTGCCCTGCTCGATCAACGCGCGCGTCTGATTGTTCTCGAAGCCCAACGCCCCCTTCTTCGGATTCGGCGCCGTGCAGTCGAACACCTCCCCGATCTTCGTGTTGTGCGTGAAGATGCTAAAGCCCGAGCTCCATGTGCAATAGACGATCGTGTCCACGTGCGAGCCGACCACGCCCTTCGTCCGCCGCTCCAGCAGCTCGTCGGCGCTCGGTTTCTTCATGTAGTAGACCGGCTCGTTCCCGTCGTTGTCGTAGAGGATGCGGCGCTTACGATGTGCCGCCTCCTTGCGCTGTCGCTTCGCCTCCTCGATCTTCGCCTTGTCTGATGACGACGGTTCGGACGCAAGACATCGATCATGCAAGCCGACCCCAACGATGGCCAGCGCCGTGAGCACGAAACGGCTTATCCCACTGCCTGCAAGACTCTTCATCGGATCTCCCCTTTGCACCAAGGGCCTGTCAGAGGACGTCATTCTCGGCCATCCCATCACCGTACTCGAGGCCACGTCAAGGCACCTGCTCGACCCCGCGCCGAGAGGATTCTCCTGCGGCTCTGCTAGGGCACGATGGCCACCTTGATCACCTCTCCCGGACGGTCGATGACCCAACGGAACGCGTCCATGATCTCCTCCAGCGGCATCGCCCTGGACAGCAGCGGATCGAGGTCGATCTTGCCGGCGGCGAGTAATCCCGCGGCCTTCCGAAGCCACATCGGCTTCTCCTGGCGAGGTTCCGCCATCATATGAAGTTGAAGGCACTTGGCCTCCCATTCGCGGAGGTTCACCGACATCGGCGCCAGGTGCGTTCCGTAGATCGACACAATTCCCCCCACCCGAATCGCCTGTTCGCAGGCCCGGAATGACGGCTCCATCCCCGCGGCCTCCATTGCCACGTCCACCCCGCCGTCGCTCTCGGATCGAGCACGTTCAACGACGTCCTCATGGATCGGGTCAATCACGACGTCCGCGCCAACTTCGAGGGCCACGGATCGCCGCAGATCAAAAGGATCCGACGCGATAACTTCGGCCGCGCCGTAAGCCTTGGAAGCCTGAACGCACATTAGCCCCGCGCCCCCCAACCCGCTGACCAGCACCCTGTGCCCCCGCCTGACCGACAACTCAGCCCCGCGAACCGCCAGCGGCAGCATCTGCGCGATCGCCCCCGCCTCGAAGCCAACGTTTTCGGGTAGATGGACTAGAAGATCAGCGTCGGATGGAACGTACTCCGCGAATCCTCCCCAGGCCATCCGCGACAGAACCCGGTCCCCCTCCTTGAACCCCCGCACCGCGGACCCGACCTTGGCCACGATGCCCGTCACCTCATGGCCCATCGGGCTCGGCCAGCCGAGTTGAGCCAGCCCCTTGAAGTACTTCACGTCCGTGCCGCAGATCGTGCACGCCTTGACCTGGATGAGGCACTGGCCCTTATCGACCTCCGGCACCGGAACCTCTCGCACCTCGTACTGCCCGACACCTATCTGTAATGCCGCCCTCACGATGCCTCATCTCCGTTCACATGCGCCACCATCATGACCCCGAGCTGCCGACCTTACCAGTAGAGAATCCGAACCGTGTGATGGAATGCCTTCCGCCCCACCCCGAAGTGATGCGCGTGACAGTGCAGGCAGAGCTTCTCCTTCTCGACACTCCTCATCTCTCCTTGCCCCCCGCGTCCTCGGAACATTGTGCCGATGCGGCGATGCAATGCAAACCCCTTCATCGCCCGGCGGACGATGAAGGAGGCTCGAAGAAATCGATGGACTGGAGAGTGTTACGGATTGACTCGCCAGGCGGTACGCGGTTTGTCCTGAGACTCCGCAAGCGGAGCGTCTGAGCGAGGGCCGCTCGCCTCACGCCGCGGCGGCTTCGTCTTCGCACATTTCTTCGCGAACCACTCGCGGAGCAGTCCCTCGGCCGGCTTCCCCTTGGGCGTGTAGTTGTAGCAGTCCTTGCCGCCGCCGTAGGTGGTCCACTCCCACCAGATCACCCCCCCAACCTGGGGAACGTCCGACCAGGACCGCATGAAGGCCTCGTAGCAGGCCCGTTGTTCCTCCAGGCCCTTGCCGGTCGCCTCTTGCTTGTGGTAGTAGTTCCACGGCTCGATCGACGCCCCCTCCTGGCTGCACCACCCCACCTCAGTGAACAGGATCGGCTTACCGATGGTCTGCTGCCATTCCAGGATACTCTTCTTGATCGGTTCCCACGCCTCAACCATATGCTGCACCGTCGGGCCCGGATCGTCCGAGAGCTTGTAGTAGCTGGTCATCCCGATCAAGTCTAGCTTGTCCCAAAACTTCACCGGCTGATAGTGATCCCAGTTCGCCGAGTAGCTCAGCTTGCCGTCGTATCGTTTCCTGACCTGTTGGATGACCTCCAGCCATTCCTCCGTATGCTTCTCGGCGCTGACCATCTCGCTGCCGATCATCAGCACCTCGACCCCGTTCGCCTGGGCCACGTCGGCGAAATGGTTCATGATCCTCCGATACTGGATGAACCACTTCCGCCAGCTCGGCGGCTGGATGACGCCCCGCCACTCCGTCCCCAGTGGGTCGCTCAGCAGGATCTTCGGGGCCAGGATGACCTTCAATCCGCATTCCTTGCGGGCAATGGTCAGCAGTTCCTTCCACTGCTCCTCCGTCGGCGTCTTTTTCGAGTCAAGATAGAGCTTCCCGCTGCTGGCGTTCTTCTGGTATGCGTCCGCCCCGATCAGAACCGTGTTGGAGCCCAGCGACGCGATCTCGCGCAGTAGCGGTCCAAACATCTCGACCGGCTTGTTGCTCGTGTCCACCTGGATCGCCACGCCGTAGTAATGATCGACGCTCGATCCTCGAGACGAAGTGCTCGTCCCTGGACGATCCAGCGCAAGTCCCGGCGAACTCCACCACATCGTCACCAAGGAAATTGCAGCAATGGCTCGCGAGAGTTTCATAGTCCCTTCGCAACCTGGCCCTTGCGCAGCTTCGGCAGCAAGCTGACGCCGTCGATCGGCGCATGATCCTTCAGTCGATCCGACACCCCCAACACGTCCAGAATCGTCGGCATGATGTCGCACGTCCGAGCCCGATCCACCTTACCCCCGACCGCAATGTCCGGGCCCGCGAAGTACATCGGCACGAACATATCGCCACCCGTGATCGACCCGTGTCCGGCGTTCTCCACCCGGGAGAATCCCCATCCCCTCGCCGCGAAAAGCATGATCTCGCCCGCCCGAACCGTGTCAAACATCGAGCAGATCTGACCGGGAATGTCCGGTGCGTCCGTCTCCACGGTGGCGGCGAACCACGCATCCGCCGAGTGGTAGCCTCCATCCATCAAGGCCGCCGACTTCCCCGACGTGGAATACCCCAGAGGGTCGCTCCCCGTTCGAACTGCATAACGATACGTCGCCGACGCCCCAGCCCCTTTCCGACTGACCACGCCCTCGCCGTCCGCGCCATGGAGCGCCACCTCGTCCGGGCCGACTGGAACCGCCGCGATCAGAACCGCCGGTTGCTCGGCCAACCACCTGACGATCGACCGCACCGTAGCCGCTGCACCACCGTCAGCCGCCTCGGCCACACAATACGTCGTCGCGCCCTCGACGTTCGAAGGCCGCCGGGTCCAGTTCTCGTCCAACCGCAAGTACACCGCGCACTTCCGCCCCCCGCCCGAGGCCACGATCGTGTCGTATCGATCGAGATACCGCTTGCGATCATGGTAGTCGGTCGAAAACTCGGGCCAGGTGTGGGGCGCCTTCCTCCTGAACTGCTTGGCTAAGGCCTTCTTGACGTACAGACGCTGCGACCGGGCGATCGGGGTCATCCCATGGTCGCTGACCAGAACGAGCGTCGTCCTCTCCAGAAGCCCGACGCGATCGAGTCCGTCGCAGATCCGCCAGATTTGCTGATCCACGTTCCTCAGGGCGTACCTGTAGCCCCAATGCCGGTCCCCGTAGCGATGACCGTATTCGTCGACCGCCGGAAAATACGTGTGCACGAAGCTTGGCCACTTGCCCTCCGGGTCGGCGCTGACCTCCGTCGCGACTTCCTCGTACCGCAGCGGAGGGAGCCGGTCCGTCCAGTCGAGCAGCCCCAGCCACCACGTCACCGCCCCCGTAATCAGATTGTCGTACGATCGCGTAGCGCCGCGCATGAGGGGCGACTGGATGCTTACCGTGTACTTGTCCGACAGAAGCTCGTAGATCGTCGGCCCTGTGTGATCGTAGTTGATGCGGGAATACGTCTCGCTATACCCGTAGTCTTGATAGAGCATCCTTTCCCGATCGAACCACTTGTTGGCGATGACCCCGTGATGTCCCGGAACCCGTCCCGTCAGGAACGTCGTCGTGTTGGCGTACGTGATCGTCGGAAGGCACGAAACCGCATTCTCGACCTCCGCCCCCCGATCGACGATGTACCGCTTGATGTTCGGCAACTCTCCCGCTGCAAGCATCTCCCGAAACAGCGTGCGATCAACGCCGTCCACGAAGATCAGGACCACGCGCGGATTCGGCCGAGCCACGTGGTCCGCAAGCCGAAGATGGAGAGGGCCGTTGCACCCCGCGCAAAGCATGACGATCGGCGCGAGCCATCGGATCGACGCAAGCCCCACACGTCGCCCTTTCACCAACTGATCCCCCCGGATGCCACGTCCCATGCGAGTCCTTACCAACTGTTCGTCCTTCCTCGACTCAACCACTAACGGAGAGAGACCTCGCGGCCAGTCTTGTGGCTGCGATAAAGCCCGTCCAGTACCTTGATCACGGCCAACGTCTGCTCTGGAGGCACGGGCGCGGGCTTCCGGTTGACCACGGCATCGTGGAATGCGACGATCTCCACCTCGTGCCCTTCAGCCTCCGGTGGATTGTCGATCTTCCCTTCAGTGATGATACCGTTCTTCTCCTCCACGATCTCCAACGTCGGCCACTTCACCCCGGCGTTCGTCCCATAAACCCATGTGACCGCCTCGCTTCGGGCGTGGATGTTCATCATCCAACTCGCCTCCAGGCTCAAAGCCGCACCGTTCTTGAAGCGGATGAACCCCGCCGCGAAATCCTCCACCTCCATGTCCTTCGGCTTGTACGCCCCCCAGGTGTTGTAGATGCCGGGCTTCTTGGCGATCTTGCAGGGCGCCACGCCGCTCACGCTAACCGGCTCGAAGTTGCCCATCAGCCACATCGTCAGGTCAAGGGCGTGAACGCCGACGTCCACGCACGGACCCCCACCCGAGGCCTTCTTGCTGATGAACGCCCCCCACGCCGGCAACAGCCGTCGCCGATTATGCCACGCCCGAGCGTAGTAGACCTCGCCCATGTGCCCGCCGTCGATCCACTTCTTGAGCCCTTGGCTGACCCCGTCGAACCGCATGTGCTGGGCGCACATCAGCAGCCGTCTTGCCTTGCGGGAGGCGTCCATCATCCTGACGACCTCGGCCGGCGTGATCGCCAGCGGTTTCTCGCAAAGCACGTGCTTCTTGTTGGCCAGACCCGCAAGCACCGCCGGCGTGTGAGCGCTGTTCGGCGTGCAGACGTCCAAGACGTCCGCATCGCACGCCGCCGCCTTCTTGAGGTCCTTGAACTTGTTGGCGACGCCGAACTTCTCCGCGAAGGCGTCAACGATGTCGCTTCGCGCGTCGCAGCAGCCGACGATCTTGACCCCCTCGATCTTCTGCCACGCTTTCGCGTGAACGCCTCCCATCCCGCCACACCCGACAACCACCACTCGTACTTCGCGCGACGCCATCATCGTGTCCTCTCAGGTCGCCTTCAACCGTTGCGCTGGCCTTGAGGCCGGCGAAATTCCGCAACAGTTTAGCAACCCCCTAAGTTTGCACAAGATGTCAAACACTGGGCGAGAATGCGGTGAGTTGCCTTCAGCCAATCCCTGCGGCCTCGTACCACAACGCGCACACGTGCCCCCCAACCCGAAGCGTCGCTATTCCCCATCCGACGACGACGAACCGCCCTCCACCTCGGCGGCGATCTCCTCCAACGTCGCCAAGTACATCACCTCATCATGCGGTTTGTTGTGCGAAAGGATGTCGTGGATCATGATGCTGACGGCCCGGGCGATCTGATGAACCGCCTCGTGACGCGATAGCCCCACGGCCATGAACCGATCGAGATACTCCCGTACCTGCGGAGGCTTGTTCTGGGCAAGCTGGTTCTCCACGATGACGTGCATGCTGATGTGAGCGAACGGATTGACCCCGTCTTCCGTCACCCCGTGGTCGCCGAGCGAATCGGGGTCGTCGAAAAAACCGTGATATTCCGGATGCTCTTCCATCGCCTGGGCGGTCCGCTCGTCCTCCTCGTCGAACACGACAGCGTCCTCGTCCGAACCCGCGTCATCGGGCCTCGCCGAGCCTTCACCCGTCTCCTCGGCCTCGCCCCGCTCATGACCCCGGTGAATGTTCCACACGCGGCAGAACTCCTTCTGACGTGCATGACCGACTGCATCCCCGATGACGACCTCGCCCTCCCCACCCGATCCCGGCTCGCTCAGCGACTCCGTCGTCCCGAGCCGCCGGGCCAGATCGGCGAGTAACTTGGCCTTGTCGGCCGACGCCCCGCGTTCCCGCGACTTGCTCGGTCGACGCGGATCCCGCTTCTGTCTTCGTCGCCTGTGCTTGCTCATTCTGGCCATCCCGGATTCCGGACCACGGACTCAGCTTCTCGCACCCATTCGGCGGACTATACCATATGACCCCAGCCCGGTCAGCATCTGGGAACGAGCCACATGCCAGAAGGATGCCCCGGGGGCTTCTTAACGCCCTGCCGGACGTATGAGACCGTGCCTAACTATTTAATTGCCAAGTCCTTCGCGGAAACCATCCTCGCTTGACATGCCCATACCCCCGAGGTAGAGTCAATTGAGGCACATCCTCTCGCGGGCGAAGCCGACAGGAGCGAGACTCGGACGCGGGGAAGGAACCTGCCCGATAACATCCAGCTCGGATTGAAGCAGCGAGGCTCGGCGATGTGAAGTGGCTGCCGGGTCGGCACCCGACCGGCTGGCGTGCCACCGCAAAGCAGCCGATATGATACCTGGGGACGGACGCCAACCGGATCCGATTACGAACGAAGGACTTTTGCGTTTCGGGACGACTCGGACGTGACCGCAAAGCACCTACACGATCGGCGTATCAAGACGGGCAACGGTCCGGTCCGCCTCTTCCTCGCCAACGTCGCGCGTCGGAGCACCACCTACCCCCTCACGACGCCGCCGATGGGCATCCTCTACCTCGCCGCATACCTGCGGACGAAGTTCGACCTGAGGATCAGACTCGTCAACCAGAAGGTCGAGAACTACACCACGCAGGAGCTCGCTCAGGAAGCCATCAAGTTCGAACCCGACGTCGTCGGATTCACCGTGATGACCCCGGCGGCCCACCAGGTCGGCGAACTCACGCGCGCCATTCGACAGGCCCTGCCGAAGACACTCATCCTCCTCGGCGGACCACATACCTCCGCTTTCGAGGAGAAGATCTTCGACCAAGCCGAGGTCGATGCCGCCGTCGTCGGCGAGGGCGAGTTGGCGTTCGAGGCGATCCTCAACGCTTACCTCGACAGCGGCGACTTCAGCGAGATCCCCGGGCTCATGTGGCGCGCCGATGATGACTCCGTGGTCACGAACTCCGGCCAGATGCCGCTAATCGAGGACCTAGACACGCTGCCCATGCCGGCATACGACCTGATCGACGTGCCCGCCTACTGGAAGCTCCAGTCTATGCCCCCCGTGGCCCGTCGGAAGTACCTCTCGCTCGTCAGCAGCCGCGGCTGCCCCTACCAGTGCATGTGGTGCCATAAGATCTTCGGCAAGCGCTTCCGCGGCCACTCCGCCGAGCGAATCGTTGACGAAATCGAGTATTTCACCAAGAAGTATCACATCGACGACATCGAGTTCCTCGACGACATCTTCAACATGGATCGAAGGAGGGTCATCGACGTCAGCGAGCTGGTCCGAAAGCGAGGCCTGAAGATCAAGTTGGCCTTGCCCAACGCGGTTCGCACCGACATCTTGACCCAGGACGTCGTCGATGCCCTGGCCGACCTCAACCTCTACTGGTGCAGCTTCGCCCTCGAAACCGGATCTTCGCGCCTACAGGAATTCACCGGCAAGCGCCTCAACATACCGAAGTTCGTCTCGGGCGTTGAGATGTGCGTCAAGAAAGGCATCTTCGCCAATGGCTTCGCGATGCTCGGATTCCCCACCGAGACCGAGGAGGAGATGCAGCTCACCATCGACACGATGGGCAACTCGCGGCTGCACACCGCCTCCTTCTTCACCGTCACCCCCTTCCCCAACACGCGCCTCTACCAGCTCGTGCAAGAGCAGTGGCCAGAACGCCTTCGGAACCTCCAGTACAGTGACACGAACTTCGCCACGATCAAGGTGAATCTGTCGGATCACCCCGACGACGTGCTCTACGGCTATCAGAGAAAGGCGAATCGCCAGTTCTTCCTGAACCCGAACCGTATCTACCGAATCGTCCGGGACTACCCGCAACCACTCTTGCTCCCGTACTACCTGCCGATCTTCCTCCAGCGGGCGACGAAGGGGTTCCTCAAGCGTGACAGCCAGGCCTAACGCGTCACTGTTGGGTTCTCGAACGCTTTGTTGGTGTGTCGCACTCTATCTGCTCGCCCTCGGCGTTCGACTCGTATACTACGTCCAGGTTCGTGATAACGCCCTCTACGCGTGGCTCACGTTGGATGAGAACACGAACCATCAGGCTGCCCTGGCGCGCATCAACGGAACGATGCCGCCAAAGGCCTATCTCAAAGCCCCCCTCTATCTCTACTATCTCGTGGGCGTATACAAGGTCTTCGGAGCCGACCCCGGCGTCGCGAGATTCATCCAGGTCTTCCTCGCCGCCCTCTGGGCGCCACTGACCTTCCTGATCGGTGAGCGCCTCTTCGGACGACCCGCCGGCGTCATCGCCGGTCTCATCGCCGCCGGATTCTGGACCTTCGTCTTCTTCAGCACCGAGCTGCTCGATGTGGCGATCGGCGGCGTGTTCTACCTCCTCACGGCCTGCCTGCTCGTACGACTACCCGACCAGAATCGCTGGAAATGGCTCTCCATAGGAATCGTCATGGGGTTTGGGGCCATCACCCGCCCGAACATCCTGGCGGTTGCCCCCTTCCTCGCGGTCGCCGCCTTCCTCATGGCGCGCCGCCAAGCGAGCCAAAACGCACTTAGCTGGCTGCGATCCGGACTGGGACGCGTCCTCCGCCTGACCCTTGGATCCTGCCTCATCATCCTTCCCGTCACGATCCGAAACTGCCTCGTCGGCGGCGAGTGGGTCCTCATCGGCGCCTACGGCGGCGTCAACTTCTACCTCGCTAACAACCCCGAGGCCGATGCCAAGAACGTCGAGCTCGTCGGCTTGCCCGACTACCAGCCCTCCAATGAATACGACGCCAACGATCCCTACAACATCCACTGCTTCACCTATCGAAGCGGATGTGACTTCACTAGCCAGCGCCTCGGGCGGCCCTGCACTCGTGGCGAGATGAACGACACCATGTTCTCCCTCGGACGTGACTATGTCCGCTCGCATCCCGGCAAATTCGCCACGGACTGCCTCAAGCGAGTGTGCTGGTTCTTCAACGCATACGAATTCGCCGACAACAAGGACCTCTACCAGTTCCAATCTTTCTCCAGCTTGCTGGCGGCCCTCGGCATCATCCACTTCGGCCTGCTCTGCCCCTTCATGGTCCTTGGGACCATCCTTGCGCTACGCCCGTCCGCGCGATCCGCGGGCATGGTCTACTACATGATCCTGCTGGCCTGCCTCATCCTCCCCGGTGCCGTGTTCCTGACGAACGCCCGTTTTCGGGTGACGATCGTTTGCCTTCTCGCCCCGCTGGCTGCGTATGCGATCGTCCAGATCCTGTCATGGTGCCGTCCCGCCGTGGAGCGCCGCCGCCTCTTCGCCGCCATGGCCTGCATCGCCGCCGTTGCCGTCTTCAGCAACGCGAATCTCTTCGGCTATCGACCGCCCTGCCATCCCTACCTCGTGTTCATGTACGCCGCCGCCTGCGGCGCCACGGGCAGGGCCGACGAGATGTCCCGTACCGTCGACCGAATCGAGGCCGCCATGGCCCAGGGCGTCGAGGAAGGCCGCCACGGCCGAGCCCTCTACTGCCTCTATGACTACTACGACGTCAACGGTCCGCTCGACAAGGCCGTACACTACGGACAACAGTTGCTCGAGAAGCGGCAGTTGGACGCCAACGGGACTAAGCGCGTCTTCGCCACGTTCACCAAGGCCGATCGACCGGACCTCATCCGCCCCTTGCTTGCGGCGACGGCACAGGGGATCACTGGCGCCGACCTTCTCTTCCTCGCCGAGGCGACAATGCAGTACGCTGAACGATACAGAGACCACAAGGCGCTCCAGGATGCCCTGGGATACTATCAAAGGCTCGCCGCCCAGCATCCCGCCGAGCTAGACTATCACCGGAAGATCGAGCTGATGACTCGGCTCCTGGCCGCGCCGGCAAGTACAACGAGCCGACCTTGACGAATAGCCGACCAGACAAGTCGATCGCTGCGCCCAGCCGACGACGTTTCTTGCTCTTCATCGGCACGATCTTCCTACTCGCCCTCTCCGTCAGGCTGAGCGTGTTCCTCGAGGTCAGGAACAATCCGCTCTACGCCTTCCTCACTCTCGACGAACGCGGCAATCACGAGTTTGCCCGGGCGATTCTCGATGGTCGCGTCCCCACCGCCAGCTACTACAAGGCCCCCCTCTACACCTACTTCCTGGCGGGCGCATATGCGATCCTGGGTGAGCGCCCCACTTCCGCCAGGCTCGTGCAGTGCATACTCGCGGCCCTGTCCCCCGTGCTCACGGCCCTGATCGCACGGCGTCTGTTCGGCCCGGCGGTTGGCTGGATCGCCGGAATCTGGGCCGCCGTCTTCTGGACCTTCGTCTTCTTCTCCAGCGAACTGCTCGATACCGCCCTCGCCTGTGTGTTCTACCTGTTGCTGGCCTGCATCCTCGTCGCATGGGACGATCGGCGATGGGCCAAGTGGCCCGTCGCCGGAGCGGTGCTGGGCCTTGGTGCCGTCACTCGTCCGAACATCCTCGCCTTCGCGCCCGTACTCGCCTTCACGGTCCTCGTCGTCGCATCTCGCCCAGACCGCCACGACCTCCACCCCCCGGACCGATCTCGACGCAGACCTCTCATCCGCGCACTGACCTATGCCGTCCTGCTGACGTTCGGCTGCTGCCTGACCGTCCTGCCGGTCACACTCCGAAACCGCATCGTCGGTGGGGAATGGGTGCTGCTGGGTGCCTACGGAGGGCTGAACGTTCACGTGGCCAACAACCCCGACTCCGACAGCAAGGACGGCCCCCTCCTCGTGGATGAAAGCGTCTTCCTGGAAACCACCACCTGGGACCCCAACGAGCCCTGGGCGGACTGCTGCCTCAACTTCAAGAACGCCTACCGTTACGCCGAGGCAAAGCTGGGCCGCCCACCCAAACGCGGCGAGTTCGGCGAGATCCTCTCCAACGAAGGCTTCCGGTACATCCGAGAGCATCCCACGTGGTTCGCCACCCACGCCCTGCGCAGATTCTGCTGGCTATTCAATGCCTACGAGTTCCCCAGCAACAAGGATCTCTACCACTTCCTGAGATTCTCGCGAGTCCTTACCGTGCTCTCATACTTCCACTACGGCTGGCTGGCGCCCCTCGCTTTGGTCGGTCTCGGCCTGGCCGTCACGAACCGATCTGTCTGGTCCCCCGGACTCGCCTACCTGGTCGCGATGCTCGCCGCCCTCGCCCTACCGGCGGTCCTCTTCATTATCAACAGCCGGTTCCGGCTCCCCATGGTCCACCTGCTAGTCATCTTCGCCGCCTACGGCCTCGTCGAGCTAGTCCGGATGTTCCGCGAACGGACCTCCCGCCGAAGGCTCCTCGTCGCCTCCGTCGCTCTGGCGATCCTCGCCGCGTTCTGCAACCTGGACCTGTTCCACTATCGAAAGGAGCATCAACCCTATCTTCGGTTCGCCTATGCCGTGGCATGCCTGAAGGCCGAAAGAGATGATCTGCTCGCCAGCGCTGTCGCGGATTTCGAGCGGGACCTCGACGCGGACCTCGCCGAACTCACCCGCCAGGGCCGCAGGAGCAATACGACCCTCCTGCTCGATCACTGCACGCCCATGCGGCTGCTGCTGCACTACTACTCGAAGAAGGGCAATCGCGAAAAAGCCCTCCAGGCCGCCAAACACATGCTCGATCGTGGTGAGGTCGACGGTTTCCTGGCCGTCCAAGTCTTCGATCTATGCGACGCCGTCGGCGACAAGGAGCGATCCGCCGCCGCACTCAGCATTCTCCAGCGCGACGCCCACGCCCTGCCCCAGGATCTCGTCGCTGAACGACTCTCCCGGTATGGCCTGCGATGGTCGGATGCCGCCTCCCTCGATCAAGCACGCAAGATCTATGACCACCTCTCCCGCATGCACCCCGGCAACGCGGAGTACCACCGCCGAGTCGAGGAGATTCGCCGGGCCTCCGCCGCCCTCCCCAGGAGCCCCTGAGCCCTGCATGACTACGCTCTACGCACCGATTGGATGATCACGTCCTCCACGGGCACGTCGTCGAACGGCCGCTTCGTCGTCGTGGGCACGTCCCGGATCGTCTCGACGACGTCCATCCCCTCGACCACCTTGCCGAATGCGCAGTAGCCCCAGCCGTCCTGGCCCGGGTGATCGAGAAAATCGTTGTCCTTGACGTTGATGAAGAACTGGCTCGTCGCCGAATGGGGATCGCCCGTGCGAGCCATGGCGATCGTCCCGGTCTTGTTCTTGAGCCCGCTCTTCGCCTCGTTCTGGATGGGCGGACGCCCCCGCTTCTGGCCCATCCCGGGCTCCAACCCGCCCCCCTGAATCATGAAGCTCGCGATCACGCGATGGAAGATCGTCCCGTCATAGAAGCCGTCGTCCACGTACTGCAGGAAGTTCTCCACCGTGATCGGCGCGCTTTCCTGGTCCAGCTCGATCGTGATCGAGCCCAGCGTCGTTTCCATCAGAACGCGAGGATTCGCCTCGGCCATGACCTTCTCCCTGTCTCGCTATGCCGGGCAACCCCCGTCGAAGCCGCCGGGCGGTTCGCTCAGGCTACTTCTTCCGCTTCATTGACTTGATGATGACGTCCTCGACCGGAACGTTCTCGTGAGGCCCTTTCCTCGTCGTGGAAACCGACTTGATCTTGTCCACCACGTCCATCCCCGAAACCACCTTGCCGAACACGCAATACCCCCACCCACTGGGACCCGGCCCCGGATGATCGAGGCCCGCGTTATCCACCACATTGATGAAGAATTGCGCCGTGGCCGAATGGGGGTCTCCCGTCCTGGCCATCGCGATGGAGCCGCGAACGTTCTTCAAACCGTTGGTCGCCTCGTTCTTGATGGGACTGCGCGTCGATTTCTGTCCCATCCCCGGCTCGAACCCCCCGCCCTGAATCATGAAGTTCGGCATGACCCTGTGAAATATCGTCCCGGCGTAGAAGCCGTCGTCCACGTACTTCAGGAAGTTCTCGACCGTGATCGGTGCGTGCTCCGGATCAAGCTCCAACACCACCGTTCCCATCGACGTCTCCATCTCGACGACCGGCTTGCCCGATGCCCCACTCGTCGCCGCCTTAACCGAGGAGCCACTCGTCCCCGCTCCCGAACCCTTGCTGTCCGAATCACTGCATCCGGAAAGCAGCAATGCCCAACACGTCGCCACCCACGCCGTCTTTCGCATCATGATCACTGTCTCCACCACAACCCGTTTCCGCGGACACTCTATCACGCCGCGACCCTCCGGGTCCAACGCCTCCCGGATCAATCGACCAGATCACCGATCAGCATCACCCCGGACACGCGAAGACACGTGCCATCGTACTGCTTAGGATCGAAGCCCTTGTTGTTCTTGACCCGGTTCACCACCGAACTGCGATCCGGCTGCTCCGGATGAATCTCGATCTTCACCGAGTGCATGCCGTCCGACAGCCCCGCGGCGATGGGCAACGTCGCGATCCGATGATACGTGCAGTAGTGGTCGAACCGCGGAATCGGCTTGGCGACCTGGCCGTCCACCGTCCGGATCACCTGCGCCCCGTCAGGCCCGACAAGGTCATAGAGCTTCACGAGCGTTCCCTTGAACTTGAACTGGATCGTCTCCCCGGGCCGCGTGGCCTCCCACATCTCCGGCATGCGACTGTGGAACCGCTTGGCCAAGCCCTTGCTCGGATCCATCTTCCGCCAACCCGGACTCAGCATTCGTTTGTCGAGCCGTAGGAGCTTGGCCTGTTCCCAGTTGTCGGGGATGAACGGGGCCTTCAACTCGTGCCGCCCCGGCCTGATGTCCTTCGCCATCTCCCCGATGGCCCCGGCGATCACCTCGCGGTACACCTCGTGCCCGGCGTCCAGGGGATGCACCCCGTCGTTCGAGAACAAGATGACGCCCTTGTCGGCCGGAGGCTTCTTGCCGTCCTTCGTGTCGAACTGCAGCTTGCCCTCCCTGGCCAATCGAGCGATCCGAAGGGCCATGTTGATCGACGGGATGCCGTAGTGATCCGCTATTGCCTCGTCGGACGACATGCTCCGAGTGCAGAGCCCCCGATCCAGATCATTCTGAAACCCGACGGCGAACGTGTAGACAAAGCAGATGTCCGTGTTGGGATCTTGCCGCCATGTCTGCCGGACGATCCCCTCCATCCCGCGCCAGATGTTCTCCGACGCCGCCCCACCGTCGTTCACGGCAAACTCCACGAACAGCAGGTCCGGTCGGTGATCCAGGACGTCCTGCTTGAGCCGGAAGACCCCCAAGTCGGAGCCGGTTCCCCCGATGGCAGCGTTGATCTCGCTAACCTTGGCCTTGGGGAAGGTCTTGCGGAACCACTCGAGCGTCATCGGCCGCCAGCCGTTCTGAGCCGTGATGCTCCCGCCGAGATACGCGATCCGCGCCTCCTTGCCGCCCTCCAGCTTAGCCAGGACGTTGCCCAAGCCCCCTCGCGCCCGAAACGGTTTGGCCTCAACCTGCTTATACTCGGGTCGAGCGGCCAGCCCCTCCTTCGCAGCCTCGGCGGCTCCCGACCCCGAACCTGCCATCAAGACCGCAACCGGCCCCAATAACGCCACCAGCCACTTCCTACTGCCTCGAGCCATCCGCTAATCTCCCGTTTCTCTGGCGCCCGGCCCGGCCGACGCGCCACCGCCAGATGTCGATTCCCGATGGGAAGAGAGCTTTATCCACGTCATCGCCCCACAAGTCAAGCAATTGACACCGCCCGAGGGCATCTAAGCGGGTAAGAGCGCCCGTGACCAGGTCTGGGGCCGAAGGGATTCAGAACCCTCCCAACCTGAATGTCCTATAATGACTATGATGACGCCGGCAGGCCGAAGAGTGTCGATTCCGGGCAGCGCCCGCACGATGTGGAGGTCGCCACAGGATGTCCATCGCGACTAAACCCAGAACGCTAAGCGAATTACGCAAGAACGACTGGACGTCGAGAACCGTCAAGCAGGAGATCCACGACAACTTCCTGCGAATGCTGCAGGCCGGCGAGGAGCTCTTCCCGGGCATCATCGGCTATGACGACACCGTCATCCCAGAGGTCAACATCGCCCTGCTCGCCAAGCACGACATGCTCTTCCTCGGCGAGAAGGGACAGGCAAAGAGCAGGCTCATGCGGCTCTTGGTCCGATTCCTGGACGACGAGCTGCCGTATCTCGACATCCCAGGCTGCCCCGTTCACGAAGACCCCTACCGCCCCATCACCGCAGAGGGACGTCGGCTTGTCGACGAACGATCCGAGGATCAGATCCCTATCGCCTGGTGGCCCCGAGCCGATCGCTACGCCGAACGGCTCAGCCCCGGAACCAAGTTCGCCGACATCATCGGAGAGATCGACCCCGCCAAGCTCGCCGCTGGTACGAGCATGTCGGCCGAGGAGGCCCTCCACTTCGGCCTCATCCCCCGGATGCACCGTGGGATCTTCGCCATGAACGAGCTGCCCGAGCTCGACGAGCTCGTCCAGGTCGGCCTCTTCAACATCCTGGAGGAACGCGACGTCCAAATCCGCGGGTATCCGATCCGATTCGACATCGACGTCCTCATCCTCTTCTCGGCCAACCCCGCCACCTACAACCGAAGCGGCAAGGTCATCCCGCAGCTAAAGGACCGAATCGGAACAATCGTACAGACGCATTACCCGCGAACTCGCGAGCTCGGAATCGAAATCACCCGACAGGAAGCCGGCATCTCGCTGAACGGCGAGTGGCCTGTGGTCGTGCCGCCCTTCATGAACGAGATCGTCGAACAGATGAGCATCTGCGCCCGCAAGAGCAAGTACGTCGACCAGCAGTCAGGCGTCAGCGCCCGAATCAGCATCGCCAACTACAGAACCATGATCGCCAGCGCCAGACAGCGGGCGGTCCGCCTCGGCGAGAACCCCGCCGTGCCGAGAATCACCGATCTCGCCCACTGCCATGCGTCGTCCATGGGCAAGATGGAGCTCGACATGATGGGCAGCCATCAGATGTCCGAGCGGCAGGTCCTCGATGCGATCCAGGCCGAGGCCATCAAGACCGTGTTCGACGAATACGTCGACAAGCACGGGTTCGGCGAAATCGCCGAGATCTTCGGACAGGGCGTCAAGATCGAGGTAGGCGACATGCTCCCCTCCAACCACTATGCAGAGCGGCTCAAGCGAGTGCCACCTGTGTGGACCAAGGCCTTCGAGGTGAACCCCGCCCAGGACGCTGCGGTGCGAGCCTCGTGCGTGGAATTCGTCCTCGCGGGATTGTACGTCACCGATCGCATCTCTCGATCCCAGCACCACGGCAGGGTCACGTATGAGACGTAGCCCGGAACATCGCAAGCCGCCCGGACACCGACTCGGTGGGATCATCCACACCTACCAGAAGTTCGACCCAAAGAGCTTCCCCAGCCCCACCGCGCCGCCGCCGGACATGGTCTCCCCCGCGTTCGAGCACATGATGTTCTACGGCAGCCTGCGGCACCTCACCGAGGAGGAGTTGGCCCGCGCGGTCAAGATCGACCCGAGCCAGATCGCCGGGTTCGGCCCAAGCCTCGACGCCCTGCGGGCCATGCTCCTGGAGCGTAAGCGTAAGATCCTCGAAACGTACGAGACCGACGCCGTCCAGGACGAAGCGAGGCGGCAGTTCGCCGACCTCGCCAGGCAGACCGACCCCCCAAAAAAGGAAGCCAGACGTTTCTACCAGGCCGTTCGCCAGGAGCAGCTCCGCGACCTGGAGGGCATCTGGTACCACTCAAAAGACCAGCGATCCCCCTTCGCCCGACAGCTCGTCCAGATCTTGGACGCCCTCGCCGAGAAGTACCAAATCGACGAGCTCGCCGCCAAGTACGCCTTCACCGGCCGAACCCGCCTGAACATCCCCGAGGCCCTGGCGGTCAAGCAAGAGCTGGAAACGATCGATCGTCTCCTAGAACAGATCGAGGAGGCCGCCGAGACCGGACAGATCGGCGTCATCGACATCGAGGAGCTGTCCGAGTTTGCCGAACCCGGCGACGTCGAGAAGCTCAGCGCCCTACAGCAATACATCCAGGACTACATCCGCGAGATGGCCGAACGCCAGGGCCTGGAGAAGACCGACACCGGATATCACCTCACACCCAAGGCCTACCGCCTCTTTCAGTCGCGTCTGCTCGACGAGATCTTCAGCGACCTCCACGCCGCTCGTTCCGGTCGCCACCAGGGACCCATCGTCGGAGAGGGCGCCATCGAGATGCAGCGAACCAA
>JAFGLZ010000085.1 GCA_016927755.1 Phycisphaerae bacterium
ATCCTCCATCGCGGAGTAGAGGTACTCTTCGACGGTTTTCGGGATGCGGTGGATTTCGTCGATGAAGAGGATGTCGCCTTCTTCCATGTTGGTCAGCAGGCTCATGAGGTCGCCCTGCTTGACGATGGCGGGTCCGCTGGTGACGCGGATGGTTGTTCCCATTTCGTGGGCGATGACGTGGGCGAGGGTGGTCTTGCCGAGTCCGGGGGGGCCGTCGAGCAGGATATGCTCGAGGGGCTCGCGGCGTTTCTTGGCCGCCTCGAGGGCGATGACGAGCTGGTCGATCAATTGACGTTGACCGATGCACTCGGACAATCGCTCCGGGCGTAGGGCGACGTTGAATCGTTCCTCTTCCGGTCCGCCTGAGTCTGCTGCTATAACGCGGTCTCTAGCCATGTGAAACGTCGAGATTCCGAAAAGTCGAAACGTCAAGAGATCGAAACGTCAAGAAGTCGAAACGTCGACATCCTGGGACACCGAGTTCGCTCTGAGCGTCCTGTCTTGAGTGTGAAGGCCTCAGCACTTCCCATTTCCAATCCGCACGTTTCCGCGAGTCGCCGATTCTACATGTCGACGTGTCGATTTGTCGACGTATCGCCGAAGGCTCAGCCTTCGGTGCCGGCCTTGATTTTGTATGCCGCCCGGATCAAATCCTCGGCTTGGCCGATCCCGGGGTGTAGCTGGGCGGCGCGTTGGAGCCATTCTTCGGCGTCCTGCCTGCGTTCTCCCCAGGCGATGAGGATCTCCAGGGCGTCTCTCTGCGTGGAGGTCCAGTCGATCTTTGCGGGGGGTCGATCGGCGGCGGCGGCGATGGCGAAGGCGTCGAGTTTTCCGCGGAGCTCGGCGACGATCTGCTCGGCGGCTCGCTTGCCGATGCCGGGCAGTCGGATCAAGGTTTTGGTGTCGCCGTTTTCGATGGCTGACGCCACGCGGGCCGGGGGGTCTGCTAGCGCCTTGAGCGCTCGGCGGAGCCCCACGCCCTTGACCGTAATGAACTTCTTGAAGAAGGCCCGATCTTCCTGATGAGGGAAGCCGATCAGCCGGGGGACCAGGTTGCCTCCGACGGCGGTTCCCTCGTAGACCTCGTACGTGTAGAGGGTCACCTGTTGGCCGTGGACGGCGGCGAGTTCGGCGATGGCGTATCCCGGGACGAGGACCTCGTGCGCCAGGCCGTCGCGTTCGATCACGACCGATTCCTCGGTCACCTCGTCGATCATCCCGGTGATTCGCACGATCACGGCTTGGTCACCTCCTGCCGCGTCGCGCGTGCGAGTCCGGCGGGTTGCCTGGCGAGCGTCTGGATGCGCGCGCCGGCGCACAGGGCGATGGCGAGGGCGTCGGCGACGTCGGCGGGCTCCGGGGGCTTTGCCAAGCCCAGCGTCGTCATGATGGCTCGCTGCATTTGGGTCTTGCTTGCGTGGCCGTTGCCGGTCAGGGTCCGTTTGACGCGTGTGGCGGAGAGGCTGAGGACCTCGATTCCGGCCTGTCCGGCGGCCAGGAGCAGGACGCCGCGTGCGTGTCCCATGAGGATGGCGGTGCGCGGGTGCCGGTAGTGGCTGTAGAGCTGCTCGATGCCGATGAGGTCGGGGCGGTGCTCGGCGAGGACGTCGCGCATGGACTCGGCGAGTTCGGCGAGACGCTCGGGCAGGTCGGCCTTGGCATCGGTGCGGATGACGCCGGCCTCGATGAGGCGAGCGACGCGGAGCGACGGTGCGACGTCGACGACGCCGTATCCTGTGACGTTGAGTCCGGGATCGATGCCGCAGATTCTCACGCTTTTGGTCACTCCGCCACAGAGACCGCGGGTTTCGGCTGGCCGCTCGCGTCCGTAGCCGTGAACAGGTCGCTTCTACCGGGCAGGGGTCCCAGGTCCTCCGGGCTCGTGAAGGAGGCGATCACGAACTGGCCCAGCAGGAGCTTCAATCCGTTGCTGAACTTTCCTGTGATGGCGCCGTCGTTTCCGATGGTGTAGCTTTGGAGCTTGCCGGTGCCGTATCCGTCCTGGCTGCCGAGGGCCAAGCTGGTGTCCTTTCGCGAAGAGGTGGTGACCTTGTCGAGTTCGAGGTCGAAGTCGAGCTGGGGTGAGGCGTTGCTGATCTGGAGGATGGAGAGCCCGTCGACGTCGCCATCGGCGTCGAACCGGAAGGTGGCGCGGGCGATGAGGGTTCCGTTCGAGGCCTTGAGGCGGACGTCGAAGCGGAGGTCGGTTCCGTCGGCGTCCTTGCCCGTGACGACGGCGGCGATGTAGATGGTGGTGGCCTTGCCGGCGTCGTCGAAGACCTTGATGGAGGTAGCGACCTTGTCACCGACGTCGCTGTCGTCGGGGTTGACGTTGCCCTTGAGCTGGACGCGGGTGGTGGCGCGGACGGGGCTGGGCTGTCCGATGTCGATTTTGAGGTCGCGGAACTTGTCGGTAAGGAGCTCGCCTTCGTCATCGGCCCTGAATCCCTGGACGACGTAGGCGTCATCGTAGACGAGCTTGCCATCTCCGCGGAGCTCGAAGTCTCCTCGCTGGGTGAAGACGGCGTCTCCGTCGGCGGTTCTGAGCACGTAGAACCAGTCGCCGAAGAGGTCGAGCATGGCGACGCCGCTGCCGGCGGGCGCGACTCGGGTGTCGGTGGTGGAGGGGCCGGTGGGCTTGGTCGTGCCGGAAGGCAGGTATGGGGTGCATCCGGCAAGACCGAGGGCAACAACCGAGACTGTCAGGATCACCGGGACAAGCGTGTGTCTTGGACTCAACAGGCGTTTGGCTGGCATCGTGACGTTCCTCCTTGAACGCGATGGGAGATTCGCCTCCTTGCCGGCTGGGCGCAGCAGAGCTGATGAGGATGCGCGAGGACCGGCGTTTTGCATGCAGACCGTAACCTCCACTTAGTCTACCCAGATTCACAGGGACAAACAAGATTGGGGAGGAGTCGCTTCCAGATTCCGCGCGCAGGAGTTGCTCGGAACGTGAGGCCTTCAGCCCTTGACGGGCTTGCCGGGTTTGAGGGCGAGCATTCGCTCGAGGGCGAGGTTCGCGTCGTCGCGGATGGATTCGTCGACGGTGATTCGGTTGACGACGTGGCCGTCGGCGAGGTTTTCGAGGACCCAGAGCAGGTGCTTGGGGTCGATTAGGGCCATGGTGGGGCAGTCGGATCGCTCGGTGGCCAGGTTGCGGACGCTCAGTCGGCCGGCATGTCGCTTGGCGAGTCGGTCGACGAGGTGGGTCTCGGTGCCGATGGCCCAGCGGCTGCCGTCGGGGGCCTCGTCGATGGCGCGGATGATGAATTCCGTGCTGCCGGCCATGTCGGCTTCCTGGAAGACCTCCCACGTACATTCCGGGTGGACGATGATTCGGCAGGCGGGGTCTTGCTCGCGGATGCGCCGGCACTGGTCGAGTGAGAACTTCATGTGGACGTCGCAGCATCCCTGCCAGAGGACGGCCTTGACGCCGGCGACCTCTTTGGCGGTCAGCCCGCCGTGGGGCTTGGCGGGGTCGTAGAGGACGATGCTGTCCATGGGGCATCCGAGTTGGCAGAGGGTGTTTCGGCCCAGGTGTTGGTCGGGGAGGAAGAGGATCTTCTCGCCTTGTGACATCGCCCAGTCGACGACGCCGGGCGCGTTACTGCTGGTGCAGCACAAGCCGCCGTTGCGGCCGCAGAAGGCTTTGATGGGCGCGGTCGAGTTGACGTAGGTGACGGGGATGATTCGGGCATCGCCGGCGGCCGCGGTGAGGAAGGGCCAAGCGGCTTCTACCTGGTCGATGGAGGCCATGTCGGCCATGCTGCAGCCGGCCTCGAGGTGCGGCAGCATGACCTGGACGTCGGGTTTCGTGACGATGTCGGCGGACTCGGCCATGAAGTGGACGCCGCAGAAGACGACGTATTCGGCGTGCTCCTGCAGTGCGGCCTGCTGGGCGAGTTTCAGGCTGTCTCCCACGAAGTGGGCGAACTGGAGGACTTCGTCGGCCTGGTAGTGATGGCCCAGGATGACGAGGCGGGGGCCGAGCTGTTCCTTGCAGTGGCGCGTTCGGTCGAAGACCTCCGCGATGGGCAGGTCGTCGTATTCGGTCAGCGGATGGGCTTGCTCTACGTGTGACATCACTGATCTCCAACTCAGCCTACCTAGGTTTTATAGGGCTCGATGGCGATTGGCAAGTTGAGGGGGGGTGGAGTCTTGGGTCCAGGTTCATCCGCGCGGGATGAATCCCGCGGCTCTGGCAGTTGGTGTGGCACGCACGGAAGTCCCATGACGGAGACGGCAATTGGAGGCGCCCACTCAGATCGGTCGGTAGCGAAACCGGCGATTTCTGGCGGTCGGGCGTTTTGACTCTCGATCCTCGATGGGCTCGATCAGGCCGAGGGATCGGATTCGGCGGTTGAGGGCGGGCCAGTCGAGTCCTTGGGGGAAGATCATCTCGCATGTTTGGCGCAGCTCGGTGAGTGTGAAGGTGGGGGGCATCAATCGGAAGAGCAGGCCTCGGTGCAGGGAATCGGTCTTTAGTCGGTCGATGGCGGTTCGGATGATGTGGCGGTGGTCGAAGGCGAGCTGGGGCGGGCGGAAGAGGTCGAACCAGTCGACGGCTTCGGCGTCGTCATCGGCCCGGACGGGGGGCGTTTTGTCGGGGCGGATGAGCACGAGATGGGCCACGGTGATGGTTCGGCCGCGAGGGTCGCGGTTGGGCTTGCTGAAGGACCGGATCTCTTCCATCCAGACGTGGACGCCGGCGACATTGGGTCGTTTGGCCGGGCGTGGCAGGCGCATGTGCGTCTCTTCGGTGAGTTCGCGCCGGGCGGCCTGCTCGATCGTTTCGTTCATCTCGACGAATCCGCCGGGGAGGGCCCACTGGCCCTGGAAGGGGGGTTTGCCTCTTCGGATGAGGAGGACGCGGAGGCGCTGGGCGGTGGGGGTTAGGACGACCAGGTCCACCGTCACCATCGGTCGGGGGTAATGGTAGGCGTACTTGGGTTTTGGGGGTTGGCTTTGCATGGGGCGTCCTCGTTGTGGGGGGTCTCCGTTGGGATTTCGGGGCGCTTCAGGTTACCAGGATTGGTGCGGGGTGTTCCATGCTTTCGGGTGCTGTCCTTGGGCGCTAGAGCTGGCGGACGAGGCGGAGGGGGTCGATTGAGGCCTGTTGAAGATGGGCCTCGACGTCGGCGAGGAATCGCTTTCCGTCGGTGTAGTATCCGGCGGTGGGCTTGAGGTCGGGGACGCGTTGCCGCCAGTAGGCGTTGAAGAGGGTCATGAAGGCTTCGCGGACGTACTTGCTGAAGATGCTGGCCAGGGCGATGGGGAGCTGGCGATCCTCGCCGCGTTTGGCGAATTCGACGGACCAGCGGCTGTCGCCCTCGGTCAACTCGTAGGCGCTTCGGTCGTCTGATTCCTCGACGATTTTCATCTGTCGGTGTTCGAAGCCGGTCATGAGCCATCGGCCGTATCTGGATCGGCCTCCTTGTCGGTCGACGTAGAAGCGGATGGGGCAGTCGCGATGGGCACGGGCGACGCGCATGATCAGGCGGAGGGTTAGCATCAGCAGGACCACGGACTTGTTGCGGATCTTGCCGACCATTTCGTTGTAGTGTCCTTCGGGCAGGGGCTCGCAGAGGACGCCGAGGAGTTCGCATTTTTGCGTGGTCAGGTTTCGGCGAAGGGCGTTGGCGTGCATCGCCAGCTCGGTGACTTCGCACTCGAGCGGGAGGGGCATGTCGAGTCCGGCGTACCAGGGGTAGTCTCTTGCGGCGTCCGCGGCGCCGGGTGAGAGGCGGTTGAGGAGGTCTTGGAGCGTCGCGGGCTGGTCGCCGCTGACCATGAGGCTTGCCAGCGCGGCGCGTTCGAGATTGGCCAGGCCGGCGGGGCCTTTGTGGAGCTTCTTGCTGTCGGCGACGGCGAGGCGTGGGTCGCGCTTGCGGACCTCGGCGGCGACGCTGTCGCGCAGGATCTCCCAGAGTGACTCGTCCGCCCGGTCGTCCGGGACCTGGAAGACGGAGGCGGAGACGACCAACGGGCCCAGGAGGGGTCCGTAACCGGCTTCGTCGATGCCGACGATGATCAAGGTTTCAACCCGTCCATTTCGCGGGACGGATCGCGCTGGCACGGGGGATATTCTACCGGGCGGGCTCGGCGGGCGTAAGCCCGATTTGTGCGGCGATTGGGGGGCGGCGGGTCGTTTCGTTGATTCAGGGAGCGGGGGTGGGTATGGTGCCGGCTTCTTGGATGGTCCGGCAGGCAATCGAGGCGTCGTCATGTTTACGAATCCCGTGAAGAAGAAGCTCCTGGAAGGCCGGGTTTCGGTCGGCACGTGGTCGGTGCTGGCCAGTCCGCTGATCGGGGAGTTTCTGGCGCGTGAGGGTTTCGACTACGTGATCGTGGATTTGGAGCACCATCCGATCGGTTTGGAGATGGCGGTTCACTACTTCCAGGCGATCACGGCGGGGGGCAGCGTGCCGATCGCGCGGTTGGCCTACAACGATCACGTGTGCATCAAGCGGGCGTTGGACGCGGGCGCACTGGGGGTGATCATTCCGCTGATCAAGTCTGCGGCGGAGGCCCTCAAGGCGGTGGAATTCACGCGGTTTCCGCCTCTGGGCCAGCGGCCGTATGGGGGCGGGCGCGTGGGGATTTACGGGGTGGACTACCTGAAGCGGGCGAACGACGAGATCCTGGTGATGCTGCAGATCGAGCATCGTCAGGCGGTGGAGGATCTGGACGCGATCCTGGCGGTGGAGGGGTATGACGGGTGCTTCATTGGTCCGACGGATCTGGCGGTCTCGATGGGGTTGCGGACACCTATGGAGGGGGGGTGTGCGGAGCTGGAGGATCTCATTGCGGATTTGGCGCAACGCATTCGGGGGGCGGGCAAGCTGCTGGGCACGGTGAGCGCGTCGGCGGAGGCGTGGCGTGAGCGCGTGGCGCAGGGATTCACGTTCATGCCGCTCTGCAGCGATCTGTCGTTCATGAGGCAGGGGTTGAATGCCGCCAGGAGGGAGCTCGAAGAGGCGGGGCTGTGGCAGTCGGGATGACGGGCGCGTATCGGCTCGCCGCATCTCTCCGGGGAGGGCAGCGGGGCGATCCAGAGGGGGGATGAGTGCAAACCCGTAGGCTTTTCGGCTTCATATCTTTGCTTCACGTTGATTGTTGTGTCATGCTGTAGGGAGAGGGATCCCCAGGCGTGAGGCGAGACCGCATCGCTTCCCTACCATCTCCCCGATGATGCACCGTCTTGGGCCTGCCGATCGTTTCAGCTTGAGTTGATAGCAGCTTTCCCGCCTTCTGTGGAACGCTAAGCCAGCAGGAGTCGTGACATGAGACCATTGCAGGGCGATTCGTCCGTTCGGGCGCCGCTGGGGGGCTTGGGCTTGGGGCTGAGTGCGCGCTTGGGGTCGCATGCGCGGCTTGCGGTCGCGTTGGCTGTGGGCGCGTTCGCCGCATTGTCCGGTGTGGGCAAGGGCGACGAGGTGCGGTGGGAGTGGCAGCATCCGCCGTTTCGGGGGGCGGACCTGTTCGGCGTTTGGGCGAGTGGGCCGAATGACGCGTTTGCGGTGGGTGCGGGGGGGACGATCGTCCACTACTCGGGGATCTGGTGGCTGCCGACGTCGAGCGGGACGACCCAGGCGCTTCGGGACGTTTGGGGTAGTGGGCCGGAGGACGTCTTTGCCGTCGGCGATGGTGGGACGGTCCTCCACTATGACGGGACAGGCTGGTTCGCGATGGAGAGCGGGACGAGTCAGCCTCTGAAGGGGGTTTGGGGGAACGGTCCGGACGACGTTTTCGTGGTGGGCGACGGTGGGACGATCCTGCGTTATGACGGGTGGACGTGGTCGGCGATGACCAGCGGGACGGAGGCGTCGCTGGCGGACGTTTGGAGCAGCGGCGACAGCGACGCGTTCGCCGTCGGCGACGCGACGATCTTGCATTATGACGGGGCGGGTTGGTCGGTGGCTTCGCCCATGAGCGGGAAGTTCACCGGAGTCTGGGGCAGCGGACCCAACAACGTCCTGGCGGTGGCCGATTGGACCGGGGCGCGGTTGGCCCTGTACGACGGGGCAGTCTGGTCGGAGTGGCACGAACGCTTTGCGACCGACGAGTACCACGGAATCTGCGGGAGCGGACCGAAGGACGTTTTCGTCGTCGGGTTCGATCACGTCAACTGGGAGGATACGCCCCGCCGCTTCCGTCAAGGCAGGGTCTTTCGCTACCTCGGTGGGGCGCCCAGCCTGACGCCGATGGAGACTGGGACCAAGATGGCGCTGAATGCGGTCTGGTGCGTAGGCCCGAACGATGCGTTTGCCGTCGGGGCGGCGGGGACGATCCTGCGTTATGACGGGGCCGCGTGGTCGGCGATGGCGTACGCCGCGGCAACGACCGATCTACATAGAGTTTGGACGAGCGGTCCCAACGATGTCTTTGCCGTCGGGGGGCAATCGACCGCGCTTCACTTCGGGGGCCAATCGTGGAAGCGGACGATCGGCGCGGACGGATGGCGCACGTACGGGGTTTGGGGCAGCGGCCCAGACGACGTGTACGTGTCGGCGTATTGGTGGGATGGTAGCCCGATGAACCCGGGAGATCCGTACGAGCCCTGGGAGTACAACGATCCTGCGTGGTTGCTGTCCCGGGGGAGCCATCTGCCTTGGTCCCCCGTGCTCCTTGCGGAGTGCGAGCCCTGCTGGCCATTGGGACAGCCGAGATGGGGTTGGTCATACGCGCGCAACTGCTTCTTCGTGACGGGCCAGGGCGGCAAGGTTCTCCAGCACGACGAGGGGGTGTGGCCGCCGGATACCACTCTCGACACGGGCACGTCAGTCGAACTCACCGCCATTTCTGGCAATGCTCCGAACGACGTCTTCACCGTGGGGCCGGAGGGCACGATCGTCCATTACGACGGGAGCGATTGGTCGGTCATGGACGGTGGGACGGGACAATGGCTTGGAGGCGTGTGGTGCGCCGGTCCGAACGACGTGTTCGTCGTGGGGGCAATCGGGACGATTCTGCGGTATGACGGCTCGGGGTGGTCGGCGATGACGAGTGGGACCGCCCAGACGCTGACCGGCGTCTGGGGGAGCGGTTCCGCGGACGTCTTTGCCGTCGGCGCGGCCGGGACGGTCCTGCATTACGACGGCGTCGGGTGGTCTGGCATGGACAGCGGGACGACGCGCGATCTCAACGGCGTTTGGGGGAGCGGCCCGCGTGACGTCTACATCGTCGGCGAGGCGGGGACGATCCTGCACTACGGGGGATACTGGGTCACGGTCGACGTGCCGCGGGAGGACCTTGGCGCGGCGGAGGTTCACTACTCGATCGGGCATCGCCAGGCGTTGCTGGTGGCCACGGTGAAGCCGGGCGGGCTCTTCTCGATGTGGAGCGGGGAGATCCCCGAGGGTCGGGAGACCGAGAACCCTTTGCTGTTGGATCTGGAATCGGATCGGGTCGTGACGGCGTTGTTCGAGGAAGGGTATCTCCTGACGGTGGAGGTGACGGGCAAGGGGAAGGTGGAGCCGAAGGGGGGGACGTATGACGAGGGGACGGAGCTTATCCTGACGGCCACGCCTGCCGAGGGGTGGCGGTTCGTGGAATGGCAGGGGGATATGCCTGGACCGGCGAATCCGGCTCGACTGGTGATGAATGCCGACAAGCGCATTACGGCGGTCTTTTCCGAGGTTTCGTCCGGCGAACCGCAACCGGTGCCGGGAGCGGGCTGCTGCGGTTCGTCGCTGATCGGCGTCTTGCCGTTCGTTGGCTTGCTGGGGGGTATCTTCGGCATGCGGCGCCGGCTGAGATTCTCCCGCGGGGAAGGACACCAGAGGGAGGAATTGTGAGATGAGTCGGCAGTTTCTGACGGTGACGTGCTGGGCACGGCGAACCCCGCGCGTCCGAAGATGGATTCCGACAATGTGATCAAGGCCGTTTTGGCCGAGCACCCGACGGAGGAGCCTGAACCGTTGCCGTTGTCAGCGGGGTGTTTCGCTTCGGCGGGGGCGGGGTTGCTGTCTCTGGTGCTTGCGGCCTCCGGCGTTGTCGGGAGGCGCAGGCGGCGAGCTTGAATTGCGGTCGACGCGTGAGTCGGCACGTCATATCAATTGCGGGTTTCTTCCGTGACCTTTCCGGTGACTGCGCCTACGAGGACGTATCGATCCGGGAGGGTGAAGATGTAGAAGGCCTCTTCCGGCAGGGGGACTTTCAGCGGCTTGCGGAGATCCACGGCGGTGAAGGTTTGGGTGTAGCCGGCGTCGCGCATGTGCTCGATTGCCTGGGCCAGGCTCATGTGTCGCGGCAGGCGCTCGAAGACGGTTCCGAGCCAGATGTCGGGGACGTAGACGGGCTGGCCGAAGGCGCCATCGGCGTATTGCAGCTCGACGGTACCTTGGTCCTGCGTATCGTTGGGGTCGTCGACGAAGATGAAGCGCCATTGGTCGACGTCGTCGGCGACGCTTGCCGAGCCTGTGGAGGGGGCGCCCTGGGCCTCGATCAGGAGCCAGGTTGGGTACTCCTGGGCGACGATACGCTCGGCTTCGCTCATCAGGGCTAAGTTGTTTGACGGGCACCAGCACGGTACGAGGGTGCAGACGAGGTTCTGGAGCGTGCCGCAACCTGCGATGGCGGCCAGCCCCATCGCGATGGACCACCAGGGAAGGAAGGGCGCGCGGGCTTGTCTCGGACTCATGGCTCCCCCCAGAGATGCCGGATGGCCGGGTTGCGGCGAGGTCGTCGCTTGTGTGGGCGCGGCACGCCACCGACTCGCGGCTCCATTGGGGGCTATCGACGCCGGCGCGACGGGACTTTAGTGGGGGTGGCTGAGGAGGAGCGGCATGGGGGATATCGGACGTTTGGACGGAGGGTGAGGGCGGGGGGCTACTCGTTCGATTCCAGTATGACCTTTCCGGTTTGGCCTGAGGCGAAGAGGGTGAAGGCTTCGGCGGCCTGCTCGAAGGGGAAGCGATGCGTGATGAGGCGTTCGACTTGGAGGCCTTTGCGGTACATGTCGAGCATGCCTTCGAAGTCGGCCGGCTGGTAGTACCAGCTTCCGATGAGGGTCAGGTCCTTTCGGATGATGGTGTTGGCGAGGTCGAACTCGGCGGCGGGGTTTTCGCCGGCGGCGACGACGGTTCCGGCGGGGCCGACCCATTGGAGGGCCTGCCGAAGGGTGGGGTTCTTTCCGACGCATTCGATGACCACGTCGATGGCGCGACCGAATCGGCCGCGCACCAGATCGTCGAAGCCATCGGTCGTCGGGTCGAGGCATTCGGCGCCGAGCTGTGTGGCCAGCTCGCGGCGGTAGGGGACGGGGTCGATGCCGATGACGCGGGCGCTACCGAAGGTTTGGACGAGGACGTTGCCGAGTCCGATCGGACCGAGTCCGATGACGAGGACGGTCTTTCCGGCGGTGTCGCCGAGGCGTCGGGCGATGCGGTAGGGGACACCGAGTCCGTCGCCGCTAAGGAGGACGGCGGTGGCCCAGTCGCAGTCGAGGTCGTCGGGGAAGATTCGGATGGCGCGCTGGGGGCGGGCGACGAACTCGGCGTGGGCGTTTGCGTAGCCCTTGAAGTGTTGGCAGAAGGTGTCTTGCCCGGCCCGGCAGTAATCACACTGGCCACATCCGATGACGGCGGTTACGCCGACGCGTTTTCCGATCCAGGAGGGGTCGGGTGCCTCGACGACCTGGCCGGCGACTTCGTGTCCGCCGTTGCCGTCGCTGGGTTTGTCGGCGCGATAGCCGCCGAGCTCACTGCCGCAGAGTCCGCTGGCGCGGACGGCGACGATGACGGGGGCGTCGTCCGTCGCTTGTGGCCGATCGGCGTCGACGACGTCGACTCGCTGATTTCCGAGCATCCTGAGTTCTCGCATGCGACGCTCCTGTAGGGCATCCAGGATTGGGCGGACAAAGCTCGGCGGATTCTATCCACGAACGAGGCCGCAGGCGAGAGCCTCGGGTTCCGGGGCGATGACGCGAACGGCAATCAAGGCGTGCCTGGTCGAGGCAGGTCTTCGGGGAGCCACGGATCGCGGCGGGGGTATCCCAACGACGTCGGCTCAGTGACCGACCGGGCGGCGCGCTGATTCCGGCTCTCCCCAAGGCGGGCGGGAATGGTCTGCTTTTCGACGAAGAGCACGAGTAGCCGTCGTGGTGACGGGGCGAGCGTTTCGGGCAGGAGCGTACCGATTGGCGCGTAGAGCAATTGCACTTCAGGTGGGAAGAATCTCTCCGCTGGATTCGTCTCGACCCGAAACCACACCCCCGGAGTCAGGTGGGATGGGGCATGGTCGGGCACTGCCGCGAACCTGGCCCAGCAATAGGTTGGCTTGTGCTTCAAGAAGAACGCCGGCGAGACCACCTTGGGGAATCCTCTCTTGGCGGGGCCGGGGGTGGGGCGGTGGGCGACCTCCAGGTTGACCAGGCCGACGGTGTCGAGGATGCACAGCTCGCTGTAGTATCCGATCGCGCCTATGGAAGCGGCGACCAGGCTTTCGCCCCGTTTGGTGTGCAGGGCCAGGGCTTGACCGAGTGCCGTGAACTCGACGGCGAACCGCTTCTGCTGGCGCCATTTCGTGTACTCGCTATGGAATGGAGGGGGCCGCGGCCCGAAGCGGCAGGCCGCGCGCCATTGGTCTGGTATCGCGTGAACGTCGAAGGCGGGGAGAAGGCCGAGGATGATGCTCGCGAAGCCGACGGTCATCATGAGACTCGGACGGGACGTTAGGCGCTGGAACAGGAGGCAGGCCAAGAGGGCGAGGAAGGGGAGGCAGGGGACGAGGAACCGGCCCATGGGCATCCAGTCGCCGCCGGTTACCACCGCGAAGCCGAAGACTGAGGCGGTCATTACTGTCAGGTCTCGCGTGGCGCGGGGAGCTCGACGGGGCATCGCGGTGAAGATGGCCGCGAGCAACAGAAACACCAGCAGGTGTGGAAAGACCAGCAGGAAGCCGGCGACGTACTCTGTCCCCCGGCGGATCGATTCCGCGCCCAGAGCTACTTTGGCGTAGGCAGTGTTCGGGAGAGGCCACCCGAAATAGAGCAGGCGAAACGTCATCAATGCTCCAATCGTCGTCGCGACCGGTATTGCGCAGTACAGAGCGCGTTTGCGTGCCTGTGGGCCGCGGGCCAGCAGACCCGCCAGGACGACGAAGGCGACGGCCTAGAACAAGCCTTCCGCCCTGGCAAGGACGAGCAGCGACAGGGCGATTCCGCCCGCCACGACGCGTGGGCTTGTCGACTGGCCAATGAGGAATTCGTACGAAAGGAAGAACAGCAGGGCGAAGGGCATGGTGGCCAGGCCGGAGGTGCTCCAGACGGCGATCGGCGGCAGCATTGCGAGGATGAGGCCGCCGAGGACCATCGGGGCCGTGTCGGCGCGGAGCTCGACGTGCATGAACCGCAGGGTTCGGTAGAGGAGGATGACGCCGCACAGCACGGAGGCGACATGTGCGACGGTCATGACGTTCCAGCCAAGATACTCGAAGGGGGTCATTGCCAAGACCCAGAGGAAGTCTGAGTATCCTTCGACGGGCGGGTCGGAGCCTGGGTTGTATGTCAGTCCTTCGCCTTGCGCGAGGTTTTTGGAGTATCGGAACGAGATGTAGGCGTCATCGATGATCCAGTTGAATTGGTAGGTCAATAGGCCGTAGGGGATTAGCAGGGTCAATAGCACAAGCGGCAGTAGATATGGAGGCCTCCCGCTCATGTATGTGAATATATCGGTTCAATGCGCAAGTGGGAAGTGTCTGGCGGCTGCCGGGAGGAACGATTGGTGGATGGGGCGAGCCATAGTCGCCGATCGTCACGGGGCGACGGGCAGAGCCCACGGTACGGTCTATCCCTTCATTCCTGTCAGCATGACGCCCTGGATGAAGTACTTCTGGGCGAAGAAGAAGATGACGATGACGGGCGTGGTCATGATGAGGCTTGCGGCCATCATGGCGGCGTGGTTTCCTCCGCTGACGGTCTGGAAAGCGAACAGGCCGAGGGCGAGGGGGTAGAGGCGCTGGTCGTTGACGTAGATGAGGGGGGTCATGAAGTTGTTCCAGACTCCCATGAAGGTGAAGATGGCGATGGCGGCGAGGGTGGGCTTGACGAGGGGCAGCATGACGTGCCAGTAGATCCGGAGGACGCCGCAGCCGTCGATTCGGGCGGCGTCCTCGAGGTCTTGGGGGACGCCCTTCATGAACTGTCTGAGGAGGAAGATGAAGAAGGCGTTTCCGAAGACGGCGCCGATCCACATCGGGGTAAGCGTGTTGTACCATCCGAGCGATTTGATGATGACGAAGCCGGGGATCATGGTGACCTCGGCGGGGATCATGAGCGTGGCGAGGAGGATGATGAAGCAGAGGTCGCGTCCTGGCCAGCGGAGTCGGGCGAAGGCGAAGGCGACGAGGGAGCAACTGAAGGTGTTGAGCAGGATGCTGAGGATGACGACGGCCGCGCTGGTGGCGGCGTAGCGCCAGAAGGGCAGATATCGGAGCGCATAGACGTAGTTCGCTCGCGCCTTGGCGTACCAGGCCTCGAAGTCGTTGGATTTCTCTACTAGGACGCGGACGCGGATGACGCCGTTCCCGTGGTCGTACTGCTTGCCTTGGGCGGCGGGGTAGAGGTACTCCCACATGCGGATGCGGAAGCTGTCATCGAAGGTCGGGTCGAACGGTCGGAGTTGGGTCTCGGCCCACTGATAGCCCTGGATGTAGAGCCGATCGCGCGTTTCATAGAGGGTACCGCCAACCTCGACGAAGATCCGGATCTGGTGGTAGGTTTCGTCGTCGCAGCGGCTCAGTCGGACGGACTGCACCTGGTTCCAGGCGGTGCCTTCGGGGAGTCGGAAGGTCCCCTCCAGCTCGAGCGACGGTTGTTCTGACAGATCGTACTCGATGACGTCGTGGCGGTCGTCGGGGCCTCCGGTCGGCAGGAGCTTTGCGTCACCGCGGACGACATGCCAGCCCTGCCAGGGGGCGAGATTGGGGTCGAGGGGATCGAGCTTGAACTGGCGGAAGGTCTCGGTGCGGACCTGGACGTTGCCCAGCGAGAAGCGGCGGTAGCAGCCTTGGATCGCGTCTCGGACGTCTTGGGGGCGGGTCTTGGCGCGGATTTCGTCGAGGATGGTCTCGATGCGGCGGGACTTCCACGCGTCGGTGCTGATCTGCGTACGGAGCTTGTTCCAGAGGCCCTGGATCATCTCGGGTTCGAGGTCGGCGACATCGACGCCGACTGGCCAGGTCACGTACTCCTCGGCGTCGCCCGCGGCGGCCGTGGTGGTCGGGGGGCGCGTTGACGTCGCTGGTTGGGAAGCGGCGGCCCCTTCTGGCAGGATGTAGCGGAGGGCCGATGCGCGGACGGTCCGGCGGATTTCGGGTTTCCACTCGGTCCAGTCCTTGCCGCTGACGAAGTCGGGCCGGTCGATTTCCTCATACTGGCGGTCGTCGACGTACGGCGAGACGACGCGGGGGATGGGTCTTCGGGGCATCATGTGGAAGCCCTCGCTGAACAGCTCCTTGTCGGCCATGAGCGAGGTGCCCACCATCCAGAGGAACGGCAGGGAGAAGATGAGCGCGCCGGCGAGCAGCAGGCCGTGCAAGGAGAGGCGAACTGGGAGTGGTCTTTCCAGTGGCATAGGCAAACGTCGGAACGGCACGTCGAGACTGAGAGGGCTTCAGACCTCAGGCTTCAGGCCTCAGACCTCAGGATTTCGTTCTTTGGACTACGGGTCCTTTGCGCCTATGGCGCTTCGTAGTGTACCCACTTCTTGCTGAAGTACATTTGGATCAGGGTCAGCAAGAAGATGATCGCGAATAGGACCCACGCCAGGGCGCTGGCGTAGCCCATCCTTAGATATCGGAACGCCTGGTTGAACAGGTTGTACGCGTAGAAGAGGGTGGCGTCGTTCGGCCCGCCCTGTGTCATGATGAAGGCCTGGGTGAAGATCTGGAAGACGGCGATCGTTCCCATGACGAGATTGAACAGGACGTAGGGGCTGAGCATGGGCAGCGTCACGTGGCGGAAGCGTTGCCAGACGTTGGCGCCGTCGATGCTAGCGGCCTCGTAGAGGTGCTCGGGAACGCTTTTGAGTCCGGCGAGCCAGATCAGCATGCCACCGCCGGCGCCCCAGAGGAGCATAATGATGAGGGCGGGCTTGGCCATCTTGGCCTCGCCGAGCCAGTTGACGGGGACGCCGATGCCGAGTGCGGTCGACAGGCCGGTCCACTCGAGGAGCGTGTTGATCCCGAGCGAGTCGAACAGGGAGTTGATCAACCCGTCGGTGGGCTGTAGGACCCAGAGCCACAGGACGCTGCTGGCGACGGCGGGCACGATCGCGGGGAGATAGAAGATCGTCCGGTAGAAGCTCAGGCCGCGGACGCCGGCATCGAGCAGGAGGGCGATGGCCAAGCCGACGATGAGGGTCAGCGGGACGCTGATGACCATGAAGACGGTGTTGTAGAGCGACTTGCTGAAGAGGGGATCTCCGAAGGCCTCTCGGTAGTTGCCGAGTCCGAGCCAGTGGGCGGGGTTGATGACGTCGTAGTCGCTGAAGCTCATGAGGATGCTGAAGAGGATGGGCCCTGCGGTGAAGGTGAGGAAGCCGATGATCCAGGGGGAAGCGCACGTTAGGCCGGCCCACCACTCGCGGCGCCAGTAGCCCTTTGACTGGTACTTGACGTTGTGATGGACGAAGACACCGGCGGCGGTGACACCGACGAGGCCGACGTAGAGCCCGATGAGCCAGTACCAGTTGACCTCGGCGCCGGTGGCGGGCTCGAGGACGCGGTTGAGCTCGTCCTGAACGACGAGGGTCCCGTAGTCGAGGGCCATCTTGGGCGTCGGGTAGGCGGAGTCGTGGTTCAGCGCTCGCTCCATGGCTCGACGATGCTCGCACCAGAGGCGATTACCGACGGGCGTGATGGGGCGGTGATAGGCGTGATCGAGGAGGCCTCTGAAGACGTTGTAGGCCTCGCGGTACTTCCTCGGGAGGTTTGGCTGTCCGAGGATGTATCGTTCGTAGAAGCCCTGGCACACGGACTTCCTCGGGTGGAGGTCGGGAAAGAAGAGCCGGCCCTGGGCCTTGCGGAGGTCTCGCTCGACGTCCTGGAGCATTCGGTTGGCGTCCCATGAGACCATCCACTTGATGAAGTTCCAGGTGAGGTCCTTGTTCTCGTCGGGGATGGTCGAGGGGATGGCGTATGCCCAGCCGCCCATCCAGCTAATCGGCTTTCGTCCCTTGTCGATCTCTCGCCGAGGCATGGGGGCCGGCGCGGCGTTGAAGCTGAGGTCTCGCTTGTACTGGGCGATGAGGCTGGTGAAATGGTCGCCGTCGATGCGCATGGCCATCTTGCCGGTCATGAATGGATCGAGGGTGCCGCCCTCAAGGGTGCTGGCCTTGAAGGCCTCGACGGCCTTGAACCCGCCCATGGCGTCGTAGCAGTCGACCATCCACTGGAGGGCGTGCTGGATTCGGGGGTCGTTGAGGGTGCAGGTCTTGCCGTCGGCGGACATGAACCTTCCGCCGGCCTGCCAGCCGAACATGTATAGCCAGCTATTGCCCCACTGGGGGGCCCATCCGACGACGCGGAGTCGGCCTTTCTCGTCCCATTGGGTGAGGCGGATGGCGTAGCCGGCGCCGTCGTAGATTTTGAACCACAGGCTTGAGCCGTCTCGCGGGGATCCGCTGATGACGTCGAGGGTTAGGCGATTCGGCTCGACGGCGGCGATCCGGGCGAGCGTTGGCGCGCCGGCGGGGTCGAGGCAGGCGTGATCGCCGGGGACGATGCCCGCGGCGGCGAAGTCGATCGAGGTCGACGTGAGGTAGCGACGATCGCTGATCTCGCCGTCCTTGGCGTCGCATCGCTTCAAGCACGTCTCTTCCCAGGTTTTGGGCGGACGGGCGTCGCCGGCCTTGGCGTTGCCGGCTCTGACGTCGGGGTCGTCGGGCTGGTAGACGAGGCCGGCCTGGATGAGGAGATCGCAGTTGTAGTAGAGCCCTCGGCTGTCGGTGCCATTGGGGATGCCGAACTGGGCGCGTTTTCCCGTCTTGGGATCGACGTACGTCGGTTCGTTCCAGCAGTTCTGGTAGAAGTCATTCGGGTCGATCATCATCGACTCGAATTCGGCGAGGTCTGCCTCGATGCGTTTGGCGGTTTGTGCGTCGCCGATTTGGCGAGCCTTTGCCAGGCCTGCCCGGAGGAGTCTGAGCTTCTCGATGTCGCGCTCGAGGAAGTCGTCCAGCGGGAGAAAGGCGCCGCGAGCGGCCCACTCGGCGATGGCGAAGCGGTCGAAGTAGATGATGTCGGGCGGCATGCCGCCGGCGACGCCGGTCAGGAATCGCTGGGGGTCCTCGGTGGCGTCACGGATGGCGGCGTTGCCGGTGACGATGCGGACCATTTGGCCCTTTCGGGCGCAGCGGCGCTCGAATTCGTCGATGGCGTCCCGATAGGTGAGGATCTCGCCGCCGGGGAGCCAGCAGTTGATTTCCTTGACGTTGTCGCCCTCGAGGGGCTTGGCGCGCGGCCACAGCACGATGACGGCGATGACGGCACCGCCGATCATGACAGGGTTTCGGATTCGCTCCCACATGAGGAGGGATATGATACGCGCTGGCCGGTCGGCGCTCCAGTCGCTTGGATGCACGGATGCGAAGGTACGGCGATGAATCGCGAGGTCACGCCAAGACGGGCTTGCCGGCGGGGCCGTACCAGAGCCGGGCCGCCAGTCGCACGACATCGTCCTGGATCATGTAGAGCGACGGGATGACGAGGAGCGTCAGGACGGTGGCGAACATGAGTCCGAAGCAGATGGTCACGGCCATGGGGATGAGGAACTTGGCCTGGAAGCTCGTTTCGAGGACGAGGGGGGCGAGGCCGAGGACGGTGGTCAGGGTTGTGAGCATGATGGCCCGGAGGCGCCGCTTGCCGCCGTAGACAACGGCCTCGAATGCGTCCATGCCCTCGGCCCGGCGTTTGTTGATGAAGTCGATGAGGACGAGGGCGTCGTTGACGGCGATTCCGGCGAGTGCGACGAAGCCGATCTTACTGACGATCGTGAGGTCGTAGCCCATGACCCAGTGGCCGAAGATCACTCCGATCATCGCGAGGGGGAGCGAAGTCATCACGATCACCGGCTGGACGTAGCTTCGGAAGAGCCATGCGAGGATGATGTAGATGATGACGAGGGCCACGATCATTGCGAGGGCGAGGCTGTTCATGCTTCGGATCATCTCGCGGCGGCGTCCCTTGGCCTCGATCTTGACGCCGGGGTTGGCGGCCTCGATCGCCGGGAATTCCTTAACGAGCTCTTCCACGACGTCGTCTGGATTGATGAGGTCCTGGTTGGCATCGGCGGAGACGTTGATGACGCGGTGGCCATCGGTCCGGCGGATGGTGGCGTATCCGGTTCCCATCGAGAACTTGGCGACTTCCTTGAAGGGCACGAGCTGTCCGGTGGGCGTGGCGATTCTCATCTCTTCGAGGTCGTAGATTCGTTTTCGCTGGGCCTCGGGATAGCGGACCATGATCTTGACGTCCTCTCGGTCCCTGACGAGGACCTTGGCCTCGAGGCCGTAGAAGGCGCCTCGGACCTGGACGGCGAGGTCTTGGGTGGTCAGGCCGAGGGATCGTCCGGATTCGAGCAGCTCGATCTGGGCTTCGGGTCGGCCGGCGTCATAGTCGTCGTTGATGTCGTGGATGCCTTCGTAGTCGGCGAGTCGTTTCTTGAGGGCCTCGACGACGGGTATGACTTTCTCGAAGTCGTCGCCGGAGACCTCGATCTTGACGACGTCGCCACCGGGTCCGCCCTGCATCGCCGAGAACTGGAGCCGGTCGATGCCGGTCAGGTTGGCGCTCTTCTCGCGGAGCTCGGCCAGGATCGCGTCGCTCGTTCGATCTCGTTTTCCGACCTCGGCCAGCTCGATGATGATCTGGCCGACGTGAGACTGGCTGGCGCCGATGCTGGCGTTGGCCATGTTGAGCGCGGAACCGATCAGGACCTGGGTGCTTCTGGTTTCGGGCAGGTCGATGGCCATTTTCTCGAGTCGGTCGAGCATTCGCTCGGTGTCCTCGATGGGGGTCCCGACGGGCATGTCCAGGTTTACGAGGACGGTTTCTGAGTCCATCGAGCTGAAGAAGGTGTTTTCCACTCGTCCACCGCCGACCATGCCGAGGGCGATGAAGAGCAATGCGAACGCGCCTGCGATCGTGACGTACCGATAGCCGACGGCGAGGCGCAGGAACTTTTCGTAGGCGCCGAGCATGATCCGCTGGATGAGGACGTATTGGGCGTGACGGATCGGATTGACCAGCCGATCGATGAGGGATTGGCGTTTCATGACGGGCGAGCCGTCGCCGGCGCGTTTCATGGGCTTGAGGAATTCGGCCAGGTGCGAGGGGAGGATGACGAGGGCTTCGAGCAGGCTGACAGAGAGGGCGCAGGTGACGACGACGGGCATGATGGCCATGAAGTGGCCGATCTCGCCCTCGATCATCGCCAGGGGGAGGAACGCGGCGACCGTTGTGGCGACGGTGGCGACGACGGGCCAGGCGACTTCGGTTCCGCCTTCGATGGCGGCCTCGCGGGGGCTCATGCCCTCCTCGACCTTGGTGAAGACGTTTTCGCCGATGACGATGGCGTCGTCGACGATGAGCCCGAGCACGACGATGAGGCCGAACATGCTGATCATGCTCAACGTCGAGCCGATCTGGTGCAGGAACAGGATGGTCCCGAAGATGCTGACGATCAGGCCGGTGGCGATCCAGACGGCGATGCGCCAGTTCAGGAAGAGCAGCAGCGAGACGAAGACGAACGCCAGGCCGAAGGCGCCGTTGCGCCGGAGGAGCTCGAGCCGGTCCTCGATCATCTTGGCGAGGTTGGTGTGGATTTGCGCCTTGGCGTAAGCGGGCCACGGGTCGGCGTAGGCGCTCGCGTAGATCCTCTGGAGCTCGTGCTCCTTGCCGAAGAGGTTCTGAAGGCGCATGTGCCAGTCCCACTCGATGGGCTGGTGCGCCTTGCCGGCCAGGAATGCCTTGATCTTGTTGCTGATATCGATGGCGTCCTGGTCGGGCGTCTTGTAGGCCATGACGGTGACGGCGGGCTCGCCGTTGAAGCGTCCCTTTCGTTCGGAGTCCTCGAAGCCGTCGACGACGTCGGCGACCTGATTGAGATAGACCACGCGTCCGAGGGGGTCCGATGCGACGGTGATCTCGGCGATCTCTTCAGCGCGGTCGCGCTCGCCGAGGGTTCTGACGGCGACGTCCGCGCCGGCGGTCTTGACCACGCCACCGGGGAGGTCGAGATTGGCGCGCTTGATCGCGGCGGTGATCAGCGGGAACGAGAGGTGATACTTCATCAGCTTGTCGGGATGGACCTGGACGATGACCTCGTCCTTCCGCGTGCCGGATAGGGTGACGTCGGTGATGCCGGGCAACTCGAGGACGTCGTCACGGAGCTTCTTGCCCAGCCGCTTGAGCTCCTTCTCGTTGATGTTGCCGTAGAGGCTGACGCCGATGACGGGCAGGCGTGGCTTGAATTCGAAGACGCGGGTCTCCTCGGCATCTTCGGGGAGGTCCTGGATGGCGTCGACGGCGCCCTTGACGTCGTTCAGGGCGACGCTGATGTCCTCGACGCTCTCGAGGAGCTCGACGCGGACCGTGCTGATCCCCTCGACGATCTGGCTCTCGTAGGTGTCGACGCCGTCGATTTCCCGGACCTCTTCCTCGATCTTGATGGTGATTCCCTTCTCGATCTCGGTGGGGGTGGCGCCGGGGTAGACGGTGGCGATCTGGATCTCGTTGGGTCGGAATTCGGGGAACATCTCGCGGGTGATGACCAGCGAGCTGTAGATACCCAGGCCGATCAGACCGATCATGAGCAGATTGATCAGCACGGGGTTGTCGACACTGAACTTGAGGAGCGATCTCATGGCGTTGTGTTCCGCTATCGGGTTCGTCCCGGGCCATCGGACGGCGCGGTTCGAGAGGGCCTAGGGCATTCCGGTAGCTTCCAGGGTGGTCGGGGAGGACTGATGGCGGCTATTGGCCAGCTCGTGTCCCTGCAGCTCGACCTCCACGGGCATCTGGTCGCTGAGGCTCGCCAGGTTGGTGAGGATGACGGTGTCTCCTCGGTCGATTCCCTTCCTGACCACAGCGGTGTCCTTGAGCGCGCACTCGAGCTCGACGGGGCGGGCCCAGGCCTTGCCGTCCTTGGCGACGAAGACGACGCCACCGCGGATGGCGCCTCTGGGGATGGCCAGGGCATCGAGATGGACGGGTCCGGCGACCTCGGCTCGGACGAAGAGCCCCGGCAGGAGGGGCGTTGGCTGCTTGGCGTTGTCCACGACGACGTACGCGGTGATGGTGCGGCTTTGTTCGTCGGCGGCGGGTCCGAGGCGTTGGACGCGGCCGGACCAGCTCATCTCGGGCAGGCTTTCCACGGCGAGGGTGCACTCGCTTCCGGGTCTGACTTTCATGGCACACGATGCGGCCAGCTCGATGGGCACTTCGATCCGGTCGAGCTTGAGGACGATCATCAAGGGCCTTCCGGGGGCGACGGTCTCGCCGACTTCCACCTGTCGGCGTCTGAGCCGGCCGTCGAATGGGGCGACGATCCGACATCGCTCGAGGCTGAGCTTGGCCAGTGCGACCTCCGCCTTGTGCGCCGCCATCGAGGCCATGGTTTGCTGGGTTTTCGGATCGAGCACGGCCAGGCGTGTCTTGAGGTTGTCGAGCTCGCTGGTGACCTTCAGCAGCGCGGACCGCATGAGGTCGAACTCGCGTTTGGCGGCGGCGTCCTTTTCGAACAGCCCGCTGACCCGCGTGTACTCGTCCTGGGTGATGCGGACGTCCTGCTCGCCGCTCTTGATGAGCTTCTTGAGGTTGTCCCGCTCCAGCTCGATTTCCTCGAGGGTGGCCTCGTCGGCCTTGATGAGGTTCTGGGCCCGCGCGAGCTGCTGCTTGTAGTCCTCTTCCTGCAAGCGGACGAGGAGTTGGTCCTTCTTGATCTCGGAGCCGTCCTCGAGGCCCTTGGCGATCTCGACGACCTCCCCGCCGACCTGGGCGCTGAGGGTGACGAGCTCGTCGGGGCGCGCGGTGCCGTATCCGACGAGCGTTTCCTGGACAGTCTGGGGGACAACGGCATAGGCTTTGACGCGGGTGGCGCGCTTGCTTGCTTCTCTGGTGATGGGCGGTGGCTTGGTCCACACGAGCATCACGGCGATGGCCAGTCCGCCCCCGAGCGCGAGGACGATCAACGGTAGCGAAACCAGGAACTTGCGTAGCATATAGGTCTTCGACTCACTCTCCGAACGCGCTCAATTGGCCGATTATAGTCCCCTCGGAGGCGATTGGCAAAACCGGGGCAGGGGCGGGATTGCCCCGGGTTGGGTGTCTCGGACGGAGTCTGGGAGCGTCGTTTTGCCTGAGCTGGCGGGCGCGGATATCGGCCTTGACTTGCCTGGTCGAGGGACTATCATGCCCGGACCATGACAAACCAAGATAACCCAACGCCCAACACGGATTTGGAGCAACCGGAACTCGTGGGTCAGCAGGGCCGGTGGTGGTCTGAGATGACGGGCTACCACTGGTGGGTTCTGCTGCTGGCGACACTCGGCTGGATGTTCGATTGCATGGACCAGCGGCTGTTCGTCATCGCTCGGCAGCCGGCGCTTGTCGAGCTGTTGGGCTACGGCAAGCTTGGCGCCATCCAATTGACGGCAGAGCAGTCGGCGGAGGTGACGAAGTTCAGCGGGTACACCACAACGGCGCTGATTCTCGGCTGGGCGACGGGCGGTATCATCTTCGGGATGATGGGCGATCGCCTGGGACGCGTTCGGACGCTGGCGGCCACGGTGTTGTGCTACTCCACGTTCACGGGTCTTTCGGGTCTGTCCCTGCATTGGTGGGATTTCACGATCTACCGATTCATGACCGGACTTGGTGTGGGTGGGGCGTTTGCCGCGGCGGCGACGCTCGTGGCGGAGGTGATGCCGTCGCGCGCCCGGCCTTACTGTTTGGGTCTCATGCAGGCCCTGTCGGCGGTGGGCAACATCGGCGGCTCGTTGATCAGCGGGTACCTGACGTGGCGTTACATGTTCGCGGTGGGGATTCTGCCGGGGATCCTTGTGGTCCTGTTCTTCACGACGCTGAGGGAACCGGAGCGCTGGACGCAAGCGAAGGACAAGGTGCAGGAGGAGTTGGGGCACATCAGCCAGCTCTTCACGGACCGTCAGTGGCGTTATCACACGATCATCGGCGTCGGTTTGGCGGTGACGGGGGTCATCGGGCTGTGGGGCGTGGGTTTCTGGACGCCTGAGCTGGTCCGCAGTGTGGTGAAGAGCGCTGACCCAGGACATGCCAAGTGGGTGGTTTCGAGAGGGCTGATGCTCCAGGACGTTGGCGCGCTGTTCGGGATGCTGGCATTCAGCTTCGTGGCCGCTCGGATGGGTCGGCGTCCGGCGTTCGCCGTTTCGTTCATTCTAGGTTTCCTGGCCATCGCGATGGCGTTCGGTTTCATGCGAAGCGAGATGCAGGTCTACTGGATGCTCCCGTGCGTGGGTTTCGCGACGCTGAGCGTTTTCGGCGGCTACTCGATCTACTTCCCGGAACTGTACCCGACTCGGCTGCGGAGTACGGGCACGGGCTTCTGCTATAACGTGGCCCGGTATCTCGCCGCGTTTTCGCCGATGGCGCTTGGCGCGTTGGCCGGTCTTCTGACGTCTTCGTACGGGCAGAACGCATTCCGGTTGGCGGCAGTGCTTGTGGCGTTGTCCTACTTCGGGGGTCTGGTCTTCACCTACTTCGCGCCGGAGACCAAGGACAAGCCGTTGCCCGAGTAGGGATTCTGGGAAGTCCTCTCGGGCTTTCCGTCAGTTCGGCTTGGCCTAAGGCGAGCTTCCGCGCCGGCAAGCGGGATCGCCGTGTCGGCTCACGCCTTTCCTTCAATCCACCCTCGGTTGTTTTGGCCGAGCCAGACCCCTGGACAATGTTGTCCATTTCGGCGAGGCTACTCCGCCAATGTCCGGGTGGGACCGCGTCTCTTTGGGGAGCCCGGATCGTGGTTTGAGGAGGCCCGCCTTCGGGGGCGAGAGATCTCCGGCAGCGGGAGGAAGTGGCCCCGAGCATTTCATCAGGCAGCGACAGGAGACGGCAATGGCCAAGTGCGGTTGCAGGTGCAGGCAGAAGGTTCGTGTCGGGATCATCGGTCCTGGCGGCGTGGGCGCCGACCGCGCGCAGAAGCTGAACGCGGAGCCGAACTGCGAGGTCGTCGCGGCGTGCGACGTGGACGAGAAACGGATCGAGGACCTTCGCAAGCGATGCGGCAAGAAGGACATCAAGGCATACCTGGGGCCGAACGGCTACAAGGAGATGATCAAGCGGGAGGATCTGCAGGCGGTGGGGGTTTTCGGTCCTCACTCGCTTCACCACGCGCACGCGAAGTTGGCGCTCGAGCACGATTGTCACATTCTGATCGAGAAGCCGATGGCCAACGGCGTGGCCAAGGCGGTCGAGCTGTACAAGCTGGCGAGGAAGAAGAAGCGCGTTCTCTTGATTCACTACCAGCGGCACTTCGAGCCCGTGTACGTAACGGCCAGGCGGCTGCTGAGCAAGGGCATCATCGGCAAACTGAGGCATTTCTACTGCTACATGGCCCAGGACTACCGGATCGTCGGCGGCTGGCGGCTGGTCAACAAGATCTCCGGCGGTGGTCAGATCAACGATTCCGGCAGCCACTATCAGGACATCATGATCTGGATGACGGGGTTGATGCCGCTTCGAGCCTGCGGCGCGACGGACAAGTACATGGACGGTAAGCTGCACGACATCGAGCTGAACAGCTCGCACCACGTCTGGTTCGAGAAGGGTCTGACGGGCCGGATCGTCATCATGGGCGATTACCTCGACGGGTTCGTCGACGATGTAATCATCGAGGGGGACAAAGGCACGCTCAAGCTGACGGGCGGCAAGATCGTGCTGAGAAAGGACGGGCGGGTCAGGGAACTCCCGATGGACGTGCCGAAGGACTGGCCGAAGGACCCGTGCAACAACTTCGCGGGCCTGCTGGACGGGCGGTACAAAGAGAACTGCGTGGACGGCATCCTGGGGGCTCGCGTTTCGATGCTGACCGAGACGCTCCTGGAGAGCGGCCGGACGCGGAAGACAGTCGAGTGCAAGGACATTCTGGCCCGGGACGGGCTGACGTATCGGGACATCAGATGAGTGGTAATTGAGTCTCGGAACGGCGTTCGCAGCTAAAGGCGGGGGTGGTTCGTGAATCACCCCCACCTTTGCTTTGACGAGAAGGGCCTGCCCCAGCGGGATTGAGGGGATTATGCTCGCCGGATTCGCCCAGGTCGACATCACGCCGCCCGTGGCCAGTCGGACGGACATGTACATCCCGATCCTCGGCTGGCCCGGTCGGCGCGGCAAGCTGGTCGAGGCCGTGCGGGATCCGTTGCACGCCAAGGCGATGGCGGTCTCGGACGGCGAGCGTCGGGCGGTGTTCGTCACGTGCGATTCGTTGGGCGATCACGTCGGCTATAGCCCTCCCGCGCGGGAGAGGATCTCGCTGCGGACCGGTCTGAACGGGGACGATATCCTGATCGTCGCCACGCACGCGCACACTACCCCCGAGACCTGTGACATCGGGGATCGTCCGGTCGATCCGCGGTGGGTAGCGGAGATGAGTGAGCGGATCGCCCAGGCGGTGACACGTGCGGTAGACGGTCTTCGGCCGGCGCACCTGCGTCTTGTCTCCCGGGAGACGGTCGGATTGAACGCCAACCGTCGCCGGGACGATCGGCCTTGCGACCGAGAGATGGCGGCGCTTGTGGCGCTTACCGATGGGCACGAGCCGTTCGGAGCATTGATCTTTTTCGCCGCGCATCCGACGACGGTTCAGGTTCGCCCGTATTTCTCGGCCGATTACGTGGGGCATGCGATGTCGCTCGTCGAGGGCGAGATGGGCGAGGGGTTCGTCGGTCTTTTCGCCAACGGTTGCTGCGGCGACGTTCGTCCGGAGGCGCCCGAGGACGAATCGGGGTTGGTGAGGCAGGGGGATGCGGTCGGGCAGGTGGCGGTCTCGCTGATCCGCGACGTTCTTGCGGGATCGGGCCGATCCGCGAGCGGACCGGTTCGGACGGGGGTTCGGCGGGCGACGGTGCATCGCCATCCGTTGCCGTCCTTGGAGGATTTGCTGGCGGAGCGGGATTGCCTCGTCGAGGAACTCGGGGGCAGCGAGGAGCTGCCGATCGAGGATCGTTGGCCTGAGGGGCGGTGGGCGGATCTGGTCCAATTGAACGAGAGGATTGCGTTGGCCCGCGGTCCGGAGCGATGGGAGGCGCCCGTTCGCGGGTTGGCGATCGGCGAGCTGGGGCTGGTGACGCTTCCGTGTGAGCCTCTGGCACGGGTCGGCGAGGCGATCAAGCACGGGGCCTCGGCGCCTGGGCCGCTTGTGGCAGGCTACAGCGACCCGATGTTGGGGTATGTGGGCATGCGGGCGGACTACGCCGAGGGCGGATACGAGACGGTCCCTTCTCGCTGGTCGCGGTTGGGGCCGGGCAGCGGTGAGGTCTTGGCGGCGTCGGCCCTGGAGGTTCTGAAGGAATTGCATGATGGCTAGAACGCGGGCGAAACCAATTCGATCCGGCAAGGGCGGGTCTCGCGTGGGGATCGAGGCGCTCGCCATCCGCGGCGGTCGGCCTGTTCGGACGAGACCCTTCCCCCAGCGCCGACCTTTCGGGGAGGCGGAGGTGAGGGCGGCGACAGCGGCGATCCGCTCGCAGAACCTGTTCTGGAGCGATGGGACATACGTCAAGGCGTTCGAGAAGAGGTTCCCCGC
>JAFGLZ010000086.1 GCA_016927755.1 Phycisphaerae bacterium
ACCGGAGAGCCGTATGCGGGAGATCCGCACGTACGGTTCGGAGGGGGGAGGGACCGGGAACTCAACCGGTCCTTCCTACCCCTATCGTCTGGTCTATTGGGCGGGTGAGCGACGGCCTCTGCCGCCGACGAGCAGATAGGCGATCGCCGCCGCGCCGACGGAGACGCCCCCAGCGATCTTCACGCCGCCGGGCAGGTGGCTCGGCGTGACGAAGCCCTCGATGACGCCGGCCACGACGAACATCGGCACCGTGCCCAGGACCAGGAGCACGGCCTCGCGAGCGCCGTGACGGAGCGAGGCCGTCCTCGTCATGGGCCCGGGGACCGCCAGGGACAGACCGAGTCGAAGGCCCGCGGCGGCGGCGATGAGGATGGCCAGGATCTCGAGCGCGCCGTGCGGGACGATGAACGACCAGAACGCGTACTGGAGGTGATGATTGGCGAAGTGTCCGGCAATGCCGCCGATCATCATGGCGTTATAGAGCAGAAAGAAGCACGTGCCGATTCCGGCGGTGATGCCCAAGGCGAAGGCGTTGAAGGCGACGGAGATGTTGTTGGTCATGATGCCGGCGGCCATTGGCGCGTTGGGCATCTGGCGGAACCGCTCGCTCATGTCCTCGGCGGTGACGCCGGGCCGGCCGTCGGGCAGGTCGAGGGACCCGGGCACGAACAGGTATGCCGTCGAGGGGCGCAGCCGCGTGCTGGAATAGGCGCCCAAAGCGCCGACGACGAAGATCGCCGTGGACAGGGCCATGTAGGCCCATAGGCGTCGGAACAGTTGGGGGAACTCGCCGCGGTAGAACCTCCAGACGGCTGCCAGCGGTCGCACTCGCCGACGGCGATAGAGCAAGCCGTGCGTGGCGATGGCCAACTCGTTGATCCGGCGCTGAGTGGCCGCGTCGAGGTCGTGCATCCGCGCTCTGGCCACGTCGACCGCTACCGTCGGGTAGATCCTGGCCAGCTCCCGCAGTTCGACGTCGCTCAGGCGCGACGGGTTGCCGCGAACGGCCTTGGCGACCAGCTCTTCGACGCGGTTCCAGGCTGGACGGCGGGTTTCCAGGAACTTGGCGGGGGTCATACGGCACCGCCTTGGTCTTGGCGGATCTCAGGCTGCACGAGCGTGACCCGGGGCGCGCCGCTTAGCCAGGCGAAGACCTCTGCCTCCAAGGCCTCCAGCGAGTCGTTCGGCCTCGGGCGTCCCAGGCGTTGCAGGATGGGCCCCACCAGGCGGGGCAGCAACTGCCTGCGAGCGTCGAGGCTGAGCTGCTCCCGTCGGGCCCAGTAATTCGAGAGGACCCGATACTCGCTTGGGGTCAGGCCGCTGGCGCGGAGACGTTCGGCATCGACCTCCCGTTCCCACTGGACTTTGCCGCGCTTGTCCGTGTTGGCGCGGTAGTCGTGGGTTTCCTCGGAAATGACCGTCGTTCCGGCGGCCAGGTCGCCCAGCCGCTGCACCTTCTTCGTGACGAACATGCAGACTCCGGCGACGCCGTAGAACGCGAGCCCGTCGACCACGCGAAGCAGGTTGCGGATGGCCACGTCGGTGAAGGTGATCGGGCCGCCGCCGTCCTTGACCACGCGGATCTTGGTCGATCGCTTGCCGGGGCTCTGTCCGTTCATCACCATCTCGAAGAACACGAAGTAGCCCCAGTACAGCAGGAAGCCGACGACAAGCAGTATTACCAGGTCCCAGCCGCCGTCCATCGCGTTGCCGAAGATGTTGAGCGGGTCGGCCCCGATGACCAGCACCGTCAGGATGAAGAGCACCAGGCCGATCAGGACCATCAGGAGCGTGTCCGTTACACCGGCGGAGAACCGCGAGCCGATGCCGGCGAGCTTCCGCTGAAGCTCGACGTTCTCCGGCGTTTCGATGAGATCGAAGTCATCCATGCGGCGGCCCCGTTTCCGCGACGGCGGATATCGCCATGATCCCTTGTCGGCAAGGGGCACGCAAGGGCGAAGTCGCCTCCGAGACGGGCTCTGGACGGCTCGGGGGGCGGGGCTCACAATGGGGCGTCATGACGACGGGGCTCGATCCATCGGCTGGGGAGACGGTTGGGAAGGCGTTTCGGTCTCGGGCGTTTTGGGTCCTGCTGGGGGCGCTGATCCTGACGAAACTCGTCGCGCTGGTCACGTTCGCTCGCTGGGCGGACTCGGACGAGTGCGTGGTCGGGATCATGGCCAAGCACATCCTCGAGCGGGGGGCTCATCCGCTCTTCTTCTACGGACAGTACTACGGGGGCGGGGCGTCGATCGAGGCGCACGTGGCTTCCGTGCTGTATCGGGCGTTGGGGATCTCGTCGATATCACTCAAGGCGACGGGGCTGGTGTTTTCGGCGTTGGGCGGGGCGATCCTTTTCGGGCTGGGCGCGCGGGTTGCCGGGCGTCGGGCGGGGCTGCTGACGCTGTTGGTCTTCGCGACGATGCCGCCGCTGATGGTGTGGGGGCTCAAGACGCGGGGCGGCTACCTTCCGACGCTGGTGTTGGTGCCGGCGATGCTGTGGGCGGCGGATCGGCTATTGCGGGGCGAGCGGGTGGATCACGCGGGGGCCGCGGCGTTCCTGGCACTGGCAGCGATCGCCTACTGGAACATGCAGTCGGCGCTGCCGCTGATCGTGCTGGTCCCGATATACGTCGGAGTGACCTGGGCGTGGCGGCGGCGGTTTTCGCTGCTGGCGGGGTATGGGGCGTATCTGCTGGTGGGCGTGGTCGGCGGGGTCTGGTGGCTGAGCTCGACGAAGTCGCGGATGATGGACCGGTTCGGCGAAGCCGGCGGCGGGTCGGCGGTTGATCACGTGCTGGGCAATTGGGGGACGGTCGTCGGTCGGACGCTGCCCGGGCTGTTTCAGCCGTACATCAACGATTTGGGCGGGACGTTCCTCTGGCTGTCGGTGCCGACGCTTGTGGTGTTCCTGGCGGGTATGGCGGCGGTGGCGGTTGGCTGGCGGCGGGATCGGCCGCTTGGCGCGTCGCGGGCGACGGTGGGACTGGTGCTGGTTTACATTCCGTTCTACGTGGCGTGCTGCGGGCCGGCGCCGGCGGCGGTGTCGCTGGCGGGTCGATACCTGGTGCCGATCCTGCCGGCGATGGCGCTGGTTGGCGGATTGGCGCTGACGTGGGTCTCGTCGCGGGTCGCGGCGGTGGCGATCGTGTACCTCGTGTGCGTGTTCGTCTTTTTCAACGCGGCGCTGATTCGGACTCCGCGATTGCAGGAGCACGGGTTTCTGTACGATCCGGGCGAGATCGTCGGGCTGATCGACGCACTGGACGAGAACGGCATCCACTACGCGCGGACGACGTATATCATCGAATGGCGGCTGTTGTTCGAGTCTCGCGAGCGGATCATCGCGGTGAACCTGCGGAAGCCGCTTCGGTATCCGCCGTATGTGGAGCAACTGACGAGGGCGGTGGAGGAGGGGGCGGAGGTGGGCTACGTCTTCCGCAAGGAGGGGCAGTGGGCCGGGCGATTTCTGGGGATCAGTCCCGAGGAGTTCGCGGACCGGTTCCTGGCGGGTAAGGGGGGGCGGTACCGGACGATCCAGGCGGATCCCTACGTAATCTACGTTCCGGAGAGGTCCAAGACGACGGCGGTCTCGTCGCAGTTGTCTCGGCGGGTACAGCGCAGGCAATCGTCCCAGACCTTGTGAGGCAGCGCGTTTCGGTCGACGACGCTGAACCCGAGGCGCTCGAAGAAGCCCTGAGAGCGGGTCAGGGCGAAGACCCGACGGAGTCCGAGCTGTCTGGCCTCGTCGACGGCGGCCTCGACGAGTTGGCGTCCGATGCCCTTGGACTGGGAGGCGGCCTCGACGGAGAGGCTTTTGATCTCGGCGAGGTCTCGCCACATGATCTCGAGGGCGCAGCATCCGACGACTCGGGCGTCTTCCTGGCAGACGTAGAAGTCTCGGAGGTGCTCGTAGAGCTCGGCCGGGGCGCGGAAGAGCATCTGCGCCTGCTCGGCGTATTCGTTGATGAGGGCATGGATGTCGGGCACGTCGCCCAGTTGGGCCTTTCGGATCATGGGGAGATGATAACAAGTCCGGCAGCGTCGTCCAAACGGTTCGCGGGGGGCGTGGTAGCACGGGCATCTTGCCCGTGGAGCTGGTGAACGGATCCGCCCACGATACGCGCGAGGCCCCATGGCCAGGATGGCCATGCTACACAGGGCGTGCGGGAGCGGGGATGGACCTGGCCAGGGGCGTACTTTGCACGCCTCCGGCGGCGCGGATACAATGCGACGGTGCCTGCACGGATGGGATCCAGGCGTCGACCCTTAGAGGACTCACCGGGATCATTCAAGATTGACGAGGGGCGTCACGTCGATCGCTCCTGTCCATGAGGATGAGGGTACCAATACGTTGTTGACCGCCAACGAAATCCGCCAGCAGTTCCTGGAGTTCTTCGAGGCCAAGGGGCATACGATCGTCCCGTCGGCGCCGGTGGTTCCGATGGACGATCCGACGCTGATGTTCACGAACGCGGGGATGAACCAGTTCAAGGACGTGTTCCTGGGCACGGGATCGAGGCCCTACCAGCGCGCCGTCGACACGCAGAAGTGCATCCGCGTCAGCGGCAAGCATAACGACCTTGAGGAGGTGGGTCGGGACACCTATCACCACACGTTCTTCGAGATGCTGGGGAATTGGTCGTTCGGCGACTACTTCAAGGCCGAGGGGATCGCATGGGGCTGGGAGCTGTTGACGACGGTCTGGAAGCTACCGGCGGAGAAGCTGTACGGGACCTACTTCGGCGGCGACGAGGCACTTGGGCTCGAGCCGGACACGGAGGCGGAGGCGCTGTGGAAGCAGGTGACCGGGCTGCCGGCCGAACGGATCCTGCCGGGGAGCAAGAACGACAACTTCTGGGAGATGGGCGAGGTGGGGCCTTGCGGGCCGTGCAGCGAGGTCCACATTGACCTGGGCGAGGGGACGTGCGCGCGGACGCATGGGGGGCCGTGCGGCGTGAACGTGGAGGACGAGGGGGGTAAGTGCAGCCGATTCTTCGAACTGTGGAACTACGTGTTCATCCAGTTCAATCGCAGCGCGGACGGCAAGCTGACGCCGCTTCCGGCCAAGCACGTGGACACGGGGTTGGGTTTCGAGCGGATCTGCAACGTCCTTCAGAACGCGGGCAGCAACTATGACACGGACGTCTTCCGCCCGCTGATGGATCACATCGCGAGCCTGACGGGGTCGACGTACACGAGCAAGCTCGACAGCGAGGTGGACGTGGCGTTTCGCGTGGTGGCCGACCACGTGCGGATGGTCTCGTTCGCCATCGCCGACGGGGCGACGCCGAGCAACGAGGGGCGCGGATACGTGCTGCGTCGTCTGCTGCGTCGGGCGGCGCGGTTCGGGCGGCAGCAGCTCGGGATGGACCAGCCGTTTATCTTCAAGCTGGTGCCGACGCTGGCGGACCACATGGGGCACGCGTTCCCCGAGTTGAAGGCCAATCCGAAACGGATCATGGCGATCGTCGAGGACGAGGAGGCGAGCTTCGGTCGGACGTTGGACCGAGGGATCCAGCTCTTCAGCGAGGCGGCCAAGCGGGCCAAGAAGGCCGGCGGGGTGATCGGCGGCGAGGACGCCTTCAAGCTCAAGGACACGTACGGGTTTCCGTACGACCTGACGGTGATGATGGCGACCGAGCAAGGAATGCACGTCGACGACAAGCGGTTCTCCGAGCTGGAGGCCGAGGCCAGGCAGCGGGCCCGAGCGGCGGCCAAGAGCCACGCGGCCATCGCGTTCGACGGCGAGCTGCCCAAGACCGACGATTCCGGCAAGTACGCCGGCCGGAGCGTTACGGCCAGGATCCTGGGTTGGGTGAAGAACAACGCGCTGATCACCTCGGGGACGCTGACGCCCGGGGACGCCGAGGTCGGGCTCGTACTAGACAAGACCTGCTTCTATGCCGAGGCGGGGGGACAGGTGGGCGACGCGGGCACGATCACAGCGCCGCGCGGGACGTTCGACGTGGACGACACGCGGAAGCTTGGCGACGGAATCGTGCACGTGGGCCACGTGGGCGACGGGTCGATCGAGGCAGGTCAGGAGGTTGAGCTGACGGTGGATCCGGCGCGGGACAATACGCGTCGGCACCATACGGCCACTCATTTGCTCCACTGGGCGTTGCGAGAGGTGCTGGGCGATCACGTGTTCCAACGGGGCTCGCTGGTAGCGCCGGACCGTCTGAGGTTCGACTTCGATCACAACAAGGCGTGCACGCACGAAGAGCTGGCGGAGATCGAGCGGCTGGTCAACGAACACGTTTACGCCGACCATGTCGTGGCGGCGCGGGAGATGCCCATCGACGAGGGCAAGAAGCTCGGGGCGATGGCCCTGTTCGGCGAGAAGTACGGCGACGTCGTCCGTGTGGTGAGCATCAACCCGCCCGGCGAGGACAAGCTGGTCGGGGCGCTGAGCAACGAGTTCTGCGGGGGGACGCACCTGGAGAGGACGGGGCAGATCGGCCCGTTCAAGATCACGGGCGAGGAGGCGGCGGAAAAGGGCGTGCGGCGCGTGTATGCCGTGGCGGGGTCGGCGGCGGTCGGCTACATCCAGTCGATGGACCTGAGTTTGCGGTCGGCGGCGGCGGCGCTCAACGCGCCGGCCGACCAGCTCGCCGAGCGCATCGCCGGGTTGCAGGGCCAGATCAAGGACCTTCAGCGGCAGCTTCGCAAGGGCGCCGCGGCGGATCTGAAGTCCAAGCGGGCGGATCTGCTGGACTCGGCGGAGAAAGCCGGCGAGACGTCGGTGATCGTGGCCGAGGTGCCGGACGCGCCGGCGGAGCAGCTTCGGGAGATGATCGACGTGCTCCGCGAGAAGGCGGGCAGCGCGGCGGTGCTGCTGGCGTCGCCGGGCGAGAGCGGCTGTCTGCTGCTGGCGGGACTGACCGACGACCTGATCAAGAAGGGCCTCAAGGCGGGCGACTGGGTCAAAGCGACGGCCCAGATCATGGGCGGCGGCGGGGGCGGCAAGCCGAACATGGCCCAGGGCAGCGGCAAGGACGTGAGCAAGCTGGCCGAGGCGCTGGCCGAGGCCAAGACCTGGGCGAAAGGCAAGCTGGGTTAACCGATCGCGCCGGCTGCGCGCGACTTACTCTTCTACTCTTCTGAGACCTCACGCTTCCGCTGTTCGGCGGCGCTCGACCCAAGTCCGCCGAATTCGACATCGACCTATCGTTTGTTTGACCGACCCCACAGCTGTCTGGCCGCCGCGAGCGGGTTGGTGGCGCTGTTGACGTAGTTCTCGAGCTTGCGGTAGCCCTCGTTGATGCACTCGCAGACGCCGCCGGTCTTGAAGTCGTCGATGAGGTCGGCGAACATCCGGCGGGCCAGGTCGGGGTCCTTCTCGGCGATGGCGACCATGACCCAGCCGCTGGCCGTGGCCCAGTAGGCGCCGTTTTGATAGCGGTCGCGAGGCACGCCGGTCAGGAGCCGCTGCCAATACTGGCCCTTGAGCAGGTGGCGGACCTGCCCCCGCCAGACGTAGCGATCGTAGTTGTCGATCAGAAAGCGGACGATCCTGTCGCGCTTGTCGTCGAGCGGGAAGTCGATGTAGACGGCGTAGGCGTTGCCCCAGATGTCGACCTGCCGGCAGTTCTTGCTCGCGGCGAGGAACGTGCCGGCCTTGTCGTCCCAGAGGACCGAGACGTGCCGCTCGATCTTCTCGGCGCGGTCCCGGTAGTCCTTGGTCTTGGCGGCTTGGCCGAGCGTATCTTGCAGGCGTTCCATGTAGCGGCAGGCCCGCCAGTAGAGGAGCGACTCCTTGAAGAGCTCGCCCGTCTTTCCGATACAGTCGGTAAAGCCGTACGGGGAGTGGGGTCTGTCGGGATCGTTGTGGACCAGGCCGGTGCCGCTACGCGGGATGTAGTCCATGGCCCTGTCCAGCAGCGGCGACCACTCGCGGAAGAGGTCGCTCCGCCGGTCGGCGGGGAGACGTTTCAGGTAGCCGTCGATGGCGATGACGAGAAACGGCGCGTTGTCGAGGTTCGGCAGTCCGAGGGGATGGTCGACCGGTCCGGCGACGTAGACGGCTCGTCCGTCCGCTTGGACGCGATCGGGGGTCGCGCCGTCGTCGCGCATGCCGCCGAGGAGGTAGCGGATGCAGGCCTCGACGCGATCGAGGGGGATGAGATCGCCGGCGTTTTCGACCATGTAGGCGAAGTCTCGCGTCCAGAGGGCGGCGTAGTTGCCCTTGCCGTCGGGGGTGTACATGATGGTGCCGTCGTGGGCCTTGATTTGACAGCCCTTCAACTGCTCGACGGTGGTTTTGGTCAGGTACTCGATCATCTGTTGCTCTCTTGCTCCGGCGGCGGCGTGGCCCGCCAGGATGGATACCTGAACGACACACGCCATCGCGGCCCACGTTGCCTTCGTCTCCATGTCACCACTCATTGCTGAACCGTGAGCCCGTCCGAACGTATCTCCTCGGGCGGGCCATGGTACTCGATCGCGCGGGCGGCGTCATGGTGGATCTGGTCAGCCCGCCGGATCGCTGGTAATGTGTTTCGACGTTGTATTGGGCAACTGCTTGGAGACGCATCATGAAGATCGACCGCCTGGATATTCATCACGTCCGCCTGCCCTTGATCAAGCCGTGGCGGACGGCCTACGGTGAGGACGCCGACATCGAGTCCGTGCTCGTCAAGGCCCACAGCGGCGACGTCAGCGCGTGGGTCGAGACGACGCCGCTGGCCGAGCCGACGTACTGCAACGAGTGGGCCGGCGGCGTGGCGCACACGATTGAGCAAATCCTCGCGCCGCGCGTCGTCGGGCGTGAGTGGGACACGCCGGAGCAGCTCAACGAGATGTTGGGGACGTTTCGCGGCAACAGCTTCGCCAAGGCGGGCATCGACAATGCCTGGTGGGCGCTGCGGGCGACGCTGGAGGGCGTGCCGCTCGGCAGGCTGCTCGGCGGGCAGCGTACGGAGATCGCCTCGGGGCACGACTTCGGCGTCGAGGACACGATCGACATCCTGTTGGCGGAGATCCAAGACGCGATCGACAGGGGCTATCCTCGGATCAAGCTGAAGATCAAGCGAGGATGGGACCTCGAGGTCGTTCAAGCGGTCCGCAAGCACTGGCAGGACTTCACGTTTCACGTCGACTGCAACAGCGGATACACGCTCGATGACGTCGATCTGTTCAAGCAGCTCGACAAGCTGCACCTGGCGATGTTCGAGCAGCCGCTGGGAAACGAGGACCTCGCGGACCACGCCGAACTCCAGCGCCAGGTGGGCACGCCCGTCTGCCTGGACGAGAGCGTTCGCAACCTCTGGTCGGCGAGGCAGGCGATCAAACTGGGAAGCTGCCGGATGATCAACATCAAGCCGGGGCGGGTCGGCGGGCTGACGACGGCCAAGGCCATCCACGACTTGGCCGCCGAGCACGGCATCCCCTGCTGGGTCGGCGGGATGCTGGAATCGGCGATCGGCGTGGGCATCCTGGTCGAGCTGGCGACGCTGGGCAACTTCACATACCCCAACGACGTGATCGCGTCGAAGCGGCTGTACAAGCGGGACATCACGGATCCGGAGGTGACCGAGTGCCGTGTCGGCTGGATTTCGGCCTCGAAGGGTCCGTACACGGATTTCGTTCCGAATGAGGAGCGGATCGCCAGTCAGACGATTCGCAAGGCGGTGGTGACAGCTTGATCGGCTGTCGCAGTGTTCCGGCAGCATCAGATAGAAGCAGGGGGAGGATTCGCCCCATGGCCGACCATGTTTGCCACTGGCGGCACGCCTACTTGTTCGACAACGTACTGCGGCGTTTGCTGCACAATCCTCGCAAGCTGTTCGGGTCGTACGTTGGCCCCGGTTCGACGGCCATGGACGTCGGCTGCGGCATGGGCTTCAACGCCATCGGCATGGCCAAGCTCGTTGGCGACGACGGGCGGGTTATTGCGGTCGATCTACAGCCGGAGATGCTCGAGGTCGTCAGGCGACGAGCCGATCGGGCCGGCGTGGCACATCGGGTCCGGACGCATCAGTGCTCGGCAGATTCGATCGACATCAGCGAACCGGTCGATTTCATCGTGGCGTTCTGGATGGTCCACGAGGTGCCGGACGCTGGGCATCTCTTGCGAGAACTACACGCGTGCCTGCGTTCCGGGGGCAAGCTCTTCGCGGCGGAGCCGAGTTTTCACGTCAAGAAGAGCGCGTTCGAGGAGATGATCCGCGCGGGCGAGGGCATCGGGCTGACCGTCCACGATCGACCTGGCGTGAGGTGGAGCCTGGGCGTGGTGCTGGCCAAGCCATAGCGAGGCCGCCTATCGGTTCGGTTGCGTCGCGGCGCGGCTCAAGACCTGCCGAGCTGACGCGAGCATCTGTGAGACTCGAGGGTCCTTCCCGCCGTCCTGTTCAGCGGCCCGTATGCACTCGGCCGCGCGCTGGCGCCCCATCGGCGACGGGTCGGTAAGGGCGAGGGCCACGGCGAGGTTGGCGTTGCACAAGGCGTGATTCGGGCGGAGGCGGAGGGCGGTCTCGAGCCAGCGGACCGCATCGCCGGCGCGGTTCGTGCGGAGATAGACCTGGCCGAGCAGAAAGGCCGGGTCGAAGCGGTACTGCCCGGTGCTCATCTCATAGGCCCGATGAAGATACGGCAAGCCCTTGTCGACCTGCCCGTCGAGGACGTACTCCTGTCCGAGGAGCATGTGGTCGTACCAGGCCGAGTCGTCGATGGCGATGGCGGTCAGGAAGTGCTTGATCGCGGTCTTGTGGTCGCCTCTATTGGCGAACTCCCTTGCCGCGAACGACTGGCACCTGGAACTGCCTGGGTTGACGCGAATGCCGTCGGCGTAGAGGGCGTTGTTGTCTGCCAGGGCGCCGCGGTTCCTGAAGACCGTCTTGGCGCTGTAGCCGACGACGCCGACCAGGGCGATCACCACGACGACGATGCGGAGCCGACTGGCGGGGGCATTCGGCTTGGCGCATCGGTCGTGGGCGGCTGTCAGCAGCAAACCGACGCCCCAGCACCATGCGACCGACGGAAGGTACATCATTCGTTCGGCGAAGAGCGTCCCGATCAGGACGATCGAGTTGGACGCGATCGAGTACGTGACCGCGAAGAGCCCCACGCATGCCAAGAGACCTCCCTTGTGTCGCAGGCTGACGATCGCGGCGATCAGCAGGGCCAGGGTCCAGGCCAGGCCGATCCAGACACGAGCGTCCGTCAGGCTCGTGGCGACGGGGATCGCGTCGTAGGAGTAGTCATAGCAGAGCGGGTTCGGCCAGGCGAGCAGGTTTAGATACTTGCCCAGCAGCACGAAGGGGGTCAGCAATCGGCCGACGAGGCCGGCGTAGTCTAGCGCGTTGTCGATGCCGCCGCCCGGGACGCCTTGCGGACGGGTCAGCATGCCCATGACGTGGTAGCGGATCAGCAGCGATAGCGCGCAGACGAACAGGATCGGCAGATACCGTCGAAGGAGGCGCTCGGTGAGGAACGTCAACCACGGCCTGGGGCGGGCCTCGTCGGAGGCTTGCCATCGTCGCCAGAGGTCGACGAGCACGGCGGCCGCGGGGAACGTGATCGCGCTCTCCTTGCTGAATAGGGCCAGGGCCAAGAAGACCAGGACGCCCGAGAGCCTGGGCGAGAACCGCGGCCGACGCGTCAGCGGATCACGAGACACCTGCCACAGCGCCAGCAGGTAGAAGAGCGTGCACAACAGATCGGCCCGGCCGATGACGATGACGACGACCTCGCCGTGGATCGGATGGACGGCGAAGAGGACCCCCGCGAGGACCGCCGCCCACGGGCGCTCGAAGAGCTGCAGCGCGATCGCGCAAACCAACAGTGACACGCACGCGTGGAGGGCGATATTGACCACTCGGTACCCGGCCGGTGAGAAACCCGAAACTTGATGGTTGATTAGATAGGTGAGCAGCGGGATAGGGCGATAGAGCGGGTCGTTGCTTCGGCCGTGCCAGTAGCCCTTCGTGAAGATGCTCTTCCACTGTGAGGGATCGCGCGTGCGGACGTCGTCGCGAACGATGTGGTCGTCGTCGTAGAGAAAGCCGTTTGAGAGGCTATTGGCGTAGACACCGGCGGCGGCGAGAGTGATGAGGACGACGGGCCACCACGCGTGCCGGTCTTGGCGTTGAGGCAGGAGGCTCGCTACCTGGGCGGTCGCGGGGGTTGCGGCGTCTTGCTTTTTGCGTCGCTTGGCGCCCATGGCCCCCTATCGATCCTCTCCAAACCGTCCGACGGAAACCTGTTCGAAGGCGGCGGCATCGCCCGGGCCCACGTCGCAGAGCCAGATGTCATGACGGGCGCTGAGACCGTTCGGCGGCGGCTCGGCAAGGAGGATCTCGCCCTCCTTGGCCGAAGCGACGGGGACGTACGACCCGAAACGCTCGTCCGTGGCGCGGCTTCCCTCGTAGATGGGCGTGAAGAGCATGGCCGTATGGGTCTTGATTTTCGTCCCCTCGATCGCCTCCACGTGGAATCGTCCGATCAGGAGGTCGTCGCCGAGGGTCAGGCGCAGGCCTTGATCGACCCTCTCCCCGCGGGTCACCGGATGCCAGACGCGGCGTTTGCCGCGTGCGAAGCAGATGGCTTGGCCGGACGGGTGTCCCGGATCGATGCCCTCGCTCCGGTCGAACGACACGACGACCTGCCGCTTCGGAGGATCGAGGGCGACGACGCGCCCCACGCGAGGCCGAGCGAGGACCCTCGCCGTGCCGGCCTTTGCCTCACCGCTACCGGCGACGACCAGCGAGCGGAGGGCGCCGGTCGCGTCATATCGAAGCAGCATCATTGCCGCGTTGGTTTGCGTATCCTTGCCGATGTCGACGGTCACGTTTGAATCGGGCTGTTGAATGATGACGTCGCGGAGCTTGCCTCGCCGGACCTCGATTGCCACGGCCGGGGCGGGGACGTCGAGCTGCTGGACGGCGGTGATCGTCGGGGCGGCCGGGTACGGCTCGATCACGCTGATGAACGTGTCGTCCAGATCCTTGCCCTCGCGGCGGACGAGGACGTACTTGATCAACTGCTTCTGCTTGACGGGGGAGATCTGGGCGTCGGCCAGGAGCAACTCCTGCCCGGGCTGGGTCAGGACGTGCATCCGCAGAAAGGCCTTGTCCGTCTTTGAGCGGTCCCACATGCCGACGAAGGCCCCGCCGGTTTGCCGCTGCACGCCGGTGAAGTGGCTGTAGCCGCTGCCGGTGTAGCCGTAGTAGGTGCCCTTGTATCCGGGTTTGCCTCGGATTGGGTCGTCGTAGAGGTCGCCCAGCGGGACGTTGGGACCGGCCAGCGTGCCCGCTGCCGGCTCGGCGAACTCGCCGCTGACGATCTCGAACTTACCGGGCGGCCCGTGGAGGCTGTAGGCGTGGTGCTCGCCGCCGCTGACGCGGAATACGTCGACGAGATAGCCGCTATCGGGCCCGGTGGCGATCTGCATCAGGCACCGGCGGTAGACGCTCGTCTGGGGATAGGTCCCGGCCGCGTCGATGTCGACGGCCTGCAGCTCGTCCGCGTCGACGTAGTGTTGGACGACGCCTGGAACGTTACCGGGCTGGCGCGTCTTGTCGACAGTCACGGTGTTATGGCAGATGGTGTTCTTGCTCCACGAGTAGATTCCCGGGACGTAGCCGTTCATGAAGTCCGGGTAGCCGAGGTCGGGCGTGATCGGCACGCCGCAGGCGTATAGATCGAAGTGGAGGCGGTCGAAGTGGCCGTGTCCGCCCCGGAAGCCGTAGTAGAGCGAGACGTTCATGGAGTTCGCGCGATTGCGGAGCAGGGCCATGCCGTAGCCGTCCATGAGTCGGCTGTGTGGCGTCGTCGTCGGGTGGCTCGCCAAGGGCTTCAGCTCGATCGCGGGATAGAACAGGCTGTCGAAGTCCTTGAAGCTGTCGTCGCCGGTGGCGCCGATCCGCTCTAGCCAGCGGGCGTATCGGGGGTCGCCGTAGGCGCGGTAAGCCGTCTGGTAGATGCCCGGGCGATCGGGCGTCAGCGAGCCCCAGATGTTGCCGGCATCGCCCAGAGCGGGGGTGTACTTGTCGATGCAGATCATCTCGAGCGGGGCGTCGGCCAGGCTCCGCATCTTCGGCAGCTTGAAGAGATCGACGCCGCCCTTGGCCAGGACCGTCGCCGTTGTGAAGAGGTTGCTCACCCAGCCGAAGCAGTAGCCCGGCGACGTCTCGTACGGCATGCCGTCTCGATATACGAGGTTGTACAGGGCGTAGTTCAGCCCGACGAATGAGTGCGACGACGTGTCCTTGGTCAGAATGCCATCGAGCCATTCCTTGACGGGGCCGGTCTGACGGACGACGGCCCCGGTGGCCAGGGCCCGCTGGTGCATGCCGAAGTTGCCGCGGATCTTGGCCGCGAAGATGGCGTCGATCCCATCCTCGAGCAGGTTCGACTCGATGAGTCCGCGGACCTCGTCGCCCGACGCGCAGCCGAAGAGGGTCGCGAGGGCCTTGTCGCCGCCGATGGCGTCCCAGGCTGCGTCATAGTCTCGGGCCAAGTTCGTGAAGGTCCCCGTCTCCCAGATGAGATTGAGGATCTTGCCGTGGTAGCCTCCGCCGCTGATCTGCGAGTATCGCGACTGCTTGCTGTAATCCATCGCGGGGTATGTTTGGGCGATCTTGGCCAGGATGATGCCGGCCTTATGGGCGTAGCGCTTGTCTCCGGTCAGGGTGTAGGCCCTGGCCAGGTTCGTCAGGCCGTCCAGGATCAACCTCCGCCACTCGCCCCAGTGGCAGGCGTAGCCGACGAACCAGTAGCGCTCGCCGTCGGGGCCGACCCAGCCCCAGCCGTCGTCGGCGTAAGGTCCGGTCAGGAGCGACCGATCCTTCATCTCGCCGCGGAAGTAGGCGTAGAAGTCATTGCTCGGGTACCACTCCTTGCCGACGGGACACTGGATCTTGAAGGGCCGGTTCGGGTCGGTGATCCAGGGGTAGGTGCCGGCCTTGGCGTAGATCCGCTTGCCGTGCACGGGGCAGCCGACGGTCCCGACGTTGAAGGCCCGGGGGACCTCGGACGTGGGGACGCGGGCCTTGAGCACGTCGTCCGGCCAGGCGAGCATCGTATCGGCGGCGGCGACGATCGAGTCGCGGATCTTGCCGGCAGCGGGATACTTGGTCGCGTTGCGTCTCGCTTCGGAGATCTGTGCGTTGGTCCAATACGTTCTGGACGTCTTCGGCGGGTACTGCCGAGGGCGCGAGACGACGCCGAAACCGACGCTTCGCGTGGTGGGTGGGGTCTGCTTCTCCGCGGCTCTGGCAATCCGCGGCGGCGTCACGGTCGCGAACGCGGCGACCGCCAAGACCACGATACTGCCCGGCGCAATGTTAGAGCCCCTTCGGCGGTTGTGTGACGGTGCTGAGGCGCCCGTAGCATGGGCATCCTGCCCATGGATCCTCACGGGCAAGATGCCCGTGCTACGTGGCTTCATGCCGGCTCGTGAGACCGCGGGATCGTCCAATTCATGGTGCGGCCGCCCCAGCCTATTGACGAATGCCTTCCGAGACACAACGATCATGACGCGTCCTCACACGTGGTGGTGAATGATGCGCACCGCATTGTCCGGCCCATGCGTCGGCCAGGCAAGGACGAAACCCAATCCGCACGGGAGACCATCATGCGATATGAACTGGCTGTGCAAACCGATTGTGTCGTGGAGATCAGCGAACTCGTCAGAAGTTGGGCGCTCTGGGCGGGGCTCGTGCCCGCGATGCTGACGCTTGCGCTTGCGACCGGCGCCGGCGCGGCCGAAGCGTCGAAGGAGAAGGGCTACAACCCGCGCGTCTGCGTGGGGATGTACGCCTGGGTCCAGGACCGTGCCAAGAAGAAGACGAGTCTGTGGGAGGACCTGGATGCCGTCCTGGGCGAGGTCCGCGAGGCGGGGTTCACGTACGTGGAGGGGTTCCTCAACGACTTCTTCGGCAGCGACGAGCGGGCGAAGCGGACGAAGCAACTGCTCGAAAAGCACGGGGTCAAGCTCGCCGGGCTGTACACGGGCGGCAAGCTGTATGAAGCGGATGCCGGGCGGAAGACGGTCGCGACGATCGTCGAGAACGCCAGGCGCGCCGGCCAGCACCGCGGCATCTTCATCGACATAAACCCCGACCCGCTGCCAAGCGGCGCGAAGAAGTCGGACGAGCAGCTCGCCACACAGGTCCGCCTGCTGAACGAGCTGGGCAAACAGCTCGCGGGGATGGGCATGCAACTCGTGATCCACCAGCACGCCCCGGAGATCCACCATGAGGCTCGGGAGCACCGCTACAACGTTCAGCACGTGGACCCGAAGTATGTCGGTTTCTGCATCGACACGCACTGGTTCTACCGGGGCGGGCAGGACCCCCTCGCGCTGACGAAGGAGACGGGCGAGAAGATCAAGGCCGTCCACCTGCGTAACAGCAAGGACGGCATTTGGACCGAGTCGTTCGGGCCGGGCGATATCGATTACAAGGCGATCGCCGCCTACCTGAGGGAGATCGGCTTCGACGGGTGGCTCTCACTGGAGTTGGCGGTGGAGAAGGGCACGAAGGTGACGCGGGGCATCGCCGAGAACCATCGGCTCGGGCGGGAGTATCTCGAATCGATCTTCCTCGATCGCCAGTAGCGAGATCGCGACGAGATCCCGCGGCGGCCCGGACAAGGCTGTTGGGGGGGCAGGGACTTGGGCGATTTTTGGGGCGTCTCTTCGGGGCGCGACTGGGTACAGGGAATCCTCGTTGCGCCGAGTGTTCGCCCTGTTCTGGGAGTTCCTTCCGCGCATCGCCTTCGCCGCGCCAGCTTGACCCATCCTCGGCGGACCGCCATAATCAGCGAGGAGGTCCTTTCGGGCCATGGCGACGGTAACGCTTAGGGTTGATGGGCAGGCCGGTTACGCGGAGGCGATCCGCAGGGCCGTGTCCGTGCTGGACGGCGGCGGGCTGGTCGCGTTCCCGACCGAGACGGTCTACGGCGTGGGCGCTAGCGCCGCCAACGCCGAAGCGGTTGCGAGGCTTCGAGAAGTCAAGAGCCGCCCGGCCGACAAGCCCTTTACGGTCCACGTGGGCAGGTCCGAAGACCTGGATCGCTATGTCCATGCGCCATCGTCGGTTGGGAAGCGTCTGGCGCGGAAGGGGTGGCCTGGGCCGCTGACGCTGATCTTCTCCGTGGGCGATCCGGGGATGGCTCCGGTGGCCAAAGAGCTGCCGCCGGGCCAGGAGCAGAGCATCTACAAGAACGGCACCATCGGGTTGCGGTGTCCGGATGACCGATCGGCCATTGACCTCCTAACGGGGGTAAGCAGTCCGGTGGTGGCCGCCAGCGCGAACCCCGCGGGCGAGCCGCCCGCCATCAGCGCGGACGAGACGTCCGGGTATCTGGACGGACAGGTGGACCTGATTTTGGATGGGGGGCGGGCGCGATACGCCAAGCCATCCACGATCGTTCGCGTCGACGAAGAGGAGTACCAGATCGTTCGCGTTGGCGTGCTGGACGAGCGTCTGGTTCGGCGGATGCTGACGACGAACTTCCTGTTCGTCTGTTCGGGGAATACGTGTCGGAGCCCCATGGCCGAGGGGATCTGCCGGAAGCTGGTCGCCGAGCGCGTCGGGTGCGATCCGGGTTCGCTCGAGGATCACGGCTACGTAGTCAGCTCGGCGGGGACGTATGGGTTCTCGGGTTCCCCGGCGAGCCCGGAGGCGGTTTCCGCCTGTGACGAAATGGGCATCGACATCAGCAAGCACCGGGCTCAGGCGCTGGTGCCGGAGCTGATCAACACGGCGGATTACGTGTTCGCCATGACTCGGGGGCATCTGGATGCGATCGCGCGCCTGTTGCCTTCCGCCCGCGCTAAGGTCGCCCTGCTCGACGCTGGCTCGGACGTCGAGGACCCGATCGGCGGGGACACGGGGCTGTATTCGAAGCTGGCCAGGCGGATGGAGACGCTCATTCGTCGACACCTCGAGGATATCGAACTATGAAGATTGCGGTGGCGTGCGATCATCGCGGCGTGTCCGCAATGCATCGCGTTGTCATGTTACTGGGGAACCAGGGCCACGAGATCCTTCGCTTCGGCCCGACGGACAACGGGCAGATGTTCGACTACCCGGACGCGGGGTATCCGGCGTCACGAGCCGTCTCCGAGGGCAAGGCGGAGCGGGCCATCCTCTTTTGCGGCAGCGGCGTGGGCATGTCGATTGTGGCGAACAAGGTCAGGGGGGTTCGGGCGGCGCTGTGTCACGATGAGCTGACGGCGGAGATTTCCCGACGGCACAACAACGCCAACGTATTGTGTCTCTCGGCGGACCTGCTGGGGGAATCGCTGATCGAGCGGATCATCACGGCGTGGCTGGGGACGCCCTACGACGCCGGCCGACACGAGCGGCGCAACGCCAAGATCGCCGAATACGAAGAGCTGGAAGCCAAGAACAACGCGCACAACCCGAACTGAACCGTTCGCCCGCTACCGCAAACGGCTCAAACGTTCTTGCCGATGGCTGCCTTGATCGCCTCGATTTGCTTGGGCACGCCGACGTTCGGGTCCTCTTTCGCCTCGTACTCGAGTGACACGTAGCCGCGGTAGCCCGCCTTCCTGAGGATGCCGGCGATCCGGACGAAATCCGCCGGAGCCGAGCCCTTCGTCGTGCTGTGGACCTCGACCTTCAGATGCACGTTGACGGCGTACGGCGCGCACCTGGCCATCGCCGCGTACGGGTTCGGCTCGCGGAAGTTGCCGGTGTCGAGGTTGACGCCGAACCAGTCGGACTTGATCGGCTCGACGCAGGCTAGGACCTGATCGGCGGTTGTGACGATGCCTCCGTGGTTCTCGAGGGCCAGGAAGACGCCCTGCTTCTCGGCGTGGGGCAGTACTTGCTCCATGCACTCGAGGAACCACTTACGGCCTTGCTCGACGGAGCCGCCCTTCGGCACGCTGCCGGCGAAGAGGCGGATCGTCGGCGCGGCGAAGTCGCCGGCGCGATCGATCCACTGCTTGACCATGGCGATCTGCTTGTCGCGGGCCTCACCGGGCGGGAGGGTGAACGTGTTGCCCACGGCCGTTCCGCTGACCTCGAGCCCGTTGAGGAAGGCCCTGCGGCGAATCCGCCTGAAATAGGCCGTATCGGCGTCCGGCGGGAAGTAGTAGCTCGTTAGCTCGGTGCCGTCCAGGTCGAGCTTGGCGCAGAGATCGACGAAGTCGTCCATCGTCATCTTGCCGGGGTTCTTGCCGCGGGGCAGATACTTGTTGAACGAGTAGGCGCAGCAGCTCACCTTCAGGCGCGGGCCGGCGTTTCGCTGGAAGACCTTGCCGGTCGGCGGGACCGGTCGCTCACCCTCCTTGCCCTGGGCCGATCGGGCGGCGGGCCCGGCGAGCGATACGCCGGCGCAGGCCGTTCCGATCGCGGCAGCGGCGCCGTGCCTGAGAAACTGACGACGGGTTGCTTCATTCGACATCGATGTTCTCCCTAGCATGTCAGGCCGACTCTACTCCGCAAGCACACGATCCGCGCCCGCCGCGTCGAGCTGGGGCGATTCGCTGACGGGGATCTGATCGATCAGCCGCTCGACGATGTGCTCGGACCGGACGCCCTCGGCCTCGGCGTTGAAGTTCGTGATGATCCGATGGCGCAGCACCGGCAGGGCCATCTCGCGGATGTCCTCGGCGCTGACGTGATACCTCCCCTTGAGGATGGCTCGGGCCTTGCCCGCCAAGACGAGAAACTGACTGGCTCGCGGGCCGGCGCCCCAGGCGACGTACTTCTCGACGAAGTCGGGCACGTCCTGCCGCTCCCGGCGAGTCCATCGCGCGAACCGCATCGCGTAGCGAATGAGATGGTCGGCGCACGGCACGCGGCGGATGATCGACTGGAGCGCCATGATCTCATCGGCTGAGAGGACCGTATCGAGCTCGGCGTCTTGCGGGGCCGTCGTCAGCCGGACGATGTCGAACTCCTCGTCCTCGCTGGGGTAGTCGACCAGGACCTTGAACATGAACCGGTCGAGTTGGGCCTCCGGCAGCGAGTAGGTGCCCTCCTGTTCGATGGGGTTCTGCGTGGCCAGGACGAAGAACGGCTCGGGCAGCTTGTGCTGGAAGCCGGCGGCGCTGACCTGGTGCTCCTGCATGGCCTCGAGCAGCGCGGCTTGGGTCTTGGGCGGGGTTCGGTTGATCTCGTCGGCCAGGATGACGTTGGCGAAGATGGGCCCTTTGACGAATCGGAGCCCTCGGTGCCCGGTGGCCTTGTCTTCCTCGATCACCTCGGTGCCGGTGATGTCCGAGGGCATCAGGTCGGGCGTGAACTGGATCCGCGAGAAGCTCAGGTTGAGCGTCCGGGCCAGCGTCGAGATCATGAGGGTCTTGGCCAGGCCGGGCACGCCCTCGAGGATGCAGTGACCTCGGCAGAAGAGGGCGATGAGCAACTCCTGGACCACCTTCTCTTGCCCGATGATGACCTTGGCCAACTCGGCGCGGATCTTCTTGTAGGACGTACTCAGCTTCTCGACCGCCTCGAGGTCGGCGTCGCCGGCGGGCGAGGTCGGTGGGTTCCCGTTCGGTTTGGCATCCGCCATGCTCGTGGTCTCCGTGCTGTCGCCTATGGGGGATTGTAACTGAAGTCGGCTCGTCGTGCCCGCTGATGCCGTCTTCGGAGAGCGGGTCTCGGGTCGCCTCTTCGGGCGGAAGGATTCGACTCGTCCGGCGCCGGCGACGGCGGGACCTCACTCGGGCCGATGCCGCCCGGCTACTTCTTCTCCGCCTTGTCGGCCCCCTCGGCGGCCGCCTTGGTCGCGACCGGGCCCTTGCCGATCACCCGAACGTTGGTGCACAGGTACACCGGGTACTTCCCTTCGACCTTGAACAGCCCCTCGCCATACATCGCGGCGTAGCCCTCGGCGGGCATGGGCAGCTCGTAGACGTACTGGCCGTCCTTCTCGGCGGTGGGCTCATGCTCCCACTTCACCTCGCGGAAGTCCCGAAGCGGGCTCTTGGCGATGAAGACCCACACGCGCTCGGCGGGCTTGTCGGCCCTCACCTTCAAACTTACCCCCTTGTCGCTCGTGGCGAGGTCCCAGGTCATGTTGGGAATCGTCAGCTTTCCGGCCGCTTGGAGCGTCAGGGCGGAGAGATTTCCGACCAGTCGAGGGACGTCGATCGCCGCGTGCCCCTTGTTGGGGATGTAGGAGATGTACTTCGTGCCGATCATGTCCTTCCAGTAGAGATTGAGCGCGTCGATGGGCCAGTATCGATCGTTCGTCCCGATGATGGGCATCTTGGGCTGCTTGATGCGGTCGAGGTAGAAGTATGGGTCGACGATCCGCAAGAGCTTCCGGCCCGCGTCGGTCTCGAACTTCTGCTGCAGGCCGCGTCGGCTGTAGTCCTCGATCTGCTCGCTGTACTTGCCCCAGACCTGGAGCTGGTACTTCATCTGCGCCTCCATGTTCAGCACGTCGATGACGGCCGGGGCGCAGGCGCTGACGCGCTTGTCGGCGGCGGCGGTCAGCCAGGTGGTCCACCCTCGCTTGCTGCCGCCGGCCACGACGAAGCCCTCGAGATCCGTGGACCACTGCTTCTTGGCCAGTTCCTGCAGGGCGTCCATTGCGCGGACGGCGCTCTTGGTCATCGGCAGCAGCAGGGGCCACTCCGAATCGCCCGTCTCGAGGTACTTGTCGAAGGTGTACGAGATGATCTCGTCTTCGTGCTTGCCGTCGAAGATCGGTTGCCGGGGCACGTTGCTCAGCACGGCCATGGGCATCTTGGTCGCCATGACCACTTGCGTGGCGAGGACTTCCTCGAAGTCGCCCTTGCGCTTGGCCTGCTCCTCGGTCTGCTGGCCGGCCTGCCGCGCCTCGCGCTGCTTGCGGAGACGCTCCTCCCGCTGCTTCTCCTTCTCGTCGTCCCAGCCGCCCCCCCCGATGAACAGAAACGCATGGTGGACCTTGCCCATTTCCTTAGGACGATAGATGTGCACGCGATGATGCCACTCCATGCCCTTCCACGTCTGGCTGGTCAGGATCATCTCGCAGTAGGAGACCGCCGGGTTGACCATTCCCTCGTCGATGATGCGCCATCCGTAACTCTTGTCCTTCTTGGCCACGTAGTCGTCCAACGGCCCGGCCCAGGCTACCGTGACAGACCATAAAGCGACCAGCAACGCATGTCGTGCGCTTCGCATGTCCAACTCCTTTCTGGTTGTCTCGGCTCGACGGGGTTGATGGAGGGCAATCGCCCGCGATGCTCGCGGGCCGTCCGATCGCCATATCATCGCGGCAGTCCGATCAGTGTGCAAGCGTCGCCGCCATCCGCCATTGCGCCGCGCTGAGATTCGCCGCGCGCATCCGCTCGACCATGGGCCATTTGGGCTGGTCGGTCACGGTGATGAGACCGAAGGCGTAGTGCTCGCCGAACGTCGCCTTCGGCCCGCGCCCTGGGCCACGCCCGGTCAGCGGCTGGTCCCGATACTGGAACCAGACCAGCCCAATACAGTGGCGGTCCTTCGCCGCATCTTGGACCCACTGGTGGTAGAGCGCGCCGGCCTCGGCCTCATCCTCGGCGGAGGCTTGGTCGTATCGGCCGTAGCCGCGCCGACCGCCGTACCACGGCGGCAGGCTGAACTCCCCGATCAGCATCGGCTTGTCCGTCTCCGCGACGAGGCGGTCTCGGTCTGGGTGGTGATACCCTCGGCTGTAGTAGTCGTGGCCGATGACGTCGCAATGCCGGGCGATCAGCCGCCAGTCCTCCTCGTTCTCCCACCAGTTGTAGACGATCCAATTGCCGAGGAAGAGGTGGTTCGGGTCGATCTTCTTGACGCTTTCATAGATGAAGGCGTAGTAGCGGTCGGCAAAACAGCGGCGGAGCGCCTCGACGTCCTCGGTCGACGCGGCGGGTTTGGACGCGTAGAGGGCTTCTCGCGTAGCGGCCTCGACCTTCCAGGCCTTGGCAACCTGGGCTGGATCGCCCCCATGGATCGTGTCGATTGCGTGGTCCACCAGAGCGCGCTTCGCAGGCACCTCGGCGCCGCGACTCAGGACGTCGAGGATCTCACCCTTCGTAACGATCTCGTCGTATTCATTGCCGAACGACCAGCCGAGGACCACGGGATCGTCGCGCCGCGGGGCGATCTGCTTCTCTAGCGCCTTGACGAACGTCTCGCGGACCTTGGCGTCGAACACGTCCGGGTGACGGCCAAGCCGTGGCGTGTCCCCGGCGTTGAGGACGGGAATGCTCACCAGCCCCGCCGAGGCGCTCCACTTGCCGCCGCCGCTGAAGCCCCACGCGCGGATTCGCCGTACGGATCGTACGGCCGACTGGTGCGCCCATGCATCCGGGCCGTACTTGCGGATCAGATTACATGTGTGGAAACACACGTATTGCGTATCGCCCTGGCCCCAGTGATTGGCGCTCCACGCCCGGTCCAACGGCCCATCACGAGGCGGCAGCCATTCGAACATGAACTCGCGCCCCGTCACTGGCGTCGTCGGCCAGCCGCTGGCAGGCATCGACGAGACGCCAAGATAGAAACAGGGATTGCCCTTGGGCGTGATCAGCCACCACATGCCGCCGCGACGGACGACATGGAAGAAGCCCTTGGCCTCCCCGCGCCAACCGGCCCGCAGATAGCCGCCGCACGGGTCGAAGTCCGTCGAGGGGGGCATTTCGGCCAGACGCTTGTCCTCTTCGGCGATGTTCTCTTTCAGATCGTCGTCGTTGTGGATCTTCTCGGGCCAGTCGGCCAAGCGGCACTGCCCGTATCGATCGATCAAGGGCGAGCAGTCCTTCAGATCCCCCGACAGCAACCGCAGATGCACGTCGACGGTGAGCGTGTCCGACGGCTCGGCCTCCAGGGGCCACGATTCCGGCGTGCCTGGCTGGAGCAGTTGGAGCGCCGCCGGACGACTGGCCGGTCCTCTGAAGTCGAACTCGCGGCGAGCGCGCTCCGTCCCGTCGCGCGAGAGCGTCACGACGATTTGGCTCACGACGCAAAGCCAGTCGCCGCCGACCTCGACCCACGTCGGGCGATGGTTCACCTTCAACGCGCCCGAGCACGGACTCCATCGGCCGGGACTCTCGCCGACGGTTTTGCCGTCCAACAGGAGTCTCGCGCCGCCCGGCGCGATGACGGCCACGATGTGGTGCTCTCGCCCAGACTGAAAACCCGGCTTGGGCCCGATGAACCGCCACGCCCGGCCGTCGGCGATACCGAGCGCCAGCCTGAGCGTCTTGAGCTCGTTGCCCTCGAAGTTGAGATAGAAGCCGTGCCTGCCACCCCAATCGTCTTGGCTTGCGAGATAGAACCGCGTCTCGGCCCGTGCCGTTGCAGGGCCGAGAAGACAGCACCATCCGAGAAGGACAACAGCTTTGCCGCCCAACCGTGGGATGCTCATGAATCGCTCCCGATGAGCGTGCGTGAATCCGCGCCTCCGTGGCATCCGCCGAAGGCGGATCTCGCCCGTGTTCGTCATGGGCAAGATGCCCATGCTACGGCTCCGGCCAATGCCTGGCGCCTGATTCCGTACGGTCATTCAGCCCTTCTTCTTCATCTCGGCCTGTGCCTTCTCGACCGGCTTCCGCAAGCCTTCAATTACCCGCCCGAAGGCGCGCCCCTGTCTGAAATACCGGCCAGTAACCACGCCCTCGCATTTCTCGCGATGCGTGATAACATCCTTCCGCAGTTCGACGGCTTGCTCCAGCGCCTGTCGGAGCAGCCCGAGCCGCCGCGGACCATCGGCCTTGGCGGCTTCGTCTTTTAGGCGAAAGCCGCGGACCAGGCGATTCGCGTAATCGAGCGACAGGGCGATGCGCTCGATCCTTGCCTTGACCGTCGCGTCGACAGCCGCTCGCCGGGCCTCTTCGAGAAAGCCGTGAAGCTTGACCATCAGTTCGGGCCTGAATACCGCTATCGCATAGCGCGGCGCGTTGCCCGGGAAATGCGTCCTGCTATCGGCTACCTTCCGCTCGAGTGCCTCGTGATAAGCTTTCATCGGACCGGCCGCCCGGCCGTTGCGGACGATCACGCCGTGCATCGGCTCGCCCGTCGCGACGGCACACAGGACCGACATGCCCGCGCACGTGCATCTTGTCAACAGTCCCCGACTCGTCTCGTGGCTCCCTACGCCTGCTTCGATGGGCAGACCCAGTCGCTTCACCTTCAGGGGCTTTACTCGCAGGCTATGGACCTTATATGGTGACCCGTGCGGCCAGGGCAAGCAATGCGTGTCGCCCCGGCGCGGAGGTCAAGCTCGAACCGTGATTCAGTTGCTCCTCGATAGCGTGGTTGCGGTCTGGCGCGAATCGGTGCTCGCCGGCGTCGTGATCGTGGCGGCCACGGCGATCGGATGGCGCATCGGGGCCGCAAGAGATCATCTGATGGCTCGCTGGGTCGCCTGGTGGCTGGAGCACGTGGTCCGTCCGCTTATGGCCTCCCGCGGTTGGTTGCGTCGAGCGACGATCATTGCGGCTAACAACAGTCTGGTCTGCGTGACGCTCGTCGTCGTCGGACCGCTCGGCTCGCTTGCGTGGGCGGCGGTCGCTTGCGTGGGCGTCTCGCTCGGCATCGCCCTGCGTCTCATGCTCCCTGTCAGCGCGCCTGAGGAAGAAGACGGAGTTGAAGCGACTCGCGAGCGTCGCCGGCCGATCGTCGAGGGCATCGGGCTTACGCTCAACCTACTGGAGATCCCCGCGATCGCGATCAGCGCTGGCCTGAGTCTCGGGCAGGGGGCGATGTCGTCCGCGATGGCGTTGCCGACGGCGCTGTGGGTCTTCGCCTGGGTCGCCCTCCCGCTGCTGGTCGTGGCCGCGGCGGGCGAGGCCCTCTGGATGTCGGTCAATCCCGACCTGCCCCGGCTCTGGCCCGACCCGTAGAGAGATCCCGCGTCTCCACTTCGCTAATCCGCCACTCCCATCGTAACGCACTCTTCCAGCCCGCACCGGTATCACGCAAGGATACCTGCGATACGCAAACAGACCGCTTGTGCGACGCGACAAGCTTGCACACAATACCAGCTCGTTCGAGTTGCGAAATGAATCGCGGTCATATCCGCCGCCATGAGGTGCAACGATGGGCAATCGCAGGAGCGTCTTGACGCTGGTCCTTCTGATCCTTACGGGAACCTCGACGGGCAACCGGTACGCGCTCGCCGCCGAGCAGAAGACCACGCGTTTCGCCCGGTTCCAGGTGGGTCAGTCGATCGCCTACGGCATCGTCGAGGGCGATCGCATCCGCAAGCTCTCAGGCGATCCGTTCGGTGAGTGGTCCAAGACGGACACGACCCACGCGCTGTCGGAGGTCAAGCTCCTGGTCCCCACGACGCCGACCAAGGTCCTCGCTCTAGCCGGCAACTACGTGAGCCACGTGGGCGCAAAGGCACCGGCCAAGCATCCCGAGGCGTTCTTCAAGGTTCCCTCGACGCTCATCGCCACGGGCGAGCCGATCGTGATTCCCGAGGGGACCAAGGACGTGCACTACGAGGCCGAGATGGTCATCGTCATCGGCAAGCGGGCCAAGAACGTCCCGGAGGCCAAGGCGCTGGACTACGTGCTCGGCGTGACCTGCGGCAACGACGTTAGCGCCCGCGACTGGCAGCGAGGCGACGTCCAGTGGTGGCGGGCAAAGGGCTCGGACACCTTCGGCCCGTGCGGGCCGTTCATCCTGTCCGGGGCGAACTACGACGACCTGCGGATCACCCTCCGCCTCAACGGCGAGGTCAAGCAGGACCAGCGGACGCGCGACATGATCCACGGCGTGGCCCCGACCGTGAGCTGGATCAGCAGACACGTCACGCTCGAGCCGGGCGACCTGATCTTCACCGGAACGATGGGCAAAACGTCGGCCATCAAGCCCGGCGACGTCGTCGAGGTCGAGATCGAAGGCGTCGGCGTCCTGCGAAACCCCGTCAAGGCGGCTCGGTAAGCAGGAGGCGCGCGTCCGACTACGGCTCGCGGTTTAGCGTGAACGGCTCGCGCTTGGTGAGCCGTCTACGGCTGATAGTCGTAGACGACTTCGTCGCTGTACGTCCAGTAGCCCTGCACGTCGCTGGCGTCGATGTACATCGCCACGCGGAACCGGTTCTGTCCCACGTTCAGCGGCACATCCTCGAACGTCATCTCGATCGTCCGGATCACGCTGCATTCCCCCGCCGACTCCCACGATCCGCTCGTCCACCAGTGGAGTTGCTCAACATCGCGCCAGTACGCCCCGTCCCACCGCTGCAGGTCCGCCCAGTCGAGGCTATAGCCCCGGTACAGCATCTTGTCCGAGGCCTCCTCGGTCCCGCTGACGGTGAACGTGATCGTATCCTCGGACACCACGGTGCCGCCGGCCGGGACGAAGTCGTGCAGTTCAATCTCGACATTCAGGGGCCCGCACGGTCCGAGACAGTCCACCCCGGCCGTCAGCACCAGAATCCCCACGGCGGCCAAAGGCCGTCTCAGTAGGCTCGACATGACGTATCCTCCTCCAGCATCCGTTACGGCGTGTAGGTGTACGTGACCTCGTACGTTTCCCAGGTATCCTCCCACCCGTCGCAGCCGTCGATGTACGTTTCGAATCGGTACTTGTTCTCCCCGGCCGTCAGCGGCAGATCGGCGAACGTCACGGTGATCGTACGGATCTCGCCGCACTCCCCGCTCGGGCTCGGGCCGGCCTCGCCGTACTCATAGGTGGGGTAAACGCCGGCCCATTGCCAGCCCTGCGTGACAGGATTCCACTTGTCCAACCCGAACGACAGGATGTAGCAAACGGCGTCCGTGGAGTCCTCCGTCACCTCCGCCACGATCGTCACCGTCGGCCCCGGAACCGGACCGTTCGTAGGCGTCAGGCTCACCAGGTCGACATAAACGAACTTCTGCGCGCACGGCCCCGTACAGATCGCCCCCATCGACGTCAGCAGGACGATCCCCAACATCACACCGTTCAAACCTCGTCTTCGCATCACTAGACTCCTCCCTCAGCACCTCGCCCCCATCGACCTACCATCAACGACAGCGCCGGGTTGACCCGCCCGGCGAATTGTCGACCGAATCAACTCTCGATCCGCCCGATCTCCGCTGCCCGGCGCAAGCCCCATAACTCGCCGGGCGCGCGCCAACCAAGCAGGTCTGTCTTCGCTTCAATAGTTCAGGTGGTACGTTAATTGCTGATTCTAGAGGATGCACAACCACATCCGCAAGTCATTGTTTTGCTTGTATAATGCGTTTATCCGTATTGTGGGGAGGCCGCCCAGTCGCGCACAGCCTTTCGCCTCAAGGTCGCGCCCGTTTCGAGCCGAGAAGAGGCTTGACCGATCTGCTGCACTTCGTGTAGACGCACGCATCAGATTGAAGACTAACAGGAGCAGTAGAGGTAGAAAGGATGCCACGGATGGCCACCCACAGGTGGTTCTCATGATCAAGCTTCCCAAAGACCTTCAGATTAGACTGGTCGTCTACTCTGATCCTGATGATCCGGATGTATGGCTGGCCCATTGTATCGAGATGGATCTGATCGGTGCCGGAGATACGGTGCAGGAGGCCCTTGAGGATCTGCTCGGTGCGATTGCGGGTCAGATCCGCAACGCGACGACCGCGAAGCAAGTGTTCTTCCCCGCTCCGCAAGAGACCTGGGACGTGATACCGCTATGTCGTCGACTCCCGGATGAGTTGTTACTCCGCGCCACGGAGAACGTCTTTGGGAAGTCGGCCCCTTGCAGCAGCACGGCTTGGGCGTCGAAGGACACCGTGGGCCGCCTTGAACGCGAACTGGCCCCAACGTGGATTTCCCGCGAATCGTCAAGCTTGCCGTCGTACAGCAGGCCTCAAGAAGCATGGCATCATGTGGGACAAGTCGTGAGCCAAGGGCTCAGACGGCATGTTCACAGGCAAGAGCACCAGGGGGACATTCAGGACTTCACGATTGGGCACATCTCGTGGAAGAAGGGGCTCAAGCCTGGACAGACTATGGGACTTCGCCGACGCCTCGGCCTCATCCCACCTGCGGTCACCGACGAGGACTTCTGGGGCTAGGCATGACCATAAGAAGAGCCGCTACTTGAGCGGTTTTTGTGCAACTGCCGAAGGTGGGAATCGAACCCACACGGCCCGTAAAGGCCACGGGATTTTGAATCCCGCGCGTCTGCCAATTCCGCCACTTCGGCCTGTCGATCTGCCTGCGGTCAGAGGGAGCGGGGCTTACGTAGCACGACGCCCTTTGACCACCGCCCACGACCTCACGCAAATATACGCGGAGCCGGGGTCCAGGTAAAGTCCGGCCTTGGCCAACAGCCCCCCGCGGGTGGGCGGGGATGGCAAAACGGGTCCGGACGAGTCTCCCGAGTCGCTAATCTCGGGTTCAGGCCGTTGGCTGGGATGGAAACGAAAAGCGCCGATCCCGACGGGGATCGGCGCTTCGAATACCCGATCGAATTGGGGCCTCAGCTCAACACCACCGTCTCGATTCCCAGCATCTCACCCGCCGCGGCCAAGGCGGCGATGTGGTCTCCGATGATGGCGTGGATGTGGTTGCTGTTGTAGTTGTCGCGCAGGGTCTCCAAGGCGATGTCGAACTTCGCGAACGCGTGCGGCCATTCGTACGACGTCTGCTTGGCGAGGGCCTCTTCCTTCTTGCGCGACAGCTTCTCGAACGACCCGGTGAACAGGTGCATTTGGAAACGTCCGGCCGTCCGCGTGATCCTTCCGAACGTCACCTTGTCGGCCGGCTTGGCGTAGAACTGGACGCTGCATCCGCCGGCCCGGAAGTAGAAGTCGCTCGCGGGTCGCAAATGCACTTGCTTCCAGTTGCGGCGGAAGTCGCTGCTCCGCTCGGCGAACCAGGGCGAGTGCTCGCCGCTGTTGACCAGATCGTAGAGGCCTTCCTTCTCATGGTAGTGCCGCAGGTCAGCGAACAGAGCGGGCGTGCCGCTGAGGATGTGCATGAGTTGCATCGTCAGGGCGCCGTTGCTGTCGCACTCGGTCGCGCAGATGACGGGCTCCTTGGGGTTGTCCTCCCAGTCGGCGATGTCGTTGAGGATGGCCTCCTGAACGTCGCCGATGCACAGCTCGGGATACTCGGTCATATCGAGCTGTCCGGTCAGGCCGCAGAAGTCGACGCCCTCGATCTTGCAGAAGTCCTTCATGGCAAGGTACATCCGGACCTGCCGTGCGAGCGTCCCGCCCAGGCCCGGAGTGAGCTTCTTCTTGTCCCAGTGGATCTCGCCGCAGTAACGCTCGAGCCACTTCAGACCGGCCTCGACGCGGTCGTCCTTGATCTTCTTCATCTCCTGAACGAGCGTGAGCTGGCTTCGGTGGTAGACCTGGATGCCGAACTGCTCCATCCACTGCGATTGGTCGACGTGGCCGGTGTACATGCCCATGCTTGGCCCGTCGAACTCGCCGTATCGCTGGCCGTGGAGCGCGGCCGCGGCGGCGTAGCCCCTTGCTCGCTGGTCCGGATCGTTCTGATCAAGGAACTTCTGGACCTGGTCCTGGACCTTCTTGTCCTTGATGTCGCCGAGGACGCGTCCGAACGGTCGGCCGATCTCGGCGAGCGTGCCGGCCGAGGCGAAGAACGCCACCCATCCCGGGGCCGACGGGTTGATGTTTCCGAGCTGCAGGATCGGGGTGTCGATGCCGATCAGGTTGGCGACCTGAGCGGTCAGGTCGGGATAGCTCCAGACGCAGAAGTTGAAGACGGCCACATCGATGCCGGCTTTGTTGAATCGCTCGGCCGCCTGCCGGGCCGTTGCCCAGTTCCACACCACCTTGGGGGCGATGACGACCTTGTGACGCTTCCGCTTGAACCAGCTCGCGAGCTTCTGCTCGAATCCCTTGCAGGTCTTGTCGGTGGCCTTGGCGACGCGCTGACGTCCGTCCGTGAACGAAACAATGCCGATCTTCATCGCGGTTACTCCTTGTCTGACGGGCATGAGGGTATGCGTGCGACCGCGCCCCCGCGGGCACCTGCGACACATTCAATCCGGCCGGGGTGGCGTTGTCAACCAAACGGACGCGGCACATCGCGGGACGCTGCGCACCACGACGACCCATAACTCCCTTGTTCTGGTGTGAAAGGAGCGGGCATTATCGGGCGGAGATGATCCTGCAGGAAAGATCGCACCTTCGCTGGACGCGACCCCCAAATCTATCTTACATCTTCACCGAAGGATCCAGGGGACAGTTCGGGAAGATCCGCGCACGCCATGCCCCCTCGTGATCCACGGGAATTGCCGAGCCTCCGCGCCTCGGGTTTGCCGTCCGATGCGGAAGGCCGGGCGCCAAAGGGGGACATCGATGCACTCGATTCGAGCCGGTCTCGCCGCAGCCGTGCTGGTGCTTCTGGTCGTCACACCGGCCGGCGCGGGAATCATCACCACCGAGCATTTCACCGATGCGGACTTCGCCGCTCTCGTGCTGGAAGATGACATCGCCTTCGTGGCCGAGGGGCGGATCGGCAACAGCGCCCTGGACGGCGATCACGAGTTCGATCTCGGTCCGTCGACGGCGGCGCCGTACGCCACCGACCAGTTCGTCTGGCCCGGGGAGACTCCGGTTCAATTCGCGCTGACTTACGACGAGATCCTCAACCGAGTCTCGTTCACCGTTGGCGGGCACACGCTGAGCTATACGCCACAGGAGACGTTCACGGATCTCTTCATCCGAACGCGCGCGGTGAATGACGACACGAGCATCGTCATCGACGACCTGGTTCTTGATGGGGCGCCGATCATCGACACGTCGTCGGCCTTCGGCGTGGGTACGGGCGCGGACGTCTTGCATATCGCCGGAGCCGACCTGATGGACGGCTTCACGCTGACGGGACGATCGACGATGAGGTGGCAGAGCCGGCCCTCGCGGTCGCGGCTGGCGTTTCAGATCAAGGCGGCCAAGGCGGAGGAGAGCCCGGTGCCGGAGCCCGCGACGCTGGTCCTCGTCTTGGGCGGGGTGCTCGGGCTGTTTGCCCGGTCGCAGCGCTCGCGGATCTGAACGCGAGCGGCGGACGCTGGTGCTCCCGGGGGCTACCGCTTGGCCCGCTTCCTGGCGTTGAGTAGGGTGATGATCCGCCACGCGCGATCGGGCGTTTCCGGCCCGGCCATCAGCGCCGCGGTGAGCAGATCGAAGATACGCGGGTCCCATTTGCCGAGATCGACCCAGTCCACCAGCGGCAGACGATCGCCGACGTTCGTGTCCACGCGGTCACCGAAGCGCGGGGCGTCGGTCGATCCGTTCCACATGCGGCTCGTCATCGTCTTGGCGAGGCAGCGCGCGTCGCCGTCCGTGAAGACGACGCCTCGCCGCGCGGCCTCGATGACGAATCCGACGTCGATCGTACCGTGGGAAGAGTCCTCAGCCCGGCTGCTGTCCGGCTTGCCGTTCTCGATCCAGTCCCAGTAGTCCCACTCGTAGGCGCCGTCGACGTCCCGTAGTGCCCGCTTGAAGTTCTTGGCCATCGCCTCGGCTCGCCTGCGATAGAGATCATTACCCGTGGCGTCCGCCAGGATCAGCCACGCGCGGGCGAGGGCCAGGTACTGATTGTGTGGTAGGATCCGGTTCGGATACCGTTCCGTCGGCTCCGGCGTGAAGCGGTAGGCGCCTGCCCCGTCGCCCGTATCGGTCCAGTACTTCTCGTTGCCGAGCAGGAAGTGCTTCTCGATGACGGCGAGGTAGTCCTTCGCCTTCTTGTGATAGGCATCTCCGCTTGGGCGCTTGAGGGCGGCCTCGATGAACCAGGCGACGGGCTTGAGGACCATGCCCTGATGGACGACGTACTCGATAGGCCTGGGGGCAGTGGTCCAGATCGAGAACGTGTCGCCCTGCTCAGGCTTGCCGGTGATCGTCACTTGAACGTTCGGCGCGATGGTGATGGCTTGTCCGCTCTTGTAGGAAACCTTGTCGGTGAGCACCTTGAGGGTCGCGGCATTCCGAAGGCGGAAGGTTCGCGCGTCCAGGAACTCGACGAGGTAGCGGCGGTCGGCGACCTGGGCGGCCTTCTTGCCGTCGAAGAGCTTGGGTGTGGGGACCTGGATCGCGGCGGTCCCGCGGTTGTGAAGGGCCTCGGCCCGGATCAAGGCGGTGCTATATCGCTTCGTCTGCCACGACTTGAACCCGTCGCCGTCGTGATCGGTCAGATGGGCGATCATCCGGTCGAAGTGGTCGATTATCTTGTCCCACCATCGCGTCTGGCCGGTCAGCTCGTACACTTCCCAGTAGTTCCGCAGCCAGCCCGACTCACCCCAACCCAGCGAGCTGGAGTCGGGCGATTCGGAGTCGCCCTTTCCGTTGTTATGGGCCTTGTCGGCGGTCTCGAAGTCAGTCACCAGCTTCTCGACCGGAGGCAGAGGCCGTGCCGCCCCCGCGGGAGGGGCGCTCGCCGCCAGCGTCACACCTAGAATCCAGGCGATCGCGGATCTTGACATGGTCTTTGGTCTCCTCGTCCAGCAGCATCGGGGCTGGGTCGGCATAGGAGGCAACGCGAAGTCCAGACACTATAGCGTTTCACGACAGGCGCAACTAGTTGCGTCCAGAAGTGCTGGCGTGTATTGATTCGGTATCAGATGTTCATGGCGGAGGCAGATTTCAGGAGGACGGGTCATGAGCCAGGCATCGGCAAAGGCCTCGCGATGGTTACCGATCGTCAAGGGGGTCGCCATAGGGATTGGGTTCCTCGTCGTCGTAGTGCTTCTGATGATGTGGCTGATGGGTTCGTTTAGCCCGAAGATCGGGGCGGCGGAGCAGGCCCAACCTGTCGAACGTCTCATCGGGGACACGCGGCTCGTGCCGGTTCGGAAGATCCGCTTGCCCGCGACGGAGTCGGCGGTCGGCAGCGTGCGCGCGGTGCAGCAGGTGGCAGTCGCTTCGAAGATCCGCGCGAACGTGATCGAGGTCAACGTCGTGGCGGGTCAGGAGGTCAAGAAAGGCGACGTGCTCGTTCGGCTCGACGACGCGGATCTCAAGGCACGATTGCAACAAGCCGAGGCCGCCGTGATCGCCGCGCGTGCCAAGCGCGATCAGGCGAAGATCGAAATGGAGCGGATCAGCGACCTGCTCAAGAAGAACGCGGCGGCCAAGATCGAATACGAACGGACCGACACGTCCCTGAAGACCGCCGTGGCGGAGTTGGAACAGGCCGAGCAGGTGGCGAGCGAGGCCAAGACGATCCTCATGTATGCGACGATTACGGCTCCGATGGCGGGCAAGGTCATCGACAAGAAGGTGGAGTCGGGCGACACCGTTACGCCGGGGCAGGTCCTCGTGACGCTCTACGACAACACGCGGATGCAGCTAGTGGCCAGCGTCCGCGAGTCGTTGACTCAGCGTCTGAAGGTGGGGCAGGAGATCGGCGTTCGGCTGGAATCCTTGAGCAAGGCGTGCATGGGGTCGGTCAGCGAGATCGTGCCCGAAGCCGAATCGGCGAGTCGGACCTTTTCGGTCAAGGTCACGGGGCCGTGTCCGCCGAACGTGTACCCCGGGATGTTCGGGCGCATCCTGATTCCTCTGGACGAGGAGGAGTATCTTGTCATCCCCAAGGCGGCGGTGCGCCGGGTGGGTCAGTTGACGGTCGTGGGCGTGGCCGACGGGAGCCTGCTTCGGCGGCGGGCCGTCCAGTTGGGTCGAGCGGTTGGGGACGACGTGCAGGTGCTCTCCGGGCTCCGCGAGGGTGAGAAGGTCGCTATCGTGGCTTCAACCGAGCCGTCCCGAGAGGGGGTGTGACGATGGCCGATACCTCGTCCGGATCGTCGAGTCCCGGCCATGGGGGCATCGAGGCGCATCACGGTTTCACGAACGCCGTCGTCCGAACGTTCCTTCAATCGAACCTCTCGCTGGTCCTGGTCATCCTCAGCGCGGCGGTAGGGATCACGGCGCTGCTGATCACGCCGCGGGAAGAGGATCCGCAGATCGTCGTGCCGCTGGCGGACATCTATGTCAACTTCCCGGGGTACTCGGCCGAGGAGGTCGAGCGGCTCGTGGCCACCCCGCTGGAAAAGCTGCTCTATCAGATCGATGGGGTGGAATACGTCTACTCGATGTCGCGGCAGGATCAGGCGATCATCACGGTTCGCTACTACGTGGGCGAGGACCGCGAGCGGAGCCTGGTCAAGCTGTACAAGCGGATCGATGAGCACCTCGATTTCGTGCCGCCGGGGGTGACCGGTTGGGTCGTCAAGCCGGTGGAGATCGACGATGTCCCGATCGTGACGTTGACGCTGACGGGTGAGAACTCGAACGCGTACACGCTCCGCCGCGTGGCGGAGGAGATGGTGGAGCGTCTCGCGGCGGTTGAGAACACCTCCCGAGCGTACATCATCGGCGGCGAGCCGCGGACGGTGAGCGTCTACCTGAGCGCCGAGCGGATGCAGGCGTACTCGGTCTCGCCGCTCGAGGTGCAGCGAGCCATCGCCGGAGCGAACGTGACGCGGACGGCGGGCGAGTTTGCCCGGGACGACGAGGTCTTTCGCGTCGAGGCCGGCGAGGCGTTCGTTCGACCGGGCGACTTGGCCGAGCTGGTGGTGGGTGTGTTCAACGAGCGTCCGGTGTTCCTGAAGGACGTGGCGGACATCGTCGACGGCCCGGACGAGATCACGAGTTACGTTCGGCACGGCTGGGGCCCGGCGCGGGGGTTCGAGCATCACGAGGGCTTCACGGGGACGCTCGTCGGCTCGTCGGCGGTCTCGGCCGATCCGTTGAAGGCGGCGAGCGGGCTGGGAGCGCCCCTGTCGCGACCCGCGGTGACGATCGCGCTGGCCAAGAAGAAGGGCACGAACGCGGTCTGGGTGGCCAAGGACGTCATCAAGGCCGCCGAGGAGCTGAAGCGCGAGATCGTGCCCGACGACGTCGAGCTGGTCATCACGCGCAACTACGGGCTGACGGCCGACGAGAAGGTCAATGAACTGGTCGAGGCGCTGGGGGTGGCGATCTTCATCGTCATCGCGCTGCTGACGCTGGGGCTCGGCTGGCGGGAGTCGTTGATCGTCGCGGTGGCGGTGCCGGTCGTGTTCGGTCCGACGCTGACGGTTAACCTGATGTTCGGCTACACGATCAACCGGGTGACGCTCTTTGCGCTGATCCTGTCCTTGGGCCTGCTGGTGGACGACCCGATCGTCGACGTGGAGAACATCACGCGGCATTTCGCGCTTCGGCGCAAGGCGACGCGTCAGATCGTGCTGGAGGCCGTCGCCGAGATTCGGCCGCCGCTGATCACCGCGACGCTGGCCGTCATCGTCTCGTTCCTGCCGATGTTCTTCATCACGGGCATGATGGGCCCGTACATGCGTCCGATGGCGCTGAACGTCCCGGTGGCGATGGCCATGTCGATGCTCGTGGCGTTCACGATCACGCCGTGGCTGAGCTTCCACGTCCTCAGGCGCCGGTACAACCAGCCGGGCGCGGATCTGGGAGCGCATCACGACGAGGCGGACGACATGGAGGTCGTCAAGCAGAGCCCCCTTTACCGGATGTTCTATCCGCTGATGGCCCCGCTGTTGCACTCGCGCAAGGTGGCGTGGGGTTCCCTGCTGGGCATGCTGGTCCTGATGATGGGGGCGATGTGGATCGCGGCGGATCGTTTGGTACCGCTGAAGATGCTTCCGTTCGACAACAAGAACGAGCTGCTGCTCGTGCTCGATCTCGACGAGGGCACGACGCTGGAGCGGACCGACGCGGCGGTTCGCGATTTCGAGGAGTATCTGGCCAAGGTGCCTGAACTGACGGACTTCACGTCGTATGTCGGTGTGGCCTCGGCGATGGACTTTAACGGGCTGGTGCGACACTACTACCTGCGCAAGGGCGACAATGTTTCTGAGATCCGCGTCAACCTAGTCGGCAAGAAGAGCCGACGTCAGCAGAGCCACGCAATCGGACTGCGGCTGCGGGATGACCTGACGGCCATCGCCAGGCGGCACAACACCGCTCTGAAGATTGTCGAGACGCCGCCGGGGCCGCCGGTGATCGCGACGCTGACGGCCGAGGTGTTCGGCCGGCCGGACAACTCGTATGAGGATCTGATTGCCGCGGCGAAGACGGTTCGTGCCCGAATGGCGGTCGAGCCTGCCGTGGTCGACCTCGACGACACGGTCGAGGCGGATAGCCGCAAGCTCATCTTCGTGACGGACAAGGAGAAGGCCGCCCTGAGCGGCGTGTCGGTCGAGGAGATCGCCGAGACGATCCGGACCTCGCTGGGGGGGGCGACGGCGGGTCTGCTGCATCTTGCCGAGGAGCGGAACCCGCTTCGGATCGAGGTCCGTCTGCCGCGGCCGACTCGATCCAGTCCGGCCGATCTGGCGCGGGTTTACGTCAAGGGGCGGGGCGGGACGCTGACACCGCTGGCCGAGTTGGGTCACGTCGAGCGGTCGCTGGTCGACAAGACGATCTATCACAAGAACCTCCAGCGCGTGGTGTACGTCTTCGCCGAGACGGCGGGACGTCCGCCGGCCGAGGCGGTCGTGGACATCCAGGCCGATCAGGTCGAGGACGCGGCAAGCCAGGCCACCAGTCTGCCGGCCGATTGGAATGCGGTGGGCAGCGGCTGGATCGCCACGAACCAGCCGCGACCGTTGGACGATCGGACGTTCTTCAGCAACGGCAGCGGCATTGCATGGTGGGTTCCTGAGGGGATTCGCGTCGTGTTCTCTGGCGAGGGCGAGTGGCAGATCACGCTCGATGTCTTCCGCGACCTCGGGCTGGCCTTTGCCGCGGCCATGGTGGCGATCTACATCCTGCTGGTGGGGCAGACGGGCTCGTTCGTCATTCCCGTCGTGGTCATGCTCGCGATCCCGCTGACGATCATCGGGATCATGCCTGGCTTCTGGCTGTTGAACCTGGCCGTGGGCGGTCAGGTGGGCGGGTACGCAGACCCCGTGTTCTTCACAGCGACGGGCATGATCGGCATGATCGCGCTGGCGGGCATCGTGACGCGGGACTCGATCATCCTCGTGGACTTCATCCACCTGTCGTTGGCGCGTGGGCGATCGCTCTTCGACGCGATTATGGAAAGCCGAGTCGTCCGGCTTCGCCCGATCCTGCTGACCGCGGGAACGGCCATGCTGTCAGCCGCTCCGATCACGATCGACCCGATCTTCTCCGGCCTGGCTTGGGCCCTGATCTTCGGGCTGTTCGCCTCGACGGTCTTCACGCTGTTCGTGATTCCGGTGACGTACTGGCTGTTGTATGAGCACAAGCCGGGGCACGGTCTGGCGCAGCAGGAGATGGGGCAGGAGTAGAGGCGCTGGCCCGGGGCAGCTACAGGGCGCAAGAAAGCGGGGTCGCCGCAGTCGACGACCCCGTCTCTACGATTGACCCCAACGGGATTTGAACCCGTGTTGCCGGATCGAAAATCCGGTGTCCTAACCACTAGACGATGGGGCCTGCGCACAAGCTACGGTATCCTAGCAATCCGCGCCGGTTGATTCAACTTGGTCGGGGCGGTTGCTTCTGCGGTTCTCCTTTGCCACACGCCACGCGCGGACGCGAGGAACGTGCTCGCTGGCTCGGCGTGCAGCGCGGATGCACTCCCTTTCGGCAGGTCGCGACCGAGGCTTGACCCTGTTTCGTGGGCGGTGCGCCACCCTGAGATCACAGATTCCCGGCCTGGTTGCGAACCGCACTTCTGTTGGTTTGGCATCGGGTGCAATATGCAAATTGGCCTCGATGCCTGTTGTGCCTTCCAGAATGGCAGTTGCGCACCTTAACCAGTTGGCGTAGTGATAGTAACCCTCCACGTCATCTTGTATTCCGTCCTCCTGGCACGCAACGTGTTTGAAGATACGGTGTCGGAGGTCCGCGAGATCATGAGCGTGGCAGTCCCGGTGTTTCAGAATCGCGTTTCGCCCGTCTTTGACACGTGCCAGCAGGTGCTGGTCTTCGAAGACGACGCCGAGGGCCGGCTGATCTGCCGGGCGGTGGATTTCTCGAGTGTTCAGGAGGCGCGGCGGGCGGAGAGGCTACGGGATCTGGGCGTCGACGTGCTTTTGTGCGGGGGGATCACACAGATGCAGGCGCATCGCGTGTCGGCTTGTGGGATCCAACTCGTTCCTTGGGTGGCAGGCGAGGTGGACGAGGTGATGTCGGCCTACCGGAAGGGGGGATTGCCCGACCCCCGGTTCGCCATGCCGGGGTGTGGACGTCGCAGGCGAGGTCAGGGAGGTCGGGGGCAGTGTGGCCGCGGTCGCGGCTGGGGCTGTCGCCAGCCCGAGCCTTGATCATCTTGGTACGACAGAAGAAGGAGTGATTGACATGCCAGGTTTTGATGGAACGGGTCCGATGGGTGCGGGCCCTCGAACCGGCGGGGGTTTTGGTTACTGCCTCCCGATCCAAGCGAGTGGCATCGGCCCGGTCTATGGTTTGGGTCGGGGCGGTCTGCCTTGGGGCGGCGGTCGCGGCCGGGGTTTCGGCGGTGGGCGCGGTCGTGGTCGCCGGGGCGGGTTCATGGGCGCATGGCCGCTGTCGGCGGGGTATGGCGTCGCGCCGGCGATGCCGACGGCTGAGCAGGAGAAGGCCGTGCTGAGGAACCATGTTGAGTTGCTCGGCCAACAGCTCCAAGCGATGCAGGCTCGCTTGAGCGAACTGGAGTCTCAGGCGCAGGGACCGTCTGGGACGTGACGAACGGAGCCGGCGAACGGCCCGGGGCTCGGGTTCTTCCACGGAGGACCCGATGGACGCCGCAGCAGTGACGAACCACCCCGATGTTCGTCCCCGGGCCCGCCGGTTCTTCTCATCGACGGTGAAGAACCGAGTGGCATAAGGAAGCCGTCTCATGAAGATCGCAGTTACCTCACAAGGTACGACGCTTGATGATGCCGTGGACCCTCGTTTCGGCAGGGCCCGGTATTTCCTCGTGGTGGACACGGACGACGACAGCGTCGAGCCGATTAGCAACGAGGTGAATCTGAACGCCGCCCAGGGCGCGGGGATCCAGTCGGCCCAGGCCATCTCGGGGCAAGGGGTCAAGGCGGTGTTGACGGGCCACTGCGGTCCCAAGGCGTTTCGAGCACTAGCGGCCGCCGGGATCCAGGTCCACACGGGGGCGAGCGGTACGATCCGCGAGGCGCTGGCGGCGTTCAAGGCAGGAGGGATGACCGCGGCGGATTCCGCCGATGTCGAGGGGCACTGGGCTTGAGACCGCACCTGGACATGAGAGGAGGTTGACAGCAATGCCGCGAGGCGATGGCAGTGGTCCCGGCACTGGAATGGGTGGCATGGGGGGGGGTCGCGGAGGTGGCGGCAGGGGGCGCGGTCAAGGTATGGGCAGGGGCACGGGTCGTGGTCGACGGGGCCAGGGGCGGTGCGCTTGGGGTATGACTGGACCTGCCGGAATCAGTCCTGGTCCGGGGGGAACCGGGCAGATGCCGATGCGCAGGTTTCAGTCTTCGCAGACCAGGCGGTTCGTGGCGCGCGTCGACTCAGCGACTTGCACGGGGTGCGGTCAATGCGTCGAAGAATGTCCGGTGGAGGCCATCACGGTTCTGGAGGCGGCCGTCGTGGACGAATCCCGGTGCATCGGCTGCGGGGCTTGTGTTGAAGTATGTCCGATCCAGGCCATTACCCTCGTCGCGAGGGGTGATCAACGGGGGGCTCCCCAGTGAGTGGACAACCGGGCAGTCGTAACATCATCGCCGTGGCCAGCGGCAAGGGGGGTACGGGCAAGACGACGGTGGCCACCAATCTGGCGGTGGCGGCGGCAGGCTTGGGGAAGACCGTCGAACTGGTCGACTGTGACGTGGAGGCGCCGAACTGCCACCTCTTCCTATCGCCCGAGATCCGCGAGACCCGGACGGTGCACGTCGCGATTCCCAATGTGGATGCTGACAAGTGCACGGGATGCGGCGAGTGCGCGGAGATGTGTCAATTCAACGCCATTGCCTGTCTGAACGGTAACGTTATGACCTTTCCAGAGCTGTGCCACGGCTGTGCGGGTTGCTGGCTGGTTTGTCCGGTCGAGGCGATCAGTGAAGGCGCCCGGGAGGTGGGCACGGTTCAGCGCGGGACTGCTGGGGACTTCGACCTCGTGTACGGACGTTTGCGTATCGGCGAAGCGATGTCGCCGCCGTTGATCCGCCGTGTCAAGGCGGAAGCCAGCGAGCACGTGGAGTGGGTGATCGTTGACGCGCCCCCGGGGACGAGCTGTCCTCCGATCGCGGCCGTTCAGAACAGCGACTACGTCTGCATGGTGACCGAGCCGACGCCGTTCGGGTTGAACGATCTGGTTCTGGCCGTCGGGATGGTTCGCGCGTTGGGCTTGCCCATGGGTGTCGTTATCAACCGATGCGACGTCGGCGACGACGAGGTTCGGAAGTACTGTGACTCGGAGGGTCTTCCGATTCTCGTGGAGATTCCGGACGATCGTCGGGTAGCGGAGGCGTACGCCAGGGGGCAGATTGCCGGGAATGTTCTTCCTGAATACCGTGCGACGTTCGAGGCACTACTGGCCCGAATCGAGAGGGAGGTGACCCGATGAAGGAACTCGTGGTCATCAGCGGCAAGGGGGGCACGGGCAAGACGAGCTTGGTGGCGTCATTCGCGGCCCTGGCCGAGAGGAAGGTTCTGGCCGATTGTGACGTAGACGCAGCCGATCTCCATCTGATTCTCGATCCCGACGTGAAGATTCGCGAGCCGTTCTCCGGCGGCAGGCAGGCGAGGATCGACTCGGCCAAGTGCACGGCGTGCGGGAAATGCCTGGAGCTGTGCCGGTTCGACGCGGTGATTCAGGACGGTATTCCCTCGGCGGTGGCGAGCGGGTTTCGGATCGATCCGATCAACTGCGAGGGTTGCGGCGTGTGCGCCCGCTTCTGCCCGGATGATGCGATCGCGATGGAGGACTGCGTCAACGGCGAGTGGTACGTTTCCCAGACGCGGTTCGGGCCCATGGTTCACGCCAAGCTGGGCATCGCGGCGGAGAACTCGGGGCGCCTCGTGACGCTAGTTCGGCAGCAGGCCAAATTCGTCGCGGTCGAGCAGGACCTCGATCTGATCATCGTGGACGGCTCGCCCGGCATCGGGTGTCCCGTCATCGCGTCCATCACGGGGACGGACCTTGTTCTGGCGGTCACCGAGCCGACCCGGTCGGGGTTGCACGATCTGGATCGCGTCCGCCAGCTATCGAAGCACTTCGGCGTTCCGATGTTGGTCTGCATCAACAAGTTCGATCTGAACGAAGCGGTGACTCGGGAGATCGAGTCGGCCGCGGCCGGTTGGGGCACGGAGCTTGTGGGACGGATTCACTACGATCCCGAGGTGACTCGGGCGCAGATCCGTCGTGCCTCGGTGGTCGAGCACACGGACGGCCAGGTGGCCCAGGACGTTCGGGGAGTGTGGCGGAAGGTGTCGAGTCTGCTATGATGGTACCCTGACTACACGTTCAGCGGCGAGTCTCATTGAGGATGTATTGGAGAAGAACATCGTGAGCAACACGGATTCCAGTTGTGGGAGTTGTGGCGGCGGCGATTGTGGCGGCCACGAGGACGGCGACCGCTCGGAGCGCGGCGGACACGCCTGCTCGAGCGACGCGACGGGCGGGTGTTCCAGCCAGGCCGTCGAGCCGGAAGATCGGCTCGGCGAGTATCTGGAGCGAGAAGAGCTGTCCAAGAGCCTCAAGGGCATCCAGCACAAGATCGTCGTTCTGTCGGGCAAGGGCGGCGTCGGCAAGAGCACGGTCGCGACGAATCTGGCGTTGTCGCTGGCCGAGTCGGGCAAGCAGGTGGGGCTGCTGGACGTCGACATCCACGGTCCGAGCGTTCCCGCGCTGTTGGGCATCGGGCGCAAGCAGGTGGTGACCAAAGGAGAGAAGATCCTCCCGATCATGTGCGGCGGCATGAAGGTCATGTCGATCGGCTTTTTGCTGCCCGACGACCGGAGTCCCGTCATCTGGCGCGGGCCGATGAAGATGAGCTTGATCAAGCAGTTTCTCAAGGACGTGGACTGGAGGGCGCTGGACTATCTGATCATCGATTGCCCGCCTGGCACGGGCGACGAGCCGCTGTCGGTGGCGCAGTTGATCGAGCATCCGACAGGCGCCATCGTCGTGACGACGCCGCAGGAGGTCGCGCTGCTGGACGTGCGGAAGTCCATTACCTTCTGTGGGCATCTTGGGATGCCGGTTCTCGGCGTGGTCGAGAACATGAGCGGCTTCGTCTGCCCGCACTGCGGCAAGACCTCCGACATCTTCCGCCAAGGCGGCGGGGAGCGGATGGCGGAGGAGATGGGCGTGCCGTTCCTGGCGAGAATTCCGATCGATCCGGGTTTGGTCCTGGCGGGAGATCAAGGCGAGGCGATCGCCAAGAGCCAACCGACCTCGCCGGCCGCGGAGGCGTTTGGGGCGCTTGCGGACGCCGTGACGAAGGCCGTCGAGACGCCGAAAGGCGCCGGAAGCGAGCGTCCATCCCAGGCATCCAAGGAAGGAGATGGTGCAGTGATGCGTTTTGCGATACCGCTGGCCAACGGGCAGTTGTGCATGCACTTCGGGCACTGTGAGGAGTTCGCGTTCGTGGACGTCGATCGAGAGACGAAGACGATCCAGAACCAGACGCGCATAGCGCCGCCCGAGCATGAGCCTGGCATTCTGCCGCCGTGGATCAAGGAGCAAGGGGCCGACCTGGTCATCGCCGGCGGCATGGGCCAGCGAGCCCAGCAGATATTCGCCCAGCATGGGGTCGACGTGCTCGTCGGCGCTCCCGCCGAGTCTCCTGAGGCGCTAGTTCAGGCGTATCTCGACGGGAGCCTGCAGAGCGGCGAGAACGTCTGCGATCACTAGCCGTTTGGAACGTGCTTGGCGCTGTCATTAAATCTCCTTCAGCGAGCTGAGGATGAGGAGGTGTTTCCAGCCGCACGGGGCCGAAAGGGCCTGCTTGTGGCCGGGGATGCCTTGTTGTGTGAAGAGGGTTGCCCCACTGCCGACGGGCGCGATGGGGTATTGCCAATCGCCGCGGTTGCCTGGACGATGGGTTGGGATCCGATGTCGAACCTGAGTTGCGGTGACAGGGTCCGTTTTTCGCTGAGCGACAAGTCGGGGGTCCTGCGGTTCGAGGCCTTCGACATTGTCGGGTCGACGGACTGCGCCCGGATGGCCGAGGAGATCCGGAAGCAGATCATGGGCGTCCCGCTCGCCGAGATCGACTTGGATCAGCTACGAGGCCTGTCTTGCTCGGGGGGCGGCGAGTGCATTCGGGCGGTGCTGAACGTGATCGAGGAGACGATGGAGACGTTCGCCCGCAAGCGTTGAGGGACATCGAAGGGAACGCCTGGGCCATGGACACGCTGCCTTCTCCCGCCGAACTCGCATCCAAGATCGATCACACACTTCTGAAGGCCGAGGCGACATCCGACCAGATCGAACAGCTCTGCGGCGAGGGGAAGGAACACGGCTTCGCGGCGGTTTGCATCAACTCAGTCTACGCTTGGCTGGCGGCGCGATGTCTGGCGGACAGCCCGACGGGTGTCTGCTGCGTCGTGGGTTTTCCGCTGGGGGCCACGCCGACGGCGATCAAGGTGGCCGAGGCTCGGCGGGCGATCGACGACGGCGCTTGCGAGATCGACATGGTCATCCATATCGGCGCGATGCGGGGCGGTCAGACGCGTGCGGTTCGCGAGGACGTCGCGGCCGTGGCTGAGGTCGTTCATCGGGCGGGCGATTCGCGCCACCTCAAGGTGATCCTCGAATGCGGGGCGCTGACGGACGAGCAGATCGTTCTGGCGTGCGAGCTTTGCGGGCAGGCGGGCGCCGACTTCGTCAAGACGTCGACGGGGATGCACGCTTCGGGCGGCGCGACGGTCGAGAGCGTTCGGTTGCTGCGGGCGCATGCGGGGAGGATGCGCGTCAAGGCGGCGGGGGGGATTCGCAGTCTCGATGACGCGCTGGCCATGATTCGGGCCGGGGCGGACCGGCTTGGGACGTCGTCGGGGGTGGCGATCATGGCGGCGTTGCGGGGGCGGGGCACAGGCGGTTGAGTGTTGGGGCGAGCAGCCAACCTTCGGGGGCGACGCTGACGACGCCGAAGGCGGCGTCGTGAGTCGGTCCTAACTTCTCTTTTACAGTTTCGATCCCTTAATACTCCTTCATTAATCATGCGGTTCGCAGGGAGCGGAGACTCCTGGCGGTCGGTCCCTGTCGGCAGTGTTGGTTGGCGGGGAGGGGGCTTGGAATGCTCGGGCGTGGGCGATGTCTCGGAATGTCCTGCGGAAACGTCGACACGTCGACATGGGGGAGGGGGGAGTACGAAGGATGAGGGATGAATGATGAATGATGAAGGGGGAGAGGGGGGAACTTCGCGCTTGGTGCCCCA
>JAFGLZ010000087.1 GCA_016927755.1 Phycisphaerae bacterium
CATCGCGGCGTTCCGCGGACCCGTGTTTCGTTCCATGTCAGAGGGCCCATCTGACGCTGACCCATGCCACCCCGAACGCGATGTGAAACTCACTCACCGAAAGGGGCACTAGCGTGCGGCCGCAGGGAGCGGGCTCTCGGCGGCAAGGCTCGAGAAACGTTCCTTGGCGAAGTCGAAGATGCGTTGGAGGGCGGACTCGTAGCTGAACTGTCCGACGGCGACGTCGCGCTGCGCTTCGACGATTTCCCTTCGCGCCGCGTCGTCGTCGAGGAATCGCGTTACGACCTGCTCGAACTCCTCGCGCGTGCCGAACCGGACTCGGTCGTAATCCGGCAGCAGCGTACCGGCCTGCATGCTGAAGCCGTGCTCGGCGTCGAAGTACTGGTCCCTCACGAAGCCGTCGTATAGGCGGGCGGGGGCATAAAGGGCGTCGTTAAGCCCGCGGACGTCACGGGCCAGGGCCTCATCGGGCGTATTCCACAGCTCATCTTCCGTCTGAAGGCCCGCGGCGACGCATCGGCCGCGAATCGACTCCTGGAGCGGGGCGACGTCGTCGCTGGGCGTTCGCCGGATCAGGAAGAACCCGCCACAGCACAGGCCCTCGATGAGTCGCTGGTGGACGGCGCCGGTGGAGACGGCCTGGATGTTGAGCTTCGAGGCCTGGTAGATGCATCGCAATTGGTGGCCGTGCTCGGCCGGACCGCGGGCGTGCTTGGCGAGCGTGGGGTGGCGATCCCATCCTCGGCCGTAGATGTGGAGGTCCAGGCCGAGGTTACTGGCCCATTCGAGCACCTGCTCCCTGAAGTAGGCGTTGATCAGCCTGTCGGTGAACAACTGTCGGATTCGGTTGGCGTTGGGTCGGTCGATGTCGAAGCCGAGCTCATGAGCGAGCTGTTGGATGCGATCGATGGTTTGCATGGGGGTGCCGGGGATTTGTCCGGCGGCGGTCTCGGACGCGAGGCGTTCGTATTGGGCTTCGAGGAGGCGGCGGACCTCCGGCTGTCGGACCTGGGCGAGCGAATCGCTCAGGAGCTCCTGGCGCGTCTGGCTCAGGTGCGTGACGAAGGAGATGTCGCAGGCGTGCGCGCGGCGGTCGGAGTCGGGAACCGGCTCGTTCGAGAATTTCCGCAGGCTGACGGGCGTGGGCACGAAGCGGCACTGCTCAACGGGATAGCCGGACGAGCGGAGTCGGTTGTGTCCGACGAGGCCGACGACGAGATCGTAATCGTGCAGACCTTCGCCGGCGCCGGGGCCGAAGAGGTGCGCCAGGTCGTCCTGGATCCAGTTGCAGAATGGAATGGCGTAGTCGTACGTGGCGCCGTATTCCTTGCGGTTGTGATCGATGATGAGGATGAGATCCGGCATGAAGTCTTCAACCTGTTTGCTGATGTATTCGGGTCGAAGCAGGGGCGTGTGGTCGCTGTCCTCGATGAGGAGCCGGAACTCGTGGCCGAGATTGGCGGCGGCGTGCTCGATGTCGCGCATGGAGTACTGGAGGAACGTGGTGAATCGGCTCGTCAGGCCGAGGATCCTGAGGGGTCGGTCGTCGCGGCGGGCGAAGTGCTCGGCGTAGTGTTCGGGGCTGCCGCGATCGGCCAGCGAGGCGCGGACGGTCTGCCGATAGGTCTTTTCGCTCGCGGTGGTTTCCTCCGTCAGGCGGCGAAGGATGTCCATTCCACATGCCTCGGCCGCCGGACCCCATCCGGGCTGGCGGATGACGTTCGTCGGGACGGGGACGGCGAGATGCGCGCGGTGGAACTCGAGGAAGGCCTCCTGGCCTTCGGGGCCCAGCCACACGTGGAATCGCGGGCTGTCGAGCATGTCGCGATGGTCGCCCACGTGGAGCCACGCCGCGAGTTGCGCGACGTTCGGCTCGAGCACGTGGATGTGCGGCGTGTAGGTCAGGAACATCTTCGACGTGTTGTCGAAGAGGGTTCGGACCGCGTGGCCGAGACCGACGCCCTCGATCATGGCCGGCATACAGATCAGGTTGGGATCGGGTCGGAGCGGTTGGCAGTCGCATACCATGCCCAGCCAATTGACGATGCCGGGCAGCCACTGGCGCGGCTTGCCGCCCTTGCGTCGGCTGAGCAGGAGGTTTCCGTCCTTGCAGCGAACGAGCTCGAGGTCGTTGCAGGCCGTTCGAAGCTCGGGCTCGTGCGCGCGGCAGGTATCGAAGCGCTCGCAGACGGCGGCGAGGTTCCGCTCGAACGTCCGGGCAAGGCCGGCCCAGGCAAGTAGGCCGGTGGGCTGCTTGCGGAGGGTCTCGGCGGTGGAGGCGAGATCGGGCGCGAGGGCCAGCAGATCGGGTTGATCGTCGATCAGCTCGACGGCCGGGCCGAAGAGGCCCAACTCGGCGAGACATCGGACGGCCATGAGTCGGATCTGCATGTCAGCCGGGCTCTGGGCCAGGTACGGCAGTCCGGCGTGGAGGAACTCGTACGGCCGTGCCTGGTTGGCCAGGGCGATCAGCGAGTTGCGGAGATCATCAGGATTCAAAGGGCATCCCCTCGGGAGCGTCGCGATGCGCGCAGGGCTTCGGCGATGGGCCCGATCGCGCGGGGTGTTATGTAGGTATCGGCAATCGGTCCGGAAGGCGACCAAGGAAAGCGGGTGGGCATCGGTTAGCCGGGCGCGACGGGGAGGGAGCATCAACATAAGACCTTGTTGTACATGTTTCTAGACACTCTCACGGTTGTCAACACAACAATTAGATACGTAATTGGCTTGATACCTGCCTGTCCGGGGATGATCGGGCATGCGGGGGCGATGGCTGGTCGGTGCTGGGCCGCGGGTGGCTGTTTCTCCGGTCCTTGTGGCGATCGGGTCATCATCGCTTTCTGATGCGGCCGATGATATCCATGCCGGGCGCGGGCCCGGCGTACCCCTGCCGCCTGGGACAAGCCATGAGTTCGTCCAGACCCTTCATCGCCCTGCTCGATGCCGACGACCTGACGTGCGCGCGGGCGGCTTGTCCGGAGACCCTGTCGGGTAACGTGCTTGCCCTCGATACGGACATTCATCTGATCCTCCAGCAGCAAGGGATCGAGCATGTGACGCCGTGGGACATCGTCGGTCACGACGAGAGGCCCCGGATGGCGGCGTATGAGTCGGCCGTGTGGGAACACTGGCGCCGACACGGTCGGCTGGACTACGAGGGGATCAACCTCCTGGGGATGGCGGCGTTTCGTCACGTCGGGGCTCTGGCCCGGCTGGGGTGGGTGGCCTATGCGCTTCGGCGGGCCCTGGAGGAGCTTGGCCCCGACGAGGTGGTGACGTTCGATGAGCCGGCGTCGCACGGGCTGGACCAGCCGGTGGATTACGCGAAGATGCCGCTGCTGTTCGGCGTGCTTCGGGGGCTGGCGGAGCAGGCGGGTCTGCCGATCAGGCTGATCTCGCGAGAGGCGTTGCCGGGGGCGGCGGGGTTCGAGGATCAAGTGGCCAAGCGGAACCAGCGTGTCTACGCCCCGGTGGAGGCCGAGGCGGCGATCGGGGGTCGGTCGTTCGTGCTGTTCCAGGCCAACGGCGACGACCTGCTCCGGCAGCTCCCGCTGATTCGCGAGGTCCGGCGGCGCTTCGATTGTCATGTCGTTCAGCTCTACAAGGACGCGAGCGAGGAGATCGTCCGGCGGCTCCAGTCCGAGGGACACTGGGTCTGGCACGAGACGCAGGTGGCCCAGTGGGCGCCTGTGTCGGAGATCGGCGCTGCGGCTCGGGCGGGGCTCGAGGCGTTCAAGGCGGCGGGGCGCGAATCGGTGGACGAGCTCCGCGTCCTGTTCGACAACGAGCACGTTCGCTGCCATTTCGAGTTCCTCTTCGGCCCGTACGCGGAGAAGATGGCCGAGCACGTTCGGGCGTGGCGTGGCTTCTTCGATCGGTGCCGGCCCGCGGCGTTCGTGACGAACTATCACGCGCCGATCTACGACGTGGCGGCTGGCGGCGGGATCCCCTGCCTGGGGCTGCCGCACGGTTTGATGATGTACGGACACGTGAGCTGGTTTGGGAGCCTGCCGGACAAGTCGTCGATCGGGGCGATCAGCGATCGGCATCGCGAGACGTTGATCTTGGCGGGTATCGAGGCGGATCGGATCGTCGTGACGGGCGACCCGTACAGCGACGAGCTCCTTGCCGAGGCCCATCAGCGGGACGAGGGCGGGGGCGCGGCGGCGGACCTGCGCGGTCAGTACGACATTTCGCCGGATCGCCGGATCGTCCTGCTGTGCACGACGAAGGTGGGGATGCCGTCGAAGCTGACGCACATGCCCTACGTGGACTGGGAGGACGGCGTGCGGTGCACGCGCGAGCTGGCCGATCTCGTCCGACGGCGTGGCGAGTGGGCGTTCTTCATCAAGCCGCACCCGCGCTGGGACCTGCTCGGGCTGTATGCCGAGGTGAATCGGGGGCTGCCGGCGGATCGTCAGATCGTCGTTCTGCCGAATCAGGCGTTGGGCCCGGTGGTCGAGGCGGCGGACGCGGTGTGCTGCTGGTGCGTGATCTCGTCGGCGCTGGTCGAGGCGTCTCTGGTCGGCAAGCCGGTGATGATGTTCGGGCGGAACCTGATCTGGTACGACCCCCGCGTCTGGGCCACCGACGGCTGGCCGCACTTCAACAGTCTGGAGGATTTCGAGGCGGAGCTGGAGCTGCTGTTCTCGAGCCCAGCGCACTATGCCGAACGTATCGCTCAGACGGCCGAGGCGGTTCGGCAGTTCCTCGGCCGGACGCGGGAGAGCTCGGTCGATCGCTGTATGGCGTGGCTGGGCAGGCATCTCGCTCCTCTCACATAGCTCGGACGATCCTGTCTGGCGGACATTACGTCCGGTGAAATCAGCACGGTCTTGCATGTTGTCGCTTCCTTGGGCTCTACTACGCGGTGTTATCAAGCAAGGGGCGCTGTCCCGCCGCCACGGTCACGGGCGGGACGCCCGTGCTACGCGGCTATCTGACTTGGTGGTGGGCGGATCATGAGCGGAACTCTTTCGTGGGCGGCGGTTGTCTTGGGGGTAGTGGGCGTGGCCGGTCGGGCCGGTGCGGCTTCGGACGGCGGGCGCGGCCAGAAGAAACGGAGCGATCGACCCATGCTGGTCTACGTGGGGACGTACACGGGCGGTGAGAGCAAGGGGATCTACGTCTGCCGGATGGACCCGGGAACGGGCAGGCTCGAGGCGACCGGGCAGACGGCCATGGCAAAGAATCCGTCGTTCCTGGCGATCCACCCGAACAAGCGGTTCCTCTACGCCGTCAGCGAGATCGACGCGGCCGGCGGAAAGCCGACGGGCGGGGTGAGCGCGTTCTCGATCGACCCGGCAAGCGGCGGACTGACGCTCATCAACGAGCGGGCCTCGGGCGGCAAGCACCCGTGCCACGTCAGCGTCGACGCGACGGGCCGGGCCGTGCTGGTGGCGAACTACTCCGACGGAACGGTGGCGATGTTGCCGATCGCCAAGGACGGGCGGCTCGGCGAGGCGAGCTGCGTGGTCCAGCATGAGGGATCGAGCGTGAACCCGAGCCGGCAGCAAGGACCGCGCGCGCACTCGATCACGCCGGACCCGGGCAACCGCTTCGCCATGGCGGCGGACTTGGGCATCGACAAGGTGATGATCTATCGGCTCGACCTGTCGGGCGGAAAGCTGATCGCCAACGATCCGCCGTGGGCGAAGGTCAAGCCGGGGGCGGGGCCGAGACACTTCGCGTTTCACCCGAGCGCCAAGTTCGCGTATCTGATCAACGAGCTGGACTCGACGATGATCGCGTTTTCATACAATGCGTCGAAGGGGGCGCTGACGGAGATCCAGACGATCTCGACGCTGCCGGAAGGGTGGGAGGGGACGAACTACTGCGCGGACGTTCACGTGCATCCCTCCGGCAAGTACGTGTACGGCTCGAACCGCGGCCACGACAGCATCGTGGTTTGCGCGATCGACGCGGGATCGGGAAAGCTGAAGGTGCTCGGGTACGAGTCGACGCGAGGGAAGATGCCTCGGAACTTCGCGATCGACCCGAGCGGCGGGTTCCTGCTGGCAGCCAACCAGGACTCGGGCAACATCGTGACGCTTCGGATCGACCCGGGCAGCGGGCTGCTCTCGGCGACGGGGGACGAGCTGAAGATCCCGAAGCCGGTGTGCGTGAAGTTCCTCGAGTGAACTGATGGGAGTCGGCGTACGCCTGGTGGCAGACCTATCTGATAGCGTAGGTGAAGGCGGCGACCATGCCGTTGTTGAGGGCGGCGCATAGGGCGGTGACGGGCTGGGCCTCGTAGTCGTGCCGGTCGAGGATGTGGTTGAGCACGTCGAAGGTCTCCGGCGAATACTCGTAGCGGAGGGTGAAACCGTCTCGGGCGTGGGGGACCGCCTCGGGCACGCTCTGGAGATCCTTGAGGCGGCGTAGGTCGTCGGTGTCGGCGTCGTAGCGGACGGACTTGACGAGGGTGGCCTTGTCTCGCACGTCGAGCTTCAGTCGGTCTTTAGATATCGCGGTCAGGACGGTTACGAGGCGCTCGGGGGCGTTGCCGAGTTCGCCGACGATTCGCCCAACGTCATTGATCACGCCGCGAATCAGGGCCTCGTTGCCAAGACAGTGGGCCATGTACTTCCAGGTGAGCTTCTCGAAGACGGTCTTGCCGCTGAGGATCTCCTCGCAGACGTTCGGGTCGGAGAAGTGGCGCGTCAGATCCCCTTCGGTGTCATACCATTCGGCCTCGTAGTCGGCGGCCAGGGGGGCCAGGACGTCTCGGCATAGGAGGCTGTCTTCCTGTCCGTCGAGGCGGACCATCACGTCGAGCGGGTTGACGCCGTTGTGTCGGGCCAGATCGAGCAGGTGTCTGGCGAACCCAGCGTTCCACAGCAGGTAGATGAGGAAGTGGACTCGCTTGAGGCGGTTCATCTCGGCCTCGGACATGGCGGCGGTGGCCTTGATGGCCTCCTCGATCTCGTAGACGAACTCGCCGGCGTACTGGCCGTAGCTATTGGGGATGAACCGGAATCTCGTGACGAGGCCGAAGGCGCGCCGGTCGGAGTCGGTCTCGATCTGCGAGCCGGGCAGCATGCGGATGTTGTTGATGTTGAGCGTGTCGAAGCCGAGGCTCAGGCTGGTGCGAAGCGTCTCGAGGTGGCTCTGGTAGCTCTCGCCGCTGCACCCGACCAGGAGATCCGTCGAGATCGAGCAGTCTTGCCGGTGATTGTCGTCGATCAGCTCCTCGATCAGGTCCCGTCCGAGGTTCCTGCGCCGGACGCATTCGAGGACGCCGGGGTCGAAGCTCTGAACGGCGATCTGGCTGGGGGCCATATCGCGGAGGAGCTTCATGATCTCGAGGATGCGCTGGTTCGAGCCCTTGGCCCAATTGACGTTGAGGCGCTTGGGGACGGCGCGAGCGTCCTTGATTCGCCGGAGTTCGGCGGCGATCTGCGAATCGCGTTTGAGAATGCCGAAGTTGGCGTCGGCGAAGAACCACCAGTCCTGCCCCGCCCCGTGTTCGGCGACGTAGTTGAAGTCGGCGAGGACCTCGATCAAGTCACGTTTCCGGACGCGGCTCAGCACGGCGATGCCCCAGGCGCAGAAGGTGCAACCGTAAGGGCAGCCTCGGTTGGTCTCGAAGATGGGAACGAGTCGCGGATCGGCGATGAACTCGTCGAGGATGCCCTGGAGATACGGCGAGGGATACTGGCTGAAGGCGTCGTCGTCCTTGGAATCGTGGAAGCCGAATCGGTATCCGTCGGCGGCCAGGCAGCAGCCGGGGATCTCGCCGGCGTCGGCGTAGAGGTCTTCGACGGGTCGCGGACCGCCGGCGGCGATAATCCGGCCGACGAGCGATCGGAACGGCGTCTCGGCCTGGAGGGGGATATAGGCGTCGACGAAGGGGTTTCGTCGGAGGAACGAGCGGATCGATTCGGGATCGAGTCGGATGTTCGGCCCGCCCATGACGGTCATCAGCGGGGGGTGGCGGCGCTTGGCCAGGCGAGCGAAGTGGAGGCTGAGTCGCGCGTTCCAGGTGTAGTTCGACAGGGCCAGGACGTCGGGGCGCTCGCGCTCCAGGGCCTCGGCGAGCCGGTCGGGATACTTGAAGAGCCGCAGGTCGACCGCGTCGCGGTGCTCCTTCAAGACGGCGGAGGCGAGGTAGCCGAGGTTGAGCGGCACGACGTCCAGCACCGACACCTTGTCGTGAAAGAGGTCCGCCAGCCAGATGGTGAGCTTGTCGTTCATCGGTGACAGAAGGCGTAAAGGGTGTACTTGTCGCTCGGCTCGTGGATGGCCCGTGCCTCGGCAATGGTCAAGCCCGCGGCCTCGACGAGGTGCGAGAGCGACGCGGGACAGTATACGGTGTAATGGTCGATGAAGAACTCCTCGCGCTCGGTGGGCGTGCCGTGCTCGAGGGCGGTCTGGCCGTCGGGGAGCTCGATGTAGATCACTCCGTTGTCGGCCAGCAACTCGACGGCGCGGCGGAGTTGGTCGGCCGGGTCCTTGACGTGCTCGAGGACCTTGTTGAACGAGATCACCTCGAACGGCTCGGCGGTCTTGAAGCCGTCGAGCGTGCCGGTGTATGCGCCGTCGACGCCGACGTGCTCGAGCGCGTGGCGCGTGGCGATCGGGTCGGGGTCGATGCAGTAGCATCGGAACCCCTGCTCCTTCATGCCGCCCAGGAAGACGCACAAACCCGTGCCGACGTCGAGGACGCGTGTTCGCTTGGGCGTCCAGCCGAGGGCGCCGACGAAGCTCGTGACGCGGACGACGCGCTGGCGGTTGTCGGACCGGTCGTGCGGCAGGGACATGATGCGATCGTAGCGTTCGGCGAGCTGGTGCTCGTAGATCGATTCGTTGTACCTGCCGGTGTAGACGTCGTCGTCGAGCAAGTCATGCGCGCTGTAGAAGACGGCGCATCGTCCGCAGCGATAGATCGCGCGGTAGTATCGGTCGGGCTCGATGCCGAAGTCGATCTCGCGCTCGGGTCTGGCACGGACCTCGACGACGAGCCTGCCGTCGGCGGCGCCGCAGAGCCAGCACGGGGGGATTTGACCGGGGCCGGTGTTACCGCTCATCCAACCACTCCAGAACGTCTTGCTGCTCACTACGGCAGTAGGCCTCGAAGTCAGGCATTCGGTCTTGCTCGACGACCATGACGAAGATTCGGCCTTGTCGGTTTCGCACGAGGGCGGTCTTGAAGCCCTGGTCCTTGAGTCGGCCGTTGACGGACGGGGTGGCGTAGAAGCCCCAGCTCTTGGCGGCGAAGTCGTGCTCTCGCCCGGAGGGCGTCTCGAAGGTGAGCAGCTCGTCGGGAGCGAGGTAGACCCGGCCGCAGTCGGACAGCTCGATCGACTGATCGCGTCCGACGCGGAACGTTCGGGGCGGGTCTTTGGGTACGAATCTCATGACCACTTCCAGTCCGGCACGATGAAGCCGGGAATCCGCCAGACGCCGTCGACCTGCTTCCACACGTCGTGGTTTCGGAACTTGGCCTCGATCTCGGCGAAGTGCTCACGTGAGATGCGGAGGAACTCGCAGAGCGAGGCGATGTCGTCGTGCGGGGTCTGGTCGCCGCGTTGGCGGATGGTGTCGATGGCCTGGTCGCGCGTGATCCGCCCGTTGCGGATCTCAAGGGCAAGGTTGTCGAAGAGGCGCGTGCATCCGAACTTCAGCCACTTGAAGTGGTGATGCACGGAGATGAAGTCGCAGTCGATGTCGGCGTAGTTGTAGAGCCCGAGTCGCGGGCCGGCCTCTCGCGCCTTGAAGCCGTGCTCGGACGCCACGCGGAGGCTCTCGGCCGGGTCCCACGGAAGGTAGTCGCCCAGGAAGAACGAGCGGACGCCGGCCCGCTTGAACGCCTCTTCGCTGGGCATGGTGTACGGCTCCATGTCCTTGAGGGTCAGATCGTCGTCGACCCAATCCTCGGGCGTGGAATCCTGGAGGATGCCGTGTCGCTGGCCCCAGCCGGGTCCGAGCTCGTCGCTCTGATCGCTGTCGTCGGTCCGGCCGTACTCGACGTGGGGGTTCTCGCCCCAGACGACGAGGGGGACCTCGAGGGCCACCGCGATCCGCAGCGGGATGGCGTAAATCGCCATGTGCATGGGGACGCCCGTGCTGCCGGTCTTGACGAGGGCCTTGTACATGAACTTCCGCTCGACATCGGGGTTGATGGTGTAGTCGATGTGATCGACGCCGAGGCGGACGAGGTTATCGAGGTTGGCCTGCCCGAGGGCGGTTCGCCCGGGCGTTCGCCAGGTAACGGCAAGGATGCGCAGCCCGGACTCGAGGCATTTGACGACCTGCCAGGTGCTGTCCTTCCCTCCGCTGACGGGGATGATGCAGTCATAGCCCCGGTTTCGTCGTTTGGCGTCTTCGAAGATGGCGTCGAGTCGGCGACGGCGCTCGTCCCAGTCGATTCCCTGGCCGCGTCGAGCGTGATTTCGGCAGCCCTCGCAGACGCCGTCGGCGTCGAGCGTGACGCCGGGCCGGGTGTCGGGCAGGACGCATTGGGTGCAGTATCGCATGGGTGCGTTTGTCTCCGTTTCAGGTAGCCAGCGTTCGGCGCGCGAATCGTTGTCGAATTCGCGTTCCCCACCTCTCAAGAGGTGGGCCACCCAGAGTCATCCCGGCTTTCTGGCAACCCACAGCATGTTCGAGCTCTGCTGGCGGGCGTCGATGGCGGCCTGGATGTCGTTGGCCAGGTCGCTCAGGGCCTCGGCCAGGGGGCTGTCGGCGAACGTCTCGTCGGCGAAGCACCACTGGTTGATGACCTCGAACACGTCGGTTCCGAAATACCACACGGCGATCGGCTCGACGCCGGCGGCGGCGAACGTCCGTCGGATGGACCGTTCGTTGAACTGGTGCACCGTCGTGACGCCGTTGAAGTTCGATCGGGTCGGGTGGCGCGGGTAGCTCCGCACGGCCCGGGTGACGACCGAGTCGTAGTTCGTGTCCTCGGTGACGAGCAGGCCGCCGGGGCGGACGACCTGGGCCGACTCGCGGACGAGCGCGACCGGGTCCTCAAGACAGTCGACGACGCCGAAGAGGGAGACGACGTCGAAGCGTGCGTCTGGGCTATGGGCCCTGAAGTCGGCCAGGAGTTGCTCGCGGATGTCGACGCCGTAGTGATCGCGTCCGAAGGTCGCGTCCTGGCCCGAGAGCTCGAGCCCGACGCCGTCCCAGCCGCCGACCTCCTTCAGCACGGCGAGGATCTCACCGGAACCACAGCCGACGTCGAGCCAGCTCGACGCGCCGTGCGGGGCGAATCGCAGGACGTGGTCGACCTTGGGCCGGGCGACGTTCTCGAGGCGAAAGGCGGACTTCGTCGGGTCGCAGTAGTTCCGCCGGCTGTATTCGTCGTCGTCGCGGAAGAACTCGTCTCGGAAGGTTCCGTCGATGAGCGTGGCGACGAAGACGTGGCCGCAGTCGTCTCGATCGCACTGGCGGTACGGGAAACCGAAGACCTCGAACTGCTCATCGGTGTCGTCGTTGCCGCAGATGGGACATCGAGTCACGGCGCGGATCGCGCCGGCGCGGGTCGCCTCGCTCAGGAGGCGTTCGGCGGAGGCCTTCATGTGGCGCATGAAGTCGGCGCCCTGGCGGAAGCCCTTGCCCAACTGGAAGTAGTTGAACGGCTTGCCGTGGCGTCGGGTGATGGCGTTGGTTTTGGGGGTCATCCGTGAACCCTCTCGGCCTATCCGAAACGCTCCAGGAACAGCTTGGCGTTGACGAAAGAGAACAGGAACTTGCTGTAGCTGTTGGGCAGCGGTTCCTTGTCCAGTAGTTTCTCGATCTTCCCGCGATCGACCAGGTCGAAGACGGGTCCGTCGTCGAGGAGCCGGGCGCGGGTGGCGGGACACGTCGTGTCGACGACCGATCGAAACGCGGCGTTGAAGCCCACCTTGCGGCGATCGAGGCGGACGGGGTCGTTGAGGATGCCGGCGACGGCCTCTCGCAGGACGTACTTCCCGTAGCCGTTTCGGATCAGGTGCTCTGGCGGGATCGAGTAGGCCAGATCGAACAGCTCGGAATCCAGATAAGGGCTCCGGTTCTCGAGCGAGCAGCGCATCGAGTTGAGGTCGTCCTCGTGGAGCACGGGGGGGACGCACTCGTGCATCAGCTCGTTGAGCATTCGATTCCGCAGGAGCGAGTCGCAGTATCGGGCTTCGCCGAACTCTTCCCAAAAGTCCGTCTGGAGCATGGCGGCGAACTCGTCGTTGTTGAGGTAGATGTGGCCGCGGAAGTCCGGCTGGTTCCAGTAGAGATCCGCCCGCCGGAGGTGCGGGTTGCGGACCTTGGGCTGCATGTGCGTTTCCCACTCGCGGCGGTACCGGTCGTAGTCCGGGTGGTCGCGCAGCTCGTACAGGTGCAGGTTGAAGTGGTCGTAGTACCCGGTGAACAGCTCGTCGGCCCCGGTGCCGGAGACGACGACCTTGTAGCCTCGGGCGGCAATCGCCTCCGAGAGGAACGAGTGCACGTGATACGAGAGCGTGCAGACCGGGGCGTCGTGATAATCCACGAGCTTGGCCAGGTGATCGAGCGCGCCGGTCTTGGGAATCTCGATGGACTCGTTCTCGCAGCCGAGGTCGGCGACGGTCAGGTTGACGTTCCTGGATTCGTCGTAGCGTTCGTCTCGGTCGATGATGGAATACGTGGAGACCTGGCAGCCGAGCTTCTTGGCGGCGATTGAGGCCAGCGCGCCGGAGTCGACGCCACCGCTCAGGCAGAACGCGATGGGCACGTCGGCCCGCAGGCGCAGCTCGACGGTCCGGATGAGCCGCTCGCGGACGGCTTCGATGGCGTCTTGCAGGCTCATCGGTCGGACATGACACGTCGGCGTCCAGTAGCGGCCACGCGACTCGGCCAGGTCGCGATCGATGACGGCGTTGGTCGAGGGCGGCAGCTCACGAAGGTGCTGGAAGAACAGCTCGTCGGTCTTGTAGAGGGCCTTGTAGCCGTTGACGAGGTATCGGGCGAGGTGGCGAAGGTTGACGGCGGGCCGCTCGCCCGAGAGGGCGTAGAGGAGTTTGGGCTCGGAGCCGAAGAAGAGTCCGCCGTGGGCGTTGAGCAGGTAGAGGGGCTTCTCGCCGAAGCGGTCCCGGCTGAGCATGACCGTCTTGTTTCGGGCGTCGTGGATGGCGAAGGCCCACATGCCCTCGAAACGCTCGACGCAGGCGGGGCCGTATTGGATGTAGGCCCGAAGCAGGACCTCGGTGTCGGAGTCGGTGGTGAAGACGGCGCCGGCGGATTCGAGTTCCTTGCGGAGCTCTCGATAGTTGTAGATCTCCCCGTTGTAGATGAGGGTGCAGCCGTCCCGGGTCATCGGCTGGTTGGCGCGCGGGTCGAGGTCGATGATGCTGAGTCGCGAGTGGAGCAGATAGACGTTGAGGTCGCCGTCCTCGACGTGAAGGAGATCGCGGTGATCGGGTCCGCGCAGGACCATCTTCGACAGCGCCTCCTCGAGTCGCGCGTCGTCGATGTGTGCCGGTCCGATGTATCCCGCGATTCCGCACATGCTTCTGCTGCTGATCCTTCTCGTGAGGGTCTAGGGTTTAGACGACCGTGCGTGGATAGGCTCCTCCGTGGCACGGGCGTCTCGCCCGTGATGGTTCATGGGCAAGATGCCCATGCACCCGCCCTCGGCGTCACTTCGAACGCGGCGGTTCGACTACGCCAGCGCGTCGGCCGTGATCGGCTCGCCCTTTCTCAGGGGGCGCTTCAGCGTTCTGCCCAGCACGGTGGACTCGGCGCCCGGGGCGATTCCGCCGGCGGGTCTGAGCCAGGTGATGTCGTCCCACACGAGGGGGATGCCCGGCGCCAGGTCGTGCTTGGCCGCGATAGAGCGTCTCAGGGCGGTGGCCGACGGCTCCTCGCAGGGCTGCCGCGCCTTGGTATCGGTGCCGATGAGGACCTCGGCCTGTCGGATCCGGCGAACCAGCTCGGCCATTTCCGCTGGGTCGGCCGAGAGCTGGTGGTCGCGGAAGTCCGAATGGTTCTTGTCGAGCGTAAAGTGCTTCTCGACGATCCGCGCGCCGACGGCGACGGACAGGGCCGCCGCGTCGATGCCGAGCGTGTGATCGGAGTAGCCGACCGTGCAGGAGAAGGCATCTCGGAGGCGGCGGATGGCGGCGAGGTTGACTTGCTCGGCCGGGGCGGGATAGCTGGCCACGCAGTGGAGCAAGGCGATGTCCTGCTCGATGCCGGCGTCCCGCCAGGTGTCCTCGACCACGAGCCGGGCGTCACGGACCTCATGCAGCTCCATCATGCCGCATGAGAGGAGGATCGGCTTTGCGGTCCTGGCAACGGCCTGGAGGAGCGGGACGAAGTCGTTGTCGCCGGAGGCGATCTTGAACGCGGGGACGATCGGCGTCAGCGCCTCGACGCTTTCGAGATCGAACGGGGTCGAGAGGAATCGCACGCCCGCGTCGCGCGCGACCTCGGCTAGCCTCGCGAACTGATCGTACGAGAGCTGGAAGCGGCCGAGCTGTCGAATGCGCTGCTCGTCGCCGGCCGAGATCAGGCGATCGGGCACGATCGTCTGGAACTTGACGGCGTCGGCGCCCGCCCCGGCGGCCAGGTCGATCATCCTTGCGGCCAGGTCATATGAGCCTTCGTGGTTGTTTCCGATCTCGGCGATGATGAGGACGCGTCGGTCGGTATCGAATCCGTCGATCAACATGGCGATCTTCCCTCCAGGTAGAGGCGTTCGGCGGCGGCCTGGACGGTGGCCAGGCGATCGTAGCGGCTGATGGTGTCGGCGAGGGGCGCGTTGTCGTCGGCGAAGAGGGCCTCGCGGATCCAGAGGCATCGGTCTTTGGCGCAGACGAGCAAGCCTTCGTCTGTCTTCCTGTACACCCGGCCGGGCTCGCCGCGGAACTCGAACTCGCGGAGCTCGGACGCCACGAGGATGACCTTGCGCCCGTTATAGTAGGTAAAGGCCCCCGGGTACGGCGGTCGCAGCGCCCTGATCCGATTGTGGATCTCTTCGGCAGTAAGAACGTCCCACATGACGAGCCCGTCCTCGGGGAAGCGAAGGGGGAAGTACCGGGCGTCGTCAGGGTTCTGCTTGCGCGGGCGGAGCTTGTCGGCGTCGATCTCGCGCATGACCTCGAGAAGCATCTCGGGAAAGGCCTCGTTGGCGATCTTGTGAAGCTCGACGATGGTGTCGTCCGGCCCGATGGGGAACGTGCGCTCGAGGAGAACGTCTCCGGTGTCGACGCCCGCATCGACGCGGATGACGGAGAGCGAGAAGAACTCGTCGCCGTTGATGAGCGCCCAGTTCATCGGCGAGGAGCCGCGATACTCGGGCAGTCGGCCGCCGTGCAGGTTGATGGTGAGCCGCTTGGGAACGTCGAGGACGGGCTGCCGAAGGATGGGTCCGTAGCCGGCCAGGACGAAGAGGTCGGCGTCTTCGCCCCTGAGACGGTCGATCGTTTCGGGCGCGTTGGGGTCCTCGGGGGCGATCACGGACAGGTCGTTGCGCTGGGCGACCTCGGCCATGGAGGCGTACCACTTCTTTCCGCGCTGGGGGTGCGCTACGGCGAGCGTCGGGCGGTAGCCCGCCCCGAGCAGCGTCTCGAGGCAGCTCACCCCCCGGTTTCCATTACCCCACAGCACAAACCGCATGCGTTCTTCCCTTGTACCAGCTTACGTATTGCTCGAATCCCCGCTCGATGGGGTACCGCGGGTTGTAGTCGAGCAGGGCGATGGCCTTGTCGATGCAGAGCGTTCCGCGTTTGGGCATGAGGCGGTCGCGATCCTTGGTGTCGACCTTCAGCTTGGGGAAGTGGTCCCTGAGGACGCCGATCAGCTCCTTGAGCGATCGCGAGCGTCCGTAGGTAATGTTGAAGATCTGGTTGGCGGCCTCCTCGCACTGCATCGCGCGGATGACGCCGTGCGTGAGGTCCTTGATGTAGGTGAAGTCGAGGAAGTCCGAGCCGTCGCCCTGGATGGTTACGGGCAGGCCCTGCAAGGCGTTCTCGATGAAGACCTGTCCGACGCGGCGGCTGACGCATCGCTCGCCGTAGAGGGCGGACGGTCGGATGATGGTGTAGGGCAACCCGAAGACCTGGTTGTAGGCGATGACCATCTTCTCACCGGCGAACTTGAGCGCGCCGTAGATGCCGATGGGCTCGCACGGGGTGGTCTCGGTGACGACGCCGTCCTTGAAGTCTCCGTAGACCATGCTCGAGGAGAAGTAGATGAAGTGCTTGACGCTCAGGCACGTGGACCGGGCGTTGTCGAGCGCGTTCTCGAGCGTGCGGAGGCTGTGGTCGAAGGTGGAGTGGGGGTCCTTGTTCGAGACGTTGGCGTGCGAGACGGCGGCCAGGTGGATGATCGTGTCCGGGTTGATGCGGTTGAGCGTGTGCGAGAGGGCGTCGTACTCCCGTGCGTCCTGGGTGTGCAGGGGAACGCCGGCCTCGCGGAGGAGATCGAGCCGCTCATTGAGCATCTGGATGTACGTCCCCCGCTGGCTGAGCTGCTCCGGGGGGAGGGATCGCGGATTCCCCGAGGCCATCGCGAGCAGGTTGTTGACCATGAGGCTGTCGACGATCTCGACGTGGCAGCCGAGCCTCACCAGCTCGAGAGCCAGGTTGTGACCGATGAAGCCGGCGCCTCCGATGAGGGCTACCCGTCGGTTTTCCAACGCGTTCATACCTTGCGAACCTCCTCAACCGCGGCGGCGACGGCGGTGATCATGTAGTCGACGTCCTCCGGGCAGACGTGGGGCCCGACGGGCAGGGCCAGCGAGGCGTCGCTGATCCGCGCCGCGACCGGCGTGTCGTCGTCCCGGGTGTCGTATTTGTCCCGGTAGTAGGTCATCCGCGGCACGGGCCGCGGATAGTAGATGCTTGTGCCGACGCCGCGAGTCTTCAGCGCCTCGATCAGATCGATGCGTCTGTCACGGAGGGCGTCGTCGAGCATCGCGACCAGGCAGTAGCATCCGGCGGTCTCGACGGGCTCGTCGGCGCCGAGGACCTGGATGCCCTCGATGCCGGCCAGACCGGCAGCCAACGCGTTGAAGTTCCGCCGGCGAATGCGGAGGAACTCGGGGAGCTTCTTGAGCTGCTCGATGCCCAGGGCCGCCCCGATCTCGTTCAGGCGATAGTTCAGGCCGAGCATTTGGACGTCGTACATGCCGGGGATGGGTCGTTCGGCCACGACGTTTCGGTCGATGCCGAAGGCGCGGTACTGGGACGCGGCGCGGGCGACGTCGTCTCGCCGCGTGATGAGCATTCCGCCCTCGCCGGTGGTCATGGCCTTGACGGGATAGAACGAGAAACAGCCGGCGTCGCCGATGAGGCCGACGTGCTTGCCGCCCGTGGTGGTTCCGAGGGCGATGGCGCAGTCCTCGATAACGGCCAGGCGGTGGCGCTCGGCGATGGGCATGATCCGATCCATGTCCGCCGCAAAGCCGAGGTAGTGCACGAGGGCGATCGCCTTGGTTCGCTCGGTGAGGGCCGGCTCGATCAGGTCGGGGTCGATGTTCCCCGTTCGGGGCTCGGAGTCGACGAAGACGCATTCGGCGCCGACCAGCTCGACGGCGTGCGCCGTCGCCACGTGGGTCTGCGCGGAAACAAGCACCTCGTCGCCGCGCCCGATGCCGAGGGCCAGACAGGCCAAATGCAGGGCGGCGGCGCATGACGACGTCGCCACGGCGTGCTCGGCCCCGGTGAAGGCGGCGAAGTCGGCCTCGAACTGCTTGACCAGGGGTCCGTGCGTGAGGATCGGTCCGTCGAGGACGCGGAGGACGGCGTCCTTCTCGGCCTGGTCGATCAGGGGACGGCCGAAGGGGATCGTCCGCGTGGGCGTCGTCGGCTGCGTGTCATGGGTCGTCGTCGTCACTCGATGCACCTCACCGGGCACGTCGTGCCCGTCGCGGCGGCCTTTTCGATGGCCAGGCAGACGGACATGGTCCGAAAGACGTCTTCCTTTCCGACGGGGGGTTCGGCGTCCTCGAGGATGGCGTCGATGAATCCCTCGATCAGCGCGCCCTTGCTTGCGCCGGGATACGGCTGGGTCACGGGCGTGGGGGCGACGTTGGGGTCGCGGGATTCGTAGAGCAATCCGTGCGGATCGCCGTTGATGAACGTCGCCTTGGTTCCGCAGACCTTCAACTCGTGGAAGTGCGGGCGGACGCAGCCGTAGGACACGCCGACCTTGCCGACGACGCCGCCTGCGAACTTCAGCGCGGCCACGACCGTGTCGTTGTACTTGAACTGCGTGCCTCGCGAGGCGATCTGGTTGCCGAAGGCGGCGACCTCGACGACGTCGTCGCCGGTGAGCCAGAGCATGAGGTCGATGAGATGGATCGCGCCGCCATAGACGACGGAGTAGAAGTCGATCGCGCCGCGCCAGCCCTCGGTGATCTTGTGGAGCCGGCCGTATTCGTAGTGGCCCTCGAGCAGGAACAGCTCGCCGAAATCGCCGTGCTCGATCCGCTCTTTCAGGGCGATGAATCGCGGGCATTGGCGGAGGATGAGGTTCGACGAGAGCTTCACGCTCGGTTGGGCGCCCAGGAGCTGTCGGATGTGCGTCGCTTGGCCCTCGGTCAGACAGAGGGGCTTCTCGACGAAGACGTGCTTGTCGTTGGCGATCGCTCGGACGATGTGCTCGTAATGGTAGTTGTCGTAGGAGGCGATGGAGACGACGTCGATATCCGGGTCGTCAAGGACGGCGTCGGCCGAGTCGCGGAGCTCGATGCCGGGGAACTTGGCGCCGACGGTCTCGAGACGCTCGCGCGAGAAGTCGCAGAGCGCTACGACGTCGCAGGCCTCGTGGCCCTGGTAGCCGGCCACGTGCGCTTCGCCGACGCCCAAACCGATGACGGCGGCTCGGAGCCGCTTGGTCGGGCGAGCGGCGGCGGGGTCAGGCTGTGATTGCGTGCAGCTCGGCAACGATCTGCCTCCACCCATATTCCCAATGCGGCCGGTCCATGCGATAGACGAGCTCGGCGATCCGGTCGTAATCCTCTTGCGTGTCGACGGTGGTTCGCAGCGCCGAACAGTCCTCGTCGGCGGTGAAGTTGGTCAGTCGGAAGTCGAGGGGGTGCTCGTAGAAGTAGCGCGTCACGTGCTCGAAGTGCTCGGGCGCGTGCATCCGCCCGAATCCGCGCCGGTACGCCTCGGCGGTGACGATCTCGATGGTCTGTCCGCTGGGGAACGTCCGCTTGAGGTTGTTCGTCACGACCTCGTAGCCGCCGGAGGCGAGCATCTCGAGCCCGCGATCGATCAGGGCCGGATCGATGAGCGGACTGTCTCCGCAGATTCTAGCGAATGCATCGAAGCCGAAGTGATCGAGGGTGTCGAGGTATCGCCTGGCGACGTTCTCGTGATCGCCGCGGAAGCAGGCAACGTCGCGTTCGGCGCAGAAGATCTCGATGGGATCGTCGTCGGGCTCGGTCGAGGTGCAAACCACGACGCGGTCGACGCGGCGGCTTTGGGCGACTCGATCGATGGTGTACTGGAGCAGGGGCCGACCGGCCAGGGGGAGTAGGACCTTCCCGGGAAGGCGCTGCGATCGCATCCTGGCTTGGATTATTCCTCCAACCCCAGATGTTACAGTCATTTGCGGACTCCATCCGCGGATCCGGGCCGCGAGTCCATTCTATATGATGTTACTTACCCGGAACGTCGTTATGGTACAGGGGCACATACCCCGCTCCCGGATTGGTTATCGGCACTTGGGGGCGGGGGCTTTATCACAAGAGGAGAACCAGAGAGAAAGAAGATCTTCTAAGGTAATTAAATCTTGGAGGGCCCGCTCCCAGGCCAAAGGGGCCCAGGGAGCAGACCCGAGAGGACAGCACCAACTCGTCGACTAGCCTCAGGCGAAGGGAGTGGTTCGGGTCGGAACAGGCCGCTGCGGCTGAGTGACGGTTTGGCTCGGCACAAGTCAATGATCTTGACTTTTGGAGCAATGCGCTGATAGGATGAGATGCATGGCGAAGGTGACCTTGACGCGGGAGGCAGCCCGAGATCTAGAAGGCCTTCCCCTCGTGATTCACACCCGGGTGCTGACGCTGCTAGAGCGGTTGACGAAATGGCCGACGGTGAGCGGGGCCAAGCCGCTAAGCGGCCCGCTGGCCGGACGATACCGGCTGCGGACCGGCGACTACCGCGTACAATTCCACGTGAAGGGAGAAGCAGTCGTCGTGGAGAAGATCGGGCACCGCGACCGCTTCTATGAGTGAGGATGGACCATGGGCGCCAAGATAGTCGAGCTAGACGGCAAGCGATGGGCAATCATGCCCGAGAAGGAGTACAAGCGTCTGACTGCCCACGCCGGCGAGCAAGACGACGGGCCCACGCTGCCCAGCCCGGACGAACGGGGCGAGTATCCGGCCGTGGAGTACGCCCGGGTGTCGCTGGCCCGGAAAGTCACCAGGGCTCGCAGGCGGGCGGGTCTCTCCCAAGCCGAGTTGGCCCGTCGCGCGGGGATTCGCCCCGAGACGCTGAACCGAATCGAGAAGGGCAGGACCACACCGGAGACTGCCACAATCACCAAGATCCAGCGGGTCCTCGATGCCACACCAGTCGACGCCGAGGATTGACGTTGGGGGCACTCACCCTGCTCGCGCAGAGGATTTCCGCACGCGTCTGACCACGCCCGGAGCCGTGTACATCGTCACGTGAGCGACGTAGAAGCCGGCACTTCTGGAAGCGACAACACATTTCGCAGCGAACGAGGGGGGCGGGCGTTCATGTCGGCGTCGCGGCCGCGCTTACTTCCTGATTAGCCCGAATCGCGGGTCTTCATTGAGGGCGGTGACGTTGATGGCTTCTGGCAGGAGGAGTGGGGTTTGGGCGACTCTTGCGCAGAAGTCGGTGAAGGCGGTGTTGGCGTCGATGTTGTCGCAGAGAAGCACGCCGCCGGGCTTGAGGGCGTCCCAGGCGAGGTTCAGCTCTCCCCACATGGTCTCGTAGGTGTGCTCGCTGTCGTGCAGGAAGACATCGAGCGGGCCGGTCTTCTTGAGCAGCTTGGGCATCTCCTCCAGCGATCTGCCGAGGACCAGTTGCCAGTGCGGCCGGTAATCCTCGTGGATGACCCATCCGGGCTCCTTTCCTGGCGGCAGGGTGTCGTCGTATCCGTCCTGGTTGGCCGGGCCGGTGTCGAAGTATGAGGGCAGATCGATGGAGATGAGCTTGCCCCGTCCGTTGCGGGCGAGTCCGCCGAGGATGAAGCTGGACGTCAGCCCGTGCAGGACGCCCGTCTCGAGGAAGACCTTGGGCCGCAGGGCCCGGACGAGGACGTAGTTGAGGATCCGGTAGAGCCCGAGCTCGAAGACGTTGTCCCAGTGCTTGGTGCGGAAGAAGTCGACGTCTTGAACGCCCTGCTCGATCCGGTCGAGGACGTCCCGGGCGTCGATGAGCTCCCAGAGAAATCCGAGGAGCGGGGAGGTCCGCAGGTAGTCTTGCACGGCCCCGAGGTGGTAGCAGACGAGGGCCTCGCGCTTCTGGAGTTGAACGGCCGAGTCGATCAGTAGGTCCTGGCTCATGGCGCGGCATCCGGATTGACGGTCTTGGGATAGAGTGACGACCCCTTGGGCGGCAACTCGACGGACGTGTACGAGTCGCAGTACTGGCAGAGCCCCTCGAACTTCCCGTCGAGGTGCTCGCGACGCTTGCGGAGGTGACCGCCCATCCAGACCTCCTCGATCGTCTGTGAGTTTAGATCCCCGAGGGGCTCGCGAACGTCCGCGTCCTGGAAGCAGAGTCCGACCCGTCCGTCCCAGGCGATCATCAGGTTGCTCCACAGGGCCGAGCAGGCGCACGCGCGCTGTGCGTGGTGCTGGTCGGCCAGACCCGCCACGTGGGTCGAGGGGATGTCGGACCTGAGACCGGCCCAGGTGTGCATGGGTACGAGCTTGTACTCGTAGGCGTTGCGGTCGCACCAGGCGACGAAGGGGGCGATATCCTTTTCGTTCACATCGGGATAGATCTGATAGGCGATCTCGATTCGCGTTCGCAGGCCTTGGCCTCGGACGTAGTCGTAGAGCCGCTCGATGCCCTGCTTGGCCAGGTCGAATTGACCGCCGACGCGGATCTGGCCGTAGGTCTCCTGGCAGAAGCCGTCGAGGTCGACGCCGATGATGGCCACGCCGGACTCAGCCAGTCGTTTGACGTTGTCGCCGGCGAGCAGCAGTTGGCCGTTGCTGAAGATGATCGTGTTTCGGACGTCCTTGGCGCGGGCGTAGTGGAGCTTGTCGTAGAGGCCCGGGTCGACGAGGGGCTCGCCGATGCCGTAGTAGTGCAGGTAGGCGTAGGGCTGCTTGGCGGCAACCTCGTCGATGATCCGCTCGAAGAGGGCTTGGGTCATGACGCCCCTAGGGCGTTTCATCTGAGGTCGCGCGCACATCTTGCACGACAGGTTGCAGCGGTTGGTGATCTCGATGCAGATCTCGTAGGGGAAGTACTCGGTGAGCTCGAAGTAGGCGCGGGTCAGCTCGTCGTCGAGGTCTCGGTCCTCGATGGGGAAGTGGAAGGCGCCTTTGTCGAACTGCCACTGGCTGGAGAGGGCGTGCCCCTGGAGGCGATCGAGCAGGAACGGGATGATCCCCTTGGCCCTCAGATGGTTTTGCCACCGCCGGTTGGTGCTCTTCATCGTGCTGGGGGACTCCCTTTTCGGTTCGCCGCCGCCTGAGGCCCGACGAGTGGGCCGGGGTCGGGGCCCGCGCGGTCCGGTTGCGCGGTGGCCTTGCCGGCTATCGTTGGTTATCGGCTGGGGGTTCGGGTCGGCTTGACCGGGGATCGAGGCTGTTGGGGCGCGTCCGTAACCTCAGTCCTGGCAGAGTGGTTCTGAAAGTGACCTGCTGAAGGCGTTCGGCGCGTATGGCCGCGGGCAGGGAGCGGGCAGGATGCCTGGGCTGCAGGATGCAGCCAAGATGCCTGCGTTACAGGGCGAGCCGACGGTTTACGCCGTATCTTGACGCTCCTTCATGTGGCTTGATAGACCACCTTCCCGGCCAGGTACGTGGCTCTCGGTTCCAGTGCGGCGGCCTGGCGGCCCGTCTTGATCTGGCGGAGGTCGGTTTCCCAGATGACGAAATCGGCCAGCTTGCCCTGGGCCAGCGAGCCGAGGTCCTTGTCGTCGAAAGCGGCGTATGCGCTGCCGATCGTGTGGTGCCGCAGGGCATCGAGAAACGCGACGGCCTCGCTGGAATCCAGACGTCGGTTGTCGCCGGTCTTGCGATCCATGGCCGATCGGATGCTGTCCATCGGTCGGTGCGACGGGAACGCGGGCACGTCGGCGCCATAGGCGACGTGGACGCCTTCCTTACTGAAGCTGCGGAGCGGCACCATGGTCTCCACGAGCGACTTGCTCGATCGACCAAGCTTCCTGGCGAAGTCCGCGGCCTTGACCTCGATGTAGTTCGGCTGAATGCAGACGGGCACGCCCATGTCCGCCGCTCGCCTGATCGAGTCCATCTTGCGGAAGGGGAAGTGCTCGATTCGATGACGGCGCCTGCGGCACTCGGCCTGGCTGCCGGCGGCCTTGGCGTAGGCGTCGAGCGTCCAGTCGACGCCCTTGTCCCCGACGGCGTGGACGTCGGCCTGGAAGCCCGCCCGATGGATCGTCGCGATGATCTCATTGAACTGATCCCGGGGATGCATCGGCAGCTCCATCTGTGGGCTGTTCGGCGGCGGGTTGTGCATCAGGGCGTAGCCGTCGACGGCGAGCTTGACGCCCTGCAGCCGGACCAGCGGGCCGTCGTAGCGCATGACCCGCTCGGTGAGGACCTGACACATCCGCAGGTTCGGCACGTAGGGATACACGCGGACGCGGCAAGGCAGTTGGCCTCGCTTCTCCAGCGCGACGTAGGCCCTGGCGTACTTTGGATGGCAGAAGTTGTCGTGGATGCACGTCACGCCCTGCGCGGCGAACTGCTTCATGCCCCATTCGGCGCATTCGATCTGCTCGCGCTCGTCGAGCTCGGGCTGATAGACCGAGTAGATGGCGGGGTAGTGGATGAGCACGCCATCGGGCACGCCGGTCCGCCGATCTCGCAGATACTCCCCGCCGTACGGGTCCTTGGCGTCGGCGCTGAGCAGATCGGCCTTCTTGAGCGCGAGCGTGTTGGCCACGCCGAACTGCCCGCCCCAGTGGATAATGAGGGTCGGATGGTCGGGCACGGCCTTGTCGAGCTCCCACCGGCGCGGGAAGCGTCCTTCCTTGAACTCGTCGAACCCCCTGCCGACGATCCACTCGCCGCGCGGGACCTCCCTGGCCGCCTTGGCCAGCTCTCGACCGAGCGTCTCGAACGAATTCACTTTCGGCGGGCGGAGCAGCACGTACTTGAGCTGCATCTGCCCGAAGCCGATGACGTGGCTGTGCGCGTCGATCAGGCCGGGGGTGACGCACTTCCCGTCGAGGTCGACGACCTTCGTCCGGTCGCCGACGAGCTTGCCGATCTCCTGGTCGGACCCGACGGCTTGGATTCGACCGCCCTTGACGGCCATGGCCTGCGCGACGGGCCGGGCATCGTCCATGGTCAGGACGACGACGCCTCTGAGGACGAGGTCGGCCGAGTCGGAGGCGGCGGCCGCAACCGCGCGGCGGGCGAGACCCGAGGCGGCCAGCGCGCCGCCCACTGAACCCAGGAAGCTCCTTCGGTTGATCTTCGACATGTCAGTATCCCCAATTGGACTCCTTCGACCGATGTGACCGTTTCTCAGGCGACCTTGTCGGGCCCGCCATGGCTACAGCTCGATCACGCCTGCCACGACCTTGTAGCACCTTGCCGGCTCGCTGCCGTCCGGGGGGCGCCACGGGGTGGTGAGGCTGATCGTCATGAGGCAGTTGGGGCTGACCTCCAATCGCCACTCCAGCTTCTGGCAGAAGATGGGATCGGTGACGCGGAGGTTCATGACGTGGCCGGCGCTGTTGCGGAAGCTCGCGTGCCACTTGATGCGCTCCTTGCCGACGATGCCGTGGAACTCGACGCGGGTGTTGTGCACGAGTTGGAGCGACTTCCATCGCGCCTTGGGGATCTGCTCGAAGTAGTCGGCCGGAACGGAAGGGTCGTGGTTGTGCAGGATGACGAGGTCGTCCTCGCAGTACTCGAAGACGTCCTGGGGTGACATCTGCTCGAGCCGTTTCCAGGACCCGCCGCCGAGCAGCCGGTTCTCGGGCTGGCAGCCCATGTCGGGCCCGGCATCCGCCAGGGGAATCTCCAGGACGTCCAGGAGCTTGGGCTCCTCGCGATCCACGAGCCGAACCTTCTTGGGTATGCCCCGTCGTCGGACCCCCAGCACCGGACGGACCCACCGCCCGGTGCGGCAGTCGATACCCGCGATGCACCGATTCTGCTCCTTCGGCGAGTTGGCCAGGCAGATGACGCGCGCCATGCCTCCATTGCCTCGGACAACTACAGATGTTGTATCCGCACGCCGTCCCAATGGCGCTGCAGGTACTCCGCGACGAGGCGTCGGTGACACCGCACGGGCTCGGGCTCGCTGCAGAGCAGGCAGCCCATGTGCATCCGCTCGGGCGCGACGGCGCTCTCGACTCGGCGCTCGGCGAGGACGTCGTTGAAGCGGCGCTCGAAGTCCTCCCAGGCAATCTCCTTCTTTCGATAGCCGTCGAGCAGCTCCTTCGGCGGCGTCAGCTCGGGGCAGTGGACGTAATCGACGCCGCCGATCTCGGCCAGGAAGAACTCGAGGTCTGGCCTCTTGGTGAACCCCGCCAACTGCGAAACGTTGTTGAGGCGAATGTCGACGACGCGCCGAACCCCCGCCTCACTCAGCAGGCCGAAGAACTGCCGCGCGTTCTTCTTTGCGAATCCGATCGTGCAGATGACGATTTCGGAGGACCGACGGTCGGCGGATTCAGGCGTTTGCGTTGTCATGCTCATCGGCTCGGCAGGCGATCTCGGCCGCCCGCAGGTCATAGGCCTCCTCGGCCAGTTCGGTGAAGGTCTTGTCGGGCTCGAACAGCGTGGGTTCGACCTTCATCTCCTTGACGAGTCGTCGTTCCGTCTGCTCGTGCTCCTCGACGGCGCCGTCCTCCATGATGTGGCGGATGGCGACGCCCCTGTCGCGCAGGTTGCGGCAGACGAGGATCGTGCGGTGGCAGTCGATCGGGTCCTTCTCCGAACACATGAGGCCGACGCTGTACTTGGCGAGGCCCTCGATTAGTCGCTCGATGCCTCGGGCGAAGCGCTCGCTCACGGCGAGCCGCTTGAAGCTGACGCGATCGTCCTCATAACAGTCCGGGTCCTCCGGCCTGGCGCCCAACTGGCTGCCGAGAAAGACGTAGGCAATGCCCTCCTGTTCGAGGGCCGCCCGAAGGACCTCGCGATTGAACTGGGGGCAGTACCGGCTGTAAGGCGACGAGCGAACGTCGGCCACGGCGGTGATCGCGTAGCGCTTCAGGAGATCGAGGAACGCCTCGATCGTGTGATTGGAGTGCCCAATCGTATGCAGGACGTAGCGGTTCTCGTCGGGCATCTCGTCCTCGCGATCAGCGGGCAGCCGGGGCGCTCAGCGGATCTCCCAAACCTGGGGCCCGTCGGACAGCGATCGCTCCGGTATCCATGCGCTTATAGCGTTCCCGCTTGTGGGGTTCAAACGTCAATTCCCGGCTGTCTGAGGCCAAGGTCGCGGGGGCCATGCCGGATGGAGGAGTAGACTGTCCCTTTCTCCCTCAGGTTAGAATCTGCGAGTGTAGTGGTCGCAGATCGTCCGAATGAAGGTGTCGTAGTGCAGGGGGTCGCCCACGGTGGGAGCCGGTGAGCGGTTGATGAACTCCGCGGCCCCGTGCGCGACGTTGTCTACCTCGACGACGATGGCGCACCTGGCCTCGAGCCCGTAGCCGGTGCGCCCGCCTCGCACGGCAACCGATCGCAGCTCAGAGACGCAGTGTTCCACAAGCTTCATCGGCGACTTGTGGACGGTCGGCTCGGTTCGCAGTGGCGACTTGAAGATAGACGATGCGTTGACGATCAGCACGCCCCCGGCGATGGTCGAGCTATTGTAGTTGTGGACGTGCTCGTGATGCGCCTCCAGGTCGCGTTTTCGGTTCTTGACGGCCTTCCGGTGTTCGGTCATGACCGCCTTGAGCTCAATGGCAACCTGGACGAGAGACGGGCTTTCCTTCCGGATCACCGCCTCGTCCCGAGCGCCGGGCTCGCCAAGCTGAGGTTCTCCCAGAACCAAATCCACGTTCCAGTCGGCCGTGCCGGCACGTAAGGTGAAGTTGAGGTCATAGACGAGACCCCCCGAGCCCGCTTTGTCCCGCATCTTCGGGCAATGGTTGAGCAGGTCGGTTGTGATGACCTCCGCCAAGGCGTTGGAGTGGCGATCGGAACGTGGATGGTAGCCATGCGTTCGAAGGTGGTCGAGGAAGGCGTCGGGGTTCGGACTCATCTACGCGGACTCTTGATGCCCTGCAAGGCCGAAGAACTCAACGATGCTGCCAAGTCTTGGAGTGCCGATGCGCTCCTGGCCGACTCTCACGTACTCAGGCTCAATCTCGAACCCGATTGACGAACGGTACATCTCCATGGCGCCGATGGTCGTGTTGCCTATCCCCCAGAACGGATCGAACACGGTGTCGCCGACAAAGGAGTACATCCCGATGAGACGCTTGGCAATCTCAACGGGGAACGGAGCAGGATGCTTGCGCTGAAGATCACCGGGGACGTCGGTCCAGATCTGCCGAAACCACTTGGCATGATCTTCTTTGCCGATGAGGGATAGATCGCGTTGCTCCTGGGTAGGATGGCGGTACGCACCGGGCTTCCTGAAGCACAGGATGTACTCAATGTCGTTCTTGATGATCGCGTTGGGTTCGTACGGCTTCCCCAGAAACCCGGCGCCGTTCCCGGAGACTTCGGTAACCATGTTGGCGATCTTCGCCCAGATCATCGGCGCAAGGGGATCAAAGCCGATTTCCTGACACTGAACCTGAATATACGAATGAAGGGGTTCAACAACGTGCCTTCCGAACGCCTTCCTTGCTCGGCAGACGTCGCCCACGACGACACACATACGTCCCCCGGGTACCAGGAGTCGATAGCAGTTCCTCCAGACCCGGCCCAACTCCGCGAGGAAGTCTTCGCGGTCCTCGATATGTCCTAGCTGCGCGCCGCCCCGATCATGCTTGTATTCCTTGAGATTCCAGTAGGGAGGAGACGTAACCACCAGGTGGACCTGCGTCTCCGGCGGAAAGGCGCGAAGCTCCCGCGAATCGCCCAGGTAGATCCGATGCGAGTTCTGCAGGATCTGGGGGCGCCGGGCCCACGCCCGCTCCTTCGCCGCGTACTTCGCGGCGAGTGGCAACTCGCCACCGTTCCCACCAGGGGACAAAGGCTTCCGCTTCACGGCGCGATTGCGCTGACGAGGCTTCGATCGTTCAACCATGAGTCTGGACCGCCTATCCCCTAACCGGCAAGACCGATCAACCGGTCTTGTGAGAACTGAAAGACTCTGACACAGGAGTCTATCAGGTAGAAGAAGATTGTCCAGCACAAGCCAGCGCGCACGGAAAAGCCCCGGCGTCGGATCGTTTCGGGTCCGAGGCCGGGGCGGTGTAATTGCTGCTGTTTGCCGCCGTGAGGCTACCCGCCGACGACGACTTTCACGCCGTTGGCCACGAGGGCGGGAACTTGGGTGTTCAGTGCCGCGTTGCTCAGCGGATTGCCCTCCAGGTCGACCGACGTGCCGGCGCCCAGCCCCACGTTGTTCACCAGGGCTTGAACGTCGGTGATCAGGTTCTGATCCAACTCGAGGCGAGTCAGATTGACCAGCGGCGTGAGCGAGGTCAGGTCGACGATGAGGTTGTCGTCGAGATCGAGGTCGACAAGGGCCGTCAGGCCCGCCAGCGGCGTCAGATCGACGATCTGATTGTCGTCCAGGCCGAGGTGGGTCAGACTCGTCAGGTTCGTCACGAACGCGATGCTGGCAAGGCCGGGCGTGATGCCGTCGACCGTAAGAACCACCAGGCTCGTCAGGCCCGCGATCGGCGTCGCATCGGTGAAGTTGTTGTTGTTGAGGAACAGGTACACGAGCGCCGTAAAGTTGGTGAGCACCGAGATGTCGGTGATCGCGTTGCCGTCAAGATCGAGATAGGTCAGCGCCGTCATCCCGGAAAGCATGGAGATGTCGTTGACCTGGTTCCCCTCGAGGCTGAGGGCATTGAGGGCGGTCAAAGCACTGAGGGGACGGACGTCTTGGATCGCGTTGTTCTCCAGGGCCAGAATCGTCAGCGAGGTCAGCCCGGCCAGCGGCGTCACCGAAGTGACGCCACAGCCCTCCGCATATAGCTCGGTCAGAGACGTCAGATTGGTCAGCGGCGTCAGGTCCTTCAGATTCGGGTTCTTGTTGATGTTGAGCGTTGCCAGATTGGTGAAGTTCTCGAGACCGCTCAGGCTCGAGATACAAGCCTCCTCCACGTCGAGTTCGGTCAGGAGTGCCGCCTGCGCGGCGGTGATCTCCACATCCGACGCCAAGCCGAGCGCCGCGCGGACCGCGGCCTCCAGGTTCGCGTCGACAAACGTAATGCCCGTGGGGGCCGGAGGCGTCGGCACACACCCGCCCATCAGACCCACCAACACACAACCCACGACAAACACGTACAATGGCCTCGACATCTTGTGACTCCTTTCAGAAGTGTGGCCCCGGGCGAGATGCTTCTACGGCATGACACTGGCGTAGGACGGCATGTTACCCCCTGACACATCTCGCTTCAAGCAGAATCTGACATTTCATCGCCGCAACAACTTGCCCGATGACGGGTTGCTCCCGAGTGCGTCAACCGCGGAGACCCGAGCAGGACGGGATTGCAGGCGCTCGGCGTCGGGGGTATCATCGCACCCACCCGGTGTGAAGGCGCGACGCGGCCGGGACCTCTCCTGCATCAGACGAACGGAGTCGCCTGCCCATGTCCGATCCGAAGTTCGTTCACTTGCACTGCCATACGCACTTCTCGCTATTGGACGGGGCGAACCATATCAAGCCGCTGATCGAACGGACCAAGACGCTCGGCATGGACGCGCTGGCCATGACGGACCATGGCAACATGTTCGGGACGATCGAGTTCTACACGACGGCACGAAAGGTGGGGATCAAGCCGATCCTCGGCTGCGAGGTGTACGTCGCGCCGGGGCATCGCGGCGACCGATCGGGCAAGCCCGGACAGACGGCCACGCACCTCGTGCTGCTGGCCTCGAGCAACGTGGGCTATCAGAATCTCATCAAGCTCGTGAGCCGGGGCTACCTCGAAGGGTTCTACTACAACCCGCGGATCGATCGAGAGATTCTCACCGAGCACAACGAGGGCCTGATCGCGATCTGTGGGCACCTCGGGACCGACCTGGCATCGTCGCTGCTCAACGGCGACGTCGAGGCGGCCGAGGCGTCGGCCAAGTGGTATCGAGACCTCTTCGGGCCCGAGCGGTTCTACGTGGAGATCCAGCGGCACGGCAACCCGGATCAGGAACGGGTGAATCCGCTGCTGATCGACCTGGCCGATCGGGTCGGTCTGCCGCTGGTGGCCACGAACGACGTTCACTACCTGACGCGCGACGACGCGTTCGTTCAGGAAGTCTCCATCTGCATCAACACGGGCAAGACGCTCGAGGACGAGAACCCGCTCAAGCACGAGACCCAGGAGTTGTACCTAAAGAGCCCCGAGGAAATGGCCGAGCTGTTCGGCGATCGCCCCGACGCGATCGAGAACACGGTCAGGATCGCCGAGCGGTGCAACGTCGGCCTGGATCTGGCGAGCCGGCACGCGCCGGTGTTCAAGCCGCCCAAGGGCAAGACCGACAACGAGTACCTCCGCGAGCTGGTCTACGAGAAGGCGGCGGAGAAATACGGCGAGATCAGCGACGAGCTCCGCCGGCGAATCGACTACGAGCTGGAGGTGATCGGCTCGAAGGGCTTCAGCAGCTACTTCCTGATCGTGTGGGACTTCGTGAAGTGGGCCCGCAAGCGAGGCATCCCGTGCGGGGCTCGCGGCAGCGGCTGCAGCGCCGTCATCGGCTACTGCCTCGACCTGAGCGCGCCGGACCCCATCCGGTACGGGTTGTACTTCGAGCGGTTCATGGACCCGGACCGGGACGAGATGCCCGATATCGACATGGACATCTGTCAGTTCGGTCGCGCGGACATCATCAACTACGTCCGCGAGAAGTACGGCCACGTCGCGCAGATCATCACGTTCGGGACGCTCAAGGCCAAGGCGGCGATCCGCGACGTCTGCCGCGTGATGGGCGTCGATCTGGCGATGGCGGACCGGATGGCCAAGCTCGTGCCGGACCAACTCAAGATGACGATCGCCAAGGCGCTCGAGCAGGAGCCGGAGCTGGCCAAGCTGTGCAAGCAGGACGAGCGGTGCAAGCAGGTCGTGGAGATCGCTCAGAAACTAGAGGGGATGGCGCGACATGCGTCGGTGCACGCCGCGGGCGTCGTCGTGGCCGACAAGCCGCTGACGGACTTCCTTCCGCTGTACAAGCCTTCGGACGGCGAGAACCCGATCACGCAGTTCGAGGGCGAGGGCGTCGAGAAGGTCGGACTGCTCAAAATGGACTTCCTGGGTCTGCGGACGCTGACGATCCTGAAGCGGGCCTGCGATCTCGCCGAGCGGCGCGCGGGGCGTTCGATCGACCTGAACAAGCTCGACCTGACCGATCAGCGGGTCTACGAGCTGTTCGCCAAGGGCGAGACGAAAGGGGTCTTCCAGTTTGAGTCGGGCGGAATGCGCGACGTCCTGCTGAAGATGAGGCCCAACCGGATCGAGGACCTGATCGCCGCCAACGCGCTCTACCGCCCCGGCCCGATGGTGAACATCGACGCGTACGTGGCGCGCAAGCACGGAGAGCAGTGGAACACTCCCCACGCGGCGATGACGGAGGTCCTCAACGAGACGTACGGCATCATGGTGTACCAGGAGCAGGTCTCGCGGCTCGTGAACCGGCTCGGGGACATCGAGCTGAAGCGGGCCTTCCGGCTGGCCAAGGCGATCAGCAAGAAGAAAACGAAGATGATCGAGGCCGAGAAGCAGCCCTTCATCGACGGGGCGGTGGCCAACGGCGTCGATGCGGCGACGGCCGACAAGATCTTCGACGACATCCTCCGATTCGGCGGTTACGCGTTCAACAAATCGCACTCGACGGGTTACGCGCTCGTGGCGTTCCAAACGGCGTACATGAAGACCTATTGGCCGGTGGAGTTCATGGCGGCGCTGCTGACGTACGAAATCCCGGCGGCCAAGCCGGAGGATCGCGGGCTCTACATCGACGAATGCCGCCGGATGGGAATCCCGATCCGCCCGCCGGACATCAACCAGTCGGAGTCGGACTTCACGGTGGTCTACGAAGAGGATCGCGCGTCAGGCGAGTCGGCCTCGAGCAACGCCAAGTCGAAGCGTGGCCAGGGCTACATCCGCTTCGGGTTGGCGGGCATCAAGGGGGTGGGCGAGTCGGCCGTCCACGCCATCATGCAGGCCAGGGACGAGGGCGGCCCGTTCAAGGACCTGTTCGACTTCTGCGAGCGCGTGGACGGACAGAAGGTCAACCGGGGGGTGATGGAGGCGCTGATCAAGGCGGGGGCGTTCGACAGCACCGGCGCGACGCGTAAGGCCCTGGTCGACGTCCTCGATGGGGCCATCCGGCTCGGCGCCGACTCGCAGCGCGATCGGCGCGACGGACAGATGAACATGTTCGAGTCGTTCGAGGCGAGCGAGGGGCCCTCGGTCAGCCGCACGATCGGCTCGAG
>JAFGLZ010000088.1 GCA_016927755.1 Phycisphaerae bacterium
CGTCCCGCCCAACGCCTCGATGAGTGCCCGGGCCAGCGCCTCTGGCTCACCGAACGGCACGAGTCGCCCCAACCGATCGGAAGTCACCAGCTCTCGATTGCCGCCGACGTCGGTCGCCACCACGGGCGCGCCCACGGCCAGCGCCTCCTGAATCGCATTGCACCACCCCTCGCTCCGCGTGGCCAGCGCGAAGACGTCCGCGGCAGACAGGTACCGCGCCACCTCGCACGGGCGCTTCTCCCCGACGAGGTCCACGACACCCGCCAAACCGAGCCGCTCGACCAGCGATCGCACCCTCCGCTCGTAGTCGACCTCGCCGATGCCCGGGCCGATCAGAATCAGTCGAGCGTCGCCCACCCGAGACCGAACCTCCGGCATCGCCGCGACCAGCCGGTCGAACCCCTTGATCTCGCGGACCTGTCCGACGCTCACGATCACTCGCGCATCGGCCGGCAACCCCAACGCCCGCCTGGCTTCCGCCGCGTCCCCGGGATGAAACACGGACGCATCCACGCCGTTGGGGATGACGCGAACCTCCCGCGACTCGCCCGCCAGCCCGCGCACCTCCTGGGCCAGCGATTCCGACACGGCGATGCGGCCCTCCACGCTGCCAAGCATGCCCGCGATCCGCCGGCGCCGAAGCCAATACCGCCTCTGCGAGACGATCTTCCCCCGCACCGTCACGACCATCGGCACCCCCAGCTTCCAGGCCACGATGCCCGCGCCCACCCCGTCGGGCCAGACGAAATGCGCGTCGATCAGGTCGAACGGGAAAGAGGCCCGCAAGGTCCGCAGCTCCCGGGTCAAGGCGTGCGCGAAGAAGCTGGCGTCCAGCGTCTTCAGTACGCCCGGAACGTAGGACATCCTCGGAAAAAAGACAGGGATCGGCGCATCCGGCTGGTCTCGGGGCGGCCTCGGCGAGTAGCCCGGAAAATACGGCACCGGACAGATCACGCGAACGTCCGCCACCCGGGCGATCGCCTCCAGACGCCGGCGGATGAAGAGCCCCTGGTTCGGGTTCGATGGCGTCGGATAGCAGATGGTCGTACTGAGGATCTTCACGCGCGGCGGTCCGACAACGAGTCCCGGTTAGCATGGCCAAGAGCGCTCGGACCCACTGGTACCGCTGACCTCCGTGGTTGTCAACCGATCCGAGGCTCATCTAGAATGACGCCTGCCCTCGATCGGTGCAAGGAGGCAGGCGGGCATGCTCTTCTGTTGGATCGACAAGCGCGGACGCCTTGGCGAGGAACTGGACGTCGTGTTGCGCGGCGATTCGCTTGCCCACTTCGCACTGTCGAAGTCCCGTCACGACCAAGCCGTCATCGGCGCCCGAGCAGGCGGCGTCTACGCCGTCGCCAATCACGAGACCGCCGAACACACCGCCTGGAGCTGGGGCGAGCTGTACAATCGCGCCGAGCTCACGCGGCTCCTGTCGATCGAAGCCGGCGATCCCGCTCCCAATGACGCACGCCTCATGTCGGCGCTGGTCGAGCGGTTCGGTCCCGAGGGTTTGGCCCGGGCCAACGGGCAGTTCGCCCTGCTCCAGTGGAACCGCGCGACCGGTCGACTGCTGGCCGCCGCCGACCAGTTCAGCATCCTGCCCCTCAGGTACTATGAGGACGAGGACCGGTTGATCGTCGCCTCCGATCTTCGAATGATCCTGGCCTGCCCGAACGTGCGAGCCCGCGTGGACCCACAGGCCGTCTTCGACTACGTGTCCATGTCGATCATCCCGGAGCCCGCCACGATCTATGACTCGATCCGGAAGCTCCCGCCCCGGCACGTACTGACGTACGACGGGCGGACGGTCGTCCGGGCGTACTCCCAGCTAACGTTTCCCGAAGACGCCGCCGGCGGCTGGGCCGAACTCGGCGCCGAGCTGCGCCGGATCATCACCGACGCCGTCGACAGGAGACGCCTCGCCGACCCGGACGGGGCTCGCGTCGGCGCCTTTCTCTCCGGCGGGTTGGACAGCAGCACCGTCGTCGGGACGCTCACCGAGCGCGGGGACGATCCCGTCCGAGCGTTCTCCATCGGATTCGCCGAGTCGCGCTTCGACGAAATGGACTATGCCAAGCTGGTCGCCGGGCGCTTCCGAGCCGAACACCACACCTACGACGTTACGGCCGAAGACACCGACGCCGTCGTCGACGCCGTGCTCGACCAATTCGACGAACCCTTCGGAAACTCGTCCGCCGTGCCCGTCTTCTACTGCGCCAAGCTCGCCGCCGAGGCCGGAGTGGATACGCTCTACGGCGGCGACGGCGGGGACGAGCTCTTCGCCGGAAACCCCCACTACCTGTGGGACCGATACTTCCAGGTTTACCACGCTATCCCGCTGTTCCTTCGCCGAAGGCTAATCGAGCCGATAGTCCGGCATTGGCCGCTGGGCGATCGGATCGGCCCTGTACGCAAGGCTCGCAGCTACATCCGCCGTGCGAACACGCCGAATCCCGAGCGGATCGTCGGCTACGGATTCCTGGAGACCGTGCCGCCGGGCGACGTCTTCAATCCGGACTTCCTGTCATCGGTCGATACGGACCATCCGATGGCGGTTCGCCGGCGGCACTTCAACACGGCCGGCGCGCGCAGCGAGCTGTACCGCATCCTGAACCACGAACTGGCCCTCGTCGTGGCCGACAACGACCTCCGCAAGGTCACGGAAATGTCCGCCCGCGCGGGCGTGCGCGTGGTCTACCCCATGCTCGATCCCGAGCTGGTCGCCTTCGCCGGTCGGCTCCCGGCCTCCTGGCACCTCCGCCGGTTCAAGCTAAGAGCCTTCTACAAGCAGGCGATGCGGGGATTCCTACCGGACGCCGTCCTGGCCAAGGAGAAGAAGGGGTTCGGACTGCCCGTGAGCATATGGTTGAAGCAGGATACCGCCGTGCGACGGAGGATGCTGGACGCGTTCGCGGGCCGAGCCGGCGATAACGTCTTCAGGCCCGGCTTCCTGCCCGAGCTCCAACGCCGTGTCGACGCCGACCCGACGAACTACCACGGCTCGATCGCCTGGGTCCTGATGATCCTGCTCGAGTGGCTGCGGAGGAAAGGCTGATTGACCGCACAAGCTTCTGTGCGTCTGGGGCCGCCTACCAGTCGATGGAGGCCATGCGCCTAACCGCCTCGGCCAGACGCTCCACGCCGACCGTGAGCGCCGCGCGAACGTAGCCCTCGCCCGGCTCGCCGAAACCGATGCCCGGGATCAGAACGACGGACGCCTCGTCCAAGACCCGCCCGGCCACGTCCATCGAGCTGAGGCCCTTGGGACACTTGGCCCAAACGTAGAAGGTCGCCTCCGGATTCTTCACGTCGAAGCCGATCTCCCCCAGCCCGTCAACCAGAACGTCTCGCCGCTCACGATACACGTCGAGGCTGCCCTTGACCTCCACGTGGTCGACATGAGCCAGCGCCTCTTGCCCAGCCTGCTGGATCGCGTTGAACTGGCCGGAGTCCATGTTGCCCTTGACCTTGGCCAGCGCGCTGACGATGTCGCGATTCCCGACGGCCCAGCCCAGCCGCCAGCCGGTCATGTTGAACGTCTTGCTCAGCGAGTGGAACTCGATCGCGACGTCCTTGGCGCCGGGCACCTCGAGAATGCTGATCGGCCTCTGATCGAAGTACAGCTCGCTATAGGCCTCGTCCTGCGCAATGACGATGTCGTTCGCCTTGGCGAACGCGACCGCCTCGGCGAAGAACTCAGGCGTCGCGCACGCCGACGTCGGATTGTTCGGATAGTTCAGGAACATCAGCGACGCCTTCTTCGCCACGTCGCCGGGAATCGCCCCCAGGTCCGGCATCCACCCGTTGCCCTCGGTCAGCGGCATATGGTACGGCACGCCGCCGGTCAGAATGCTGGCGGCCTGGTATACCGGATACCCCGGCTGCGGAACGAGCACGATGTCGCCCGGATTCACCACCGCCACCGGCAGATGTCCCAGCCCCTCCTTGCTTCCGATCAGGGTGATCAGCTCCGATTGCCAGTCGACGTCCACGCCGAAACGCTGCTTCATGAAGCTCGCCGCCTGCTGCCGAAACTCGGGCACCCCCTCGTCGAAGGGGTAACGATGGTTCCGCGGGTCGTCCAAGGCCGCGACCATGCGCTTGCGGATGAATTCCGGCGTCGGCTGATCCGGATCGCCCACGCCGAGATTGATCACGTCCTTGCCGGCGGCGATCGCCTCGCGCTTCCTCCGGTCGATCTCGATGAAGAGATAAGGCGGCAACGCCTGCAATCGCTTGGACGGTTGAAACGACATCACACCCACTCCCGCGAGACCGACCAAGTCGGCCTCGATGCCATGACTGACGTCACCTCTCGGGTAGACTCGTCTGACGCAAGGCAAGAATTGTAGTGGTGTGGCGCCGAAGGCGTCAACCGGCGATCCGATCCGCCCGAGCCGCGCCGGACTCGGCTGGACTATTCCTCGACAAGCGGTTTAGATGGAAACATGCCGACGTGGCCGTTCGTTCATCCATGGATTGCCGCATCCGCCCTCATCCTGGGCGGCGTGCCGATCGTCATCCACCTGCTGAACCGCCGTCGATTCCGGAGGGTCATCTGGGCCGCCATGACCTTCCTGACCGCCGCCCACCGCCGAAACGCGCGTCGCGTCAAGATCGAACAGCTCATTCTGCTGGCCGTGCGAACGCTGATCATGATCCTGATCGCCCTGGCCGTAGCGCGACCGCTCCTGCGTCCGATCGCGGCGGCCGGTCTGGCCGCCGCCAGCCATCATCGCGTCATCGTCCTCGACGACTCCTACTCGATGCGCATGACCGGACCGGACGGACCCAGCGCCTTCGATCGTGCGACCGCCGAGGCCCGGAAGCTCCTGCGAACGTTCGATCGCGGCGACGGCGTCAGTCTCGTCCTCGCCGCCCGACCCGCCCACCCCCTCATCGACAGGCCGAGCTATGATCATCAAGACGCCCTGAAGGCGATCGACGCGCGCAAACCGTCCTGCGCCACTACCGATATGATCGGAGCCTTCGAGTCGGCGACACGGATCCTGTCCGACTCCGAACTGCCGAAGGACAACCGGATCGTCTACGTCCTCACCGACGGCACGGCCGAGGCCTGGTCCGATCGGAGCGAAGGCTCGAGCCAACGGCTGCGCGACGCCGCCCGGTCGCTCGCCGACCAGGCCCGACTGATCGTCATCGACGTCGGGCCGGAACGTCGCGACAACCTCGCCGCGACCTCCCTGAAGCTGGCCGCGCCCCTCATCTCCGCCGAGTGGCCCGCCACGCTGCTCGCCGAAGTGACGAATCACGGAACCCGCCAAGCCGCCGACCTGAAGCTGCAGGTGACGCTCGACGGGCAGGTCATCCGCGCCGAGCCCGTCGAAAGCATCCCCCCGAAAGAGACGCGACGTCTTCGATTTCGAGTCCAGCTACCCGGTGCGGGCAGTCATCTGATCGAGGCGAGGATCCTGGCCACGACGCCCGACGTCCTCGCCATCGACGACGGCCGTTGGCTCGCCGTCTCCGTCCGAAAGCAGACGCCGGTCCTCTTGGTCGACGGCCGTCCCGGAGCCGATCGCTTCGCCGGCGCCGCCGGCTATCTCGCCACCGCGCTGGCCCCCGCATCCGGCCCGACCGATCCGATCCTGGTCAGCCCGCGAACCATCATGCCCGGAGAGCTTCCGGCCGAGCCGCTGAGCGACTACGCGATGATCGCCCTGTGCAACGTTCGCCAGCTCGATCGCGACCTGTGGGAGCGTCTCGCCGCCTACGTCCGCGCCGGCGGCGGATTGATCGTCACGATGGGCGACCAGATCGACGCCGACAACTATAACCGGTTCGGCTTCGACGACGGCCGGGGAATCCTGCCGGCGCGAATCGCCGGGCTGGTCGGCAACGAGGACGACCGCGACCGGTTCGCTCGCATCCAGACCGAAGGGCTGTCCCATCCCGCGGTCGTCGACTTCGCGGGTCAGCCGCGAAGCAGCCTCTTCCTGGCCAGGTTCTACCGCCATGCCAAGCTGCAGGTTCCGCCGGAGCTGCCCGGCGCGAGCGTCATCCTCCGCTACGACGGCGGCGACTGTGCCCTGGCCGTGCGGACCATCGATCAGGGCCGCGTGGCCATGGCGAGCTTCACCGCCAACATGGATTGGACCAATCTGCCCGCCAAGCCCGACTACGTCTCGCTGATGATGAACCTGCTGACCTGGACCGTCGGCGATCCCTCGGCCCGACGCAACGTGCTCGTCGGTGAGCCGCTGATCGAGACCCTTTCCGGCAAGCTCGCGATACAGCCGGAAACCGTCATCGCCCCGGATGGCCGGCGCGGACAGCCGGTCGCAACGAGCCAGCCCGCTTCCGAAAAGTTAGGCGACGCGTCGCGCGAAGAGAACGCGATCGTCCGCTACGAGCAGACCGATCTGGCGGGGGGCTACAAGCTGACGGTCGGCCCCCGCGAGCTCGACTTCGCCGTCAATCTGGATCCCGTCGAGGGGGATCTCTCGGCCATCGCGCCCCAGACGCTCCGCGAGCGGCTCGGATGCGAGTTCGATCTCGTCCGTGCCGCCGACGAAGCCGTCGCCCTGGCGTCCGCCGACACGCGACGGGAGATCGGCTGGACGCTGCTGTGGTGCGTGCTGGCCCTGCTCGTGCTGGAAACGTACTTGGCGATGTCCTTCGGACATCATCGGGAGTAACCGTGTCCCGACTGCTCGAATGGCTCCTGGATTTGCAGTCCATACGCTTCGGCGACGGGGCCCATCTGGCGCTCCGCTGGCAGTCCGCCTGGCCCGCGTGGCTGACCGCCCTGGCCGTCGCGCTCGTGATCGTCTGGGTCTGGGCGATCTACCGCAAAGAGAACGGCGCCGGCTGGGGGCGAGCAATCGGAGGAGTGCTCCGCGTCGCGCTGCTCGTCCTCGCGCTAGCCCTGTTGTTCCGGCCGATGCTGCTGCTTCAGCGAACGCGAATCGAGCCTTCGGAGGTCGCCCTGCTCGTCGATGACTCCGCCAGCATGGGCGCGGCGGACACGTACGCCGACGCCGCTGCGACCACTCGACCGGTTGGACCCACGTCGGCCACCACTCAAACCGGTCCTTCTCGAGAGACGCCCCAGAGATCTCGTCTCGATCTGATCCGCGCCGCCCTGTCAGCAAGACAAAACGCCGCCCTCGCCGCACTGGCCCAGCGCAACGGCCTGACCGTCTACGCCTTCGCGGATCGAGCCCGGCGCCAGGCCGGCCCCGTGAAATCCGACGCCCTGGAGCCCGTCGCCAGATCGCTCGCGGGCCTCCAGCCCAAAGGCCTCGAGACGAACGTCCCCGGAGCGATCCGGCAGGTCTTGTCCGAGCCGCGATCGGGACGCCTCGCCGCGATCGTGGTCGCCTCCGACGGCCGAAACACCGGCGCGGCCGACGTTGAAGGCGCCGTAAAAGCCGCAAGCGAACTCCAAGTGCCCGTCCACGCGATCATGCTGGGCTCGGAGCGACCGCGGCGCGACGTCGCCCTGGAATCCGCCGTTGCCGACGAGACCGTCTTCGTTCGGGACCTCATCGCCGTCCGGGCACGGATCTCGGCCACCGGACTCGACGGCGCCACACCCCTCACGGTCAAGCTGCTCGCCGAGAACGACGCCGTTCTCTCGCAAGAGCGCCTCACGCTCAGCGGAACCGATGCCGCGACCGACGTCGAGATCCGCTATCGCCCCCCGCGCCCCGGCAAGCTCCGCCTGCGGGTCCGCGTCGAGCCCATCGAAGGCGAGAGCAACGTCAAGAACAACGTCGAGCTCGTCGAGGTCCAGGTGCTCGACGAGAAAGTGAAGGTCCTCTACGTCGACGGCTATCCCCGATACGAATGCCGATACCTACAGAACATGCTCATCCGCGAAGAGACCGTCACCACAAGCTGCCTGCTCCTGTCGGCCGACGAAGGGTTCGCCCAGCAAGGCAACGAGCCCATCAAGCGGTTTCCAGAGACGATGGAGGAGCTCGCCCCCTACGACGTCGTCATCTTCGGCGACGTCAATCCGCGCGGCGACTGGCTCTCGCCGACTCAAATGACCACGCTGATCGACTGGGTGGGCGATCGCGGCGGCGGCTTCCTCCTCGTCGCCGGACCCCGCTGGTCGCCACAGGCCTTTCTGGGTACGCCGCTGGAGAAGCTCATCCCCGTTCGGATCAACGCCGGCGCGCCGTCCCTCTGGGGCGCCGCCCTGACGAGTCCCTTCCGCCTCCAGCTCACGCTCGAGGGCCGGCGCTCGCCGATCTTCCGCTTCGAGACGGACGCCAAGGAAAACGAGCGGACCGCCTCCGAACTGCCCGGAATGTTCTGGTACGCCCAGACGCTCGGCCCTGCCCCCGGCGTGGAGATCCTCGCCGAGCATCCGACCGCGCGAACCGTTGACGGAGCGATGCCGTTGCTCGTCATTGGGCGATACGGAGTCGGCGCCACCGCCTTCGCCGGATACGAGGAAACCTGGCGCTGGCGCCGAGACATCGGCGGACGCCTCTTCGACGTCTATTGGCTCCAACTGATCCGCCGCCTGACGCGGAGCCAGATGCTCGGTCAGGATCGACGATTCGTGCTCCAGACGGATCGGCCCCGGTATGATCTCGGCCAATCGGTCGTCCTCACGCTGGACGTCCTCGACAAGGCCGAGTCCGCCGCCCTGCCGGAAACCCTCCCCGCCGAGGTCACCGACGCCGAGGGCCGCCTCGTCGCCCGCCTGTCGCTCAAGCGACTCGGCCAGAGCGCCTCGACGTATGAGGCAACCCTAGTACCCTCCAGGCCGGGAAGCCTCTCGGTCAGACTCGACCCCTCCCTCATGCGCCCCGGGCAGAAACCCCCGACCGCCGTCATCCGGCTCGAGTCCGACCAACCCGAGCTCCGCCGGCTCGACCCGGACCACACGGCACTGCGTCAACTCGCCGCGGCCACCGGCGGGCTGGCCGTCGGCCCGGACGGGATCGAACGCATCGCCGCACGCATCGAAAATCGGAGCGCCGAGATCCCAGACGACGTCTCCGAGCCGCTCTGGGACACCAAGTTGGTCCTGGCGATCTTCGTGCTTATAATTGGGACGGAATGGATTCTGCGCAAGGCAATCGGACTGGTATGACCGCGACAACCCGAGCTCGTCATCGATCTCACCGCCCGGCCCGATCGCCGGGCGACTTCGTTTAGGGCGATGTGATGCGCGATCCGCGACTCCTGACCCAGCTTGGCGCACTCCGCCGACGAATCCGGTGGCTGCTCGCCGTCGACGGCGTCGCGCTCGCGGCCGCCTCGGGAATCCTCGCCGTCCTGCTCGCGACCGTCGTCGACTACCTCGTCTGGCTGCCGGCGGTCATACGCCTCGTCGTCGCCCTCATCCTCTGCGCGGGATGGGGCCTGGCGGTCTGGCTGCGGGTGATCCGCCCGATGATCGCCAGGATCGAGCTGAGCGAGATCGCCTCGATCCTGGATCATCGGTTCGCCGATCTCGAGGACCGCCTGACCAGCGCCGTCCTCTTCATGCGGGCCACCTCGAAGGGCCGGACCAGCGCCGCGATGGTCGATCGGCTCCTCTCGGAGGCAGAGCAGGCGACCGAGCGCGTCTCGCTCGAGTCCGTCGTTCGATGGCGTCGCCCCGCGATCATGCTGGCCACCGCCTTCGTGGTGATCGCCGGCATGGCCGGCGTCGCCGTGGCCGCGCCCTGGTTCATCGCCACCGGCCTCCAGCGATACGTCCGACCGTTCAGCGCGACCGAGTGGCCTAGGGAGGTCCTCATCGAGCCCCTCACTGGCCAGGCCAAACGCCCCGCCGGAGGATGGTTCGAGGCCCGCGCCCGGCTCGTTCGTGGGCAAGACCCCTCCCGACGCGTGGCCGTCTGTACGATCTGGCCCAGGGGCCAGACCGATCGACACCTGATGACCTACGACTCGAAAACAGGCGCGTACTTCCACGTCTTCAAGGATCTCCGACAGGACTTCGACTACTGGTTCGAGTCCGGAGACGACTCGACGCGCGACCGGCACGCCCCCTACCCCGTTCGTGTGTTCCCCCGTCCCGCCGTCTTGAAGGCCGAGCTGACGCTGACCCCCCCGCCGTACGTGACGGACGCCAAGCCGCGAACGATCGTCCTGCGGGACACGACGATATCCGCCGTCGAAGGGAGCCGGGCACGCCTTGTCCTCTCGACCAGCAAGCCCCTGCCCAAGACCGAACAACGCCCCTCGCCCGTGACGCTCACCCTCCCCGACGGCGCGGCGCGAGACATGACCCCCTTGGATGAATTCGCCGCGCGCTTCGAGAACACGTTCGAGATCCGCCAGAGTGGAACGCTCACCGTCCGTCTCGTCGACGAGAACGGATTCGACAACCTCGGGGGAACGAGCTATTCCCTCTCCGTCCGCGCCGACGAAACGCCGCACGTGGTCATCGTCGAGCCCCAGGCCGTGGCCGAGGTCACGCCGCGGGCCTCGGTCGACGTGGCGATCTCGGCGGACGACGACTTCGGAATCTCCCGCCTGGGCGTCGACGGCGGGGTGGACCCCCAGCCGTCGTCGCGACCCGCGGCCTTCGATCTGACCGAGCGAATGGAGATCAGGCGTTCAGGGGGGCGTACGATCGCCACGGTCCGCTGGCCGTGGGACCTCCGGTCCATGGCCCTCGAGCCGGGCGACGTCGTGACCTACCACGCCACGGCGCACGACAACTACACGATGCAGGGCCGTAGTCATCCCCCAGGCAAGTCGCCCGACATGCGCCTGAAGATCATCTCACCCGACCAGTTCGCCGAACGCGTCCGTGACGAGATCCTGCTGCTCAAGAACGCGGTGCGACAACTGCTCGGCACGCAGGAGCTGGCTCGCGACGAGGTCGAGGCCGTCAAGGGAGAGATCGACCCGACGCGAGGCCTGGACGATCGACAGCGAGAGCTGCTGACGGCCTCCGCCGGTCGGCAAGCCCGACTTGCCGGTCGAACCCGGTTCCTCGGCGGACGCTTCGACAAGCTCATCAGTCGCCTCAAGGCCAACCGCAGCCAGGACGAAGAGATGCGGCAGCGAGCCATCGAGGCCTCTCAGCGACTGGCCTCCGTCTCGTCAGGCGCGATGACCGCTGCGGCCGGCGAGCTGCAGCAGGCCGGTCAGGCCAAGGCGACGCCCGACCAAGTGAAAGCCATGACCGGCGCCGGTCAGCGGCAACAGGCCGCCATCGAGCAACTTCGATCGTTACTGGCGGGCATGGACCGCTGGGGCGATTTTCAGGACGTCGTCCACAACGTCCAGCAACTGCTCGACCAGCAGGAGCGCCAGACGGAAACCACGCACCAACTCGCGGCCAAGACGCTGGGCCGCAAACCCGAGGAGTTGCCGACGCCGCTCAAGGCCGAGATCACCCAGCAAAGCCGGCAGCAGCGGAGCATGGCCGAAGACCTCACCCGCTTGATCGAGAACATGGACCGCCTCGCCCGATCGCTCCGCCAGAGCGATGCCGCCGCCGCCGGCGCCATGGACGACGCGCGCGGCGTCGCCGAAGGCAACCAACTGTCGGGCAAAATGAAATCGGCGGCGGACAAGGTCGCCGGCAATCAGATGGCACAGGCCCAGACGGACCAGCGCCAGGTCGAGGACGGCCTGCGCCAGATGCTCACCCGGCTCGAAGGTCGGCAGATGGAGCAGCTCGCCGAGCTGAGCAAACGGCTCCAGGGCGCCGTCGAAAAGGTCCAAGCCCTGCTCCAAGATCAGCAGAAGCTCCTTGACGAAACGAAGAAGGCGGCCGCCGACGACAACGCGCAGCGCGAACAGCTCGCCCGTCGTCAGCGCGGGCTGAGCCGCGCGGCCAAGGCCGTCGCCGACGAGGTCGGCAAGGCCGAGCGGGCCGCGCAGCCGGCTCGAGGACTCCGACGGGCCGGCAGCCGGATGTCCCGGGCCGGGGACGATCTCGCCGGCGGGAGGAAGGACGAGGCCGCCGCCCAGCAGACCGAGGCCATCCGAGAGCTGACCGAGTCGCTCGAGACCCTCAAGAAGCTCCGCAAAGAGGCCGAGGGCGAAATGGCCGCCAAGACGCTCGAGGCCGTGGCCAAGGAGATCAAGACGCTCCGAGACCGCCAGTCCGATCTCAACAAACAACTCGACCCGATCGTCGAAGCACAGGCGGGGCAAGGCGACCTGACCCGCGTCGACCTGCGCCGCCTCGACAAGCTGGCGGGCGGGCAACGCGACGTCGCCAAAGAGGCCGAGAAACTGCGACCCCGTCTCCGGACGGCCCCCGTCTACGATTGGGTCATGGAGCGGCTCGGCGGCGACATGAACGACCTGGCCGGCAGGTACGATCGCCGTCTCGCCGAGGCCAAGACCAAGAAGCTCGCCGAGTCGATCCTGCAGCGCCTGAACGATCTCGTGGCCGGGCTCGAGCAGGAGCCCCCCGACGACAAGTCCCAGCACGACCCGTTCGCCGACGCGGGCGGCGGCGGACCCGGCGGAGGCGCCACGAAGACCAAGCCCGTGCCGACGGTGGCCGAGCTGCTCGTCCTGAAGGCCCTCCAGGCCGACGTCAACCGACGCACCGAGCGGGCCGACCTCGACAGACAACTCGCCGACACCGTCAGTGAAGAGCAGTTGGAGGCGATCCGCAAGCTCGGTAAGGATCAACAACAGATCCGGCAGCTTGCGGAGAAGACCGTAAAAGGAGCGCTGCAAGGTCGCAGCGAGTCGGAATGACTCACCGAAAGCTCCAAACAGTCTGCCTCACGGCCATCGCCTTGTCGGCGACGGGCTCGACCGCCCGATCCGCCGCCCCGGCACCGACGTCTCGCCCGACGACGACGACCAGCAAGCCAACCGCCGCGGACGAGGAGCTCATCCGAAAGCTCCTGCGCGGCGCGACCGGCAAGGACAAGGGCCCCGCCTTCGAACGCGTCATCGAGGGAATGCACGCCTCGCGCGTCAAGCTCGCGATCCAGTTCGACCCCGGAAACGACACGCAGACGATCCAGCGGCAGATCCTCACCGACCTGGACGAAGCCATCGCCGAGGCCTGGCGATCACAGCAGCGCGTGCCGTCGCCGACGACGAAGCAGAGCGATTCGGACCCCAAGCGAAAACGCCAAACCACCTCGTCGGAATCCTCCGGTCAGCAGCAACAGCAGCAGGACCCGGACAGCGCCTCAAACCAGCCCATGCCGGACGAACGGGCGACCCGAGGCCGGCCGATCACGACCTCCCGACCCGGTGGAACGATCCGAGAGCTCCGCCGCGGATGGGGCCAACTGCCGAGCCGCGACCGAGACGAGGTCGTCCAGGGAGTCGGACAGGACTACCTGACCAAGTACCGCGAGTGGATCGAACGATACTACAGGGCCCTGGCCAACCCGGAAGGCGAATAGCATGCGTGCCGCGACGACAAGCCGATCCACGCTCATTCGGGCACTCCTCCTGACGACCCCGTTCCTGCACAGCGGCGTCCTTGCAGCAGCCCAGACCGCGCCCCCCGCCACGACCGGGCCCGTCGCCTCTGAGATCACCCCCGAGGTCGAGCAGGCCGTCAACAAAGGCCTGGCGTGGCTCGCCGCGCAACAGAAGGACGACGGCTCGTTCGGAAGCGGATCGACCTACGGAAAACACGTGGGCATCACCGGACTCGCGTGCATGGCCTTCATGTGCGACGGCCACCAGCCCGGGCGCGGCAAGTACGGGCAGGTGGTGGACAAGGGCGTGCGATTCATCCTCGGCACCGCCGCCGAGAGCGGGCTGCTGGCCGCCGAAACTTCTCACGGCCCCATGTACGGCCACGGCTTCGCAACGCTCTTCCTCGCCGAGGTCTACGGCATGAGCCCCGCGCCGGACCTGCGAGAGAAGCTCCGCCGCGCTGTCCGCCTCATCGTCCTCACGCAGAACGATCAAGGCGGCTGGCGCTACCAGCCCGTCAAGAGCGCCGCGGACATCAGCGTCACCATCTGCCAGGTCATGGCCCTCCGCGCGGCCAAAAACGCCGGAATCACCGTGCCCAAGTCGACGATCGACCGTGCGATCAGCTACGTCCGTCAGAGCCAGAATACCGACGGCGGGTTCCGCTACATGCTCACGCCCGGGGCGTCCGGGTTCGCGAGATCCGGCGCCGGCGTGGCCGCCCTATACTACGCGGGCGTCTACGAAGACGAGGCCATCGAGCGAGGCCTCGCCTACGTCGAACGGTTCAGACCGGGAGGAGACTCCTCGCGAACGCCCCACTACTTCTACGGCCAGTACTACGCGATTCAGGCGATGTACATGGCCGGCGGAACGCGATGGACGAACTGGTGGCCCGCGATCCGGGACGACCTCCTCAAACGCCAGGAACCCGAAGGCCCCTGGCGCGGCGAGGCCGGCAGGGAATACGGAACGGCAATGGCCCTCATCACCCTGCAGGTGCCCAAGCGGCTGCTGCCGATCTTCCAGCGATAGTGCCGTTTTCGGTCAGCGAGGTTCGGGGCGCATTCGGGGTGGCATGGGTCAACGCCAGATGACCCTCCGACATGGAATGAAGTACGGGTCTGCGGAACGCCGCACTGGTTCAGGACGATGCGTCCCGTTGACCCGTGGGGTGTCCAGTCAGAATAGGCTTGCCTTGTGGACCCGTGAGACCGTCTGACTGGAAAGGTCGTCAACGGCAACGGACAACTCTCTCATGCGATCTGATCGTATCGGAATTCTGGCGACGGCGTTGGTGGCAAGCCTCGGCCCGACGCCCGCGCTCGCCGCATGGGACGGCACGGTGCGCATCGTCGCCGTCAACACCGGGCCGGGATCCGGCAAGCTGCAATCGTTCGCACTCGCCGAGGGGCTCGTCATCGAGGGCCGCGAGGCGCGAGCGATCCGCATCGCCAGCCCCGACCTCATCCAGATCGAGACCGGGTTGCCGTACGAGAAGCCCGCATCCGAAACGATCGCATGGTCCCTGACAAATGGAGACCTCGTCCTGGCCAGGGTCGTCCGAGGTAACGAGCGAGCCGTCACGCTCGCCCGAATCGACGTCGGCGAGTTCGACGTGCCCCTGACGCACATCCGAGCGGTGCATGCGCGCCCCGAAGAGGCCGCGCTTGACGCGATGACGACCACGCGGCCGGCAAGCCGCGACGACGTGCTCCATCTGACGAACGGCGACCGCTTGACGGGCCTCGTCAGCCGAATCGACGCGCGCGGCGTCGCCATCGAGACCGACACCGGCGAAACCGTCGTAAGCCTTACGGTCCTCCGATCGGCCGGGCTCGCCCAGTTAGGCCGTCCCGCGACCAGGCCCTCGAACGAGCGCCGCCTGCAAGCTCGCCTGACGCTCCGCGACGGATCGCGACTAACGACCGACAAGGTTGGCTGGCGGTCCGGGCAACTGCTCGTCCCGATCGAGCGGGACGGCAAGCCCGTCGACGCCGCCCTGTCGATGGACCGCGTCCGGCGCATCGAGATCCTCGGCGGACGATGGCAGTGGTTGGGCGAGCTGACCCCGCTCGTCGCCGAGCACACCCCCCTGCTCGGGGTCCCCCGGCCGCACCAGATCGACCGCAACGTCCTGGACGGGATGCTCCGAATCGGCAAGCAGACGTTCGAACGAGGCATCGGCGTTCACAGCCGATCGCGCCTGGTCTACGCGCTGGACGACGACTGCCGGCGGTTCATCTGCGCTTACGGGCTCGACGAGGACAGCGGCCCGATGGCCGACGTCGACGTCAAGGTCCTCTTGGACGGCAAGGTCAAACACCACGCCCCGACCGTCCGCGCCGACGGGCAACTGCGAAAGATCTCCCTCGACGTCCAGGGCGCCAAACGGCTCGAGCTGCTCGTCGACTTCGGAAAGAACGGAAACGTCCAGGACCGCCTCGACTGGGTCAGCCCCGCTATCATCCGGCGATAAGCGGCCTACACTAACGCCTCCGAGACGGTTGATAGTCCGAGCCGCGTTGAATAAGATGAGACAAGCTGGCTGGAGGTGATCTGCCGTGAGATTGGAACGGATTACGGTTGACCCGAATGTGTGTACCGGAAAGCCCTGCATACGAGGACTGCGATTCCCCGTCTCGAGAGTGTTGGGTCTGCTCGCGGCCGGCGAGAACAAACAGTCTATCCTGGAAGCATACCCGTACCTGGAACCGGAGGACGTCGATGAGGCCCTCCGCTACGCCGTCTGCCTCGCGGAAGACGAGACCATCCAGCTCACCCCATGAGATTCCTAATCGACATGCCGTTGTCGCCGGCGCTTGCCCAGTGGCTCATCCAACAGGGACACGACGCCGTCCACGCCGCGGACCTCGGCCTGGACACGGCGGAGGACCGAAAGATCATCGAGAGGGGCTTGAAGGATGGACGCGTGATACTCACGGCCGATCTCGATTACCCTCGCCTCCTGGCTCTGTCACAAAGAGCGGGGCCTGGGCTTATCCTCTTCAGGGGCGGCGAGTTCGGCGAGAACGTGATTCGACGCCGGCTCGGCGAGGTCTTCCAAGCCGTGCCCGAAAACGAACTGCCCGTCTCGATTGTCGTGGTTGAACCGGCAAGGATCCGTCGCCACAGACTCCCCATCGAGCCATAAGACGTACACCAGGCAGGGACGCGGCGCGCCGACACCGCGTTCTCCACCCAGAACGTCCCCCGCGCTACACGTACTTCAACACCACGAACCCACCGATCAGCAAGACCATGAAGACCAGGCACAGCAGGTTGAAATACTTGTCGATGAACGGCTTGATCACCGGGCCGAAGATCCAGAACAGCCCGGCCACCATGAAGAACCGCGCCGAACGACTCACCGCCGAGGCGATCAGGAACTCCACGAAGTTGATCCTGAACACACCCGCCGTGATCGTGATGACCTTGTAAGGCAGCGGCGTGAACCCCGCCGTGAACACGACCCAGAAATCGTACCGGTCGTACTTCTGCTTGACCTTGCTGTACGTCCCGTACGTGACCTCCTTGACCCGCCAGGCCGGCAGCGACTCCGCCTGGTCGGAAGGCAAGACCACCTGCCACGGATGCTCCTGATCGCCCACCGTCTCGACGATGCACTCGATCTCCTTGCCGTCGGTGGTCGAGACCGCGTCTCGCGTGAAGCCTGGAACGTGGTCAAAGAAGATGTCGTCGACCGCCCCCCACGCCCCGAAGCCGATCAGATAGCCGAGCATCCCCCCGAGCACCGACGCCACCGAGCACGACAGCGCGAACCGGAACCACTTCTTGCGATTCCCCAAGACAAGCGGGGCCAGCAAGACGTCCGGCGGAACCGGGAAGCAACTCGACTCGGCCAGCGACAACACGAACAGCGCGATCCCGCCGTACGGCGTGTCGGCCCAATGAAGGACCCAATCGTAGAGCCGCCGATGAAGATGCCACTTGGAGACCTTGGGTGCGGCCTCAACCCCCTCGTGCTCGGTAGTCTGCTCCATGGACGACTCTCTCCGGGTAATGGGTTCACCCTCCTCGCATCTAGTCCGCCGCGGCGAGAGCCACACTCCGGCAGGAAGCCCCGCCACACACGGGCCCCCTCGGCTCCCGACGGACCGATGGTATTGGATCAGATGGCACCGTCTCTCGTCCAGGCCAATCGACGGGATTTCTCCCGCCCTTTGGAAGCCGGCGATACCCTCCGGCTATCCCGACACAATCGGCAATGCGATGGACCAAAGCTCCGATAACCAAGTAAAACACCCCAGATATAAGACAACGTCGCATTAACTGCCACTTGACATAATCGTTCCTGACTATAAGCTTCAGTGTAGGGTTAGCCCTAGGGCGTTTCACAGCTTCGTGTACTTCTGGCCGAACCCCAGTGCCCGCAAGGCGCTTTGCAGCTCTGGAAGTACAGATTATCCGTATATCGGTCGGCGAGGATGACGCTGACTCTGAGGGAACCTGACACCATGATTCCCCCGACGACCGAGGAAATGATGATGCGCCATTCCCCGGCCGGGCTCGATGGGCCGCTCCATCTCCGAGCCCCCGCTAAGATCAACCTGACGCTGGCCGTGCTCGGCAAACGCCCCGACGGCTTCCATGAAATCGAATCGCTGGTCACGCCGATCGAACTCTACGATGAGTTGACGCTGAAGGCGACCACGACGCCTGAAATCCGTCTGGAGTGCGGCACGCCAGGGGTTCCCTCGGACTCACGCAACCTCGTCCGGCAGGCGGCCGATCGGCTTCTTGCCTATGCGGGAACGCGTCTCGGCGCCGAGATCCGATTGACCAAGCGGGTGCCCGTGGGCGCCGGTCTCGGCGGAGGAAGCTCCGACGCGGCCTCAGCCCTGATGGGTCTCAATCAGCTTTGGAACCTGGGACTGGACGCCGCCGCCCTGGCAGACGTCGCGGCCAAAGTCGGCTCCGATGTACCGCTCTTCCTGCAACCCGGCGCGACCATCATCCGCGGTCGTGGCGAGCGCGTGACCCCGACGCGATTGGGCAGGCCCCGCTGGGTCGTGCTGATCACACCACCGTTCGGCATGAACACCGGAGCCGTCTACGCCGCGTGGCGCCCCGACCAGGCGCCCCCTTGCACCGCCGACGAGGTCGCAAAGGCCTCCCAGGCCGGTGAGCCGATTGACGGACTGCTCTTCAACATGCTCGAGCCGCCGGCGATGGCGGTCGAGCCCCGTCTCGCGGCGCTTCACCGGCGGATGGTCGAACTCGGTGCCCGATGCGCCCGGATGAGCGGCAGTGGATCGTCCTTGTTCGCCCTGTTCGATGAACGGGGCGCCGCGGAATCATTCGCCGAGTCGGCCGCCATGCGACTCGACGCACGGATTCACGTTGTCCAAACAGTCGATTGCGAGCACCTGTGATGAAAGGAGAGGTTCACCATGGAGATCACCGAAGTCCGAGTGAAGCTCACCAGCAGCCAGTCCGATCGTGTGCGTGCTTTCTGCAGCGTAACGCTTGATCGCGAGTTCGTCGTCCGCGACATCAAGGTCATCGAGGGCACCAGCGGCCTGTTCGTGGCCATGCCGAGCCGAAAGATCTCCGACCACTGTCCCAAGTGCAAAGGAAAGAATCACCTGCGAGCCAGGTACTGCAACGAGTGCGGCACCAAGCTCCGCGAGAATCGGGCGCCCCGCAACGGCTCAGGGCGGTCGAAGCTCCACGCCGACATCGCCCACCCCATCAACATGCCGTGCCGGGAACGCCTGCAGGAGGCGATCCTCAAGGAGTACGAGGTCGAGATCGAGGCCTCGAAGGAACCCGGGTACAGGCCGGTCGATCTCGACACCGACTCCGACGACTACGAGGTCGTGTCCGAGCGTCCGGAGCGGCGCAACCCACCCCCCAAGGTCGAGCAAGATCACGAGGAGCCCGAGAGCGACTCCGAGAACGCCGAACCAGACACCGAGTTCGACACCGGAGCCGAGTATGCCGCCCTGATCGCCGAGCTCCGCAACGGACGACCCTCCCGCCGGAACAGGGATGATTCGCCCAAGGAACAGGAAGAGAAACGCGAAGAAGAAGAGGAGGAAGAGGAGGCGGCGGAAGAGGCGACCAAGGAGCCCGCAACCCTCCAGGAATCACAGCCCGAGAGCAAGCGGAAATTCGGGAAGGGAATCCTATAGGCCGCCAGTGCCCCTCTCGCCCAGACAGCCTCGTGGTCGATGGAATGCGCCCGCACAAGGCGATCGTTCCGACTGAACAAGCAACGGGTCAGCCGGATGCGTCGTTCTGAACTCGCGCGGCGTTCCGCGGACCCGCGCTGCGTCCCATGTCAGACAGCCCGAGACTCCCGAACCACGCCACTCGCCGCGGCACGACCCCCTACCAAAACAGCGGATCGTCGAAGACGATGCCGGGCAGCAAACCGCCGAAGCGGATCGTGACCACCGGCTGGCCCGCCGCCATCCGCAGGATGTCGCCCATGATAATGAACGGAGCGAAAATGCTGATGATCACCGCCGCGGCGATCGCCGTGTACACCGCCGCCACCGCGTCGATCACCGCTCGGAGCAGCGGCACCATCACCGCCACGATCACGTACCCGAGCACGGCAAACGACGCCACGCAAACCGGAATCAGCACGATCGACAGCTCGCGAGCGCCCTCCTTGCCCGCCCCGGCCGAGACCACCTCGTTGATCAGCTTGGCCGTCGCCTGATCCGTCGGTGGCTCCTCGTCGGAGATCGTCAGCCCCGCCAGGTCCGCCGCCGCCTGCGCCAGGTCCGCCGCCGCCGCCTTGAGGTCGATGTCGAAATCGACCGTCTGTGTATCCCCCGTCTCGGCGATGAAGACGTCCACGTGCCCCTTCAAACGCTCAGCGCTGACCACGTCATACGTGAAGTCCAGCGTCGAGCCGTCATAGCTCCGCGCCGTCTTCGGCCGCCCGTCCTCCAGCAGGACCCCCGCCTCCTGACCCTCGGCGTTGCGCATCCCCGCGCCCGTGATCTCGCGAATGCTGCCGTCATCGTTGAACGTGCCGTAGACCCACACCGACCGCCCGTCGGCAAGACGGATCCCCCCCAGCACGTTGCTCGCGGCGTCGGTATTGATCAGCAGTCCGTAAGGGTTGTCGTTGTTGCCGGGCGTCGTCGTCCCGCCCCCGAAGAGAAACGCGGTCTCGCACCCGAAGGGCGCGACGATCAGGCAGACGATCATCACGGTCGTGACCCACTGACCGCGGATCGTGCGGGGAAATCTCCACGGATCCATGACACGAGTCTCCTTCCAGGGCAGGGGGGCCTTGCGGCGTCCATCCATGGTACCCAATCGCCTACCCGGTACCAAGCCCCCAAGCCCGGGCGTCACCCACCGCCCGCTAGCAGCTCGTACTTCACGAGCGCCTCCAGGGCGATCGCCGTCGTCAGCGCCGCCGATACCCATCGCACCTGCCAGCCGTTGTCGAGGTACGCCCCGAAGAACGGCCCCGCCTCCCACGAGCCCAGCTCCGGATCCTGCTCGGCCGCCAGATAATCGACCCCGCCCTTGACGATGTCGCCCACCTCACCCGCCGTCACCAGCGTCGCAACCGCAAACGCCGTGTTGAGATGCGGATCGCCACGGTGCCAGAAGCGAAACCCCCGGGCATCAGAAAACGCCGAGCCGTACAGGTCGGCCACTAGCCCGTCCGCCGCCGGAAGCAGGTCCGACGCCCCGCCCTCATAGCAGGCCCGAACCACCGAGTAATGCAGCGCCAAGTTGTTCGGGTAGAAGAAGCTGAGCGCGTGCGGATTCGACCGATGAACGCCTGTCTGGATCGCCCGGTTGATCAGCGCCACCGCCTCGGTGACCCCGGGCGTGTTCAGTCGTCCGTAGCGACCCAACGCATACAGGATATTGGCGTTCACCACGACATCCACGTGATTCGGGCTCGGACGATTCGCGGGATCACGATACGTTAGCCACGTCAGGAACGCACCCGTGTGCTCGTTGGGGTCCAGCCAACTCGCCTCATCGCCGAGCGGAACCTGGCCCAGATCCCGCCAATCGGCCAAGAATCGCTCGAACCGCTCCGTGACCGCCGGACCGCCGTCCAGCAGATGGTGATCCAACAGCGCGGCATGGATGGACGCGGTGTCGTCCGAGTCCGGACCCGCCGAGTGGTTCGCGGGAAAGAACGAAACGTTCACCGGCTGGCGGTCGCCCGTCGCCTGCCAACTCGTCCAGAAGCTGTTGATGAACGTCGAGACGATCAAATCGCCCGGCGCCCACCGGGGCCTCGCCACGGGCCAGAAGCCGAACGTCCCGGCATCCTCGCCCCCCCCGCCCGTCTCGAAGCGGCGCATGAGCCCCACCGCCGAGGTCCGCGCGTTCCGAGCGGCCTCGACGTCCCCGTCGGTCAGACCCAGCGCATCCCGATGCTCCCCGCGAACCAGAGCCAAGGCGTGGTGGATATACGTCGCCAAGAACGGATTCGTGTCGCGCGTATAGAGCCCCGACCCCAGAACGGTGTAGCACTGAGGCCAGTCGCCCCCGTAGGCCGCCCGGTTCAAGACCGTCTGATCCGTCTCGAACTGTGTGCCGGCCAGATACCGGAGCGCCAGCGCGATGGACGATAGCCGCTTCGCAGGGGCGGGCGGCAACGCCACGCCCTCCAAACAGTCGTCCATGAAAACATTGTAGAAGCCGCAGCCGGACCCCACGGCCGTCAGCAGAACGAACGCGAGCGAGCCCTTCACACAACGCGTGAAGAATCGGACATGACGAAGATCTCCCCCTGCCATCCCGTCGACCTCCGGCTCGCGCGCCGAATAGACGCAGCCTGCGCCGCGACCCGCTCCGTCGCCTCACTCGCCTCACTCCAAATCGTCGAGCCACCTCGCCTGATCGTCGAGCTTCCGCTTGAAGAGCCTCCCCGCGTTCTTGGGGTTCTTCGCCTCGTGATACTTGAAGTAGATCTCCCCGTCCAGAATGCCGACGATCTCGATCTTCCCCGTTCGGTGCGACATCATGTAGCGGAACCGCTTGGCGTAGCCGCTCAGCTTGTCCTTGGCCTCCTCGATCAGCCGATATCCCCGAGCCAGCGAGACCTGGAAACCGTGCCGAACCCGTTTGACCGGCCGACACTGGAAGACATAGTACGGAATCGCGCGGATACCGACGAGGCTGTTCAGGAGTTCCGTCATCGTCTCCGCGCTGTCATTGACCCCCCGCAGCAGAACCGTCTGGTTGTTGACGATCACGCCGGCCCCGATCAACCTGCTGACGGCCTCGGTCGACTGATCGGTGATCTCCCGCGGATGGTTGAAGTGTGTCGTGACGTAAAGCCGCTTGCGCTTCCGTGCGTATTCGGCAAAGAGGTCCAGCAACCCCCCGCCCTCGAGGATCCGCTGCGGAAACGTCACCGGAACCCGGCTGCCGATCCGAACGAACCGCAAGTGGTCGACCGCGTAAAGCCTGCGCAGGAACTCGCGAACGACCCGCGTCGAGAGCACCAGCGGGTCGCCCCCGCTGATCAGCACGTTATTGATCTCCTCGTGCTGTCGAATGTAGTCGACGGCGTCGTCGAACCTCGCCAGGATCTCCTCCGTCTTCAAGCCGACCAACCGCTTGCGGAAACAGTGCCGACAGTACATCGCGCACCGATTCGTCGCCAGGATCAGCGCCGTCGGGCCGTATTTGTGCTGCAGCCCCGGCATCTTCGTCACCGACCGCTCACCGCCCGTGTCGTACGATCCCTCCGGATTCAGCTCGTCATAGCACGGCACCGCCATCCGCATCACCGGATCGTCCGGGTCCGACCAGTTGATCAGCGACGCATAGTAGCGCGTAAGCCGCATCGGGTGTCGCTCCATAAGCTTGCGGAGCCACCTCGCTCTACCGGCCGTAATCGGCATCTGCCGTTCGAGCTGCTCGAACGTGCTGATGCTCCTCTTCAATTCGTCTCGCCATGGCATCTTCTGGGCCTCCTGCTAGCCGCCGGTCGATGAATGTAGGCCTCGGCGGCGACACCAGTGCCCAGGCCGGGATCAAGCCCAGCCCGCGCCGGCGCGGGGACGCCAAGGGTGTAGACCAGCGGTGATTCGTTCAGATCGGCTTGGCTGGCCTGCCAAACGCGCTCGCTGACATCTCAGACTGCCATTCCCCTCGCGCCCCGAGGGAAATCACCTCATGACAATGACGGCAAGTGCTCGACCGGGATCGCAAGCTGATGGCAAGACTATCCGCTCGCGTTTCGGGCAGCCGTCCCGGTCCCGGAGACCCAATCAGGCCGATGCCACCTTCACAACGGCCCACGCATCTCCTCGCTGTCCGATAAGCATTGTCAGTATATACCGCCTAGCCCAACCTTTCCAGTAAATATAGATGTGATTGCGTGACCTGAATATCGCAATTTGAGAAGTCTCAGACCTCCCCCGGGAATGGCGTAGCGGATGAAGACAAAGCCCAAAAACCTTCCTCTCCAAAGTGTTGAACTCGCCAACCGTCTCAGCGAACCCGAACGCCCCGTAGCTCGCCTCCTGCCGCGACAAAGGCAGTTCGACGCCCCTGCCCGCACTTGACGACCACAACCTTCGTCAGCGGCTTACCGAGCCCTTGCTGAGCCAGGAGCTGACCCGACGCGTCGTGGACCCGCACCGTGCCGTCCAGGTTGACCGAGATGAGATCAGGCCGATCATCCCCGTTCATGTCCCCAGCCGCGACGTCGGTCATGTCCGCCTTGCCGTATCGAACCCACTGGACCCTCCCGTCGGAGCTCGCCAGCCTCGCCACGAACCCGCTTCGGGACGCCACCGCCAGATCGCCCCCACCGTCCCCGTCGAGATCGCGGGACACCAGCTTCGTGATCTCGTCATCGCCCACGAACTGTTCCCACAGCACCTTGGCCTTGTAAGGCCCGTTCTGCTCCGCCGCCGCGACCCGCCCATCCTTGTCCGCGAAGACCGCCTCGGGCTTCCCATCCCCGTCGACGTCCGCCGTGGCGATCGACCCGCATCCGCTGATGCACCCCTTCAGCGTATGCAGCCCGTTCCCGCCCCGCCGCTGGAAGTTCCGGATGTACCGGGCGAAGTACGTGCACCCGGCCAGGAGCTCCACCTGCCCGTCGCCGTCAAGGTCTCCCGAGCCGATCGCGCTGGCCTCGTGATACGTCTCCAGCTCCCATCGCGCCCCGTCCTTACCGACGCGAGGCCTGCCCTTGTTGTCGAGCACGTGGAAGCAACTGTTCGAACACCCCACCGCCACCTCGGGGCTACCGTCGCGATCGAAATCCGCCACGTGAACCACGCGAACGTGGGCCTTGGTCTCGTTGTACGGCTCGAAACGGCGCGACCACAGCCGAGTCCCGCCGGCCTTGACCACGTAAACGTGCTCGTCCTCCACCCCCGCGACCACCTCCTTGGCCCCGTCGAGATCCACGTCCGCCACGCAAACGTCGTTCACCTTCGCGCCGAACTTGTGCGACCACATCACACTCCCGGAACCATCCAAGACCTGGAGCGCCCCGTCCTCGCACCCGACCACCACCTCCTCCACGCCGTCCCCGTCCATGTCGCCGGCCGCCAGCGCCGTCACCGCCGCCGGCATGCTCGCCTTCCAGACGCCCTCCATGTTCGAATCCGCCTCCTTCTCCCCAACAGCGGACTTCCGCAACAACCGCGCCGCCTCGATCGCCAGCGGAATCGTCAGTCGAACGTAATCCTTGGCCCCGGCCGAGGCCCACAGCAGCACGACACGGTGCTCCCCCGCCGACAGATCCAGCACCAGCGGCTCGTCAACCCCCTGCGACGTCAAGCTCTTCCCGTCCACCTCGATCGTCGTGCCCACCAACGTCGCAAGCGTCACCTTCGATCCCCGCGACGCCGTCACCGTCGCCACGTCGTCCTCCAACGGCCAGGAGAAGTCGACCGGTGGATTCGCCGTCAGCGCAATATCCCCCGAGCGGATCGCCTTTAGCCCGGCAAGGTAGATGCCCTCGTCGCTGACCCAGAACTGACCCGCCTCCACGGAGCGATCCCCGACCCGAAGCCCCCCGACCCCCGCGATCGCCGGCTCCGACCCCTTCAAGACCACCACACCCGGCGACAGAACCAGCGCCTCGTACTCCTTCTCCTGGCCCGGACCCACCGCGTACATCACGTTGACGAACGTGCGACGCTGCCCCTTCTTCATCTGTCGAACGTCCTGCTCAACCACGAGCCGCGTCACCGGCTCGGCATACGGGTACTTCGACCAGTTCTTCCGCCCGTCCCGCTCGTCGTCGCTCAGCCGCATCCTGCAAGGCCCCGCCGATCGAATGAAGAACCGCTGTCCATCCTTCTGAGCGACCTCGAGCGATCCGGCCTCCTGCTTGACCTCGCCCAGCGTCCGCCACCGACACTTGAAGTCGTATGTCCCGTCGGCCTTGGCCGTCAGGTCGTCCACGACCATGAACACGTCGTCCGTCTTGTGCCACAGAACATGCCGGTCCCACGTCGTCTGGCAGTAGTCCTCCCAGCGCGTGCGCGTCGCACCGAGCCCATGCAGATCCGCGCGATTGACCAGCCTCGTGCATATCGGCCCGCGACCGCTCTGCCCGTCCTTGACGATCGTCACCGTGTTGTGGTCCTTGAGATCGCCGTTCAGGTAATCGCCCTCGCACAGCCACACGCGACCGTTGTCCGTCAGCCGGAGAATGCTGTTCCCGTCCCAGTGCCCGTGATACCCGCCGCTCAGACCGTCCAGCAACAGATACGCCCGATTCGGATCGCACGCCCCGCGGAAGGAAACCTTGTCGAAGCATGCCTCGACGGGCGGCTCCCCCTTGAACTTCGCGTGCCAACGCGGCTCGAGCGGATGCACGTAGACCCCGAGAAGCTTCTCCGCCCCGATCTCGTTCGGGTCGAATCGCCCCCCCGTCGCCCCCGACCACGAGCTCGACACATCCGCCAACCACGGACTCACGGCCTGGCCGATGTACCCGCCAGAGTCCCCATAGCCCACCGGCATGCCCTGGTTGTCTCGTGACATGAACTCCAGCCGGAGGAACTGCCGCGCCTGCGGACCCCGCACGTACTCCCAATCGCCCCGCGCGACGGCGTGCCGTATCATGTGGATCATCGTGATCGACTGATACCCGCACGAGTCGCACTGCGGCTTGGCGCATGGCGCCTGGCCCTCATAGACCCGATCGGCCAGCTCCGCCAGCACCTTCGCTTCGCCCAGCCCGTAGTACTTGCCGAAGTAGTCCGCCGCGTAAGCGAAGCTCATCGCCGGGAAGGTCTGGTGGTTGTGACGGATCTCCGGCGTCTGGGCCCTCACCCGCTCGGCGATCTGATCGAGCTTCAGGTGCTGACCGCCGCCCACGTACCGCCCGAACGGATCGATGCACATCTCGAAGAGCCGCCACATCGCCTCCGTCAGCTCGAGCCGCTCGGCGTCGCTGAAGTACGGGTCCTCCTCCCAGCGATCCCACGCCGAGATGACCTTGAAGAACTCCGCGTCGGAGAATCCGTCGTCCCGTCGCTGAGTGATCGTATCGGCGCTGTCCTTGTACTCGATGTACCGATACCCCAGGAGCCGGAACCCCTCGAGGCCCCTCCGCTTCCACTGCGTCTGCAGCGTCCGGATCGCCCCCTGGCGAATCCACTTGCCCGAATCCACCATGAGCTGCTTCAACTCCTCCCGAGGCATGGGCTGCGGCCACGCCGGCAGCCAGATCCGCGGAATCGTCACCTCCGGCCCGTCCGGCAGACGACGAACCAGCTCGTCCGCCGCCATGCCGATCGTCTTGGCGTCGCGCCCCCCCACGACGATCACGTTCTTGCCCCGCCCGTGCGGGTTGTGAATCGTCATCAAGTTGAACTCCCCCGGCTCGGGACGCGGAATGAACCCCCAACTCCGAGGCGAGGTCCGCAGGATGGCGATGTTGCTGTAAAGGTCCCCCAACATGATGAGATGCCATCGCTCGAAATCCTCCGGGCCGACCTTGTCCGCCGGGCGGATCTCCGGCCTCTTACCGCCCCGCTTGCCGATCTCCCCCGCCAACCGCTCCGCGACGTCGCGGCACGACCCGTCGTCAGGCAGCACGATCTGGCACAGCGCCTCTCCCTGCCGCGCCAGCGTCGTCGTCAGATGCTGCGGCTTGAGCTGCTTGAACCGATAGTCGAGTCCCTGACGAAACACCCGAACCTGATCGACGTACACCCCGCTGCCCTCGATCAACGTAATCGTCAGTCGAACCGCTCCCTCGGCCCCACGCTGGAAATGCCCCTTGGCCCGTGTGAACACGGAGTTCGTCGGATACAGCGCCCGCAACGTCTGCTCACCGGCCTGAACCCGAAGCTCGTTGAACGTGTCCGGATCCTTCGCCCGAGCCCGGATCTGAAGCGAATAGGCCCCCTCGCCAAGAGCGACCTCGATGTCCAGTGATGCCCCCGGTTCCGCCAGCAGAACGGCCTTACCCCCGGACGCCCCCTCGACCTTGCTCGCCTTCTCGGCCGTGACGCATTGCTCCGCCTCCCACACCTTGGATGCGAAAGCGCTCGACGAAGAAGCCGAACCCGTCCCGGACGAGGCCGCCAGAACCGCTGCAAACCAGCCTATGACGCTGTGGATCATCGACGTGTCTCCCGAAAACACCGCGACACCGCGGTGGTCGTCTACGCAATCCGCTCCGTGTGAGGATACGACGACATGATAGCTGTAGGGCCAAGGACCCTAAACCGTTGAATACGACACCGGACATGTTCGGACAAGCGTTGATGCGTCGACCGGAAGGGCGCCCCGTCCGCTTCACGCGCGGAACGGAAGCCAGTGGCTCAACCGCACGAGACTCACTCACGCAAACGCCGCTGCCCCCCCGACCGTGCGTCAGGTGGTCGCCTCGTCGGCAAGCGGTAGCCGTATCTCCACGATAAGCCCGCCATCGGGCGCATTGGTTGCCTTGACGGTCCCGCCGTGGACGTTAACGGCCCGCTGCGTAATGGCCAGGCCCAGCCCCGTGCCCCCCGTCTGCCGATCCCTCGCCTCGCCCACGCGATGGAAAGGACGGAAAACCTCGGCCAGCGCGTCCTCGGGAATCCCCTCGCCGTGGTCCCGAACCCGGATCAGCGCCTGTCGATCCCCTTCCGAAACGCCCCCCTCACACGCCAACGTCACCTCGACTTCGGTGTCCTTGGCCGTGTACAGAACCGCGTTGCGAAGCACGTTCTCGATCGCGCTGTGAAGCAGATCCCACTGCCCCAGGACGCTGCAATGCTCCGACTGAAGAACGCGCACCCTCCGCCCCCGGTTCCGCGCCTCGAAGTCCGCGTTCTCCACCGCGTCGTCCAGAACCTCCGCCAGATCGACCGGGACGGCCTGCAGCCCTTCAGCCCCCGTCTCCAACCGAGTCAGCGCAAGAAGCTGGCCGATCAGGTCGTTGAGTCGACCCGACTCGCGCTCGATCCGCTCGAGCGCCCCCACCGCCTCGGGGCCCGATCGTTTCCGAGCCAACTCCAGCGCCACGCTCAATCGCGCCAGCGGAGAACGCAGCTCGTGCGAAATGTCCCTCAGCAGCGTGCGCTGGGCCGCCAGAAGCGACTCGACCCGCTCCGCCATGTAGTCAAAATCCCGGGCCAGATCCCCGATCTCGTCCCGTCGACGCCCAACGACCTTCCCCACGCGAACCGACAAATCCCCATCGGCCAACTGACGCGTGGCCGTTCGGAGTTTCCGAACGGGACTGGCGATGTACCGAACCAGCCAATAGCACACGACGCCCATCGCCAGGAACGTCGCGCCCGCTCGGACCAGACGGGCCTCCGCCTCCATCGAGTACGGCCGCCTGCCGAAACCAGGGCTCTCGCTCACGAAGACGAATCGGTCGCCGGCGGGATCAACAGCCCTCCGAGCCGCAAGCGCCGTCCTGCCCCTCAGCGCCATCTGCCGCTCGCCCGTCTCCAGAGCCTGGGCCGCCAACTCGCGGATCCTCGGAGTCACATCGACCCCGCGCACCTCGTTGCCCTGATCGTCGAGCAGGTACCCGCTGACCTCGCCGGCGCCGGCAATCGCGTCCAGGTAGGCCGCAACCGCCTCCTTCCCGCCTTTGGCTAGCTTCTCCTCCACCGCGTCCCCCGACAGATTCAGAACGTCCGTCGTCAGCCCGACCCACCCCTGATACAGCCCGCCCGAACGCATCCAGATCGCCGAGTAGACGTACACGATGCTGGTCAGCGTCGAGGCCAGCCAGAACCACAGGAACACCTTGAGAAAAAGGCTTCGCATTCCGTCCCACCGATTCTGCCACGGGAGGCTGATCAGGCAGGCTCCCCTCCGACGGCAGACCTAACGACTGTGCGTTGATGTGCTCGGGATCGTATAGACGTACCCGACCCCGCGAACGGCCTTGATGCGCTCCACGTCCCCACACTTGGCGCCGAGCTTCTTGCGGAGGTTGCTCACGTGCATGTCCACGCTCCGGTCGAGCGGCGTCAGCTCGCGATCCAGCGCGGCCTCGAACAGATCCGTCCGAGGAACCACCGCCCCCGCCGAACGCAACAGCGTCTCCAGCAACCCGAACTCCGCCGTCGTCAGATCGACCACCTTGCCGTCCTGACGAACCACCCGGGCGCCCACGTCCAGCTCCACGTCCCCAACCCGCAAACGCTCCATCCGCCCCGGACCCCCGTTGCCCACCGATTCGCCCGCGCGACGGAGAATCGCCCGGATCCGCGCGACCAGTTCCCGAGGATTGAACGGCTTCGGAAGGTAATCGTCCGCCCCCAACTCGAGCCCGACGATCCGATCCACGTCGTCACCACGAGCCGTCAGCATCAATACGGGAACGACCGACTTCGAGCGAATCCGCCGGAGAACGTCCAGACCGTTCATGCCGGGCAGCATGACGTCCACGATCACCAGCGCGTGCTCCCCCGACAGCGCGCGCTCAACCCCCTGCTCGCCCCTCAAGACCGATTCGACCTGAAACCCTTCCGGCTCCAAGTACTCGGTCACCAGCTCACAAAGCTCGACGTCGTCGTCGATGACCAACAGCCGATCCGTCGTCCGATCCAATACGCGCTCCCCGTCTCACGGCCTCGCCCCGTGCACTTATTCTATCACGAGCCTACGATTCCACACGCTACGGTTGAGCAATGTTTTGTAAAGAAGCGTCAGCGTGTCCGCCAGTGGGGCTGACCAAACTATACAGTTCAATGACGGACTTTCCGGGAGCTTTGGCGCATAATACGGACCGCTACACCTCCTAACCATGCGAAGGCACGAGGCGTAGGGCCCGAGATCCCCCGGTGGGGGGACCAGGAGTAGTCTCAAAGGCTTGGGTCCACGCCTCGACCTTCGCTGTTTTTTGCGCCCGTCGGCTCAACCAGACGAGGGACCCGCCGCTGGCGCTTTGTCTCCAGCCACGCGCTCCATTGCGTCGCCTGCTCCGCCACCAGCGCCGCCAACACCTCCTTCTAAAAGGGGACATTCTACTTTTCCGCTCGCTGGCGCGACTCTCTGCGCCGTCTCGCACGCTTTCCTGACGTGCCAAGGACGGGCGGAACAGGTGTTTGCTGGCAAGGATGTCCCACACATCAACGATTTGTGCCTCAGACGAACTCGGTCGCTACCCTCGAAGAGCAACCACGGTCCGGCCTGCAGCGCTGTGGCAACAGATCGAGCACTCCCCGGTCCCCCCGCATGCCCCCAGCCAACGCGTTTGACCCCGCATGAGCCCTCTGATACGTTCACCCCGTTCGCCGAACCGCAAAGGGAGGGCGAGGCTCCCGCCGAGCCGCAAAAGAAGGGCGAAAGGAACCCGACGTGAACCACCCCGTCGCCGAAATGCTCATCCTGATCGGCGCGGCGCTCCCCGCAAGCTCCGCCGCCGCCGCCAAGACCCAACCCGACGACAAGATCCTCTACAAGACCGTCGGTCAAACGAAGCTCTACCTACACGTCTTCCGCCCCGAAGGCGCCAAGCCCGCCGACAACCGCCCCTGCATCGTCTTCTTCTTCGGCGGCGGGTGGAAGGGCGGATCCCCCTCCCAGTTCTACGAGCACGCGCGATACCTCGCCTCCCGCGGCATGGTCGCCTGCGCCGCCGAGTATCGCGTCCAGAGCAAACACAAGGCCACACCCTACGAGTGCGTCCAGGACGCAAAGTCCGCCATCCGCTGGGTGCGAAGCCACGCCCGACAGCTCGGCGTCGACCCCAACCGAATCGCCGCAGGCGGAGGATCGGCCGGCGGACACGTCGCCGCCGCCACCGGAACCCTCAGAGGATTTGACGAGCCGGGAGAGGACACCGGCGTCAGCGCCAGACCCAACGCCCTTGTCCTCTTCAACCCCGTCTTCGACAACGGCCCAAACGGCTACGGCCACGACCGGGTCAAGGGCCGCTGGCGTGAGTTTTCCCCCATGCACAACATCGACGAGCACACGCCCCCGACGATCGTCTTCCTCGGGATGAAGGACAAGCTCATCCCCATCGCCACCGCCGAGAAGTACGAGGACCTCATGACCGACGCCGGCGTCCGCTGCGACCTCCACCTCTACGAGAACCAACCCCACGGCTTCTTCAACTATCGAGGCGGAAGCAACCCCTTCTACTACCAGACCGTCATCGAAGCCGACAAGTTCCTAACCTCCCTCGGCTACCTAAAAGGAACCCCAACCCTCCGCGCCCCAACGAGCCAGGCGAAGCCATAGGATGCGCCCGAGTGAGCCATAACGGCTGATGGCCCTTCGGCTGACTCGGTAGGCCCGCCCAGAGTTCAATCATGGACCTCATCGGGCAACTTCAATCGCATCAAGTGAATCGTGCGCAATCACCGCGTGCGCATAAGCAAAGCAGGCACGAATGTCATACGGTTCCATATCGGGAAAGTCCGCCAGGATCGCCTCGCAAGTCTCGCCCCGCGCAAGAAGGCTCAGGATCATCTCCACCGAAATTCGCATGCCCCGGATGATAGGCTTGCCCCCGAAGATTTCGCGGTCCGCCGTTATCCGCTTCAGCAACCCGTCTTCTGTCATGTCGCTGCCCCTCGACCGCTCCCGCGCGCCCATCCCCCACGATCACAACCGCCTCAACCTAACCCCCCGAACGTCCATCACCCGCTTGCCCGCCTTCGACAACGCCCGAAGAACGAGCTGCCCCCGACCCGCCGCCAGCTCGATCTCCCCCAGCACGAGCGGCTTGAACGGCTTGTCGTACGACTCCGACCGCTCCGCGCGATCCGGGCTGTCGATCAGCGGCGGATCGAACGCCTCGGCGATCTTGCCCCCGAGCTTCTTGCCCCCAAACTCCAGCTCGATCTCCGACCCGACGTCCCCCGCCGCGCACGTATACAGCAGCGTCGCCTCGTATCGCCCCGCCGTGAGCACCTCGATGTCCCAAGAGACGTACGCCTTCCCATCCGTCCAATCCGTCACCCACGAGCAGTTCGGATGCCGGCTGCTGAACCGAAGACCCTTGCCGCGAAACACGCACTCCTGCGCCGGCAGCACCGTCATCGCTCGCTCGCGATGCCCCACCGGATAGGGCCGGTCCGGCGCCACCGCCGGGATCACCTCCTTCTGCCACTTCCGCATCCCCTCCGCGAGTCGCCCGTACACGTCCGGCTTCAGCTTCACCACGTTCGTCCGCTGACCGGGATCGGCCTTCATGTCGTACAACGCCCTGCCGTCCGCGCGATACTGCTGCGTCCGAACGCTGACCTGCTTGTTCCACGCCGAGAAGATCATCCGATCCGGCCAGCCCTCCGTCCGACCCTCCAACAGCGGACGAAGGCTCACCCCGTCCAGCCGTTTGCACCTGGCCGTCGACACCCCCGCAAGATCCGCCAGCGTCGGCAGCAGGTCGATGTGCGAGGCGATCTGCCCGATCCGAACGCCCTTCCTCACCCGCCCCGGCCACCGAATCAGCAGCGGCGAGCGAACGCCGCCCTCCTGCACCGACCCCTTCCGTCCCAACATCCCGTCGTTCCACCGCCACGTGTTCGGCCCATTGTCCGAGAAGTAAATCACGATCGTATCGTCCGCCAGCTTCAGCTCGTCGAGCCTCGACAGAATCCGACCCACGTTCCAGTCGATGTTCTCGCACATCGCCAGCGCCGCGCGCGTCTTGACCAGCTCCTCCTTGCCCTTGTCCCGGTTGAACATCCTCAGCTCCCGCTTCTGCAGCCGGTCCCAATACTCGTCCGGAACCTGAAACGGCGAGTGCGGCGTGTTGTACGCCACGTAGCACAGAAACGGCCGATCGCGATTCGCCGACATGAACGCCATCGCCTTGTCCGTCAGGTCGTCCGTGATGTACCCCTTCCCGCGAACCTCCTGCCCGTTGTGCTCCAGCGGCGGATCGAAGTAGTTGCTCCAATGCCCGCACGTAAAGCCGTAGAACTCGTCGAACCCCCGCCCGTTCGGGTGATACGGATACTGCGACCCGTTGTGCCACTTCCCGAAGCACCCCGTCGCGTAACCCGCCGCCTTGAACACGTCCCCCATCGTCACCTCGTCCAGGTTCATCCGCTCCTGGCCCAGGCCCGTCCCCGTAACCCCCATCCGAACGTGATACCGACCCGTCAGCAGGCTCGCCCGAGTCGGAGAGCACACCGGCGAAACGTAGAACCGATCGAACAAAGCCCCCTCCGTCGCCAGCGAGTCGATGTGTGGCGTGCGAATGTTCTTGTTCCCGTGGACGCTCAAGTCCCCCCAGCCCTGATCGTCCGCCAGAACGATCACCACGTTCGGCCGGCGCGCCTCCCCCGCCGCGAAAGCCGTTGCCGACCCCGCAAGCCCACACCAGACCCCGACGATCCCCGACAACACGCAATGATTGACGTGGCGCATGATTCACGTTCCTCACATAAGGATGATGATTGACGTGGGTCACTATCGCGCGTCGAGCCGGGCCCGTCAACGCCATACGACGCGCGCTCACCAGATGATGTGTCGAGACCCCGCCGGCGTCCACCGCGGCCGCTGATTCCGGTCCAGCAGATCCACCGCCTGAGCGGCCGCGTTGTCCGAGGCGCCGGTCTTGACGTGCGGATCGATCACCTCGGCCAGCGCCTCCGACATCCGCCGGCGCCGTTCCGGATCCGCGAGCAGCTCCACCGCCCGCGCCGCGATCGGCTCCGTGCTCCGGTAGTAGGGCATGAACTCCGGAACCACCTCGCGCCCCGCCAGAATGTTCACCATGCAGAAGTACTTCGTGCGAATCAGCCACCGCCCCAGCAGGTGATACCCCACCCGCGACGCGTTGTACATCACCACCATCGGCTTGTGATGGTACGCCGTCTCCACCGCCGCCGTCCCGCTGGCAACCAACACCAGATCCGCCGCGTTGATCAGGTCGATGTGACGCGACCGGAAGACCGGGATGTCCAGGCCCGACCTGCGCAGGATCTCCGCGATCACCCCCTCGGCCTCCGCGTCCGCCGCCGAGATCATCAGCCCCAACCCCTCGAACCGCCGGCGAAGCGTCCTGGCCACCTCCAACTGACCCGGAAGCACCTCCTCGATCACGTGCTTGCGGCTCCCGGGAAGCAGCGACACCGTCAGCGCGTTGCCCGCCCGACGCTCAGACACGAACGCCTCGTCCACCCGCCGGCGAGCCAGCGCGTCCCACAGCGGATGCCCCACGTAGACCGCGTCCACCCCGTGACCCCGAAAGTACGCCTCCTCGAACGGAAAGATCACCGCCAGCCGCCCAACGCGCGAACGGATCTTGTTCACCCGAAACTCCGCCCACGCCCACGTCTGAGGCGCGATGTAGTACAGCACCGGAATGCCCCGCGCCTTGCACCGCCGCGAAAACGGAAGGTGATACGTCGGCGCGTCCACCATGATCGCCAAATCCAGCGGCCGAGACGATAGCAGCCGGTCCACTCGACTGAACGTCATCAGCGCTTGCGGCACCTTCAGGAACGCGCTCGCCAGCATCGCCGAGTCCGACGTCATGTCCCGAACCGTCTCGCACCCGAGCCGACGCATCCTCGGCCCCGTCAAACCCACGAACCGCGCCTCCGGACGAAGACGCCGAATCGCCTCGATCAGAGACGCCGCGTGGAGATCAGCGCTATGCTCGGCCGCCGAGATGAAAATGTTCGGTCTGCTGACGCTCATCCGATTCTCGATTGCAGCCTCGACACTCTAACGTCCGCCGCACGCCCCAGCAACGCCGCAATGATCCCTGGTCGCCGTAGACGAAGGTCGCCTGGGTGGCCCATCGCTTCAGCGATGGGGGACACGAATTCCCTCGCGGATTCACGATCACCGCGGACGAGGATAATCATGCGGCACGAACTGCAGCGTATGTCTCCCCCTCGACCCCTCGAACCGAACCACCCCTTCCGACAGCGTATAGGACGCCGGCGCGCCGTCGATCTCCAGCACCCACCCCTCCCGCGCCCATCGAGGACACGAGAACCGAACCGAACCGCCCCCGCCGGAAAAATCTCCGATCGCCGTGATCTCGTCGAAGACCAGCGAGATCGATCCCCCCTCATACGCCACCCGATGCGCCCCGTCCGAAAGATGACCGCCGCCCAGACACGTCAGCGACGTCCATCGACCCCGCGACTCGTTGCGAACCACCCCGTACACGCCGTCGAAGTCCAAACGACCCTCCGCATGCGACCCGCGCCGCGTCGAAAGCAGCACCACGTCCAGCGTATTCCCGACCGTCACCTCCACCCGCTGCATCGATCCGCCGATCTGTCGGCGCCTCGCCGTCAAGTTCCCCGTGCCTCGCCGGCGCGGATACCCGATCCACACCCAATCGCCCCCCGCCGGCGTCTTGGCCAGCATGTTCCGGCCCTTCATCAGCAGATCGCCCCGCCCGGCAAACGCCGCCAGCAAGCCACGCCCGAACCGATCGTTCAACCAGTCGTCCCCCTGGCTCAACCCCGGCACGAGATAGTGAACCTCGTAGTCCACCCCCCAGTAGCCGCGAAACGCCAGCGTGCGATCCCGCCGAGTAACCTCGCTCGCCACCGCATAGCAGCACTGAAGCAGCTCCTCCGACTCCCCGCAGTCGTCGAACACCGCCAGATACGGGATCCCCCGCCGCCCCGGCGGACCCGATTTCACCAACACGTAGTTGCGGCACAAACCCGGCACTCCCGCCGGCTCGTAGTCCACGCGAACCCCGTCCGCCCCGCCACTCAAGAACACGTCCGCGTCCGTCATCGTCGGCGGAAGCTTTCGACACGCCTCGTCCGTCGCGTAGTGCCACGGATAGCGACTCACGCTCCGTGCCCAGGGAACGTTCCAGTACCGAGTCCGGTAGCAGTTGGGGTCGCCCCCCAAATCCCAATCCTTCGTGATCGGAGTTCCGTATGCGTAGAGATGATATGCTCCGAAATCCGGATACCCGTGCGACCGCTTCAACTGCGCGTCGACGAACAGCTCCAGCTCCTGATCCCCCTCGCCGAACCGGTCCCGACACACGACGTACCCGTCGAGCCGCCGACTGGCCAACCTCGGCGCCGTCGGCTTCACCTCGTCGAGCGATCGCGCCGCCCCGACCAAATCGATCAGCAACTCCCCCGCGCCCGCCACCTCGCCCCCCCACTCCTGCCACGCCCACTTCAGCCGCCCCGCCAGACCCGGGTCCTTACGCCCCCACAGCGACGCCGCCGTGCCCAACGCCGACGCGTACCCGTTGTTCCAGCCGCTCTCGCCCGTCCCCTGAGCGACCCGCTGCGTCGCATCCACATGACGCCAGTTCGACGCGAGCATCTCGCCGAACCCCGACCCAGCCGACGCCGCACGCAGCGACCCCCGCCACCAATTCACGACCCGAGGACTGCTCGTCTCAACGTACCAGTCGTAGAAACGCCTGAGCTTCGGATCGTCCAACGGCGCCCCGACCCCCGCCGTCGCGCACGCGTGGAAGAACGCGTTGAACGCCTGCATCGCCACCAACCCGTAGCTCGAGCTCTCAGGCCAAGACCCGTCCTCCCGAACGTGGTGCGTCATCTGCACGTGCAACCCGACCCGCGCGTTATCCACCCAGTCCTCGCTCGCCGGATGCCGCGGAAACACAAGCCCGCAGATCCCCAACGCCGTGAAGCGGTCCGTGTTCCCGTTCCACCACCAATAGCCCCTGCCCGACTCGAGCCGCCCCTCCCAATGACCGTCCTCGTGCCGAGCCATATAGTAGGCCAGGCTGGAAAGCAGAGCCCGCGCCTCCCTGTCCTCGATCGCCGTCATCACGCCGCTCGAGGCAATCGTGTCGTAGACCAGCAAACACCGTCGGAAGAACTTCCCGAGCGTGTTGTTGCCACGATCCCAATGCTCCCCGCCCGGCGGCTCCCGATGAAACGCCAGCGCCTGCTGACGCATATGAGCGATCATCTCCAGCTTCGCCTTCTCCGCCAACTCCCGCTCGCCGCTGATCAGGTAGCCGGCCGCGCACACCACCGCGTGCGGACAGTGCGTCCAGTTCCCGTCCGCCCAAAGCGAGTTCGCCGAATCCCACCGATGAGCCCGCGCCGCCCCGACGATCGCCTCCGCGATCGGCTGCAGGGCCCCCCGACCCATCGCCGATCGAAACCGCCCGATCTCGTCCGCCGACACCAGCACCCGCGGATGAACCGCACCCGTCCGCTCCCAATCCAACACCCAATCATGCCCCACAGGCCTCTCGGCCAGATACCCGCTCCCGCTCAGCGCCTCGGGAACCCCCTGCCCCTCCGCCGAAAAAGCCGGCGCGCCCCGACGCAGATCCCTCGTCAGATACACCGCCTTGACCAGCGACCAGTCCCGCGGATGGTTCACCGTCACCTTCCGAATCCAGACCCGCCCGCCCGGACGCATCGCTACCACGCCACAGTCGTACCAGCCCTCGTAATCCCCGCTCCCGGCAATCGCAGGCACCCCGTTCGGATCCACGTAAACGTAGACCGCCATGTCGCGACCCGCCTCGTCCTTGGCCCACACCCACAGCCGGTACTCACCCTCGACCGCATCCGGAAACTCCACGTCGCACGCCCCGGCCCACCACGTCCGAACGTACTCCGCCCGGTCGTAGCTCGACAACACCTCCTCACCGTCGGCGAAGTGCCAGTCCTGGGGACCGTACCCGCGACCATAGTTCATCCAGTATCCGTGATCGTCAGTCGTCAGTTGGTAGCCCAGCAGATGATCGAAGTCCCGCGCGCACCGATACAGCCGGCTGCCCGGTGAGTGGCAGCCCGCGACCATGACGATCGCCACGCTCGCTGCCGGCAAAAAGGATGGACGATTGCTTGACCGCGCCATCACTCCCCACCTACGGGCGCGCATCGGCCCGGATCAGGAAGAGTCCCTCGCGCGCTTGAAGCACCAGCTTGCCCGAGACCTCCGATCCGTCATTGGTCTGTGGATCCTGGCGAGAAGACCCCTGCAGTCGGCGGAAGCTCCGACCGGCAAACATCGCCGGCAAGTCGAAAGCGTACTCCCGATCGCTCGGATTCGCCAGCACCACGCCACGCTCGAACTCGCGATACATGACGTCAGGCCGCGCATGCGCCGTCACCCCCGAGAGCCAAACCGCCTCGCTCCCCTCCACCTTGAACTCCAGATCCACCGCCTTCGACCGAACGTCCCGGAAGTAGAAGCCCGACGTGAACGCCTCCTCCCCCGTCCACGTCATGTATCCAACCGGCTCCGTCACCTCGTCCGCGCCGTCGCCTCCCAGCAAACGGACGTCCGCCCAGTGACCGTGATCCGTCGTCGCGTTGTCGCGCGGGCCGCAATCCGCCACGAACCGCAATCGAACCGTCTTGCCCCCCCACTTGGCCAGCGAGACCTCATGACGCGTCCACCGCGACTCGACCTGCGCCGACTCGAAGACCTTCGCGAATGCCCCCGCCTTGCCGTCGCGCGCCTCCGCGATCAGCACCCGGAACGTCACCCCGTCGCTCCGCGCCGGCGCCTTCTCGCCCATCCCCAAGTAGAACTCGAGCCGCCCGCCAACCGGAACCGCCACGTCCCGCTGCCAGAACGTGCAACCCGTCCCGCCCCGATACGGCGGATGAACCATATAGCAGTCGCGGGCCTCCCCACCCAACGCTCGCTTCCGGAAGAATCGAACCGCCGCCCCTGTCTCCGCATCCGCGTCCACCTCCGGCCCGCCGCGAACCTGCATCCCCACGTACGGCACCTCCGGACTAATGAGCAAGCGATCCGACGCCGCAATCCCCACCCACGTCAGCCGCGCCGCCTCCACCGGATACCCCGCCATCGCCTTTCCCGACATCGTCACCGACACGAACAGGTCCCGGCCCTCGCAAGGCACCCCCCGCAGACGAAACGCCAAATCGCCCTCGCCCTTCCCCTCAACGCGAAGTCGATCCCCATCGGCCGCAATCGTCACGCCGTCGCCCGAGAACCGCCGCACAAACGAAGCCGCCACACTCCGACCCTCGCCACCCAGCAGATCCCGCCCCTCCATCGCCACACGCACCGCCGGCCCCAACGGCTTGCCCAACCATCCCAAGCGATGCCGAACGCCCATCCACAGCTCATCCCAAATGCCAAACCGCTCTCCCGGCTCCGAATCCGGCGCATAGCTGTAGCACACCGCCGAGTCGGTGAACTGCGCCGCCGCCAACACCAACCGATGCACCTTGAACGGCACCTCGGGCCTCACGCGACTCCCCGGCTCCGCCCCGCCCGTCGTGAACTTGTGGTTGACGTAGTTGAGCACCGGCCGCCGACCGTGCGACCGCCAGTAGAAATGTCGATTCAACCCGCCCGACCAATCGTTGATCTCCCAGTCCCCCAGCCACGGCCACCCCTCGCTCTCAATCCCGTTCAGAATGCCGAACGCCCGCTGACTGTTCACCGTCGTGCCGTCCGCCAGAATCAGCTTCTCCTCCCCCAGCCGCTCGCGAAGCCGCCGGCAAAACTCGATCACGCCCAAGCCCTGCACGTTCCGACCGCCCACCACCTCGTCGTCGATCCTGCCGTCGGCGTCCGCGTCCGCCCCCCTCGTCTTCCGCTGCCCCGGACGAAATCGCTGGTGGTGCATCACGTCGAACTCGACCCCGTCGAACGCCGCCAGCTTCCCCCCCGGCGAGAACCAACCCACAAGCTCCTCCAGCAGCACGTCCGAGCAACGCCTGCCCTCTGCGTCACGCGGACAACACGGAGAGAAGTTGTAGTACCACAGCAAATGCGACCCCTTCCCCCAAGGCCCCTCCGTCACGTGCGCCGCCGCGTACGCCTTCCCCGCCCGAAACCCCCGCGGCCTCGTCCCGTAGCAGCCCCGACGCACGCGAAGAACGTTCCGCTTCAGATCGATCGCGACCAGTTGCGCCTGCTCGCTCGCCGACCAGTCGGGCCGACCTCCCTCGTCCAGCACGCACACCCCCACATCCTCGTTCGCGTTGCGATACCGGCCCATGTTCAGGTGAAACAGCCTCGCGTCGCTCACGCGGATCTCGCTCTCCCCCTCCGACGCCGGAACGTCTGCCACGATCGTCGCCCCGTTGTAGTACAGCCAGTGCCCGCCGAAGTACCCCCCCGAGGCGTCGCGAGGATCCCGTCCGTTGCCGTTGTAGTGCAGCAGCACAAGCTGCTCCGGATGCTCCCGCTTGAAACGCGTGAAGAACTCGATGTTCCGCTTCGATCTACCCGGGATCTCCTCATCGAGCGCCTTGCCCTCGATCCCCATCAAACGCGAAAACGTCTCCGACCACCGCGCATAAGACATCCGAGGATTCGACGCCATCCCCTCCGCCGCCCGAAAGAAGAACGCACGAGGATACCCCCCCTCCAGCACGCCCAGCCGAGACAGCCCCGCCTCACCCCCCTCCCCCCGAGCCCCCGCAACCGTCAACGCCACCAACCCCGTCCCCGCCAAGACCGATCGAGCCACCCCGCGCATCCCAAACCTCCAATGCCCCCACAAGAGCCCAACAGTCTACCCGACCGACCGCCCAGGGTCCGCCCTGCCCGGGCGGCCCATCGCTGCCGTAGCACGGGCATCTTGCCCGTGGCCCGTAACGAAGATCGGGGGCCCCATCGCTTCAGCGGTGGGCAGCACGAATTCGTTCTCTTAGCTCACCCCTCAACCGCCCCCCTTTGCACGAACGACCAAGCACCCTAGAATCATCCAACGTGGGGGCGATCGCGTGTCCCACCGTTTCGACGGGCCGAGCGAACGAGTTATGGATTCCATCACACAAGGCTTGCTCGGAGCAGCCGTCTCCGAATGCGGCTTCAGACACAAGCTCGGACGAGGCGCTACCCTCATGGGCGCCATCGGCGGGCTCCTGCCTGATCTCGACATCTTCCTCGGATGGATGGACCCCTGGTGGACCTGGCAGTACCACCGCCACTTCACCCACTCCATCTTCTTCGCCCCCCTCCTCGCCGCCCCCCTCGCATGGCTCTTCTGGCGTCGTCATGGGCGCCAACACTTCGCCCTATGGCTCCTCTGCGCCTATCTCGCCCTCGCCACCCATCCCTTCCTGGACCTCCTGACCACCTACGGCACCCAGTTGCTCGCCCCCTTCTCCGACACAAGATTCGGGCTCGACTGGATCGCCATCATCGACCCCCTCTACTCCCTCATCCTCATCATCACCATCGTCGGATGCGTCCTGCTCCGGCGCAAAGGACTCTCCGCCCTCACCTGGCGAACCGGATCGGCCGGCATGGCCCTCTCCCTAGCCTACCTCAGCTACGGCGCGCTGAACCACCACTGGGCCATCCAGCGGATCTATGAGCACGCACAAAAGGAGGGCCAGCACGTCCTCGCCGCCAGGGCCGTCCCCAACGTCGGCAGCGTCTACGCCTGGCGGCTCGTCTACCGAACCGACTCCGGCTACTACGTCGGGCGCACCAACACGCGATTCGGCGTCGCCCCGAAGTTCACCTACCTGCCCATCGAGGACAGCCCCCTCATCGCCGCCGCGAACGAGCACCCCAAGATCAGGCTATTCCGAAAATTCACCATGGACTGGGCCAGGCCCATCCTCGGAAAGACCGACACCGGACACAGAATCGTCTACGACGACCTCCGATACGCCTGGCCCCCCGGCGAGCCCCGCTCCCTCTGGGCCGCCGTCGTCGACCTCGATCCAAACGGCATAGTATTGAACGTGTTCCGAGCCTCGAATCGCCGCCGCGCCGAGCGAACCACCGACACCCTCTGGAAGTCCTTCTGGCAAGAGCTCGCAAAGCCCTGATCACAAGCCATATCCGCAACGATTCATGACAGACCCCAATTGCCTGCGCCACAAAGGTTGTGACGCATGCCTGTGGGCTTTGGAGGACCGGACGGAATTGAGCGTATCGCCGGGTCCCCCCCACTTGACCGCCATCCCTGTCGTTCCTACGCTGGCCTGTAATGGCTAAGAGGCGACCCGTTATCCGTCGGCTGGCAATCCTGGGCGCGACCCTGGCGATCTTGGGCATGGGCATCTACATCTGCGATTCGCTCCTCGGCCTGCAACTGCAGTGGAGACTGCACTGGCTGGGGGTCAAGCTCTTCGGTGATCCGATTGCCCGGCTCTGTCAGCCGGACGACCGGTACGGCTGGCGACTCCGACCTGACGCTCGAGCCAAGATTCGGACGCCCGATTTCGCCGTAACGCTCACGATCGGGCCCGACGGCGACCGCATCGTTCCGGGCAGACCGACCACGGGACCCGTCGTCGCGTGCCTCGGCGGCTCGTTTACCATGGGAACGGGGGTCAACGACGAGGAGCCCTATCCCGCGGTCCTGCAACGCGAGTACTGGAAATCATGCCAGATCCATAACATGGGGTGCCAGGGCTACGGCACGGCGCATGCCCTGCTACGCTTGGAGGACGAGTTTGCCGCCGGCAAGCGGATCGACCTGGCGCTCTACGGCTGGATCCATCATCATCTCTATAGAAACCACTGTCGTCGGAGCTGGCTGGACATGCTCGCCCAATCCAAAGCGAGGAACCCACTCTTTGAGATTGAGGACGGCAAACTCGTCCGCAGGGGCCTCGCCGGCGTCGACCAAGCGATTCCGGACGACGACCCTCACCTGCTCGAGCAGGAGTGGCAAATCACCGAAGCGCTCCTTAGGCAGATGCAGACCATCTGCCGGGAACACGGAACCCATCTTGTCGTGCTCATCCTTCCGTGGGGTCAAACCGAGATCATGGGGCCCATCAATCAACGCTTCTCTCGGCTGTGCGCTTCCCTGGGCATTCCATACCTCGACCTGACCGCCCAGCCCGAACTGCTGCTGCCCGATCGCTACTATCCCGGCGACCTCCATCCGACCGCAGCCTGGCACACGGACACGGCCCGGCTCATCGCGCAACACACAGCGTGGGGTCAGAGCGCATTTAGGTTTTAGCGAGCCTCGCGGTCACGGCTTCGATTGCCGCCGAAAGCTCACCCCCCGAGCATTCTACCCGCCGAATCGCCCCAGTGACCCCGCCGTTGGACGTGTAGCCCAGCGCCCTGACGATCTCCACCACCCGGTACCCGTATTTCCGCCGGGCCAGGAACGCCGCGACTGCCCGGGCGCGATCATCCACCCGATGACCGGGCGCCCACCTGGACGTGTCCACGCCAAAGAACCCCGCCGACTCGGCCGCTATCCGTTCCAACGGCGGCCGGGTTCGCAACACCCTCATCGCCGGGATCGACCGATCCTCCGGGCGATCGGACAACAATTGCTTTACCCTCTCGACGAACAGTTCGCCGCCCACGATCAGCCCTTCCGCCGCCTCCTTCCAAGGACACCTAGGCGGCGAGCCGATCCCAGCGCCCACAAACCGGCGATACCCCCGCCGCGCCTGTTCCCCGCCCCTCGAGAACTCCCCCAGCACCTGACCGTACGTCACCCAGGGAACCTCCCACGCCGCCCGGTGGTAGCCCCGATAGCTGCCCCACCGCCATTCCTCCGGCGCGCCCACCCTACCCGCACGCACGGGGTTCAGGTGGATGTATCGGCTCACCTCCAAATAGTACCCCTCGTTCTCGATCAGTTGGGCCTTGTAGCGTCCCTGGAAGAGGTGCCCGCTTCGCCCGTGCCGGTGATTGTAGTACCCCGTGTAACTCCCGTTCAGGAACTGCATCCCCGCCGACAGGTTGGCCTCGGGCGTCTCGACAAAGAGATGGTCATGATTGTCCATCAGCACGAAGGCATGCAACCGCCACCCATACGTCTCAACCGTCCGGCCAAGCCAATCCACCCGGCGCCGGCGGTCCACGTCGTCCTTGACGATCGCCCGGCGCTCGTTGCCACGCGACATCACATGGTACAACGCCCCCTCGAACTCGATCCTCAGCGGCCTGGCCATCCGCGACAGCCTACCCACACCCCACCTCTTCGCCAACCACAAAAACCTAAATGCGCTCTGACCCCATCCGCTGCGGACTATGTTTGCCAGGACGCGTTGGTCGGTCTCCTAGCGCTTCGTGGTGAGGGAATGGTCTTCGGATAGGGGCTGACCTGCCCCGGTATCGATCCAGACCTCGCCCCAGTCGTCGCACCACTCGCCCTCGGGATCGACTTGGCCGTACGCCGCCAGCACGGCGCGGTCCAGAGCCTCGTGCGCCAGCTTGAGCCACGTCGGACGCTGGTTGTACAGGTTGGTCAGCGTGCGTTTCTTGAGCCGCTCGTCCTTGGCGGCGCGGGCCATGATCGCCGAGTGCCGGATCAGCGGCCGCGCCTCTTCCGGCACGTCGGCCTCGGGTCGGTCGTCGGACATGTCACACCGTCCCTTGGCCGGGTCGCCGCTCCAGGCGTTATCGGACATGCCAGAACAACGCGCCGAATCGGCGATTGATCCGCCGTCGCGGATCATCCCGGTTCCCTGAGTCCACTCCTGCCGGTCCTTTCTCGCCAACCGTTCGGCGACGACCTCGGCCATTACGACGACAAACTGAATAACACTTGCGTCGAGTCACCTGGTCAAGTGCTCCGGCAGGTCCCGTTCGAGCGGTGGAACCCCGAGGTCCACTCGCTGATCCCGCCGCGCTCTGGCCCGGAGAAAAGGACTTCGCAGGGGTTGACAACTCGGGCAGGAGTAACCAACATGAAATCACGATGCGAGGGCTCGTTGGCTGTGCCGCCGGCCGAGCAGGGCCCTGTATCGTGTCTCTCAGCCTTGATTGGGCTTGAAGGGCGAGAACCGCATGAGTGCGGTGGTAGAATGCACCCTACGAGCCAAGACACGACCCCACAAGGCGGAGCCTCGGGGTTCCGGCGAAGGAATCGCGACAAATTCCCGATATGTTCAACGGCTGAGCGAGGGGAGAAGGGTGGCATTCTGCCGAGCGGACGAGGTCACTACCTTGCCGGAGTGTTCGGCACATGTGTAGCATCTAAGCTCATAGGCCGTGGTTGTAGCCTATGATCGGGGCGACCAAAGGAGGCATAGCGGATGTCAATTGCCGAAAAGCTCACGGGACGTTCGCGCGTTGAACTCCAGGAACACGACTGGCCCTCACCACGGAGCATCAAGTTCTTCTTTTGGCCTCCGTCCAGAATGCTCCGCGGAAGTATCCGTCTCATCGCAAAGCGTGTGATCGACCAAGAAGGGGTTGACAGAAGGCAGGCCGACGTCGATCGGAGATTGGATGCCATTGATGCCGAAGTACTGAAGCTGCTCTGACATCTTCTCCTTGGTATGAGCCCTCCAAATCATCACTAGGGCTCTGGGGGGATGTCTTCAAGGGAACCCATGGACCTTACCGAAGAGCAGCACAAGGAAGTCAAGCAGGCCTACGCAACACTCACGAAACTGTACATGCGCGTGAAGGGCTACGTGATCGCCAGCGAGGATCTTGAGACTCTCAGCGAAGCCAGCGAAGATGAAACTCTGGCAGGGCAAGAGTGCCTTTCGGTCGCGGCCATAAACGAATTGCGCAACGGATTCGATCACGACAACCGCGTTAAGGCCGTTCTTCTCTTGGGCGACAACAGCGGGGCCGAGAAGGCAAAACTCGGGCCGTACGAGTACTGCGTGAAGAACGTCAACAAAGCTATTGGGCACGTCTATCGAGCGGGGTACGATGCCCTGGAAATCGTCTATCTGCATGAATCCTCCGAGATCGTTAGGTTGCTCGACGGCTTTCGCATGAGCACGCTTGCTACCGTCATGCCCGACTACGCTGAGGCGATCCACGCAAAACGCGATGCGGCCCGTGAGCTTCACAAGAAGGCCAAGTCGTTCAAGGACGTTGAGTCGGAAAAGCTGCTGGAGGAAGGCCAATTGGGTGAGGGGTTTTCTGTCCACTTCGACAATTATGAGAAGGCAGTCGCGATCCTTGACGCCTTGGTCCAAACCCTCCACGGCAAGTTGCCTGTACTGCAACAGGTCGAAGAAGAGAAGGAGCGGGATCTCGAAGGCCAACTACGAACTGCGCGTAGCCAGCGTAACTGGGCCCTTATTGGGATTCTGGCTACCGTCGTGCTTGCCGCCATAGGGATTCTGGTAACCTGGGCTATGCGCTGAGTGTTGGCTCCCCCAGTTCCCTTACCCTTGTGCCCCTGCCCTTCCCAAATTCATCCGCAGCAGATTCGCCAGCACCCGCTGGTCGATCTCTTGGCGCTTGGCGGCCAGGGCGTGGTCTTCGGCTAGGGGCTGCCCCGCCCCGCTGTCGACCCAGACCTCGGCCCAGTCCTCGGCCCACTCCCCCTCGGCGTCGACCTGGGCGTACGCCGCCAGCACGGCGCGGTCGAGCGCCTCGTGCCCCAGCTTCAGCCAAGTCGGACGCTGGTTGTACAGGTTGGTCAGCGTGCGTTTCTTCAGCCGATCGTCCTTGGCGGCGCGGGCCATGATCGCCGACTGCCGGATCAGCGGCCGCGCCTCCTGCGGCACGTCGGCAAAGTCGTCCTCGGCGTCGATCTGCTCGGCGATGGGGTCGATCCACTCGGGCGGGTTGAGCCACCGCTCCCGCTGTTCGTTGAGATCACGGGCGGCCTCGCTGATCCGCTTGTGGATCGGATCGCCCTGCGGCTCCGAACCCGGCGCCCACGGCAGCGGGAACGTCTCGAAGCACGTTGTCGGCGTATACCGAAACCCCGACTCCGCCTCCCGCAACTGCGTCCCCATCCGCCTCGCCCACAGTTCGTGAATCGAGCTGTGCAGCACGCCAAGGAAGTAGTCGTCGGATCGTGTGAAGACAACCACTTGGCAGTCCGGTATGACCACGCTAGCCAATCGCAAGTAGACGCGATGCTTCGACACCCGTGGCGTTGCGATGTAGTGCGGTACACCTGCAAGTGCATCGCGCATCGCGGGCATCGTCTCCCCCAACAACCACCATCTCTCACGACGTATCCTACGTTTGATTCCGTCGCGGAGCGGCTTGACGTGCAACCGCACATATTCAAGCGGGGTCTCGTATCCTGCAGCCGTGTCGAGAGACATCCGGCTTCCAAAATCCAAGAGCCATACACTGCGAGAACGCGCGGTAAGATCGACACCATTCACCCACGGGTGGACAACATCGCTGTTTGGACGCCCATTGGGGTTACCAGCATCCTTCAACATCTCCCGGGCTTGCTCCCAGGTAACATCGAACGGTCCGTTCTTCTGGGTCCCAATGTACGAGAAGCCTTGATTCTCACGAAGGTGCACTGCGGCTGTCAGGTCTGCGCAAGCGGTGAGATCTGGATTGATGGATGCGACTTCCCTACCGTCTAGAGTCTTCGTCGAGGCAGGAGTACCAGAAAAACCGACGATCGACACATGCACGGCCGCTCCATCTAACACCCAAGGACGGTCCCCCCATGCCATGAAGATGTCGCTGTCTGACCGTATTCTCTGCAAGACGGCACGGTTGCTGGCACCACGTATTCCCTGTGTTGCAAGAAGTCCGACGCGCAGACGGCGCGACATCTGGCCCATCAGTCTCGCTCTCTCGAACCAGTAGCAGCAGTAGTCGCTGGTGTTTGGCAGTGTGTAGCTCCCCCACAGGGCCTCCCTATATGCTGTTCCAAGCCTTTCCCAGATCAACGAAGTGCCCAGAAACGGCGGATTACCAATGATGAAGTCAGCCTCGGGCCACGCGGCAGCGCCCTTGCACTCTGCCCCATCGTGGTGCGTCAGCAGCGCCTCGCCAGCCTCGTCCTCCCACGCCAGAATGGCGTCGCGGTTCTCGATCGTCTGAAGCGGTTGCAGGATCGGGTCGCGGGGCGCGGCGAAGCCGTTATCTCGCATCCATTGCAGGTAGCCGATCCAGATGACCACCTGCGCCAGCTCGGCCGCGTACGGGTTGATCTCGATGCCGTGGAGCTGCGTCGGGCGGACCTGTGGGAACAGGCCGACGCCGATGTCCGGCCGGGCCGCGTACGTGATGACCTCTTTCTCCAGGTCCAGGAGCTGCTGAATCGCCACGTACAGGAAGTTCCCCGACCCGCACGCCGGGTCCAGGATGCGAACCGTCGCCAGCCGGTGCACGAACGCCAGCAGCGCGTCGGCGATCGTGGTGTCGGCCTTGGTCCGCGTGGCCTTCGTCTTGCCCAATGCGCGGCGGTCGAGCTGCTCTTGGACCTTCCGCCTGACCTCATCCCACTCCCGCCGCAGCGGGGCCATCACCACCGGCTCGACCACCAGCAGGATGTCCTCCCGGCTCGTGTAGTGCGCGCCGATCTGCGCCCGCGTGTTCGGGTCCAGCGATCGCTCGAACAGCGTGCCGAAGATGGCCGGCTCCACGCTGCCCCAGTCCTGCCGGGCCGCCGTCAGCAGCACGGCGATTTCGTGGTCGTTCAGCTCCAGGGCCCCCGCGTCGTCGTCGAACAGCCCGCCGTCGAAGTAGGGGATGTCCTCGACGCCGAACGACCCGCCCGTCCTCATCTGCCGGAACAGCTCCGTCAGCCGGTCGCGGAGTTGATCCGGCCGGTCCTTGCAGCTCATCAGCAGGCGTTGGAACAGGCTCTCCGGCAACAGCCGGATGTCCTCGGCGAACAGGCAGAACATGCACTTCATCAGGAAGTGGGCCGTGTCGTGCGGGTCGTGACCCCGCCCCCGCAGCTCCAGGGCCAGGTGCCCGATGTCCTTGGCTACCGCCTCGGTGACGCGCTCGGTGGTGACCTCCGGCCGGAACGACTCGGCGTCGGTGAACACGCGGCGGAGCAGATCCAGCGACTCCCGCTCGGCGAGCTGCTCCAGCTCGACGACGTGGACCTCTTTCTTCGTCCCGGTGAAGTTCGTGTGGATCTCGGTCCGCCCGATGTCGCTCACCACCAGCAGCGGCGGATTCTCCAGCGCCTCCCGGTACTGACAGAGCTGCCGGTACGCGTCGGTCAGGTCGCGGTACTTGCCCTTACGCTTGTATTCCCACGCGAACTTGCCCCGCCACCACGCGTCGGCGAAGCCGTGTTGGCCGCTCGACCCCCGCGACGCCGCGTCCGTGACAGTCACGCCCTTCTCGAACGTGTACTCCGCCCCGGTCGCGTCATGCTCGGCCGGCGTCGGCTGTCCGAGCATCCGGCAAAGGTCAATGAAATGTTCCTGGCTCGCGGCCCGCTCGGTGAGAGACACCCTCGACCACTTCACAACGAACTGGGCGGGTGTGAGTTCTGATGGCATGGCCCAGATTCTGCCCAATCTCCCCCCACATGTCGAGACCCCATCGAGAAACGTGTCAGGAGCCTTCTACCGCGCCCCCCGAGCCGCGGGGTTCACCCCGCGCGGTTCCCAGACGCCCATCAGGACCTCCAACCGCCGCGCCCCCGATCATTCTGGTGTGCGGGCGGCCTGCCCTGTTGGGCCTCGACCCCGCTTTCAATCCCCCGCCAAACAGGCTCCCCCGCGAGTCAACATCAGCCAAGCGAGAGCCAACCCCAATGCCCCCCTTTTCCTCTTCTTCCTTCTCTCTTCTCACTTTCCTGGCTGCACCCCCGACCCCCTTATCCCAGCGGCGAAGAGACTCTCAGCCAAAAATCGTGAGCGAACAAGATGTCAGCAACCCCGTGCACAGCTACGCCCCCGTCCCCTCACACGCCCGAACCCCGGAACCCCGAGGCCCCACGAAACTCGCGCATTTCGGTGCATCTCGGTGCACCTCGCTGCATTCCGGGACATTCCGGGACATTGTGCGACATTGTGGGACATCGATCCCTCCCGAACCCCGCCTCCCCGCATCTCCCAGCGCCCTGGAGCCTGGAGTCTGAAGCCTGGGGCCTCGGGATCAAGACATCCCGCGACATCGCTCCCCGCATACGGCCGAGGGCCTTGCTGCCCGTCCCCACTCAACCCCGACTCGTCATGGCCAAGCCCGAACCCAGAGACCCCACGAAAGCAGCGCATCCCCGCGCAGTCCGCTGCATTCCGGGACATTGTGGGACATTTGGGGACATCGCCCACCCCCTCCCCGATGTCGACGTGTCGACCTTTCGACGTTTCGACGTTTCCACAGGACATTCCGCGACATCGCCCGCCACCGCCCCGCCTCTCCTCGACCCCGAAAACCGCGGGATTCCGCCGCATTCCCGCGCATTGCGGGACATTTCGAGACATTTCGAGACATCGCCCACCCCCGTTCCCCCATTCCCCATTCCCCATTCCCCATTCCCCATTCATCATTCCTCCTCCCCTCCCGCTTCACACACCCACCCCTTCCGTATATCCTGCCCGTTTCCACGGGCAATCGAGCAACCGGAACCCCAACGACCTCGGAGAACACACCATGACTAGAAACCTATTGCTCACAACCCCCCTGTTCCTCGCCCTCGGCTGCGGCCACGCCGCCGAATACACCGTCACCGTAAAGGCCGGCGACGCGCACCGAAAGGACACCCCCGTCTCCGTCGTCCTGCCCGTCCCCAAGCAGATGGCCCAGGCCTCGGGCCTCGCCGTTGCCGAAGGCCAAACCGTCCCCGCGCAGGTCGCCACGATCGGCGAGGGCGCCGCCAGAGTCTGGTGGACCGTCTCCGACCTGTCCCCCGGACAGTCCAAGACCTACACCATCCGCCTCGGCCCCGGCGTCTGCCCCCAATCGACCAAGGTCTTCAAATGGGTCGACTCCTCCAAGGGCAAGGTCAAGTCGGCGGACCTCCTCTTCGGCGACCGTCCCGTCCTGCGTTACATGTACACCCCGTTCGACAAGAGCGACATTGAGCTGACCAAGAAGCCCTTCCACAACGTCTTCAGCCCCGACGGCAGCCGAATGATCACGCAGAGCGTCGGCGGAAAGCGATACCCCCACCATCGCGGCATCTTCTTCGGATACAAGTGCAAGATCGGCGACCAGACCTACGACGTCTGGCACGCCCACAAGGGCGAGCACCAGCGCCACGCCAAAACCGTCCTCGAGGTCGCCGGCCCCGTCGTCGGAGGCCACGTCGTCCGAATCGATTGGAACGACCGACAGGGAAAGCCCTTCGTCGTCGAAACCAGGAGCCTGTTCGTCTACCGCCAGTCCGACGGAAACCTCCTCATCGACTTCACCTCGACGCTCACGCCGACCCACGGCCCCGTCAGCCTCGGCGGAGACCGCCAGCACGCCGGCGTCCACTGGCGATCCGCCCCCGAAGTCGCCGAGAACGACAAGCAGACCCGATACCTCCGACCCGCCAAGTACGCCGGCCTCGACCCCGCCAAGGAGCACAACGCCGCGGACTACAAGGACCTGCCGTGGAACGCGATCCGCTACGCCATCGGCGACCAGACCTACACCGTCGCCGACCTGACCTCGCCCAAGAACCCCGACGGAGCCGAATTCTCCGAACGCCTCTACGGCCGATTCGGCGAGTTCTTCCCCTGGGAGCTTCGAGACGACAACCCCCTGGCGGTGCGCTATCGCTGGTGGATCACCGATGCCCCCAGCGTCACCCGAGACGACGTCGAGCGCCACTATCAGGATCTGGCCAATCCCCCCGAGGTCGTCGTCAACTAGGATCGCGTCATGGCCAAGTCCAAGAAGAAGACAAGTCGTCGCCCCCCGCCCCGCGGCATGACCATCGACGCCGCCAAGCGGAGGATTGAGCAGCTCCGCCAACGCCCCATCCCCATCGCCGACGCCCCCGAGGATCTCGACGAGCCAATCGATCCCGCCCTGAAGGTAACCAAGGGCCCGCTGAAGCACCTCGCCGAGCTCATCATCGATGGCCAGTCCGTCAGCGGGCTCGTGATCTGGGACTACCGCCAGCAAATCGGCTCGCAAGCCGTCCGCATGGCCGGCGTCGGCGACGTCACCACGCACGACGAGCACCGCTTCAAGGGCTACATGCGAAGAACCCTCCTCGCCTCGCTGCGATGGATGCGAAAAGAGGGCTTCGACACCAGCCTCCTCTACGGCATCCCCAGCTTCTACCCCAAGTTCGGCTACGCGCCCGCCTTCCCCGACGTCCGCTTCACCATGAACGTCCGCGACGCCGAGGCCGTCCCCCCCGCCGGCCACAAGTTCCTCGACTACACCCCCAAGCACCTCGACGCCGTCCTCAGGATCTACCGAGCCAACAACGCCCGACGCACCGGACCCATACGCCGTTCCGCAAAATCATGGCAGCCATTTAGAAAAGGCCTAACCTGGAACTCCAAGTGCAAGGTAGAAGTCGCACTCGACACGAAACAAATATTACAGGGATATTGGGTCTATGATATTAGTAATTTAACTGCCACCGTCATCGAGCTCGGCGCCCGCCACCCCTCCGTCTACGCGGACCTCCTCCGCGCCGCCGCGCGACACGCATGGAACCAGCGATTGGAGATGATCACCTTCGTCATCCCCGAGGACGACGCCTTCGTCGAGTTCTGCAAGCCCTTCGGCCTGCGGAAGCACGTCGCCTACCAGCGCGACGGCGCCGCCATGGTTCGAATGATCAACCTCCCCTCCGCCCTGACTAACGTCGCGCTCGAGCTCGGCTCGCGCATGCACGGCACCGGAAGGCTCAACCTGCAAACCAACCTGGACGACGTCGGACTGATCTGGTCGCGCGGAACGCTCACCGTCTCGCCACCCCTGCCCCGCGCCCCGACCGCTCGACTCCCGCAGTGGGCCGCAGCGCAGCTCCTCTACGGCTATCGAACGGCCAAAGGTCTCTCCGACGCCGGAGTCCTCCAAGGGCCCGCCGCGGCCGTGGATGCCCTGGAGGAAATGTTCCCCCCCACGCCGCACTTCAACCACTACGTCGATCACTTCTGATTCGTTGAGGGAGATTCTACGGAGAGGCGTCAACGTCGCGGCGTACTCGCCTGTTCGCCGCCGAATAGAGCGCGGAGCGCGCTGCGGAGTGTGTACAGCGACTTGCCCTCCATCTTCGGCTCGCCGAGCGGACCCGTGATGGAGATCTCCATCAGCTCACGACTCGCGCCCTGAGCCAGGTCGATCAACAACGGAATCCGAGGAAGATCGTGCGGGCTGCCCGTGATGAACGTCAGATCGAGGTTCTCGGTCTCCGTGTCCATCGAGCCGCCGCCCAGCATCGAGAGCGATCGGCCCTTCAGCTCGATCGTATCGAACGTCAGTCGCCGCCCCTGCAGGTAGAAGCTCGCCCACGCGTCATGAAACGCGTTCTCCTCGGGGATCGTGATGTTGATCGCGCTGAGCATCGCCAGAACGAACGGCAGCTTGTACATCTGCGCCTCGCGGACGTGCACCTCCCCCGTGCCCTGACGCGAGTCGACTCGCCCGCTCACCCCGCCCAGATAGAGCCGCCCGTCCACGATGCCCTGCGCCTTCGTCGGCGGCGAGTCCTTCGCACGCGTCGAGTTCAGGAAAGGCCCGAGCTGCATGTCACGAACGATCATGCTCAGCGCGTAGCGCGTGCCCTCCGACTCGAACGTCACCCGCCCGAACCCCGACGCCTGTCCTCCGTACGTCCGACCCGCCAGATCGTCCAGAAGCAGCACGTCGCTGCCGGAAGCGCGGCGCATCCGCCCCGTGACCTCGGTGAGTACCCGCTGGTTGACCGCCGCCCGCTTCAGGTCGATCCCGGCGTCGATCGTCATCTCCGATCCGTCGCTGAAGACCGTCCCGCGCCCCTCGATGCTGCCCTCCATCTCGGTCGCCTGGAAACCCAGGCTCATCGCCGCGCCGTGAACCGTCGCCCGGCCCTGATACGTCCACGCCGTCGGCTTGTCCGCGGCGCTCTGGTACGACAGCTCCTCCAGGTCCAGATCGAAAGTGCCCGTCGGTTCGATATCGTTCCATACCTTGCGAATCCGCCACGGCAGCGCCTCCCGAAGCGCCTCGCTGAACGGCAGTCCCGCGACCCGCAGCCGCATCCGTCCCGTTCGCTCCAGACCCACCAGGGGGATACGCCCACTCAGCGTCACGCGCCCCCCGCCATGCCGACCCGTCACCTCGCGCAGGTCCACGACCTCGTCCGTCATTCGGACGTTGCCGCGAACGTCGCTCAGCGGAAGCGGCAGCGCCTTGTATCGCACCTGATTGCCGAGCAGCTCGATCGCCGTATCGTGCGTGCTGACCTGCTTGCCGCCCGACCCGGCACTGCGGATGTGCGTCTTGAGGCGAACCTGCCCCGATGGCGAAAGCGTGTCCCACACCGACCGCAGGCTGTCCGGAAGCGCCTTGTACAGATCTTGGCTCAGATCCAGCGGATCGCATTCGACCGTCAGATCGGTCAGACTGTCGTCGTCCCGCCGTTCGATCCGACCGCCGGCACGGACGTTCGTCGACGATCGTCGCGCCCGAACGTCATCGAGCTCGATCACGTCGGGACGGAACCTCAATCGCCCCTCGACACCCTCCAAACGATACGGGAATGTCTCGTAGCAGATCGTCGCCCCGCGGACGCCGGCCCCGATGCTGTACGAAACGTGATCGCCGCCGCGAGGAAGGAAGACGCGACCCAGCAAATCGGCGTGCCCCGTGGGCTGAAGCTCGCGGTACGTCCGACGCCCTTCCGTCGGCAAAGCCGCTGCCAGGTCGTCGTCGATCGGCAGTTCCTTGGCCTCCAGACGCAGCTCCAGCTCCCGCTCCGACTCCTCGCCGTAGCGCGCCGCCCCGTCCAATCGAACCGACGCGGACCCATGAGTGCCCGTCAGACCTCGGATCTCGATCCGGTCGTCGTCGATGAGCAGCCGACCCGTCGCGTGCCGGAGCCGATACGGGAAGTCAACAAACCGGGCCAGCGTCTCGACCAGATCGGCGCGGATCTGCGTCGACCTCGTTCCCACCCCCCCTTCGGCCGAACCCGGGCCCCGGCGCAGCCGAACGTCCGCGTTGGCCAGACCCACCGGGTCGAACCGTCGCCAGACCCGCCGGAACTTCTCCGGAACGGCCCGGTACAGCTCGGGATCGAACGGAACCCCCTCACCGACGATGTGAAGATCGAACCCGGTGTACCAGTTCGGCCCGTCCACGTGACCGCTCACCACCACGAGGCCCGACCCACGCTGCCCGGCAAGGTCTTCCAGCCAGATCCCGTCCTCGGCGAAACGAACCGTCCCCGTCACGTTCTTCAGGCGATACGGGAACATGCGGTACGACGCGTCGCAGCCTCGCGACGTCATGGTGCCGCGAAGGAGAACGCCCATGTCTCGTCCGGGAGACTTGATCAGGTGGAAGTCCACGTCGGTACGTCCGTGCGGATCGAAGTCCTTGAAGAAGTTCCGCACCTTCTCGATCTGCTGGATGAAGCGGGCGCCCGCCGGATCCTTGGCCTCCGGCAGGCGGATGTTGTCCGCCTTCAACTCGATGTCGAAGCCGACTTCCTCGAGCGGCCCGGCGTAGTTGGTCACCGTGGCGACGACCTCACATGCCGCGTCATTGAGCTTGCCCCTCAGGCGAGCCGTGCTCTGCGTCGGCGTCAGCTCGATGTGACCGCTCGCCCCGCTAAGCCGGACGAAACGCTTGGCCGCCTGCGTCGTCGGACGCTCCTCGGTGCCCATCGGCACCGACAGCCGAATGCCCTCCAGGCGAATCGAAGCGCGGCTGCCGTGACGCGCGTCATAGTGGATCTGTTCCGGCCGGATCTGACCCGCGATCTCCAGCGTCTCCAACCACTCCTTGTACCGCTGGGGAAGCGTCGCCTTGATCGTCGTCATCGGAAGCGTCGGCAGCTTGCCGCTGTACGACCCCGCCTTCAGGTTGTAGTAGAGCCTGCCCTGCTCGGGCAGCTCGCCGCTCTTGCGCCAGGCGACGGTGTACGTCTCCTGGCGGTGGGCGTCGGGAATCGCTAGCGCGCTCAGGTCGATGTTCGGCTCCGCCTTGCGCCGCCCGCTGACGATCTCGATAATGCGAACGTGTGCGTTGCGAATGCGAATCAGCGGTAACCGCATCCGCCCGCCCCCGGTCTTCTTCGGCTGCGGAGGAAAAAGCGTCTGCCAGTTATAGGCGTAGACGGGGTGCCCGGGGTTCCTGACCAGGCTCACCGTCGGCTCGTCCGCCAGCAGTTCCGTCACGCGAAGCCGTCCCGTCAGAAGACTGAGTGGGCTGTGCTGAAGCTGAAGGTTTACCGCCGAAAAGACTTGCCGATCCCCGAACGTCATCGCCGTCGGATCGAAATCGATGTGGCCCGGCATGGCGATCGTCACGTCGCGCAGCGAGATCCCGCTGAACAGCCCGAATTGAGCGCGACCGATCCGTACCTCACCCCCGGTGAAACGCGTCAGGAAGTTGACGGCCTGCTGCCGAATCCGCTCGTCGCTCGTGAAATACTGATACGCGTAGTATCCCAACCCGAGCGCCAGAAGACCCGCCATGGCCAGTCGACGACGCCACAGCGGCACCGGATGGCGCCCGTATCGAGACGCCGCCAGGCGCCGATCCAGCCACGTCACCGGCTCGTGATCGCGCATCAGCGGCGCTTCGGCCGGCAACGATGGGAGCCAGGACGGGCGGAGCAGACCGATCAGCCGGCACGCACCCACCGCCGAGAGCAGCTCGATCAACGGCATGAACGGCAGGCGGTAGCGGATGCTCCCGACGAAGATCATGTGAACGCAGGTCGAGTACAGCGCCGGCAACAGCAACAGGAGCACGGCCCACGCACGCCCACGCCAATACCACAGCGCGGGGACCGCGAGAGTGAAAACCAGCAGCGACCAGCCGGCGCTGACGACCTGAACGCCACGCGACTGGGCCTCGTCCGCATGTGGGAACGGATCCCACATCCGACGGGCCTTCGTCAACGCCAGTCGCCAGACCCGCCCGGGGTTCGACCACATCGTCCGCAGCGCCTCGTCGCGGAACCAGTGGTTCCACTCGCACTCGCCGAGCCGGTATGCCTCCATGTACCGCGTGAAGCCGAGGTTGCTGCTCCCGTCGGCCTGCGGGCCCTGACCGTCGTAAAGGCTGATCCCCAGCCGAGTCGTCAGCAGCACCGGCTCGCCAAGCAGCCGATGGTTCCGCCAGACCCACGGCGTCAGGCCCGCCGCCAGGATCAACGCCATCACCGTCAGGCCCGCGAAGTTGCCCACCTCGCGCCGGGCCGCCACGGCCGCGAACACGCCCCACACGAACAGCAGCCCGAAGGCGGCCGGGTGAATGTAGACCAGGAGCAGGAACAACGCCCCCCCAGCCGGCCAGCGCCACGTCCGCCACCGTCCGTCCGGGTGAGCCAACGGCCAGGACACCACCCAAAAGGCGACAAGAACCGTCGCGGACAACACCTCGGTCAGCAACAGCGCGCTGAAGTAAACGGCAAATGGGTCCGCCGCCGCCATCAGTCCGGCCAGCCACCCCGCCCGAGGCCCCGCCAGTCGCCAGGCCAACACCGAGATCAGCGGAGCCACCAGCGCGCCGAGAATGGCCTGAACCGCTCGCGCCACCCACGCCCCGCTCGCGTTCGGCGCGAACAGAGACAAGAACCAAGGATACAGCGGCATGCGAGTGGCACGCCGACCGTCCGCGTCGGTCAGGCCCTCCCCTTCCGCCAAACCGACGGCGCCCGACCAGTAGTCTTGCTCGTCGAAGAACCGCAGGTCCGCGCCGCCCCCGCTGTTGGACCAGCGATAACCGGTCCAACCGAGCCGCACGACCGTCGCCACCGTAAAGACGACAGCCAAGCAGATCAGAAGCCGTCGGGTCGACGCATTCGGCTCACCCGCCCCGGGCAGAGATGATGTCTGACCTGAATCGGCCAACGGTTTACAGACCTCCACGGGACGTACGGACACGCAGGTGTATCGGTATATCGGACCCTATCGTAGCACCTGGAGCCCCTTTCTAGGAGAGGGATTGATTGGCGGACCCGCTGGGACGGCGAGACCGGCAGCAAGAAATGATTGAATTCGTGGAGGACCCGTTGTGAACGCAACAACAACATGCCGCCGACTGACGCGGACGTCTCCCCCACGCCTCGTCGTTGAGAGTGAGGCAGGACCCGCGCTATCGCGCCAGAAGCGGCGCGAGCGTGTTGTAGCCAAGTTGGAGACCCTCGTCGAATCGGTCTCCGGAGTACACACCGTCTTCATGCTCGATCGCGATGCCGCCGTCGTACCCCACGTCCTGGAGAGCGGAGATAAACTTCATCCAATTGATCTCGCCCCATCCCGGAACGCGGAACCGCCACCAACCGCTCGAGAAGATGCCGTTCTCCTCCAGCTTGTCGCGAAAGATCTCCGTGTCCTTCGCGTGGACGTGAAAGATCTTCTTGCCGAAGCGGTGGACGAGCTTCACGTAATCCATCATCTGGAAGTGCAGGTGCGAAGGGTCGAACTCCAGCCCCAACGCCGGCGAGTCGACGGCGTCGAACAGCATGTCCCACGCCTCAGGCCGATAGGCCACGTTGGTGCCGTGGAAGGGGTAGCCGTGGAAACCGGACCAGTTCTCGAAAGCAATCTTGAAGCCGCGATCGTGGGCCATCTTGGCGATCGGCCCGAAGATCTTCTTGAAAGCCGACATGTTCTCGGAAAGGGTCGTATTCGGCAGACGCCCCACCAGCGAGGCAATGACCTTGCAGCCCAACACGTCCCCGACGTTCATGACCGAGGCGAACTGCTTACGAGCGACGCTGGGCTTCCCGACAAGGTGGTTCCCGTAGAGCCCCAGCGCGGTCACCGTAATGCCGGCCTCCCGAAGATGATCGCGGGCGCCGGTACACCGCGTCCGAGCCGCGGTCGCCGTGCTGGGCGGAGGATCCCCCCAACTCCCGGCCTGCAACTCCAACCCGTCAAAACCGATTCGCCTGGCCACCTCCACGACATGGTCGCTGTACCGCGTGAGGAACCCGAGTTTCATAATAATCCGTCCGTTGGCCTTAGGGTTTCGTGAGTCCTGTGAACAAAAAGCCCGCTACGGCAATATTTCCACCAGCAGACGCTTGCGACCCCACTGCTTGGCCGACCAGTGCGTGGGGAAGAAGACGTCCAGCATGTGTCCCTTCACCGCCGAGCCTCGGTCCACAACGGGTACTGCGCGACCACCGGCGTACCCCGGGATACGAACCTTCGTATGAAACGGAAGCACGGACGTATCCGCCGCTACCAGGTATCCTCCGTTATACGTCAACGCCAAACCCGACGCCGTCCGGTGATACTTGGACCATCGACCACAGCATTGCTTGCAGGGGCAGTACGCCGTCACCGTGAACCATACACGACGAGTCCCCTGGGTCTTGGCTTTCGATTTCCTAACCGTTGGGGCCCGAGCCGCCGGTGACTTCGATGAGGCTTCGACCGCCCGCTCACGCGCCCCATCGGCCGACTCACGCTCCACTGGCGATGCCCGTCGACCCGGTTGCTCGACCCGAGGCCTGTCCTCGGGAACCCCAGCCGCTTGATCCCCGGGCGCCTCGACATCCACAATTGCGGCCCGATGCAAAACTCGGACCTCGACAACGGTCAGCTCAGGATCCGACCACTCATCCGGCCAGACCACCCGCTGGTTGCTCCCAGGGACGTACATCTCCTCGTCCCATAGACGCTCGTCCGCGGAGACGATCTCAGATAAGGCCTCGCGAACCGCCGAAGGCAAATCGTCGAGATCAATCCACGTCGCGGTCGCCGCCTGCAACGCCGTCCCGTCAGTCGCTAGGTGATGGTCGGTCTTCAGCCACCAGATGCTCAGCAACACCGCGACGACGTTCAGCGCTCGACGAACGCGCCTCCTGAGGATCCGACGCCTACTGCCTCCGCGTCTACCCCATGGAAGCCTGGATTCAGCACGCTTCATCGGAAGCCCTCCATGGTCCGGGACGAACTTGGAGGTCTCCGTGCCGTGCCAAACGGCCCCACTCGCTCGGAGCAACCGGAGACATGGTGCAGGGAGTTCGTCCTAGAGTCAAGCCTGCGTTGGGATCTTTGCCCAATATCCTGACGTCCTCGATCCGTTGACGTATCGGCGCGGCATATAGCGGGCGTGAGGTACGGCGAGCCAGATTGTGACGATTTCACTTGCCTATCACGACAAACCATGGCATCATAATCCACTGGTGTCCGAAGCCGTCGCCCTCGCCTTGCTCAAGACAAAGCTATGTATTCCAAGAGCTTGGAGGTCTGACGCCGCGCCACTTAGACCCCATATAGCTCACCAACGTGAGTTAACTGCATAACATGTGTTAGCTTAGATGACCTCAGGCGGTGGATTCTTGTACCGTTAGGACACACACCTGACCGTCACGTTGGCCCGCTTTCCGTCAGAAAGGAAATCTGGCCAGATAAGCGACTGCGTGGGAAGTTGTTATGGCTTGAGATCCATCGACCTGAGGCTTAGACCACAAAAGATGCCTCATTACTGGCCGAACCGGGCTCGCAAGACCGATGAAGGGCAAGAGTAGCCCAACCCCGTCATTCGGCGCCTCTAGGCTTTCGAGGGAATCATGAGTATCTTTCTGGATGATCAACCGTTCGAAGTGGACGTCCCGACCTCGGCCACCGTCGGTCAGGTCCTGGAGACGGTCCTGAACGACGTGCGAGCCCGGCATCGCGTGGTTGCGGCGATTCGGTGCGACGGCGCCGAGGTCGACGCCGAGAACATTCAGCAAGTCCTGACCACTCCTGTCGATAGCTATGCACGCGTGGACTTCGTCAGCGGGACGGCGGGGGAACTGGCCGTCGACGCGCTCTCACAGGTTCAGGCCGCGCTCGGCGAGCTCCAGATCAACCGGCAGCAGGCTGTCGAGAAGCTCAACCAGGGCCAGATCTCCGAGGCCATGGAACTCCTGGGCCCCTTCTTCGAGGCCTGGCGAAGAGCACACGAGGCCGTTCTTCAGAGCGCCAAGCTCATCGACTTCGACCTGACCGCCGTCACCGTGGACGACGTCAACGTGAGTCAAGTATTCGGCGACTTCGCCGAGCAGCTTCGCCAGATCAAGGAAGGACTGGAGGCGAGCGACCACGTCACGGTCGCGGACATCCTCAGCTACGAGGCCGACAAGACCAGCCGGCGGTGGACGCAACTCATCGAGATCGTCAAGCAGGCCGCCCAGGACCGCTGATTTCCCTTCCCGCATGCCCGGACCAATGGCCAATCTCACGCCCCATCCTCCAGCCGGCGAGGAGCACCCTCTCCCGGGGACTCCAGCTCGATTCCTCTCGAATCCCCTTCTGCGCCGCAACCGGGGAGCATTCACCTCAGTCCAAGATTGCCCCCCTTGACGCGGTAGGCATGAGCTCCCATCATTCGAACCAAGCACGTCGTCCGAGGAAACCCGCCATGATCCAGTTCCGTCCAGAACGGTACGAGGACCGCATCAAGGAATCGAAGCATCGATGGGAAGCCGCCCAGCGCTTCGAGGAGCCTGATCGGGTCCCGATCAGCATCTCGACGGCCGGCAGCTACTATAGCCGCCTGTTCGGCTACAACATTCGTGACTATTACACGAGCATGGAGGTGGCCATCGAGGTACAACTTCGCGGCCTGACATGGGCCTTCGAGGAGCTGCAGGACGATCGCACCGGCTACGGGCTTGTCTGGGACCTCGGACCGGTGGGCGAGGCGATCGTCTTCGACTGTCCAATCGAGTATCCCGATGACACCAGCCCGAGAATCGTGCCAATCCTCCAGTCCGTTGAGGACATCGAGCGGCTCAAGGTGCCTGACATCGATAAGCACGCCCGAATCCACGACCTACTCCAGCTCGGCGAGGTCTTCAAAGCCAAGGCCGAGCGGATGGCCCCGAACCTTCCCGCCGGCGGAGGCCAGATCGGCATTCATCCCCCGCTGAGCTGTGCCTGCGCGCTCATGGACCCGGCCAAGTTCTACGAACTGCTCTATGTCGATCCCGAACACGCGCACATGCTGTTGGGGAAATGCTTCGAGACGTTCTGCCGTCTCCGAAACTTCTACAACAAGGTCAACGGAATCGAGAAACAGACTCGCCTGGCTCTGGCCGACGACAACAGCGCCTTCGTCTCCAACGAGATGTACCGCGAGCATATCTTCAAGTACAACAAGGACCTGTACGACCGCTACGGCGGCGAGTGGCGGTATCTCCATGCCGATGGCCCAAACGATCACCAGTTCCAGATGTACGCGGATGATATGAAGCTCAGCTCAATGGACATGGGGGGGTGGTCGAGCCGCCAGGCCGCCAAGAAGCATTTGGGCGGCAAGACGTTCTTCACCGGCGGGCTGAACTGCAAGGATCTCTACTACGATTTCGCCACGGCGAAGGCGGCCGTCGACGAGGCCCTCCGTGTCTGCGCGCCGGGCGGCGGGTTCGGATTGGCCATAGGCGGAGAGACCTATCCCGGCGTTCGACCCGATACGCTTATCCGCGCCGTTCGGTACGCCAAGCAGGTCGGGCGATACCCGATCCAAGTCTAGCGTGGGGTTCAAGTTCGTCTCTTCCGCGCCGCGACATCAATACGGGAGGTTGATCATGCGCGCGATGCTGTACTGCTTTGCGGTCGGGGGCCTGTTTTGCCCTCGAGTAGCATTCGGACAGAATCAGGGAGAACCAGCCATGAGGACCTACGGCGTGGGGATTCTCGGCAACTGCTGTACGCACGGAGCCGGGCTCTGCAGCATGTTCAAGCAGCGACCGGAAACGCGCGTCGTGGCCGCCTATGAGAAGAATCCTCGACGCGCCAAGGAGTTGCAGCAGGTCCTTGGCGCGCCACTCGCCGGCTCGTATGACGAAGTGATCAACCATCCGGAAGTGGATTTCGTCGCCGTCTCGTGTGATCCGTGCGACAAGGCCGACATGGTCGAGAAGGCCGCGACCGCCGGCAAGCACATCTTCCTGAACAAGCCCTTCTGCGAGAGCCTCACGAGCGCTCGACGGATCGCCCGCGCCGTGGAGAAGCACAAAGTCTATCTGGTACACGACATCCCGATGGTTCGGTTTGTCCCGGTCTACGCGAGGCTGCTGGAAGAGGTACGGGCCGGCAAACACGGTAAGGTGATGGGTTACCATCATCTGTTCGGCATGAACTTCGATCCGAGTTTCGACCTCAAGGCCGCTTGGCCCGAACGCCTCGACCCGCCCGCGAAATCCGGCGGCGGCGAGATGACCAACATGGGGTGCTATGCAATCGACTTCGCCGTCTCGCTGTTCGGCCGCCCCAAGGCCGTTACGGCGAAACGGCGCCGGACGTGGGACGTTTACGCCGAGGCGGGCGTGGAGAACTTCGGCCAGATCGTGCTGGACTATGGAGAGTTCTTCGCGTTCCTCGAGGTCGGCAAGCAACAGCTCGAAGGCGAGCGCCGTCACAGCAACTCGATGACCATCAACTTCGAGCACAAGACGCTCTTGATCGACGCCAGTGCCCGGTTGGTGACGATCAACCATGTCCCCCGGGATTTCGATTCGTTCGCCGCGGGCACCAAGGCCGTCGGGGCCGTCGAGCAGATGATCGCCGCGATCGAGAAGAGCACGCCGCCGACGAGCAACGCAGCCACGGCCGTCATCGCCACCGAGACGCTGATGGCGGCGTACCAGTCCGCGCTAACCGGCAGATCGATTAGTCTCCCCCTGGAGATCGGGGCAAACCCGCTGGTCGCAGCATCACGCAAGCAGTAAGGTCGTTGCCGCCACTGTCGCCACGCAACGGAGCCCAAGCTAAACGGCGCGCCGCAAGCGCGGGCACCGGAGGTCACCCGAGTGCCTTCATCTCCATGAGGACTACCACGCGAAGTGCGCGAAGGCCCGGTTTGCCTCGGCCATTCTGTGCATGTTGTCGCGGACGGTCATGGCCGCCCCCTCGCGATTGAAGGCGTCGACGATTTCCTGCGCCAACCGTTGAGCCATCGGCCGCCCCTTCTTGTCGCGAGCGGCCGTGATGATCCAGCGGAACGCCAATGATTGCTGGCGCTTCCGGTTGACCTGCATGGGGACCTGGTAGTTCGATCCGCCGACCCGACGGCTGCGGACCTCAAGATTAGGTCTAACGTTGTCGATCGCCGTCTCGAAGACCTCCAGCGGGGGCTTGTCCTTGACCCGTTGGGAGATGACGTCCATCGCGTCGTAGAACACGCGCATGGCGACGGCCTTCTTACCGTCGAGCATCAGGCAGTTGACAAACTTGCTGGCGAGCTTGCTCTTGTACTTTGCGTCGGGGCGAAGTTGCTCCGGCGACTTGGTCCATCTCTTGTGTGCCATCGATTCTGCTCCTTCTGGCGTGGGCCCGCCGTCACGAGCGTCCCCACACGGCGGCGAATGATTCGCCGCTCACCATACTCGCCGATCCGCCCCATCCTCAAGAGCCGGGCGGCTCGACGTGGGCGCCGGAACGCACCGGCGCCTAACCTAGTTGTTCATTGTACGTCCGAGCGTCATGCCGGCTTCCCCATTGGGGCCGGGGGGCCCGCGACGCCTATTGGTTCACTCTCGCCAACCACGGGCAGTTGCGCCACATGGTCGCGACGTGCCCTCGCTACTTCTTCTTCCGGACGCCGTACTTGCTCCGCCCCTGCGCCCGAGGACGCCCCGCCTTGTCGCCCTCGACGCCAGAACAGTCTAGCGTCCCGCGGACAATATGGTAGCGAACGCCCGGCAGATCCCGGACCCGGCCACCGCGAACCAGCACGATGCTGTGTTCTTGCAGGTTGTGGTCGATTCCCGGAATGTACGCCGTGACCTCTTTCCCGTTCGTCAGACGCACGCGGGCCACCTTCCGAAGTGCCGAGTTCGGCTTCTTCGGCGGCTGGGTCTTGACCTGCAGGCAGACGCCGCGACGCTGCGGGCATTGATCCAGGTCGCGCACCTTCGACTTCTTGGCCACGTCCTTCCGCGGCCTCCTGATTAGCTGATTGATCGTCGGCATGGCTTTCTCTCAAAATCCTCGTTGGTCGCGCGGCCTGCCCCGTGGCGCCGCACGCGCCCTCGGCTTAGATATCTTCGTCCGATCCCTCATCCGCCTGATCGGCGGCGGCCGCCAGCTCGCGCTGAAGCTCTTCCTCGACGCCGGCGGTCTCTTCCTCGATGGACACCGGCTCTCCGCACTTGATCATATGGAGATTCAGGTGCGGCTTGAAGGCCGTCCCGGCCGGAATCAAATGGCCCAGAATCACGTTCTCCTTCAGCCCCAAGAGCCGATCCACCGCGCCGCTCAGCGACGCCTCGGTCAGCACCTTCGTCGTCTCCTGGAAGGAGGCCGCGGAGATGAACGACTCGCTCTGAAGGCTGGCCTTGGTGATACCCAGCAGCAACGTCTTGGCCGTTGCCTCCTTGGGCCGCTTGCCCTTGGCAGGCGTTCCGCCGTTCTCCTCGACCTCCTCGTTGACCTCGTTGAACTCCGTACGAAGCACGATCTGCCCGACCTCGAATTCCGTGTCGCCGGCATCGGTGATCTTGACGCTCTTCCTGAGACGCTCGTTCTCCTGCCGGAACTTGAACTTGTCCGCCACCTCGCCCGGTAGGAAGGAGGAGTCGTTGGCCGCCTCGATCTGCACCTTCCGCAGCATCTGGGCCAGGATGACCTCGACGTGCTTGTCGTTGATCTTGACGTTCTGGCTTCGATACACGCTTTGGATCTCGGCCAGAAGGTACTGCTGCAGCGCTTCTTCGCCCTTGATCCTGAGGATGTCGTGCGGTACCAGCGGTCCCTCGACAAGCGGCTGCCCCGCATCGACGTAGTCGCCCGCGTGAACCA
>JAFGLZ010000089.1 GCA_016927755.1 Phycisphaerae bacterium
CCGTTCGGCTTCGTCGTTGGGGCGTTGTTTGGGCTGCTTAGCGCCCCCATTCTCGTCCTTACGCTGCGACGCAAGAGGGCGGAAGTCGCCGTTCCCCTTGTCGGGCTGCTTACTCTCATGGTTGCTCTCTTCTCCACGAAGGTGGGCAGCCTCCTGTGGCCGATAGTTGCTGCGACTGCTTGTTGTTGGCTCAGTTGCCTGGTTGCTCACCTACTTATGGAAGACGTCGTGCCCAGGTTCTCGCCTGGCACGTGCCAGGCCTGTGGATACAGGCTCACAGGTAATACCAGTGGAGTGTGTCCTGAATGTGGAACGACCGTCTCAAGGCCCCCGGAAAGCATCAAGAGCCAAGGTCGAGTATTCAAGGCCTTCCTTGCGGACAAAAGTCCCTTTATTCGTCTCTTGATGATTCTGGCGGCGTTCCTGTCCGTGCCCGCAGCGCTGGTATTGCTCTCTCTACCGCGCGTGCTGGCCAGGATGACGCCCTCCGATGTTCCCGCTCTAATTGAACGATTGGGAAGCGATGACGTCGAGTTGGCTGAAGATGCTAGGGCCGCTCTCACAGGACTGGGAGCAGCGCCCCTTGTCGACGCCCTCAAACACAGCAACCCCGCAGTAAGGTCCAATGCCGCACAAGCGCTCGGGGCGCTTCGCGATCGAGCAGCAGTGCCCGCTCTGGTCGATGCCTTGACCGATAGCAACGGGGAAACACGCGAAAGGGCCGCTCGCGCTCTGGGTCAGATGGGTGATCGATCCGTCATTCCTGAACTTTCGAGGTCATTTAATGATCCAGAGCCTGCTGTCCGGTCCTCGGCTCTTGTCGCGCTTCAAGAGCTGAAGGCGAAGGATGCGTCACCTTTGATAGTCGCGCTATTGGAGGATCCCAGCGCGCTTGTCGTAGCGCGAGCGGTGACCGCCCTTGGGCACTTGGGCGATGAGAATGCGATCAGGGCTCTGTTGCCACTCGTATCTGATGATCGGCGTGAGATTGCGGACGCGGCCGTCCTGGCAATCGCTCGGCTGAGTGGCGCGCCTCTAGCCCGGGCGGTTGGAGTTTCGTATGAATCCCTCGCAGAGAAGGCATGGCAATGGTGGAGGTCGGAGGGGGCCTCTCGATTTGCTGCTTCTCGACGAGCGATCGAATAGCTCGCGCAGGGAGAACTGAAGCCTAGGTGTCGTGCAGGAGATGTCGACACGGCGACAGGCCCCAGCATCGAGGCCAGTCGGGAGAAGCGACCGACGACTCATCCGAATTTCATCTTGAAAACCGCCACCGCACGCAACCCGACCGACGACGTCCACCACCCCCTCGAGGCGAACTACCCGGACCTCGTCCCTGACACCCCCGTAGCGGCTTGACGATATTCACCCCCCCCCCCCGAAGATTTCATGCGCCAACAGGAGCCGGAGCCGAACGACCAGGGCACGACGCTTCCTAGAGACAACCTGCCGTCGCCGTCGCTTTCGCCAACAAGAGAGCACTGTAATCTTCAACGTCGTCCGCGCGGGCTTGCAATCCAGACCGGTCGGTTTGGTATACTCGACCCAAGCCGCGTAATTCCTCCACCGACCCATCAGAAGCAGAAGGAGTCGAAGCATGCAGCCAGGCAAGGCGAGCCCTTGGCGATTTCGCGCGCTACTCATCCTGATGAACGTCGCTGGCCTCCTCTGGATCCGCCACGAGCTGACCTCCGCCCCGATGCCACGCATGCGCGTGCTCGCCGCCCTGCCCGCCCGCGACGTCGATCGCACCGACCGCTTCACACTCGTCTTCGACGAACCCTTGCCGATGAAGGCCGCAATGGGCAGCCCGCTGACCTGGTCGCCGTTCGTGATCAACCCCCGACCCGCCGGTCAGTGGATCTGGTCCCAGCCCGACCGACTCGAGTACGTCCTCGACAAACCGCTCTCCCCAGGACGCGTCTTCACCATCTCCGCCGCGCCCGACCTCGAAACTCGAATGAGCCGAACCATCGCCGGCGAATCGGAGTTCCGATTCCAGACCCGCCCGCTCGAGCTGGCCAAATGCGAGGTCAAGACGGCCGACCACCAGCACGTCAACATCCAGCTCAGCTTCAACCAACCCGTCAGCCCCGACGACCTGCTCGAGCACCTCGCCGTCACCGACCGAAAGCACGGCCACTCGCTCGAACCCGTCTGCATGACCCGCGAGCCCTCCGAACGACTCGTCGTCCGACTCCGACGACCCGACTCCTCCCGCCTGCTCATCCGCCTCGACGGCAAACTAACCGGCAGCCAAGGCGAGCTCGCCCTCGGTTCGCCCTTCGCTCGCGAAATGACCGTCGACGAGGCCTTCAGACTCCGCGACGCCGACGTCGACCAACCAGGCCTCGAACGCCTCGTCAGCGTGTACCTCGAGTTCTCGCGCGATCTCGACACCAAACAGCCCCTGCCCCAAGTCCTCATCACGCCCGAAGTCGACGGACTCCGAGTCTCCTACGCCCCCTGGAGCCATCGACTCCGACTCAAAGCACCCTTCCGATGCGGACAGCCATACGCCGCCAAGGTCGCCGCCGACGCCATGTCACGAGACGGACAGGCCCTCGGCGAAAGCCAAAGCGTCAGCTTCACCATCCCCGATCGCTACCCCGCGATCCGCTTCCCCCACGACGCCGGCATCCTCAGCCCCAACGGAAACCTGACCCTCGACCTGTCCGTCGTGAACGTCGGCGGACTGAAGCTCAGCGCCTCGCGCGTCCATGCCAATAATCTCCTGGCCCATTTGAGAGATGACGACGCCGACGCCACATCGCGAACGAAGGTCAAGAAGACCATCCCCCTGAACCTCAAAGAGAACGACCCCGCCAAGGTCGCCCTCGACCTCAAAGACCTCATCGCCGGCGCCCGCGGCATCTACCACGTCCACGCCGGCGCTACCGATCAGAACTGGACCGACGACTCCGCCGTCGTCGCCGTCACCGACCTGGCCATCACCACCAAACAACAACGCGACGGCCTGCTCGTCTGGATCACCTCGCTCAGCACCGCCAACCCCGTCCCCGGCGCCAAGGTCTCCGCCGTCTCCTACAACAACCAAACCCTCGCCTCGGCCATAACCGACGCCCGAGGCATCGCACGACTCCGCGTGCCCGAAAATCACCCGGACGGCCAGGCGTGGGTCATCGTCGCCGAGCTCGGCGACGACCTGAGCTACCTCCGCCCCGACAGGCATCTCTGGGTCCTCGACGACGTCGACCAGTCCGGCCGGGAGATCCCCAAGACCTACGACGTCATGCTCTACACCGAACGCGGCGTCTACCGCCCGGGCGACACCATCCACCTGACCGGCATCGTCCGCGACGCCATCGGCCAGGTGCCCCCCGCATTCCCCCTCGCCGTCAAGGTCACCCGGCCCGACGGCCGCGTCGTCGCCGAACTCCCCGCCAAGCACGACCCGAAGAAGCAAGGCCTCTTCCAGCTCGACTTCCCCACGGACGACAAGGGCCAAACCGGCCCATACCGCTTCGCCGTCACGCTGCCGGGCGCCAAGGACGTCCTCGGTCAAACCACAGCCCTCGTCGAGGCCTTTATGCCCATTCGCATCGAGCTGTCCGCCGAACCGACCAAAGACCGCTTCGGCCCCGCCGACAAGGTCGAAATCCGATCCGAGGCGCGATACCTCTTCGGCAAACCCGCCGCCGGTCTGTCGCTCTCGGCCTCCGGGGCCTTCCGTCGCGAACCCTTCCGATCCGCCAAGTTCCCGAGCTTCAGCTTCAAGCCACCGAATGAGGGACAGCGCATCGACATCAAAGCCCCCAAGCAAACCACCAGCGACAACGGCAAGGCCCTGCTGACCGTCTCACCGCCAAACGACAAGCCCCCCGGAACATGGCGCGGCGCACTGGCCCTGACCATCCACGAAACCGGCGGGCGCTCCGTCTCCAAAAACCTCTCCCTGATCGTCGATACCGCCGATCGACACATCGGCCTACGACTGCCCACGGGCCGCGTCGCGCCAACACACACGCCGATTAACGTCGAATGGGTCCAAGTCAACGGCGCCGACGAGCCGGCCAAGCCAAACCCCGCCGCCTTCGAGCTCGCCCGCGTCGAGTTCGACACCACGCTCCAAAAGGTCGACGGACGAACCGTCTGGAAATCCGTCGAGCGATTGATCCCCACGGCAAAGGGCAAGATCGCCGACCAGTCATCGCCCGAGCCGAAGGGCACGCTCCCCATCACCTGCCCCGACCCAGGCCTCTACCGCCTCCGCGTCTCCGACACCACCTCTGGCAGCTCAACCGAACTCGAGTTCTATGCTTGCCAAGACGCAAGCGACGCCCAGAGCGTCGCCCTCGATCGGCCCGAACAGCTCGAGATCATCCTCGACAAAGACCGATACGCCCCCGGCGCGAAAGCCAAAGCCCTCGTCAGGAGCCCCTTCGCCGGACGAATGCTCCTCACTGTCGAAACCGACCACGTCATCGACGCCAAGGTCGTCGAGCTGACCAAGAACACCGCCGAAGTCGAACTGGACGTCAGCAAGGAGATCCGTGGCGGCGCTTTCGTCGCCGCGACCGTCATCCGAAAGGTCGATCCGAACGACAAGAAGTGGCTCCCGCATCGGGCGATGGGCCTGGCCCGCCTCCTCACCGATCACCGCGACAGGAAGCTGCCCCTGACCATCGCCGCCCCAGACAAGGCCGAGCCCGGCCAGGAGATCGCCATCACCGTCCAGACGGACATGCCCTCCGATCCCAACCGCCCCGGCTGCCTGCACCTCTGGGCCGTCGATGAAGGCATCCTCCTGACAACCTCCTATCCGACGCCCGACCCAATCCGTCACTTCTTCGGCCCGCGACGCGCCTCCGTCCTCTCGGCCGATCTCTTCGCCGAGCTCATGCCAGACCACAAACGCCCCGCCGACATGACGCGAATCGGCGCCGGCGGCTGGGACGATCAGCCCGACGCACTTCGGCGAAATCCCGTCCCCACCCGACGAGCCGACCCCGCCGTGGTCTGGCAGACCGTCTCTGAGATCAAGCCCGACGGCATCGCCTACGCCAAGATGACCATGCCCGACCTCACCGGTCAGATGAGACTGATGGCCGTCGCCGTCGAAGGCGACCGATTCGGCGCCGCCCAGCGCGCCCTCACGCTGACCGCGCCGCTCCTGGTCGAAACCTCCTGGCCCCGCTTCGCCGCGCCCGGCGATGAGTTCCAAGTGCCGGTCAAGGTATTCAACTCCACCGATGCGCCCATGACCGTCAAGCTCGACCTCCGCCTCGACGGTCCGCTCGAATGCACGCCGCCCGAATCCTTCAAGGGCATCACGGTCGAGCCCGGCAAACCACTGACGGCCTGGATACCCGTCAAGGCCAAAGACCTCGGCCCCGTCTCCGCCTGCCTCGAGGCCTTCGGGACGTCGACCGGCAGCGGCTCCCCAGTGGCCAAGGCCAAAGCCCATCTCACCGTCCGACCCGCCTCGACCCTGCACACCGAGTCCAAGCTCATCAAGCTCGAAGCGGGCAAGTCCATCACGATCGAGCCCTCGGACGACTTCCTGCCCGGCTCAACGGAGACGAGCATCCGCCTCGCCAAGATCCCGACGATCCATCTCCAGCCGTCGCTCCAGGAGCTGCTCGACTACCCCTACGGCTGCGCGGAACAGACCACCAGCCAGCTCTACGTCGTGCTCAACGCCCCCGACCTGCTGAAGAGCGATTCACCCGACGATGTCCGCGTCCGCAACGTCGCCGACATGGTCAATGCCGGCATCGCCCGGCTCTGGTCCATGCAGACCCGCTCCGGCGGGCTGGGCTACTGGCCGGGAGCCACCTCCGCCGACGAATGGGCAACCGTCTACGCCGCTGGCTTCCTCGCTCAGGCCAAGCAAAAGGGGTACCAGGTGGACCCCCAATTCGTTAAGGATCTCCTGACCTACGTCGAGAAGCTGCTCCGAAGATCCGGCGACGAGAAGACGGACGTCAACACGCGAGCCGAAATCTGCCGCGTCCTCGCCGCCTTCGATCGCCCCCAACAAGGCTGGATGGCCCGCCTCTCCGAACAGGCGGACCAGCTAGACATCGCCGGCCGCGCCCACCTGGCCATGGCATGGATGGCGATAGGCCGAAAGGATCGCGCCAAGGCCGTCCTCAAGGACGACTCCCTGTCGCAAACGATCGCCACTACCACCGGAGGACGCCTCACCTCACAGGTCCGCCAGGAAGGCGTCCTCCTCGATGCCATGCTCGAGCTCGACCCGACACACCCCTGGGTCCCCGCCCTCGTCGAGCGGCTCGAGAAGGCACGCGTCAACGGGAAGTGGCACAGCACCCTGGAAAACGCCACCGCCCTGGCCGCCCTCACCCGCTATCAGGCCCTCGCCAAGAACGACGCGGCCTTCCAAGGCACCGTTCACGTCGGCAACGAAACGACCGCCTCCTTCGACCACACCAAGCCGCGGACCATCGTCGTCCCGACCGGCAAGGACGACGGAATCCGCATCGAATCGTCCGGCAAGGGCAACATCTACGCCACCCTCACGACCCGCGGACTGCGACGACAGACCAGCACCGCCGGATACGACCGCCAACTCCGCGTCCGCCGAACCTGGACCGACGCCAAGGGCAAACCCGTCGAGCTCACCAAGCTCCAGACCGGCGACCTCGTCTGCGTCGAGATCAAGATCGACAGCCCCGCCAGGAAGGACCGCCAGCCCATCGAGAACGTCGCCGTCGTCGACGCCCTCCCGGGCGGCATGGAGGTCGAAAACCCGAGGCTCTCCACCTCCGCCCAAACCGGCGGGCGCGGAACGGCAAACGTCCCCGACCGCGTCGAGTTCCTCGACGACCGCGTCGTCCTGTTCTGTTCGGTCGGATCAAACCCCAGCGTCTTCCGCTACGCCCTCCGCGTCGTGACACCCGGATCGTTCATTGCCCCGCCCGTCGAGGCCTCGTGCATGTACGACGCGGCCTTCGCCTCAGTCAGTGGCGGCGGACAGATAGCGGTGACGCAATGAAGATCGCCCCTCACACGCCAAAGCCGCTCTCACCGCGTCGACGCCTCGCGATCGCCGCCGGAGCGGCCGTCATCGCCGCCGTTGCCGTCCTCGCCATCACATGGCGCGCCTATCCGTTCCCCCTCGACAGGCTCGAACGCTGGCCCGCAAGTCCCCTCGTCACCGCGCGCGACGGCACTACCCTCCTGACCCTCGTGGGCGACGACGACCACTGGCGCTTCCCCGTGCCCCTCGACCAAATGTCGCCCTGGCTCCCGCTGGCCACCAAGGCCGTCGAGGACGAACGCTTCGACTCGCACCCCGGCGTCGATCCGATCGCGCTCGTCCGCGCCATCGGCCAAAACCTCTCGGCCGCTCGCGTCGTCTCCGGTGCCAGCACGCTCACGATGCAGATCTGCCGCATGATGGACGACCGCCCCCGAACCCTCCGCGCGAAACTCGTTGAGTCCTTCCGCGCCCTCCAGCTCGAACGACGCCAAGACAAGAACGCCATCCTAGAGACCTATCTCAACATCGCCCCGTACGGCGGCAACGTCCGTGGCGTCGAGGCCGCCTCGCTCGTCTATTTCGGCAAGCGATCCGCCGACCTCTCCCTCGCCGAAGCAGCCCTCCTGGCCGGCCTGCCCCAATCGCCCTCGCGATACCGCCCCGACCGTCACCCCGACCGCGCCAAGCGCCGCCGAAACGTCGTCCTCGCCCGGATGCTCGAGACCGGCGCGATCACCGAGCCCCAACGAGCCGCCGCATCCGACGAGCCCGTCGCCCTGTCGCGACCCCAGCCGTCTCGCCTGGCCCCACACACCGCCTGGCTCGCCCTCCACCGCCGCCCCGCCGGCGGACAAACCACCATCGACCCCGACATCCAACGAGCCGCCGCTAGCCTGGCCCACGAACACGCCGCCACGCTCCCCGACGGCAGCGACCTCGCCGTCGTCGTCATCGACATCGCCACCGCCGACGTCGTGGCGATGATCGGCTCGGCAAACGTCGCGGATCCCACCGACGGCCAAGTCAACGGCGCAGTCGCCCCCCGCAGCCCAGGCTCCGCCCTCAAACCCTTCGTCTACGCCGCCGCCTTCGAAACCCAATCGCTCAACGACGAGTCCACCGTCTACGACGTCCCCATCCACCGCGCCGGCTGGTCGCCCACCAACTTCGACGGCCGGTTCGCCGGCGAGCTACCCGCCGCCGAGGCCCTACGCCGATCCCTCAACGTCCCCGCAATCCTCGTCGCCGAATCCACCGGCCTGGCCCGCTGCATCGGCCAAATCGAGGCCGTCGGCGTCAAGCTGCCCGACGACGCGCGCCAACGAGGCGGCCTCGCCGTCGTCGTCGGAGCCGTCGAAGTCACCCTCCTAGACCTCACCAACGCCTACGCCACCCTAGCCAGAACCGGCATCCGAAAAGCCCCCCGCCTCTTCCTCGACGACCCAACCGACACGCCCGGCGACCCCCCCGCCCAAACAGCCTCATCCGGGGTAGCCTCGCACAGGCTGGTCTCCTCCGGGGTGGCACGGGTCCGCACCAAAACAGAACTCCCACTGAGCGAGTGTACGCCCAGCAAAATGCGGCACCGTACATCAGCACGGCCCCCCGCGGCCCCGTGTTCCGTTCCATGTCAGAACGCCCACCCGCCCCTGAGCCGTGTCACCCCGAATGCAACGCCAAACGCGTTCGCCGAAAACGCCGCAAGCGCCCTCGAGCCAAACGTCTGCCGCATGATCGACGACATCCTCTCCTCGCGTCGCCGACGCCCCGCCGGCACCGCCGACCTCGACCCCAGACAAATCCCCTGGTTCATGTGGAAAACCGGCACCAGCTCCGGCCGCAGAGACGCCTGGGCCGTCGGACACAACCACCGTTTCGCAATCGGCGTCTGGGTCGGCCGATTCTCCGGCCTCGGCTCCCCAACCTTCGTCGGCGCACAGGCCGCCGAACCCCTGCTAGCCCGCCTGTTCGCCCAACCCGCCCTCCGCAACGACCAAGACCCCACCCCGCCAACCCGCTGGCCCGCCCGAACCACCCTCCGCCCCCCAGACAGCCAGGACCAACCCCTAAGAATCGCCACCCCCCACAACGGTGCAACCTTCATCGCCATCGACGGCGAATCCGTCATCCACCCCAAAGCCAACCGACCCGCCCCCCTAACCTGGTTCCTAAACGGCACCCTCCTGCCCCCCGCACAAGCTAACCGCCTAGTCCTCCCCCCCGGCCACTACACCCTCCAATGCGTCGACGTTCGTGGGGGATCGGCAAGGACGACATTTGACGTGCGGCGGCCGTGAGCACACTCCAACTTGTGTGAAGAGCAGACGCATCCTGGACGGTGGTAGCCGCAACTGCCTCACAGGCGCATCATCCCCGTCGCTCCGACGCCTCACCGGTCGCGGGGGCCCATGGAAGCCGAGCCTACGACTTCGCTCTGCAGACCCGCCCCTGTATCCGCTGACGAGCGCGGGTTGGCGGCCCACAACTCCACTTGAGGTGTAGCGTCTTATGTTGTTAAATAGCTGGATGATATGGATGCCGGGCGACACGCCCCGAACCGCTATCAGATCGTTCTCAAGAGGACAAGCTCCCATTGTCGATATATCAATTGGTATCAAGCGAGGGAGGACAACTCATGGTTGATAGTCATGAGACCATCGGTCATCTATTCCGGCAGCGGCGACGACAGAAGAAATGGACCCAGGCCGATGTCGCCCAGCAGATCGGCTCAAAGCAAAGCCAGATCAGTTCCTTCGAAAACGGAAATGAACATGCCCTCGCTCGTGAGAAAGTGACCGCACTGGCCAAGTTGCTTCACATCAGCGAGGAGAGGCTTCTAGCTCGACCGATCAACGACAAGCCAGCTTGCGGTTTCTGCACCAATCGTCACTGCCCCACTAGCTTTCCGTACGTAAGGGGCGAGGTCGTCGTATTCCGCCCAACATTCCTGAAGAGCAACAGGCCTTATTGCCGGTGGTGCGGCGAGCCAATGAGATATGATTGCAGTGAATGCCAGGCGCCAATCGAGGAAGGGCTGAACTGCACAGCCTGTGGCGCCGAGTACCTCGATCACGTGCATGTGGATAATCTTGATGCCGGAAATGACCCAGAGACGTGGGCCCGCCAGCAAAGGAAGGACAATGCCGCATTGACCACCACGCGGCGACCGAGCGAACCCGGCCAAAACCAGCCCAAGCAGCCAGAGAGCAAGGAAGCGGCGAATCACACCTGATGCGGCTGCCGCTGCAAGTACCTTCTTGAGGCCCATATCGTTGAGTTCCTCTGAGCACCTGCGAACCCCCATGACCCACTCCGTCGTGACGCGCAGTCACCCCAGGGACAATGAAAAAACACACAGAAAGGAACCCACCATATGTTGTACTCTATCGAGGCAGCCGCCCTATATCTAGCGGCAGAATTCGGTGCCTAGCCGCCATAACTCCCTGCGCCACTTCATCGTTCTCGTATAACGTCTTGATCTTTCTCGATTCTATTGTATATTATCAATTACAGCCTCCAAGTCCTAAGGCTAGGAATGGAATCCTAGCTTGCGAAGCACGCAGTAATTGATCGTGGACATCCGCGGCTCAGACGAACCGCAGCAGCGGACGAAGGTCCCGGGTGTGACCGTCGCTGGAGATACCTCCCGCTTCGAGATAGCGGAGCCCGTCGGGCACACCGGCGATGTTGACCTCCCCGTAGCTCTTGAGAGACTGGTGGGCGCAGTATCGGCAGGAGCAGGAAGACCATGGGCAGCCGAAAACGCAGGCGAGACGAGGACTCCTCCAACAACAGTCAACGACGCGAAAAGGAGCATACCGAGGCAGAAACACCTGCTCCGGAATCCAAAGCTGAGCCAAGGTCCTCGCTGGTTGACCTTCTGGTCGCGCTCTGGGAAGGCAAGTCCGTCTCGGTCATCGAGTGGTTCCGGAAACGTCGTTCGGTGACCGCAATCGCGTTAGGCGCGCTGCTGGTAAGCAGCGGCTTCCTGTTCGCCTATCGGAGCCATCCAAAGATACGGAAGCTCCACCAACTGATTGCTCCCTCTATCCAGGCCTATCCCGTTGCCGGAAATGCCCCGCCCCTGGATAGTTACCTTGTCCACATCGAGAACTTGCCGCAAGGAGTCTCGGCGGATTGGTTCCGCGTCGAGCTTGACAATGCGAAGCTCGACTCAAGCCGTGCGGAATTTCAAATCCGACTCCGAGGCGACGGCACAGGCGATCTCGAGATTCCAGTCTCCCAGTTTGCCTGGGCCGACAAATCAGGGCGGATCGCACGCCTCGTCATCTATTGCCGTGGCGTTGCTATCCACACCGAATCCATCGCCATCGCTCGGCGCCCGTGGCTGGAGATCCAGGAGAGCCCGAGCGTTCGCCTCCTGTCCTCTCCCACTGCCCCGCTAACAGAACAGACTGTCGCCGCCATTCATGAGCTCCTGAATGAGAGACAGAAGGACGATTTCCGTGTCTACCTTGTGGGGCCGGCACGGCTTCGGTGGCGACTTCCGGCTATCGTCGCCGCCAACCCGCAGGGCATCGAGATATGCTTCGACGGCAGAACTCTTGGGCTACCTGACGACCCCTGCGCACCCATGGGCCTAGACGAGATCTCCACCCCAGAGTTTGACAGAATTGGCTCGCACTGGCTGGTACTCAAGCGATTCGGACGTGTATTAAGCAGGGCGCTTCTGATTCGCTATCTGGAACCTCTGCGAGAGCCCAAGCACGGGACAGCATGGAAGCTCCCATCGGCCCTGGCGCCCTACTGGCGTTTCTCTCCCCGTCAGTGTCCCGGGACCATCAACGCCCGCAAGATGCCAACCAGAAGAAATCGGCATTGTCCCGGTCACTGCCGATTGCACTTTCCCCATCTACTTGTGCCAATCGAGCCAGGTCTATACGCGACAGAAGTAGTTTTCGAGAACGCTCAAGGTGGATCAATCAGTCTCCCCTTCACGCCCTCCATCGAGGCGCTAGTCCCGCGGGCAATCGGTGTATGCCAACCCTCCTTCAAATTGGCGCGAGAATGGTCTTGGCATAGATCCGGGCGTGCGACCGTATGCGAGAGTCTCCGCCGAGAAGGCATCGAGCTCGTCTTTAACCCCTGCGCGCAGGACGACACCTGGGACGCGGAGCTGAAGTTCCCTTCTTGGCCCAAGACAATAACTATAGAGGATGGGTATCCTCATTCGGCCGCCCTCATCGTCCGAATACGACGTTTGACATCCGGACGCTTCGGCGTTGAACTCAGGTTGTATCTGGACTCAACGCGTGTGGCCTCCTTCTCTCTCTCCGTGGATTCTGTCCATGTCACGCTCTATCCGGAACTCAGAAGGAGGGGTGGAGACGCTCTGACCATCTCCGCTTTCAGAGTCCTTCGGGTTCGTGAGGGCTCTGAACTCGTGAGCGCTGATCCATACCAGAACACTCAGCCCGTGCTCGCACTGGGCCATCCCCGGCCAACAACGACGGACAAGGTGACCGCAATGGACGTTTACGGTGGCCAATGAAGTCGCCGTTAACGTCAGCCCTGGCCCAGCAGCCCCACGTCAGATCTCAACCGCCTCGCAAAGATTCTCCGCCTTGGCCGCCGCCCGGCCGCAGATGTGACAGACGTACTTGGCCCCCTTCGATAGCCGCGCCACCTTGGCCATCTGGCGCGTCGAGACCAGCGCGCACATGTGATTGGCGTGATCGGCGTGTCGGGTTTCCAGCTTGGGCTTCCGTGAGACCTTCTTCTTGGCCATGATGCGCTCCTTGACTCGGGGGACGGTGTGCCGCAGGCATCCGGCGCCATGCCAAACGCGCTCCACGCAGGGCAGGGGCTCGATCTTCCATTGCGCCCGGAACCTGTCGCCAAAGTACTGACCGCAAGACTTCACTCGTTTGATGCTCGACAGGCCCCCCGAGCCTACACGTTTTCGATGTCCTGAGCCGACCGCGTCTCCACCGCCCGCGTCGCGGCCACGCAAACCGCAAGACTCTTGCACGCGTCGGCGTACGTGGATCGGAGCATCGACTGGTCCTTCGCCGCGACCGCTGCCACGAACCCCTTCATCTCCTCGGCGTATGGATTAGCCTCCAGACGCTCGTCGACATCCTTACCGTCCAGCCGGCCAACGACGACCTCACCCTCGTCGATCCGCCACGTCAAGTCGAACTCGTTACCCACGAGTTGCATCTGAAGCAAATGCTCGACGTGGCTCCAATTGTGCACGTGCGCGCTCACCATCCCCGACGCGTGCCGAGCCGTCACGATCGTCGTGTCCTCGCAGTCCCGACCCTCTATCGGCTCGGTCTTGCCGAGATCCGCAACGGCCTGCACCCACACGGGCTCGTCCTGCGTGATGTACCTCAGCACGTCCTGGTAGTGAATCCCCTGCTCGATCATTGGCCCCCCACAACCCGCCTTCGTATACAGCCGCCCCGGCGCCAGCCCATCCTCGACCCACTTGAACACCGGCCAGGCGATCACGACCCGCGCGAACAGGATCCGCCGACCCGTCATCAACTCCCGAAGCCGCTTGGCCGACGGTGACCACCGAGTCTGAAAACCCACCGTGTTGAGGATCCCCGCCCGCTCGATCGCCTCCTTCGCCGCAACCGCCGACGCCAGATCCAACGCCGGCGGCTTCTCGCAGAAGAGCGCCACCCCCCGCTCACAGACCTGCCGGATCGGCTCGAGCCGAACGTCCGCCCCAGAGGCGATCATCACGGCGTCCAGATCGGACTCCCCCTCGAGCATCCGGGCCGCATCCGAGTAGGTCCGCGAGCCGTAGCTGTCGGCGAAGACCTTCGCGTTCGCCTGATTCGGATCCGCCGCCGCGGCGATCGTCGCCTCTGGCAGCGTGCACAGCGTCTTGGCGTGATGCTGGGCGATACCCCCAGCCCCAATAATGCCGATCCTGACCGCCATGATGTGCCTCCTGAGCTGGCCCCCGGCCCGCCGCCCATCCCCCCCAACGGCGCCTCCGAGAGCGTCGCAGTGAAGGTACCGCCTCACGCGGTAAGGGGCAACCGGCCACGGAACGAACAACCCCCACGCACCCCACCAGCCACCGCATACACTGCACAAGACCCCGCAATCAAGCCGATACGATGACGTGGCGCCCGAAACCCAAATGAACCGTAACCACTGGATCATCCTGATCCTCATCACAGCCCTCGGCCTGGGCCTCAGGCTCACCGGCCTCGGCCACGAGTCCCTCTACAACGACGAGCTCCACACCTGGCAGCAAACGCATTACGACACCCTCGCCCTCGTCATGACCAAGGGAATGTTCAGGGACGTCTACCCCCCCGCGTATCCGGCCCTTATCTACTTCTGGCAAAAAGCCTTCGGCGATTCCGAAGCCATGCTCCGCCTGCCCTCCGCCCTGGCCGGAACCCTCTGGATACCTGTGATCTGCCTCCTGGGACGCAAGCTCTTCGGCCCCCCCGAAGGCCTCATCGCCGCCGCGCTCGTCGCCGTTGCCTGGACCCCGATCTACTTCAGCCAGGAAGTCCGCGCCTACAGCATCTTCGTCCTCCTCGTCATGCTGATGGCCTACTACTGGGCCTCCGTCGTTAGAGATCGTAAGGCTTGGGCCTCGGTTGGTTACGTCCTCTGCGCGACAGCGGCGCTCTACGTCCATCCCATGTCCGTCGTCGTCGTCGGGCTGGCGGGGCTGGCCATGGCCGTCGTCGTCGCCGCCAACCGAAGCCGAGCCATGCCCATGACCTTCGCCGCAATTCACCTGGTCATCGCGGTGCTCTACCTCCCCTGGCTGGCGGAGTTCGTCCGCGACGCCCGCGGGGCCCTCTTCTTCCTGCCCAAGCCCGGCCCCCGGCACTTGGCCCGCGCCTTTGCGTACTGGTTCAATCAGTCGAGCCTGATCGTCGCGATAGCCGTCGGCCTGTATCTCTGCCTGGCATACCGTTTCCTGCGGCGCGGCATCTCGCGCGAGGAGCTCATGCTGATCCTCTGGGCGGTCGTGCCGGTGCTCCTGGTCTTCATCAAGTCGATCGTCTCCGGGCCGATCTTCACGAATCGGAACCTGCTCATCTGCCTGCCCGCGGCCTATCTGCTTCTGGCAAGGTCGATTACGGTCACGTTCGCCCGACCGGTTCTCCGTGCGGGTCTCAGCACGGCCCTGGCGGGCGTCTTCCTGCTACATCTCGTCGTCGGCATGCGATACTATACCGCCCCGCACAAAGCGCAGTTCCGCGAGGCCGTCGCCTACGTGGTCAGCCACGAGCACGAATTCCCAAACGCCGTCACCGTCGGATGGGCCTGGAAGAAGGAACACTTCGATTACTACTTCGAGCGGCTGGCCTCTAAACAAAGGCTGTCAATACTGGCAGGCATGATCCAACGTCTCCCGGACGTCGACACCTTCCTGGCAGAGCGCCGGCCCCGGTACGTCTGGCTCGTCTACGCCCACCTCGTCCCCAATGAGCAAGTCCTCGCCTTCTTCAAGGACAGGTATCGCCTCGTTGACGAGGCGCACTTCATCTTCTCCGGGGCGTATCTGTTTGAGGCACCCTCCACGGCCTCTGCCCCCGCGCCGGGCGCCAGTCGCCCCAGCACGCCCAGAAACCCCGACGAATAACTAATCCCACGCCATCCAGGACCGATAAGCACTCAGGGCGAGGTCCGCCGCCGCGGCGGGTACTCCGCCAAATGACCGCGCGCCGCGGTCGCGTAGCATGGGCATCTTGCCCATGACCCTCACGGGCAAGACGCCCGCGCTACCGTGGCGCGGATTCAGGAACGGTCATCCAGGTGGAAGGCGAATCCGCGTGGATGCGAGTTCGCTTCCCCCGCCGCTGAAGCGATGGACCACCCATCCGCGGGCTGCCTGCGTGTTGCGGTTGACTTCCAACGCCGACCCGCCCCCCAAAGTGACGAGGAGTTGCCATGCGCGTCTGGATGGTTCTGCCTGCCTACAACGAAGCCGACAATCTCCCGCCCGTCTTCGACGGGTGCCGGCATCTCATGGCCGAGACGTACAACCTCGATCTCAAGCTGATCGTCGTCGATGACGGCTCAACCGACGAAACGGTGGAGGTCACCAGGACGCACGGCGACGGACTGAGTGTCGAGATCCTCGAGAACGGAACGAACCGAGGCCTCGCCGCCACCTTCATGCGAGGCATGGTCGCCGCCGCCAGACAGGCCGGACCCCATGACGTCATCATGTGCATGGACGCCGACAACAGCCACCTGCCCGGCCAGCTCCAACGCATGATCCGCAACATCCAAGAGGGGCGAGACGTCGTCATCGCCTCGCGGTATCAGCCGGGCGCGACCATTCGAGGCGTCCCCCTCTCGCGCCGCGTCTTGTCGCGAGGGATGTCCCTGCTGTTCCGCGCGGTCTATCCGATCGCCGGCGTGCGGGACTACTCCTGCGGCTTTCGGGCGTATCGGGCGGCGTTCCTGCAAGAGGCGCTGGCCTCGCAGGGGAATCGCGTATTCGCCACGGAGGGCTTCGCGTGCATGGTCGGCATCCTGCTCCGACTGGCCAAACAGGGGGCCGTCTTCGGCGAAGTCCCCATCATCCTGAGATACGACCAGAAAGTTGGCGAGACCAAGATGAAGGTCGGCTCGACAATCGCGCGGACGCTCCTGGTCCTGCTGCGTGAGCGGCTCGACTGGGCCGACCGCAAGCCGCGCCGATGGGCGACCGCCCTGTCGCGAGCGTTCGCCGCGCTTCGATCACGCTCCGTCAGACCGGCCTCGTGAGCGCCCGGGGCCTGGCCGTCCTCAATTGAGCGTTCCACGGCGACGCAGTTGCACGTCCCTGTCTCCGAGAAGGCCTACGACGACGGCAACTACCGCTCGTACGCGCGTCAGAACCCCTTGCGCAAGACGCGCTTCTACCGGCGCCTGATTGACAACGCCTGTGCGCGGAACGCCCCCCCGCAAGCAAGGCGAATCCTGGACGTCGGCTGCGCCTTCGGATCGTTCCTCAAATCGCTCGATCCCCAGTGGGATCGCCACGGCCTCTCGGTTCCTCTTGCAGTGGTACCTCCACGCCCGCGATTACGGTCATTGCCCGCAAGACCACCTAGTCTGCTTTGTCTTCCGACACCGGCGTGAACTCGACAGCCGCCCGAATTAGATCGCGAATCGCCGGGCGACGAATCTCCCGCGAGGAACGGATCTCGACGTGTCGTTTGGCCTTGGCCGTTCCTATCAGCAGCCCTTCCGGGTCTGGCAGAAACGCCCCGTGGATGAACCCCAGAATAGCGCACTCCTGATCCCCGCTGACTAGACAAATGTTACCCCCGATCGCGCCGTACGGATGATCGGGCTTGTGGTAGCAAAGCGAATTGAATTTGATCGACTCGATCGCCTCAGGCACCGTCTCGAGCACCAGATCCCTCAGCTCCAGCATCAAGTCCTGCGACTCCCCCGGAAACCGGGCGAGACACTCGGCAATCCGATCGGCACTCAATCGCTTCGCTTTCATCCCGACGAACCACCTCTGTCCGAGACGATGTGTTCGGGCGCCCCCCTAAGCACCCATCCCTGCGACAGTGACCGCGCAGCGGTTGACAACCGCCCCTCGTGGCTCGACAGTATATGCCATCCCGTCGGTCGAGTATCTCTTTCTTCACTGACCGATCGGGCCAATGACCTCGATGTCTAGCTAGGAGCAAATGGCGATGTCAACTCATAAGTCAACACGCAGGCAGTTTCTACGAACCACCGCCTCGGCGTCCGTGGGGGCCGCGACGTTCCCGTACATCGTACCCGCCTCAGCCCTAGGCAAGGCCGGTACCGTCGCCCCGAGCAACCGGATCGTCATGGGGGCGATCGGCACGGGCGGCAAGGGCACGAACAACATGCAGACCTTCCTGAACTTCCCCGAGGTCCAGGTGGTCGCCGTCTGCGACGTCGACGCCAAGAACCGCAACAAGGCCAAGGGTATCGTCGACGCGAAGTACGGCAACAAGGACTGCAAAGGCTACAAGGACTTCCGCGAGCTCTGCGCCCGCGACGACATCAACGCCGTCTCGATCGGAACGCCCGACCACTGGCACGCCATCACCACCATCGAGGCCGCCAACAAGGGCAAGGACATCTACTGCGAGAAGCCCCTGGCCAACTCCGTCGCCGAAGGCCGGGCCATGGTCGAGGCCGTCAAGAAGAACAACCGCATCCTCCAATGCGGCAGCCACGAGCGGAGCACCACGAACGTCCGCTTCGCCTGCGAGCTGGTCCGCAACGGGCGGCTCGGCGAGGTCAAAACCGTCCACATCAACCTGCCGTGCAGCGACGGGCACCACAAGAAGGCGCAAGAGCTGGCCAAGCAGGACCCGCCGGCGATCCCCGTCCCGGATGGCTTCGACTATGACTTCTGGCTGGGCCATACGAAAATGGTCCCCTACAACGAGTACCGAACGCACTTCTGGTGGCGGTTCAACCTGCGCTACGGCGGCGGAGAGATGACCGACCGCGGCGCCCACGTCATCGACCTGGCACAGCTCGGTCTCGACATGGACGAGACCGGCCCCGTCGAGTTCAAGGCCCGCGGCACGCGAAACTCCGACCCGAACGCGCTCTTCGACGCGTTCTTCGACTACAAGTTCGAGAACGTCTACGCCAACGGCGCCCGCCTCCTCGGCACCACCAACGGCCCGCGCGGGCTCAAGTTCGAGGGCAGCGACGGGTGGGTCATGGTCCACGTCCACGGCGGCAAGCTCGAGGCCGAGCCGAGCTCGCTGCTCAGCGCCACCGTCTGGCCCGACAAGGTCTTCCTCGGCCGCAGCCGCAGCCACCACTACAACTTCATCGAGGGCGTCAAGCGCCGCAAACAGCCGTTCGCACCGGCCGAAGCCGCCCATCGCACCGCATCGATCTGCCACATCAACAACATCGGCATGATCCTAGGCCGCGACCTCAAGTGGGAACCCAAGGCCGAAAAGTTCATCGGCGACGACGAAGCCAACGCCCTGCTGACGCCGAAAATGCGGGCCCCGTGGCATCTGTGAGTCATGCGGCGCCCCCGAGAGGTCGGTGGACCGTCGGCTGGTGGTATTCGTGACATTCTGAAGGAATGCCTTGACACCCAGGTGGTTATGGGTGTATGTTGGTATTGGATGTCGGCGAGCAGAAGGGAAGGTGTACGCCCCTTCTTTGGTGCCGTAGGTCGCCCCGATTTTCGTTTCAGCATTGAGACCGCTTTGCCGATGAGCTTGACGTCGCGGCACCCAAGGCGTTACGCTACCCGCTTTTCTGTCTATCCGTATGCATATGATATAGACGTGCTGGACATTGCCGTCGTAACGCGGGCCCCTGGGTCCGAACCAGAAGTTCAGAGGAGGCAACGATGGCTGTCAAGAATTGGGTCGAGGTCGTAGAGGAGAAGTTCCCCAAGGTGGAGAAGGTGAGCCGCCAGATGGTGGAGGCCGCCGCACGCCAAAGCAGGCTGATGCGGGGAAGCGTCCGCCTGATGACGGGCAGGCTGTCCACCAGCGAGGAGTTGGAGGAACGTCGCTGTCAGGCAAGCAAGCCGTTATTGGGTGAATGAACCGCCTCGTAAACTGATTGGCCATTGGGGGGAGGATGTTGCTAGGTCAACATCCTCCTTCTTCATTGCTGGGAGGGAGTTGATGGCTCAGGACGGCGACAAGTGGCGCCTGATTGTACAAGTTCACAATATGGCCAAGGCCCTTCTGCTGAAGGCTGAAGAAGTAGATCCAGATCACGAGTTCTACTACCCTCCGCTAATCCAACAGCGTGACGCGCTAGACCACATCATTCGAGCCCAGTTCGCGCTCCTCTTCCCTGAGAAGCTTGCCTGCGGTGTGAATGGCCAAGGCCAAAGCCCGGATGAATACGCCGCTCGTCAGCTCGACAAGGCTCTGGGGCATGCCTATCGTGCGCTATTCGACGCGGGCGACTGGCTCAGCATAATCTACCGAGAGCGGATCAGAGGAACACTGACCGAATACTCCCGTAAGACGATGTACTCGGTCTTGCCCGAATTCAGCAAGGATATCGAGCCAAGAATCAACGAGCTCAGTTCGATGATCGCGGAACTTCGTGCGGAAAAGGATATTGGGAACGAAGGCAAGCTCATTGACGGCCCAAGCACCTACATCAAGTTGATCGACGAGCTTGAGGACCTATGGCGACGCGTGGAGCAAGCCAAGCCCAGGCTCGACGAGGCCGAATCCGGCCCACCGCGCGGGTGTGGCTAGCATGTACTCTCCCACCGACCGGTTTCTGAGCGAATCAGGGCAAATGGCATTCTTGCGGATCACCCAATGTCGAGATGGTGGGAACGTGTCGTTGCGATATGCAGAAGACGCAAGGATGTCCTAGGGGTCCTTCTCGCCGTGTACATGGTTCCCCTCAGTCTCCTTCAACTCCTTCACATGCGGATACCAGCGAGTACTCAGGCGCAGCCCGGTCTCTTGCAGAAGACCGCGCTCTACTGCATGTCGCAAATCGGCTGGATCGTCTTCCTCGGCACCTTACTTTGCACGGCCTATCTGCTTTGTCACGGCCTAATCTGGATTGACTCCTACAGAGCGCACCGGAGAGGCGAGCTGTACCCATGTATCAAGAGCTTCCTGAGATCAGCTCGATCGGCCCTCATGGCTGGCAGTTTCGAGGAGTCGGAGTTTCGTATCGTTCTCTACAGGACCATCGGCGAGGCCAAACTGGTGGACATCGCCGCAACACACGGAGTACCTGCCGACGAAAGGGTCTTCGAGATTGATCGGGCCAGCGAGGACGGAAACGAGGGCCTGCCGGGCGAGTGCTGGCACGCGAATCTCTCCATGAAGAGCAAGCGAGACGAGCGGAGATGCCCCCATAGGTGCAGCGCGAACCATGGGTGGGCTCGGTCGCTTGTGGCCATCCCAGTGGTTGTCCCTCGCCATGAGATGTGTCCTTGGGGGGTCGTCTACGTGCTCAGCAAAAGACGCTTGGATACAAGGCAATGCCACGATCTGGCATGGCTGCTGAATGTCTGGGGCGGCCCTGTGGAAAGTTTGGAGAGTCTGGTCGAATGGCAGCGAGACGACACCTGCCATGGGCTCGCCTGGTAGTTCAGCTTCATCGAAGCCGTCAGGCGTCACAAGACACCTTTCGCACCGGCCGAAGGGACCCATCGCACCAGCGTCATTCCCCTCATCAACAAGATCGGCATCGTCCTCGGCCGCCAAATCGAGAGGGACCCGAGGACCGAGGAGATCATCGACGACGACGAGGCAAACGCCCTGCTGACGCTGAAGATGTGGGCGTCGTGGTGTCTATCGACGATTCCAGGCGTGCATCTACTACGCCATCCGAGTAGATGAGCCCCGCGAGCTCTGCCACTTCGGAGAAGAGGAACACTCCCTTCATTGTTTTCCAGGAAGTGAAGAGAATAAGAGTGGCAAGAAGTGTAACATTAGACCGAGAAAGGCGTTGTAATGTGACGTGTTATCCCAGACCCGTGGGCTCCCGGCAAACGCCGGGGCAAAAGGCCCCCTCGTGGAGCCTGGCCAGTGCATCGGTAGGTTCCGCACATTGACCGACCCACCTGGGGGTCGGCTGCGGATCTCGCGCCAGCAAATCAGCACCACGCGGCACAGGAGCAAGAGCACGCCAATGCCGATTCATCGCATGAGCTCAGGCCTGCCCGAGTGGACCGAAGCCTTCCTTCGCGATCAGGCCGAAATCTCCCCGAATCATGAAGATCGCATGCGCCTAGTAATCCACCTCGCGCGATTGAACGTCGAGCACCGCACCGGCGGCCCGTTCGCCGCGGCGATCTTCCAGGCCCCCACCGGCCGGCTGCTCTCCGTCGGCGTCAACCGCGTCGTGCCCCTGAGCTGCTCGATCGCCCACGCCGAAGTCCTCGCGATCATCTCCGCTCACCAACGCGTGGAGCATCACGATCTCGGCCGCGAGGGAATGCCCGCCCACGAACTGGTCACATCGACCGAGCCCTGTGCGATGTGTATGGGCGCCATCATCTGGTCCGGAGTCCGAGCGATCGTCTGCGGCGCGCGAGACGAGGACGTACGACAAATCGGCTTCGACGAGGGCCCCAAGCTCGAGGATTGGCCCTCGGCTTTCGAGCAGCGCGGCATCGCCGTCACGCGCGACGTGCTCCGCCACGAAGCCGCGGCCGTACTCCGACAATACGCCGAGTCCGGCGGACCCATCTACAACAGCCGTCAGGGCCCCTCGGGCTGAAACAAGGAGGCGATGATGACTTCAAAGCACACAGGACCGTCCACCGCGACTCACCGCCGACCGCGAAGTACCCTTCTCGTCCTACCGGCACTGACGGTTTGTGTCGCTGCCCTTGCCAGCGCCGCGCCCGCCGAAACCCCAGCACCGAACGTCCCGAAGTTCGTCCGCCCGGTCCGAATCCCCGAACAGATACCCCTCCAAACCGCCGAACCGCCCTATGCGCTGGCCGGCCAGAAAAGCACCTGGCGACTGACGTTCAAGCTGGCCCGCGACATCAAGCCGAATCAAACGCTCCGACTCGAACTCTGGGGCGGACGCAACAACAAAGGCTCATTCCGCCCGGTACAAATCGCCAAACCCAACGCGGACGGATCCCTCTCCGTCCAGACCGCCGACGGCAAGCCGATCTCGCTGTCGAAGGTCGATGCGAAGGGCAACAAGGCAGGCGCGACGTTCGCCCTCGCCATACCCAGTAACGGATTCAAGGAAGGAACCGTCATCCACGTGACCCTCGGCGACACCTCGAAAGGCGGCAAAGGCACGACCGCGGACTCCTGCCGCATGCTCAACAAGTTCTTCGTGCTCTACTGCCCCGAGCTCGTGGAAGGCGGCGCGCCCCGCTGGGGCCTCGCCGCGCAAAAGGAGATCGTCGGCGCCTGCCTGATGCACATCCTCGGCAACAAGATCGACCACATCCGCGCCTACGTCCCCTCGCAGTGCTCCCCCGGCCAGGACGTCGAAATCCTCGTCCGACCCGAGGACAAACACAGCAACCTCTCCGTCGAGCCTCTAGAACAAGTCGACGTCCTCCTCGATGAGAAGAAGCTCGACGCCACCGTCAAGCGCGTCAAGAACTCGACCTGCGCAGAAGCTCGCGTGAAGCTCCCGGACGAAGGCGTCCACCGGCTCAGAGTCGTCGACCGCCGGACCGGCAAGTCGTGCCTGACGAACCCGACCGAGTGCCGGGCCACGCAACCGCGGTACAACCGCTACTGGGGTATGATCCACGGCCACACCGAGCTGTCCGACGGATGGGGGACGATCGACGAGTACTTCCGCCAGATGCGCGACGAATGCCTGCTCGACTTCGCCGCCTCGAGCGACCATGACCACGGATACGAAACCCCACCCGCCTACTGGAAGATCACCTGCGAGGCCGTCAAGAAATGGAACGAGCCCAGGCGCTTCGTCGCCATCCTCGGCTACGAGTGGGCCAAGTGGCGCCGAAACGGCGACGGCGATCGCAACGTCTACTACCTGCAGGATGACCAGCCCCAATTCAGCAGCGACGAGGGCAAGTACCCCCGCCCGCCCGACCTCTTCAAGGCCCTGGCCGGCAAGAAGGCCATCATCATCCCGCACCATCCGGGCAGCGACGGCAACCACTGCGACTACAAGGACCACGACCCCGTCCACGAACGCTTCATCGAGATCCACCAGATACGAGGCTGCTACGAGTGCTCCGCCGAGGACGGCAACCCCCTCCCCGCCAAGCCCGACCATCCCGGCGGCAAACTCGTGGCCGAGGGCTTCGTCCAGCGGGCGCTCGCCCTCGGATGGCGCGTGGGCTTTACGGCCGGCGGCGACGACCATCGCGGCACCGCCGGAACGGACAAGCCGTCCAGGATCGAAAACGGCAAGGTCATCACCGCCGGATCGATGTGCGTCCTGGCCAAGGACCGAACGCGGGAATCCATCTGGGACGGGCTCTGGAACCGGCGCGTCATCGCCACCTCAGGCCCGAGGATGCTGCTCGACGTCGACATCAACGGCCAGACGGTCGGCGGAGAGCTGAGCGTCTCGAAGGACTCCGACCTGGCCAAGTCGCGCCGGATCAAGGTCGACTTCCACGGCGCCGCGCCCGTCGAGCGGATCGACGTCATCCGAAACAACAAGGTCATCTTCACCACGAAAGACAACGTCTTCATCTGGCACGACACGACAAAGCTAAAGGACGCGATGCTGCCCCCCGCCAAGTTCTGCAACCACCCGTTCTGCTTCTACTACGTCCGCGTCGTCCAAACCGACGGACAAGCAGCATGGGCAAGCCCGATCTGGCTGGATCCGTAGTATGCAACTCGGGACTTGCCCAGTTGATCCTACCAGACGACTGATATGGGCGCGTTTCGGATAGAGAGATCACATGAGACCAGCGGCACCTGTAAGTACAAGGCCGTGGCGGCAATGATACGGTCGGGCATCTCGGGAACTTGGTCGCGGGGAATGCGCTCCACTGCCTCCGCGACGCCGTAGTCCAAGCGGGCTAGAAGCAGACCCGAGCCCGGATCCAGCAGCCGATCGCACAGGAAGGATCTAGCTTCCGGCACAAGGCGCCCCTTTTCGACTAGGTATGTCAGCTCAACCAGGCAGATTGACGGAACGTAGAGAGGATACCCGCCCTTGAGAGACGCGCTCATGCGACTCGCCGCGGCCTGGGACAGCCTCTTCGAATCGCCGAGATACCAAAGGATCGCGTGGGTGTCCACGACGAGGCTGCTCATGGCTCGATGTCTCGTGGGAAGCTCCGCCACATCTCCCGACGGACCTGCTGGAAGTCTTCCGGTGACAGATCGACGTCAAGCTGAGCGAAGGCGCCGCGAAGATCCTTGAAGGGTTCACGTCGAACGTTTGGCCCCGGCAGTTGCTCGACGTAGTCAAGCACTTTGACCTGCTGGTCCACGGGGAGGCTCTTGAGGTGGGCTAGCACAGACTCTTGAATGGTCATCGCGCGCTCCCTGCCTGAATATCTGCATTCTAGCGTCAAACGCTTGCTGCGAACAAGTCGATGGCGAATGGCGCAAGGCAAGCACACCAGCGGCGTCCAGTCTCGACACGTGACACGCGGGGCATCGTTCGGCTTCGTTCCGCCTGCCGCCCCAATGTGTGTCTCGCCGGGCGATTTCAAACGGCAGGTCACACAGGAATGTCGGTGATGTCGGCATCGCCCAATCCCCGGGCGCATTGCATGCTGGGCGTCCTTCGGCCCCTTCACTTCAAGGCTACCCGCACCGTCGCATACTCCCACGTTTTGTACCCCCCATGAGCACGCGGCACCGACATCACGATCTCTTTGGTCTTGCGATCCTCAACCAGCGTGAAGTGCGACAGATCGAGCCGCCCCTCATGCCGATCCTCCGGCCTCTCCGTGTCGACCACCAAGACGCTCGATCGAACAAGCCTCAGGCCCTTAGGGTCCACCTCCCCGATCACGAGCGGCCAGCGAGGACTGTTCCCCTGACAGTTCGATTCCGACACATTGCCCATCCAGAAATACCGCCCCGTCGAGTGCCGAAACAGCGTCGACATGCTGCTGGGCGAGAAGAACGGCTTGCCGTCCCCATAGCCCCACGGTTCAGGCGTGGTCCACGTCTCACCCCCGTCGCCGGAGACGGAGAACCACCTGTAGCTGGGCAGCCTATACTCGCCGTCGAGCTTGCCCCCGTTGCTGCCGCGCATCACCGCAAGGATCCGCCCGTCGGGCATCTCTGCCAGCGTCGGCTCGATCATCCCGCGGGTGGAGCGCTTCGGGTCGCCCTGGATGCGCCGCGAGGCCTTCCAGGTGATCCGACCCGAATCCGTCCACGTCCCGATCAGCATGACGACGTCCGTGTAGGTCCACCCGCCGCCCGGGTTGGTGAGCTGGCCACCGGGCCCGACGAGGGTCATCTGCGCGGGCACAAGGATCTTCCCGGCGCGGGTGACGATCGGGATGCTCCCGGCATCGCCCAGGAAGATACTGTTCTTGCCGACCCACAGGTCCTCCAACGGATGCCGCGTCGTGTAGTCGCCCGCCTGGATGATCGGCTCCTCGAAAAGCCAACTACGCCCGCCGTCCTTCGAGACGCGATACCGCAAGTAGTACGTCTTGAGCGCCACGGGCGGCTCCTCGATCTTCGGATCAAGCCCCGGCGTGTCCAACGCATTGACGATCGCAACGAGCCATCCGTTCTTGGAATCGACCGCCGCCGTCACCGGATCCCTCCGATAGCCGTAAGGCAGACCCGCGCCGAAGTCCGGCTTCGGCGTGACCGTCTGCCAGGTCCGACCATTGTCGTCCGAGACCCTCCGCCCACTCGCGTCGATCATCCGCGTCCCCGTCGGCTCGGCGTAGATCGCGCCGTCAAACGCCGACCGCTCCCTCGAAACCGTCCGTCCGACAATCCGCAAACTCGACGACTCCCGGCCTATGTCCTTGGCATCGGCAGGAGTGGTCGTCTGTCCTGCCAAGTGAAGCGACAGCGTCATCGTCATCGTCGCAGCGAGCGTCAGATATCTCGGCATGGCGGCATCCTCCTTGTGTGCGGCGGCATGATCCTACACCAGGACACAAAGGCTGTCAGCCGTCAACGCCTAGCATGGGCATCTTGCCCATGAACCATCACGAGCGAGACGCCCATGCCGCGGCGGCCCGGACCCACGCAAGTTCGCTGGGAAACCTCCGGTTCGCACACGCCCCTTCCCATCGAGCCCCGAAACCGGCAGAATACTCCCTTCCCCGGCACACCCACGGCAGCGTCGGTGCAACCGCCCCGTCGATGCCTCGGTCCGCCCGGGAAAGGATCCGCTTCTCACGTAGGAGTCTAATCGTGCCAAAGCGCTCACTATCCCCGTTCGTCTTGCCGCTGGTCCTGTGCGGCCTCGTGCTCTCCCCCTCCCCGCTCGACGGAGCCGAAGACTCCGCGCGCGTCAAAGCGACGTTCGCCAAGCCCCCGCGCGAGTACGCCTCCGGGCCGCTCTGGGTATGGAACGATCGGCTCACCGAGCAGCAGATCGTCGACACGATGCGCGACCTCGCCGGCCAGGGGGTCATGCAGGTCTTCGTGCATCCGCGTCCTGGGCTGATGACGCCGTACCTCTCCAAGGAGTGGTTCGACCTCTGGAAAGTCGCGCTCCGCGAGGCCGAACGGCTCGACATGAACGTGTGGATCTACGACGAAAACTCCTACCCCTCCGGCTTCGCCGGCGGGTTCGTGCCCGACGCCATGCCCGAGTCGCGCGGCAAGGGCCTCCATCTCGCCGAGCACAAAGATCAACCCCCCAAGTGCAATCGAGACACTGTAGCCGTCTATCGGCTCACCGACGGAGGCGTCGAGAACGTCACCGGCAAGGTCCGCGCCGGTGAGTCGCTGCCGAACGCGACCTACCTCGCCGCGACGGTCCATCACGCGGGCAGCTCGCCCTGGTACGGCGGCAAGTTCTACGTGAACCTGCTCGACCCCGGCGTGACCGAGAAGTTCCTCGAAATCACCATGGGCGCGTACCAGCGCGAGATCGGCGATCAGTTCGGCAAGCGCGTGCCGGGCGTCTTCACCGACGAGCCGCACATCCGACCCGCCGGCGGTCTGCCATGGAGCGAGCACCTGCCCGCGCTCTTCGAGAAACAGTGGGGCTACAAACTCACCGACCACCTGCCCAGCCTCTACCGCCAAGTCGGCGACTGGAAGCGCGTTCGACACGACTACTACCGGCTCCTTCTGGCCCAGTACATCGAGCACTGGGGTAAGCCCTACCACGACTACTGCGCCAAGCACGGCCTCCAGTTCACCGGCCACTACTGGGAGCATGACTGGCCCCGCTGCGTCGGCGTGCCAGACAACATGGCCATGTACGCCTGGCATCAGCGCCCCGCCATCGACTGCCTCATGAACCAGTACCGCGAGGATACGCACGCCCAGTTCGGAAACGCCCGCGCGGTCAAGGAGCTCCGCAGCGTCGCCAACCAGCTCGGCAGGAATCGGACGCTCTGCGAAGCCTATGGCGCCGGTGGCTGGGACCTCCGGTTCGAGGACATAAAGCGAATCGGCGACTGGCTCTATGTCCTCGGCGTCAACACGATGGACGAACACCTGTCGTACATCACCATCCGCGGCGCCCGCAAACGCGACCATCCCCAATCGTTCTCCTATCACGAGCCCTGGTGGGACGCCTACCACGTCATGACGTCCTACTTCACCCGGCTCTCGCTCGCGATGTCGTCCGGCCACCAAGTCAATCACGTCCTCGTCATCGAACCGACGTCGACCGCCTGGATGCACAACGGACCCGCGGGCGAGTCGGCGGAGCTGAAGGCGATCGGCGACGCCTTCCAGGACATGGTTCGGATTCTCGAGAGGGATCAGGTCGAATACGACATCGGCTGCGAGGACATCATCGCCCGCCACGGTGCCGTCAAGGGCAACGCCCTCGCGGTCGGGCAGCGGGCCTACCACACCGTCGTCATCCCGCGACTCACCGAAACGCTGAACGCCAAGACCATGGACCTGCTCGAGGGATTCCTCAAAGCCGGTGGAACCGTGCTCTGCTGCGGAGAGCCGCCCGCATGCGTCGACGCCAGGCCGTCGGACCGGCCCTCGGCCGCCGCCAAGCTCCCCGGCTGGAAGCAGGTCGACGTCGCCAAGGCGCCGGCGATGCTGCTGGCGCGTTCGCGCGACGGATTCGCGATCCGGCGCGCCGAGAAGGACGCGGGCATCCTCTTCCACCATCGTCGCCAGCTCGCCGACGGCGACATCCTGTTCCTGGTCAACACGAGCATCGAAGCGCCCTCATCCGGCGCCATCGAGGCCGCCGCCAAGGGCATCGAGCAGTGGGACCTCCACACCGGCAAGATCGCGCCGCACGCGTTCGACGCGTCCGACAAGGGCGTTCGAGCCGAGTTCTCGCTGCCGCCGTGCGGGTCGCTATTGCTATTCCTGTCCAAGGAGCCCAGAAAGCCCGCGCCCGCCGCCCCCGACAAGCTCACCAGCATCGCCTCGGCGGGCCCGCCCAGCATCCAGCGCATCCAGCCGAACGTGCTCGTGCTCGACTACGTCGATATCACCGCCGGTGGCGAGACGAAAAAGGACCTCTACTTCTATCAGGCGTCAGACTTCGCCTTCAAGAAGAACGGCATGCCCCGCAATCCGCGGGACAGCGCCGTCCAATTCCGCGACGAGCTGATCACCAAGACCTTCCCCGCCGATAGCGGCTTCGAGGCGACCTATCGGTTCAAGATCGAAGGCCCGGTGCCCAAGCGCCTGTGGATCGTCGTGGAACGCCCCGACCTGTATACGATCACATGCAACGGCAAGCCGGTGACCGCGGCCAAGGGCCAGTGGTGGCTCGACAAGGTCTTCGGCAAGATCGACCTCGCCTCGCTCGCGCAAACAGGCGAGAACGCCGTCACGATCAAGGCCTCGCCCTTCACGCTGTACCACGAGCTCGAGTCGGCGTACGTCCTGGGCGATTTCGCCCTGAAGGCCACCGACAAGGGCTTCGCGATCGTAGCCGATCAGCCGATCCGCCTGGGCCCGTGGAACGAGCAGGGCCATCCGTTCTACAGCGCCGGCGTCGCGTACGAGCAGACCTTCGACGTCGCCTCGCCGTCCGGCCAATATCGCGTTGCGCTACCCAAGTGGTACGGCAGCGTCGCCAAAGTGACCGTCAACGGCAAGCCCGCCGGCCACGTCGCTTGCGCCCCGTGGGAGTGCGACGTGACCGAGCACGTCAAGCCCGGCGCGAACAAGATCGAGGTAACCGTGATCGGCACGCTCAAGAACACCCTCGGCCCACACCACGGCAATCCGTCCCTCGGCACCGCCTGGCCCGGCATGTTCCGAAACGGCCCGAACCCCGGCCCGCCGGCGGGAGGAAAGTACAGTACAGTGGGGTACGGGCTGTTCGAGCCGTTCGTGCTAAGACGCGTCAGTCAGTAGATGACCCGATTCTGGAGATCCTCACATGTCCACTCGATTACTGAGTCTTCTGTTCATCGCGTCAGTCTTCGTTCCCTCGTGTACGCCCGCACCGCACGTCCCTGACCTGGAAACCGTTGCCTTCGTCGACGTTCAGCGGTACATGGGCAAATGGTACGAGATCGCCAGCTATCCCACGTTCTTCAACGCGACCTGTGCGGCCACCACTGCCGAGTACACACTTCGGGACGACGGTACCGTTCGCGTCGTGAACGAATGCCGCATCGGCGACCCATCCGGACGCCTCAACCGTATCGAGGGAACGGCCCGGGTCGTGGACGAGCAAACCAATGCGAAGCTGATCGTGTCGTTCTCGCTCTTCGCACAGGGCGATTACTGGATTATCGATCTGGACGAGGATTACCAATGGGCCGTCGTCGGCGATCCCAAGCGGAGCACATTGTTCATCCTGAGTAGGACGCCCACGCTCGACGACGAAATCTACGATGGGATATTGGGGCGGTTGTCCGAGAAATGCTACGATCCCGAGTACCTCCGCCTGACTATCCAGGCGACAAGCGAGTCCGACTGAATGAGATGTCACGGTCTCGGCGACGAACCCGTACACGATTGATCACCAGGCGGAGTGTGACAAGGCTGCTCATCGCGGCGACTTCAACCTACGTCCGCCGCGCTGGCTTGGTCCCCATGCGCGATCGTATCAGCCCGATCTCCGTGGACCAATCCTGAAGCACCGGCCCCGCCTTCTTGTACCGGAAGTTGCAGACCAGGTCTCCCTGGGCGAGCGTCATCGTCCTCCGCAGGCCCGTGCCCAGGACCCGACTCCGCACGAAGTCGTTCAGACAGACATAAGGCGCCAACTCCGGCACGCCCTGCGACCTGAAGTACTTGCAGAGCGCGCACTCCGAGTAGTCATACCCGAAGTCGAAGTCCTTGCCGTCGCCGGGGACAAACGTGGCCACCCAATTCGCGGGATACTCCCGCTTCTGGGTCCACACGACCCAGGCCCGCATCTTGTCCAGCGATTCCCGTGTGAACAGCGCGTCCCCTTGCGACCGCGCCTTGTCCTTGGGCATGCCCTCGAGCTCGATCCGGTTGAGCTCATAAACGACCCTGCCGACGTCCTCCGCCTTTTTGCCATTCGCCCTCAAGGGTTCATAAAGCGCCACGTACCACGCGGCGATCGGCAGGTACTGGGTATCCCAATTCCTCTCGCCGCCCACCTCAGGCAGCCTCGGCAGAAGCCGATCGAAGCCACGCAGCGCCTGCTCCGCCACGGTTTCGGCGAGCCCCACGCCCAACTCCGGCGACAGGAACTGCCTCGCGCCTGCAATGAAGCCTCTGAAGGCGTCGGTCAGCTCTTTCTTGTGGGCGAGATAATAGTTGTCCCGGGCGACAGGTTCCGCCGCGCAGGCAGCCGGCGCGAGGAACGGGCAGCGCGGGAGAAAACTACAAGAACCTGCGACCGAACAGGCTATGAACTCTCGTCGGGTGACGGGTCGCATCGTCTCTCTACTCCCAGGGCCGCCGTATCCTGCATCCGTATCGGATGGAAGGGCCCACGAGGTGAGGGCGAATCGTGACAGCATCGTCCGGAGAATCCGCCCTCCAAACAACTGCATCGCGCCGCAGGCACCTCGCCACTCGTGCCGGCCACGCTCGTCTGCCCGTGGCGATTCTGGGCCGCTTGGCCGAGAAGTGCTACGATCCCGAGTACCAGCGTCTGCCCATTCAGGCGACGGAAGGACGAAGAAGGCACCAGGAGGCATAACGCGATGGCGAACACGACGGACCAGCGGGCCGGCAAAACCCCCGCGACGGCCAAGCTCGCTAGCGCCGCGCTGCTCGGCTGCTACGCTCTCATCTGTCACGGACTCCCCGCGATAACGCCCGCCCATGCCGCCGAGCCCGACGCCGTCCCCGCCCTCGAAAACAAGCACCTGCGCCTCGCATTCGACCCGGCCCACGGCGCCATCACACAACTCCTCGATAAGGACACCGCCCACGAATTCTCGGACAAGACAACCGGACCCGATCGTCGATGTTGGCAACTGGAAGCCCTAAGCGACAAGACCCTCACCATAGGCCCCGAGCAAGCCCAGTCCTTCAAGTGGAACGCGCACGGCGGACGCCTGACGCTCACCTGGGAAGACTTCGGACTCGCCGCGGCGCCGAACCTGCGCATCGCGGCCACCGTCCGGCTCAACGACGACGAGCCCGCCAGTCGCTGGCGCATGACCGTCCAAAACGCCACAGGCCTCGCCCTGACCGCCGCGCGATTCCCCAGACTGCCAGGCATTACGCCCCAAGACCAGGAATCACTGGCCGTCCCAGTCTGGATGGGCGAACGCACCGACCGACCGCGCGCCATCCTCGGCCGCGGACGCCGCCAGTGGGACTACCCGGGACCGCTGAGCCTCCAATGCATAACCCTCTATCGCCCCAATGGCCCCGGCCTCACCTTCGCCTGCCAAGACGGCAAGATGCGCCGAAAGGCCTTCGCCGTCTTCCGCACCGGCGCCAAGGGTCTGGGCATGGAATGCGTGCACTACCCCGAGACGTCAAGCGACGCCCCCGGCCAGTGGACGCTGGACTATGACGTGGCCCTCAGCACGTTCCGCGGAGACTGGTTCAACGCCGCCCAGCGCTACCGCCGCTGGGCGACCCGACAACCGTGGGCCCGCAAGAGCCGTCTCGCCCAAGGCCTCGTCCCCGAATGGATCACCGACACCGGCCTGTGGGTCTGGAACCGAGGTCGATCCGAAAACGTCCTCGCACCGGCCGCCTACGTCCAGGAGAAGGCCCAACTCCCCGTCAGCGTCTTCTGGCACTGGTGGCACCACTGCCCGTACGACGTCGGCTTCCCAGAGTACTTCCCCCCACGCGAAGGCGCCGAGCCCTTCCGCAAGGCCGTCGCCAACGCACAGGGCAAGGGCATCCACGCCCTGGTCTACATGAACCAACGACTCTGGGGCGTCACCACGCAGAGCTGGAAGACCGAAAACGCCGAGGCCTTCGCCGTCAGGGATCGCGCCGGCAAGATCCGCACCGAGGTCTACAACACCTTCACAAAGGCCCCCTGCGCGCCGATGTGCATCGGCACCGCCTTCTGGCGAAACAAGTACGCCTCCCTCGCCGAGAAAGCGATGGTCGAGCTCGGCGTCGCCGGCATCTACATGGACCAGGCCTGCCTCAGCCTGACCTGCCACGCTCCCACGCACGGCCACGCACCCGGCGGCGACTTCTGGACCGACGGTTTCCGCGCCCTCGTCGAGGACATCCGAAAGCGATGCGCCCGCCGCGCCCCCATCGCCCTGGCCGGCGAAGGTTGCGGGGAGCCGTGGCTGGCCCATCTCGATCTCATGCTCAGCCTCCAGGTCAGCATGGAGCGCTACGCCACGCCCGGACAGTGGGAGCCCATCCCCTTCTTCCACGCCGTCTACCACCCCTACGCCGTCTTCTATGGCAACTACGCCTCGCTCACCATGCCGCCCTATGACGAGCTGTGGCCGGCGGAGTTCGCCCCCGCCGAGCCCCTGCAACTGCTCGACCGGAAGTTCTCCCGGCAGTTCCGTCTCGAGCACGCTCGTGCCTTCGTCTGGGGCCAACAGCCGACCCTCGCCAACATTCGCGCCGAGCACTTCCAGCAGCGACCGGAGGAGATCGACTACGTGCTCCGACTGGCGAGGCTGCGGCGTCGCGCCCTGCCTTACCTCCTGCACGGCACCTTCCTTCGTCCCCCCAAGCTCGACGTCCCCGACGACGACCTCGACATGTCCCGGCTCTCGATCTACGCCGGAAGACAAGGCGCCCTCAAAGAGTTCAAGAAGCGCTTCCCGCTGGTCCTCGCCGGCGCATGGCAAGCGCCCGACGGCGACATCGCGGTGGCCCTGGCCAACATCGCCGACCGACCCATATCCTTCCCGCTCGCACTCGCCGCCCCCGCTTACCCGCTCCCAGCCCAAGGACAGATCCGCCTCATGGACGACACCGGCGATCATCCGGCCGGTCGGTTCGCCCGCAGCGCCGTCAACCTCGACGCCAACCTGCCCCCCCGCGCCGCGCGCATCTACACCTTCACGCCGGCGAACCGCTGAAGCTGGGCGGAATCTCCCCGCGTTTGCCGACTTGCCGCGTATCGCCAGGGGACGATCGGTGTCTTGAGTCTCACGGATGCGCGACAACGCTGTTTGTGTATCACGTAGCTGCATTCATGATCCACAAGCGAGCTTGACGTCAACCGGTGAGACACAAGACCGCACACGGCGCAACTCTCTTGGAAATCAAAGAGTTGAGCACGCGCGGTCGACTCTGGGAAATGGCTGGGCAGCGGCATGGCTTGGGCAGGCGGACTCCCCCAGGACCGAGAGACCCCAGCGTGACCCCCGAGTGGCCAAACCGACAGGCCACCGACCACTCTTCCCGCGAGCCCCGCGTTGTAGACACCCGCCCCCCCGAACGGTACAAAAGGGAGTAGCACAGACTCTTTTTGGGGCCGACAATCAGCAATCCTCCCGAACCCGAAGGAGAACGAACTGTGGATCGCGAGTTAACGCGTCGGGATTTCGTCCACAACTCAGTGATCGCCTCCGCCGGAGCCGCCTTGGCCCTCGGCGCGGACGGCGCCAAACAAACCGCCCTGGGTGCCGAGGCCCCCCCCAAGCCCGCCACCGGCGCGATCCCCAAGGGAAAAATCGGCGACCTCCAAATCAGCCGCCTCGTCCTCGGCGGAAACCTCATCGGACGCTACAACCACATTCGCGACCTCTCCTACGTCCAACAACTCGTTAATCGGTACAACACCGACGCCAAGATCCTCGAAACCATCGCCCTCGCCGAGGCGATGGGAATCGACACCATCACCGCCAACCTCACCAGCCCCCTTATCCGCAAGCTCCTCAAAGAGCACCGCGAGAAGCGGGGCGGAAAGATGCAGTGGATCGCCCATTCCGTCGTGCCCTTCGAACAAACCACCAGATTCGCCGCCGACACCCAGCGAATGGTCGACGACGGCGCCGACGCCCTCTACCTCTGGGGCGAACCGTGTGACAAGCTCGTCCGTGAGGGCAAAATCAAGGAGCTGGCCGCCCTGGTCGAGATCCTCAAATCCCACGGCCTGCCCTGCGCCGTCGGCGCTCACGAGCTCCCGACCATCCAAGCGTGCGAGAAGCACAAGATCCCCTGCGACTTCTACATCAAGACGCTTCACCACATGAACTACCCCAGCGCGAAGATGGATTTCGATTCGATCTTCTGCCGACAAGCTCAGGAAACCATCGACTTCATGAAAGGCGTCGAAAAGCCCTGGATGGCCTTCAAGGTCATGGCCGGCGGCGCGATCCCTCCGCGGGACGGCTTCAAGTACGCCATCGAGAACGGTGCTGACTTCATCCTGGCCGGAATGTTCGACTTCGAGGTCGCCCCGGACGTAAGGATCATAAACGAAGTGCTGGCCGCCACGCCCAAGCGGAACCGTCCCTGGAGGGCCTGACAGCCTCGTCGGCAGAGCGCGGCGGTTCGTTGAACTGCTACGTGCCCTCCGACAAGCCCAACGACCCTCTGCGACAAAACCGTGGACGCCGCGGCAGTCAGAGGTTACAGAAGAAGACATGGTGTGCCGGAACCGGCCCGTGCGCCGGCAATCCGATGAACGCCAAAAGGAGGATCCGTTGTGGACGGTGAACTGACACGTCGAACGTTCGTGCGTAATTCCGTACTGGCCTCGGCCGGCGCCGCCATGGCGCTTGGCGCCGACGCCGGACAGCAGGTCGCCAAGGGGGCCGAAGCCCCCGCCAAGGGCGGAACCGCGCCGGCACAAGGCGCGATGCCCATGGGCAAGATCGGCGACATGGAGATCAGCCGGATAATACTCGGCGGAAACCTGCTCAGCCTCTACCACCACTCCCGCGACCAACGCTACGTCCACCGCCTGGTAAAGGAGTACAACACCGAAGCCAAGCTCCAGGAAACCCTCGCGCTCTGTGAGTCCCTGGGGATCAACACGATGTCGGGGCACTCCCACCCCAACATCATGAACAACATCAAGAAACACCGTGAGAAAAACGCCGGCAAGATGAAGTGGATCATCTGCCCCACCGCCGACATCCGAAAACCCGCCGAGTACGACAAGGGCCTCCAGGAACTGATCGACGCCGGCACCGACTCCATCTACGTCTGGGGCGTCCATAGCGACCAGATGATCAAAGAGAACAAGGTCGAGCTCATCGGCAAGGCCTGTGAGATGATCAAGTCCCACGGCGTCTCCTGCGGCGTCGGCGCGCACGACCTCCGCGTCGTGCAGGAATGCGAGAAGAACAAGTTCCCCGTCGACTACTACATAAAGACGTTCCATCACCACAACTACCCCACCGGCCCTCGCCCGGACGAGATCAAGGGTCCGTACAACGAATATCCCGGCTACTGGTGCAGCAACCCCCAAGAAACGATCGAGTTCATGAAGACCGTCGAGAAGCCCTGGATCGCCTTCAAGGTCATGGCCGCCGGCACGATCCCCCCCAAGGACGCGTTCCGATACGTGATCGAGAACGGGGCCGACTTCGTCCTGGCCGGCATGTTCGACTTCGACGTCGAGCCCGACGTCCGGATCATCAAGGAGATCCTGGCCTCCAACCCGAAACGCGTCCGTCCCTGGCGGGCGTAGTGGCGTTCTCGGTCCGAACCTGTCGTGTACCGCAGGCATCCTTGCCTGCTTCCGGTGTGGGCCGGAAGCCTGCGGTACTGCGAAACGAGGCTCAGGCGACGAAACCAACTGGCAGCGCGTCCTGATACCCCCACCGGGTTGATCAACGCCGTAAGCGTAAGCGACCCGCCCCCCGAATCGGCGGGTCCACAAAGAGAGTCGCCCGCATTCGTCGAACGGAGGCATCGGAGAAATCATGAAACGTCGTGAGTTTCTGGAGGCGGGAATCGCATCCGGCGTCGGGCTCCTAATGACCCATACCCCCCAAGCCACACAAGCCCAAACGACGTCGTCATCCGACACGCTCGACGTGGCCATCATCGGCGTGGGCGAACAAGGACGAACGCTGATCCAGTGCGCCGCAATGATCCCGAACGTCCGCTTCCGCGCCGTCTGCGACATCTGGGAGTATCGCCGTACCACCGCCAAGAAATACCTGGCAACCTTCAAGCAAGAGGTCAACGAATACGCCGACTATCGCCAGATGCTCGACAAGGAGAAGGGCGTCCAGGCCGTCATCGTGGCCACCCCCGATTTCGTCCACCCCGAGCACGCCAACGCCTGCATGCAGGCCGGACGGCACGTCTACTGCGAAGCCATGATGGCCAACTCCGCCGATGCCGCCAGATCCATGGTCAAGACCATGCGACAGACCGGCAAGCTGCTGCAGATCGGCTACCAGCGCCGCAGCAACCCGCGATACGCCCATGCCCTCAGCGTCCTGCTCGACAAGGCACACATCGCCGGACAGCTCACCCACGTGGGCGCCCAATGGGCCCACCGCGTCAAGGACGACTACGGCTGGCCCAGGAAGTTCGCCATCCCCGACGACCAGCTCCGTGAGCACGGCTACACCGCCATGAAAGACTTCCGAAACTGGCGATCCTTCAAGAAGTACGGCAGCGGGCCCTTCGGTGAGTTCGCCTCCCATCAGATCGACGTGACCAACTGGTTCCTGGGCGGCATGCCGAAGTCCGTCGTCGCCACCGGCGGCATCGACTACTACAAGGATCGCCAGTGGTGCGACAACGTCACCGCCGTACTCGAGTATCCGACAGAGAAGGGAACCGTCCGAGCCGCCTACCAGCTCCTCACCACCACCAGCGCCGGCGGCGGCAACTACGAACACTTCATGGGCACGGAATGCTCCATCCGAATGTCACAAGATCGCAAGTGGACCAAGGTCTTCCGCGAGCCCTACGCGCCCGAATGGGATAAGTGGATCGCCCTGAACTACGTGGTCAAGGAAGTCCCCCCCGGCCAAGCCAAGGCCGCCCAGCCGGGCTCCAAGCCCGTCGATCCGAACGAGGCCCGCTCCCAAGAGAGCGGCCAGATCACCGCATGGAACATCCCCGTCGTCGTCGACAAACCGCCCTGGCAACTTCACCTGGAGAACTTCTTCGACGCCGTCCGCGGCAAGGCCAAGCTCAACTGTCCCGCCGACGTCGCCTTCCCCGCCGAGATCCTCGTCTTCAAGGTGAACGAGGCCATCGACGCCCGAAAGGCCATCGACCTCAAACCGGAAGACTTCGCCGTCTGATTGCGGTTCGTCACGCCTTCGCGCCAAGCCGATCCGCGATCGTGACGATCTCGCCGCCTTCGTCGCGCAGACACCACGCCGAAACACGGGGATCGCGCGAGCAACAGTCCCGTATCTCCCGCTCACTCATCACCATGAACGCCGTCGAGAGCGCGTCAGCCAGCCCGGCCGTCGGCGCCGCCGACCAGCACCGGACCCACTCCGTCGCGGGCCTCCCGCTCGCCGGTCTGACGATGTGATCGCCCTTGACCGACCTGCCCGAGGCGCTGAAAGCATGATTGAGGAGTCTGACGTGGCGCACCCCCCGATCGAGCCCAAACGACACCGTCCAGCCCGACTCGCCGGGCGGCGCCTCCAGCGCCAGCATCGTGCTCGTGCTCGCACAAAGCAGCGCCGACTTCAGCCCCCAGTCCCCGAGTAGCTCAGCCATGCGATCCAGCGCGAAGCCCTTGGCGATGCCGCCAAGATCAATCCGAACGCCCTCTGCAAGAACCCGCACCGCATGCGCCGAAGCATCCAGCTCGAACCGGCCCCGCCCCGTGCGAGGCCCCGCCGAGCCATACGCCACGTCGAACGCGCCGCCCATCGCACGCTGAACGTCCACCGCCAGCTCGAGGCACTCAAACGTCTCCGGCTGCACCACGGTCGATTGCCCCGCACGAAGACCATTGATCCGAGCCACGTCGCTCGCCTCTTCATACCGACTCAAATACCCCTCCATCTGGTCCAACTCCGCGAACAACGCCATTGCCGCCTGTCGCGCATACGCCCCCCCGTCCGAATCAGCGATGACAACCGTGAACGTCGTCGCCATCGCCTCGTGTGCGAACCTCTGCCTGCCTTGCTCCGGGTGTTCCATCGGACCTGCCGCCCAATCTTCAGTCATTTGCGGCGGATGAATGCCCTGTTCCTGCCTTCCTCAAAGCGCCTTCTTCAGCCCCTCCCACATCACCACCCAGCTCCCGTCGGCGGGGAAGCCAGGTGCGTGATTCGGCGGTGCTCCAACCCAGCCCGCGGCCATCATCGCGATGGCGTAAAGCAACCCGCCGTTGCCCGGCAGATAGGGGCACGGCCCGCCGGTGTTCACCCCGCGGACGTCGTAGCGGTTCCTCTCGCCCGCGTCCTTGAGCAGCGCCTCGACGGCAAGCGCCGGCTCGCCCACCCGCGCCGCGGCCATCGCCATCCACGGAAAGTCCCAGCCCCAGCAACGGTTCCAGTCCCAAGTCTGCCACACCTTGAGCACCGTGCGATGCGCGGTATCGCGGTCCACCCCTTCAATCGGCGGCAACATGCCGAGGACGCCGACGGGATCAGGGTGTTCCCATGCGCGCCGGGTGTACGTGTCGTGCCACTCCGCCGAGTGAACGAATACCCCCTCGACGACCGGCAAGGGCGCGAGGTGACGCCGAACCTCGTCCCAATGCGGTTCACGTGCCTGGCCCAGCCGCTCGCGCCAGCGCTGCGCCTCCCCGAGGCCCCACCGCCAGTAGGCCAGGTCGAACACCGTGTCCCGGGTGATCCCCTGCTCGCTCGGCGGCATGGCGGGCGCCAAGGAGTAGCCCCCGGTCTTCGGATCAAGCCTCGGATAATCCGCCATGTGAGAGGCGGTCTCGTTGACGATCTCAGCCCACCTTTCCAACGTGGCCCGCGTCGGACGAAGACGATACTCGAGTTCGGCGAAAAAGAGCGGATGAGGCTGCTTCCAAAGCAGCACATGGTTTCCCTCCCAGGGAGCGCTCCGCCCCTCGGGCCCGACCGACTTGGGCCACTTCGCGCCGGCGTACCCAAGCTGCCCGGCCAGTCGGCGCGACACGGGCAGAAAGCGCCGGTAGCAGTCCAACGCCCGCTCCGCCATCGACCAGCGATCCCACAACCCGTAGTGCGCCAGGTGCCACCAGGTCATCTCCATGTGGAACTGCCCCCGCCAGGGGTCAATGCCCATCAGACCGATCTCCGCGGGAGGGTAACTGCCGCCGGACTGGGTCGCCATGAGGTATTGCGAGAGGACCACCCGGCGCTCCAACTCGCGCCAGCGCGGGTCTCTGCTCGCGGACAAGTCGATCACGCCGCCCGTCTTCCAGAAAGATTCCCAGCGTGCGGCGCAGGCGCGTCGGGTCTCGGCAAACGAAGGCATTTCAGACGGCAACAGGGCGGAACCGAAAACGCAGACGAACTCCAGAACGTTCGTCCCGGGCGCGATCAGGCGATAGAGGTGTCTCCCGGACCCGCCCGGCCCCTTCAGGTCGCTCCCCGCGGACCACGCGAGGCTGGCGTGATACGTTGTGCCGTCAATCAGGCGATGAAACTCGGCGCGTCGCTGCCCGCGCTTCGTCAAACGGGTCGGGTGTCCATCGATCCGATCGAAGTCGCCAACCCAAGCATCGTTCTGCAGCGACGGATACGGGAAATCGATCGCGACCTGCAAGTCGCCTCGCTCGAGGAGCACGCTTTCGATCCGCGCCGCCACGGCATCGAGCGTCGGGTGGACGCATGTCTCGACACAAACGGGCTCACCGCCCACCTCGAAACGCGACGCCTGAACACCCGACCAGAGATCAAGCCGCCGTGAGACGCCTGTGATGCGGGCCGGAGCAAGCTCACGCCCATCCGCCTCGGCCAGACGGAATCGGGCCAGGTTCATCCGGTGCGGGTTGTCGAACATCCACGTGCGGAGGGTATCGGTGCCCGTGGGGAACTGATCGCCGCCGGTCAGCCGGCCCTGCTGGAACGTGCCGGTGGGCGGAACGCCATCGGGAGTCCACCCGTCGGGCAACGGGAACGAGTGCCAGCCCCAGTGAGCCATCGTGTTGCCGCCGAAGGTCTGCAGGCCCGTGGCATCAGCGGTGAAGCACAACTCGCCGTTGCCAAGAGGGATCTGACCGCGTAGATCGTTCCAGGTGATGGAGTGGCGCGTCACCAGAGCTCGGCGGTCGATCCTCTGGCCGCGCGACAAGAAACCTGATCCACCCGCACACGCCACGCCCGTCCCACATGCCACACCGACAACCATCAACAGTAGTCCGTTCATACGCTTCTCGATTGTCCCGGACGCATCCATACACCTTGCCCCATCTGCCTGACCGACTATACGGCAGGGCCGCAAGATACCGCAACGGCGCCCCCCCGGCCCTATCGGGAACCGGCGGTGTGCCGGCAAGGCTTGAAGGACTCGATGTGTCATGGGAAGGACGCGGTCTGGAACCCTTGAAGAGTCAGCGCGTGTTGACTGGATGGTGCCGGGGCCGAAGGCCCTGCAGGCGAGCGAGAGGTCGCAGGCACGCCGTAAGGAGAGACGGCGGCGAACCCATCGCGACCCGCGGTAGTCCTGCGGCGTCTCCTTGCCCAACAGATAGGTGTCAGTCACACATTGGCGCACTTCCTCTTGCATCTTCCGTGATGATGTCCTGCAATCCCGTCGCCCTGTTGACTGTGCTGAGGAGATGCGGCTCGGCCGGCGTCAATCAAGCCCTCGGAGGAGGCAGAGCTCGCGCGATTCCAGTGAGAACCGACCCACACACAGGCGTTGAGCCAAGTGACGGCCGACGATGCACGCGGCTGGTTCGAGTCGTGCGAATATCGCTACGAAAAAAGCTGAACTGCTCTAGTGGCCCGCGTCTGTGACATGAGCAGGTCGAGGTACCCAGGTGGTACAAACCGGCTGGCGAACCGATCCTCGTGCGCGGCCGGCGAATCCCCTCCATCAGCTCCGCGCTCAGATTCGCGACCTCCTGCACAACCCATCGAAGTATCGGCTCAGGCCTCCCTCTGTCAACCGCCGTCGGCGGAGGCCGGTTGAGGCTCTTCGCCAAGCGAGTGTGCTCCTATCCGCGCTGTCTTCTGTCTGCCGGCCAACCACCTGCCCAATGTGTATCGAACGTACGCGCTCAGACCGCTAAGCTGCACCGCAAGAACATTCACCGACGCGTCGTCCGTCACGCCCGTAATCCGCAGCTTGTACGGATCCGTGTGGACATCATTCCAGCCGATATCGAGCGATCTCGCCGAGAGAAACCCGGCCTTTTTCAAAAACGCGATTTCACGATCCCCATAATTCCCATTGGGGTAAGAAAAATGAAGACATCCTCGTTCAAATCGTGTATCCAGATCCTGCTTCGAACCGAGTATTTCGGTCCAGCATTCCTCATCAGTGCAAGTGGTGAGCACCGGATGAAAACGGCTATGACTCTGGCAGTCGACTGTGTCCCCAAGGCGTGCGATCTCATCCCAACTCAAAGCCTGCCGTTCCGACTCCGGATACTCGGCCCGGGGTGTATACCCGTGCGCCTCCTCCAGGTGTCTCAAACGGGCCCCGTTGCTTGCCCTCTTGAGTTGTTGCACCTCGCCGCATCCACAGCGCCACCAGAAATGGCGCCGGCTTCCGACGACCGCGGTCGTCAGGTAGATGGTCGGTTTGACATCATATTCCTCAAAGAGTGAAGCCAAAGCATAATTGCCTCGGTGCCCGTCGTCGATAGTGATGACTAGGGCCTTGGGCGGAATAGAGGACCAGTCCTTCTCGTAGATTGCCTGAACGAGCTGGTCGAGTGTAATCGTGGTGTAGCGCTTCTTCAGATAGTCTAAATGACGACGAAGGCCGGCAGGACTCGGGTCATGGTAGAGGATCATGGTTACTCTACGGCGGGCGTACGTATTCCTCACGACCAGAGGAATCCCGCTGTATCGCAGGACAGCCGCTACTACCTCTCTGAGGATCCTCGATACTGTCATGGTATCCGGTCTCTCACAGGGCTCGCCCAGCCCATGGAAACACTCACCGAAAGATGAGCCAGATGTGTATCAAGGATTGATCCATCTGGTTGCGGAAACCTGCGTTCCCCGAATACAAGTATGTACAACTCCGCTCACAGAATCAAGAACCAGACTGATAGGAGATTTCGTTCCGCGGCGGGCGGCGGCGCGGGCCCGGGAGTGGGGGTTTCCGCGGTTCGGGTGGCGCTGCGCGTCTGGAGCCGAATCTCGCAGAGCGAGTCCATCTTGAACGTCACGAAGAAGCTCTCCGCGACCGCGTTGTCCCAGCAATCTCCTCGGCGACTCATGCCGCACGGGATCCTGGCTTGATCCGGAGCATCCCTCATTCATCCACGGCATCGTGCCCGTGCGGCGTGGGCTCACGCCGGGCGGAGAGCAGCGGGCTCCCAGCGTCTACATCACGTCCTCGTCCGAGAACGTCGCGTGCCAATCGGCAGGGCGACTCTCAAGGCCGCGCGTCGTGTCGTCCAAGGGCGCGTAGCTGAGGATTCCTTTGTTCGGTGAGAAGCGTTTGGGAAACGTGTGGAATCCGGCCTTGCGCAGTGCGCCACGCCACGCGGAGCTTCGGCCGATAGCGCACACGACGACCTTCACCCCCTGCTCCGCCAGCGCACCGGTCACGTGGCGCATCAACCGGCTCAGCGCCGCGTTCGCTTCGGGGGCAGCTAGCACGTCCATCACGTAACCCCGCAAGCCCTCCGTTCTGGGAGCAGTCCGAACCACGCAAGCCGCAAGCAAGCTGCCATCGGCCTCGGCCTCGGCGACGTAGGCCCGGTAGTCCACGTGCGGCGATTCGCCGAAACGCCAGGCCAGAAAGGCGCGATCGCGCACCGCGGCGATCGAGAGCGTCGCCGACGCCTGCTCCCACAACGTGTCGAAACGCTCGTCGAAGGTCTCGACTCGATGCAGCCGGATCTTCGCGGAACGAGAGCCGAGCCTCACTGTCTCGCTGCGCTCGCGTTCCGCGCGGGCGCCCAACAGGCGTCCACGGAGCCAGCGCCACGGTCGGATCGATACGACGAGATCCATGCGACGGATCTGCTTCCAGCCCAAATGCTTGATGAAGCCGGGCATGGAGTTCTCGTTGGGGAAGCCATAGACGAAGTTCAACCCCTCCTTGACGGCGGCCCCGTAGCCCACCTTGGCCAGATGCACGAAGAGTCCCCGCTTGCGATAGCCCGCGTCGGTCAAGGTATCGAGGGACACAGCGCCCAGGACGGAGCGGCCGTCCACCAGAAAGCGCCGCGGCGTCATGGCGTAGACCGCTGCCAAGGGACTCTCCCGACGCGCTTCCTCCGAGTCGGGCTCGGCGACCGTGATCCAGAAGTGACCTTCCGGCGGCCCCAGATACTGCCACTCGAAGTGAGAGGCGCTCGCCACCCCGCCGAGGGGATTCCCGTAGTTCTTCTCGTGAGTGCGCCAGAACTTGTCGCCCTCCGAGGGCTCTAGCGGCCGGACGGTCAAGCCGTCCAAGTTCGCTCCGCGCTGTCCCGGCTTCGAGCTCATAACATCAATCCGTGCCCGGGCGGATCGCCCGGCGAACGACGACCCCATCTCCCTGCGGCGAGATCGCCAAGACGCATGATGATGCCACTCGGCTGCGAGGCGAGCAGGCTCACCGAGGCGTCGTCGGTCACGCCGGTGATCCGGAGTCGGAACGGCCTGGCGCGAGCGTGGTTCCAGCCCACTTCTACGGTGCGCGCAGACCGGTAGCCCGCCTGCTCGACCAGACGCAACTCGCCTCCGGCGTAGTCGCCGTCTGGACAGCAGAAGTCGAGGCAAAAGCCCGCAACGAGACCCTCCTCGTCGCTGCAGGTCGTCAGGATAGGATGGGTACGCGTGTGAGAACCGATGTCTGCCAAAGTTGTCACGTCAGTCGACTCTCCCTTGGACGTAACCGTTCAGCCCCCACCAGGCTGACGCAACGGTGCTAACCTACCCCCTCCGCAATGAAATGCAACAGAAATCGTGAAACCTGGCACGAAAGGCGGAGGCCCAGCCCCGGCTGCGGCAAGCAAGAAAACGTTGAGAATCTTCAATTGACGACTTGCGCTGTCGTGTTGTATGTGGTATCTGACTCTCTGGGGACACGCCGACCGGCACGGGTGCTGAACTTCAGCAAATCATCGACGCCTTCTTGCAGGGCCACTTGACCGAACCCTCCAATGATGCATATGGAAGCAGCAGTACCCTGTGATGGCCGATCCAGCGCGATCGCGCCCACGGCAATCCCCCCAAGCCGGGTTGTCCCTTGACCCGCCCGGGGACAGGCGGGCTCGTCCTGACTCGCCTATCCGCAGGGAAATCCAGACTGCTCTCGCGTTGAGGATCCGCCAGGCAGGCGTTCACCGAGCGATGGCGCCCCGCGACGCCGCTGGAAACTTCGCACGGATCACCCGGATCGACCAGGAATCAAGGCAAGGCCTCAATCCGCCGGCTCGTCCGCCGTAAGCAGATCGCGGGCATAGGCAACGGCGTCGGGGTACGTCGCGATGTCGCTCTGGTAGATCTCCAGGAAACTCGCACCGGCGGCCAGATCGGTATCGACAGCCGTCGGCAGGGACCCGCCGAAATCGTCCTTGTCCGCTGAGCACGGCATCTGGAAGCCCACCGGAATAGCGGCCGAATGCGCCGCCACCCGCTCATACAGGTCGAACGTCCTCGGGGGTCAGGTCAGCAAAGTCCAGCGTGCAGACTGAGACTTCCGCCGCTGCAGAAGGAAGGTGCGCAAGCCTCCCCAATCGATGGTCCGACTGCGACAAGCGCCTCGGCAACTCGGTCGAACTCGAGGGCCTGTCCCAACGTGACCTCCAGAAGACTCAAATGAAGGCGTATGCCACCTTCTACCTGCGCAACTTGAGGCTGCTCTCCGCCGCCCGCTTCTTCCTCCAGCACCGCAAACCCATCATGGCTGCCGGCATGCGGGTGCTGTCGCGCGCGGCGCCGTGGTCCCGTGGGCGGGCTTCGACGTCGTGACGGGTGGCTTGCCTTTCGCCTTCTCGGATGCCTTCAACCGCCCTTCCATCTCGTCGAGGTCTTTCCGAAGCTCCTCCTGAGCCTTCTTCAGATCAAGCAGCTCCGTTCGCAGGTCCCCCAGCTCCACCGGAACCTTCTTGGCCTCTCGAAGCTTCTTCAACGCCTCCCTGGCCGTGTATTGAACGGGGTCGTCCCCGCGGTGCCCCGCGAACGTCTCCACGACGCCGATGGCCTTCGGGTCCCGCAGCTCTCCCAACGCGTTGATCGAGTCGATCTGCACCTGCTGTTTCTTGTGGTTCACGTAGCCCACCAGAAACTCCCGCACCTTGTCCCTGTCCTCCCCATCGCGAGCGATGTACCCCAGCGCCTTCAGCCCCTCACCGAAACCCCGCGACGTGAAATCCTTCTCACGCTGCCGGAGCACCTCCATGAGCGGCACGACGTACGCCGGATCGTCCTGAACGCGGATCGCCCGGATCGCCCCCTCCGCAATGCGGTTCTGATACGAGCTCGATTTCAGATACCCCACCAGGATCTCTCTGATCCCCGCCTCGTGATACTTGCCCAGACCCGTAATCGCGGCCGCCACGATCTCCGGGTTCTTCTCCACCTTCAGCACCTTCTCGAGCGCGCCCCGCGCCTCCGCGCTGTAGAACCCCCCGATCTCCTGCACGACCTGCAACCGGGCACGCGCGTCCGGCTGATCCCGCGAACCGACCAGCGCCTCGAACGCCTCCGGCGTGTGCAGCGCGCGAAGCGCCTTGGCCGCCTCTACCCGAACCCCGTAGAAACCGTCCGAACCGAGCGCCTCCTTCAGCTTGGCCACCGTCTCCTTGTCCTTCTTCGACTTGAGCGCCTCCACCGCCAAGAGCCGCCCCACGACGTCGTCACGATCGGCCAGTTGTGCATGAAGCATCGCCGTCGGCTTGTCGAAGCTCACCTTGGCCAGCAGGCCGTATTCCGGATCGAATCGCACCACCTTCGGCGCCTCCGGCAACCCGAAGAAGAAATCCTGCTCCTTCTCATCCACCTTGATGTCGCGCTCGACCGCGCCCGAACCCGTCCCGAACCGAACCTTCGTCTCGAACTCGAAGAGAAGAACCTTGTCGTTCACCGCCTGCGTCTGCCTGACGCTCACCTTCGCGAGCTTCTCCGTCTCGCTCCAGCTCGTGCTCACCGTCAGCTCCGGATGACGCGCGTGATAGATCCACTGGTCGAAGAACCGATCGAACGATCGCCCCGTCGTCTCCTCGAACACCGCGCTCAGATCCTCGGTAACAACGCTCTGCAGCGCGTAACGCTTCACGTACTCAGTAATGCACCGGCGATACAAATCCTTGCCCAAGCCCGTTCGCAGCATGTGAAGAACCCAACTGCCCTTCTTGTACGAACGGTAGTCGAACATCTCGTGCGCATCACCGTAAGCGCGACAGACGATCGGCCGAGGCCCCTCGCCCGCGCCGAGGATCCGTTGTGCGTCCTGGTACAGCCCGTAAAGCATCGAGTCGCGCCCGTTCTTGTACCCGTCATAGAGGTGCGCGTAGTACGTCGCGAACCCCTCGTTCAGCCAAATGTGACTCCAGTCCTTGCACGTCACGTAATCGCCGAACCATTGATGCGTCATCTCGTGCACCACGAGATTCTGACTGCTGCGAATCGTCTCCGAAGCCTCCGTGAAAAGCGTCCGATCGGTTAGCACGGTCAGCGTCGTGTTCTCCATCCCCCCCACGACGAAGTCCTCCACGACGACCTGGTTGTATTGATACCACGGATACGGCACCTCCAGCTCACGCTCGAGAAAGCCCATCATGTCGGCCGTGTCGCGGAAGGAATTCCTCGCTTGCTCGAACTGCGTCGGCGGCGTGTGGAAACCCAACGGTACGTCGCGATACTTCTCGTGAAGCCCCTTGAATCGCCCCGCCACCAACGCAATCAGATAGTTGACGTGTGGCTTGTCCTGCACCCAGCGCACCGCCTTGAACCCCGTCCCGGCCTCCGGCGTCTCAGACACCTGCCGCCCGTTGGACAAGACGATCATGTCCCGCGGCACGTGGCAGATGACCTCCGACGTGAACCGCTCGTTCGGATAGTCGAACGACGGATACCAGTACGGCGCTCGGTGCGGCTCGCCCTGTGTCCAAACCTGAATGTCCTCCGCCGGATACCCCATCTCCGGCGTCCGAAAGAAGAGCCCGTTACGCGGCTCCGCCTTGTGAGAGATCGTGACCGTCGCCTCCTTGCCCGCCGCGATCGGCTCGGCGAACGTGATGATCACGTGCTCGTCAGTCGTCTCGTGCCCCGCGATCTTGACCGAAGACTCGACCGCCGTGACCGTGAGCTCTTGGGCGTCGAGCTTCAGCTCTCGCGCCGGCTCCGCGATCGGAACGAACCGCACCGTGGTCTTGCCCGATATCGTTCGATTCTTGAAGTCCGGCGTCACGTCGATCATAACGTGGCCTATGTCGACCACCCGGTCGGGAGCGTACTTTCGCTCCGCCGCCGGACTCAACCCCAACAATCCAAACAATGCAACGATCGCCGCCACCCCGACCACACAACGAATCCTGTCCATGGCATCGCTCCGCTGCCCCGTCTCTTGCCGAATACCAGTCAGCCCGAACTGCCCCGAACCTCCCACGGCCAGAGAATAGCCCATTCCCTGACGGGTAGCTAATGCCGCGGCAGGCCACTATCGTATCGGGTGGACTGACCGTGCAAGATCAGGCGCCGGGCACACGGCGCCCGCGTAGCATGGGCATCTTGCCCATGAGCCGCCAGGAGCAAGATGCCCCCGCTGCCGCGGCGCGGACTCCCCCACGGTCATCGGAGCTCGGAGCACAAGTCCCATGAGCGATGCACACGACCCCCAACCTCGCGACGTCTCGACGCGACCGGAACGCCGACCCGACGTCGACTGGCTCCGCGCCCTCGCCGTCTGGTTGGTCGTGCCCTACCACGCCTCGCTGCTCTTCGGAGGCCCCAGCCTGTCCCACATCTCCACGGGCGAGAAGGCCCCCTGGCTCCTCTACTTCGCCGGATTCGTCCACCAATGGCACATGCCCCTCCTGTTCGTGCTATCCGGAATGTCGACGTGGTTCGCACTGCGATTCCGAACCCCCAGCCGCTACGCCGCCGAGCGAGTCAAACGTCTCCTGGTGCCGCTGGTGTTCGGAACGCTGGTGATCGTCCCTCCGGAAGTGTACTACCAAAGACTTGCCGAGGGAAAGTTCACCGGGTCATACCTCGCCTTCTACCCCCACTTCTTCAACGGAATCTACGGCGCTACGCCCGACGGCAACTTCACCTACGATCACCTGTGGTTCATCGCTTACCTGCTCCTCTTCTCCCTGCTCTCGCTTCCCCTTCTCGTCTGGCTCAACAGCCGCCGCGGGCAAGGCCTCACGTCGAAACTTGCCGGATTCTGCAAGAGGCCCGGGGCCATCTTCCTGCTCGCCATTCCCGTCGCCGTCACGGAATCCCTCTTCCGCGCGAAGTACCCCGGATCCCAGGCGCTCGTCAGCGACTGGGCCAACTTCACGACCTATCTCTACCTGTTCGTTCTCGGGTTTGTGCTTTGCGGCAACGATCGCTTTACCGCAACGATCCGTGGATGCCGCTGGCCGGCGCTGGCGTGCGGCCTCGTGTCCACGGAAGTCGGCATCGGCCTCGTCCTCACCGGCAACGGCCCCGCCCCCGACTATTCCCTCGGGTGGATCCTCTTCATGATCCTCAAGGCGTTCAACATGTGGTTCTGGCTCCTCGCCCTCCTCGGCGCGGGGCTCAGATTCCTCGATGTCGACAGCCGCCTGCTGCCCTACGTCCGCCAAGCCGCCTATCCCTTCTATGTCCTGCACCAGACCGTGCTCATCATGATCGGCTACCACGTCATGAAATGGCACATGAGCGCCGCCGCCCGCTTCTCGATCCTCGTAATCGCCACCACCATCGCCACCGCCCTCATCTACGACCTCGCCGTGCGACGCCTGAACGTCACGCGGTTCTTGTTTGGAATGAGGTCGAAACCAAGTGCGAAGTGACCTCCGCTTCCGGACCTCCGGCATGCGACGCGACTCCGACGGAAGCCCCTCGCCGGCCAGTCCGTCGACAAGCGACCACACATCTGAGACCGCATGCCGGGGCCGTCCTCCCACCTAGGACCAAACCTGCCCGAACCGAACCGTTGCCGACGATGGATTATCGGTCCTCGACGCAATGCCGACGCCCAAAAGACGTATCTTGCCAAGATCATGGGTTTCCGTGAGCCCCATTCACGTCTCCCTGCAGGCACACTAAGTACTCTCACTGAATGACATCCGGGAAAGCCCATCTCATCCGCCGCTTGAGGCGGTCGATTGGGATAAGCGAACAAAGGGATAACGAGACACAATGCGTCTCCGTTTCCCAGAGAGAATCGTGTCGGGCCGACTGCCTGCAGGTGTCGTTCACCCTTGGTGGAGGGGAATGTGGCCTCAGGAGGTCGGCCAACCGCCCGCTCGGCGCGTCGGAAAGCGCCTCTCCGGACGGTGAACGGAACGGTTGCGCCCGTGCCGGCCCGCGATTGGAAAGACCCCCCTGAGTAAGGAATCGCTGGCCATGGACAAGGGCTTTCTGGCAACCGTGCTCATTCACCGAAACCCCGAGAGGAAAGCCGATGACGCTCAAGACACAACTCCTCGTCTCCAAGATTGGTTTGGCTCTGATCCCAGGCGTCTTACTGCCCGCAATCCTGCTGTGGCGGGCCGACATAGGTTTCGAACAGGCAGGCGCGACCGCCAAGACGGGCCTCGAAGCCAACACCGATCACGCCCGAAAGGCATTGCTCGCCACGGTAAGGGCGGACCTGTCGCACACGGCCAAGAACGTGTACAGCCTCTGTCAGGCATCTCATGAGGCATCGCGGGAGAAGATCGACCGCAACCTGGACCTCGCCCGTCGGCTGCTCCAGTATGCCGGTCCCATTTCACTCGCCGGAGAGGACGTGACGTGGCGTGCCGAAACCGGAAACACGGGAGACGACAAACCGATTCGACTCCCCAAGATGGTCATCGGCAAGATCTGGCTCGGACAGAACGCTGACCCCAACACCCCCTCGCCCTTCGTGGATCAAACGCGAGATTCCCTCGGTAGTGAGTGTGCCGTCTATCAGCGAATCAACGAAGCCGGGGATATGCTCTGCGTGAGCTCCAGTCTGGTAACCGCCGGCGGACGCCGCCCCATCGCGGTGTCCATTCCCGCTCGCCTCGACCGCGGCGGGAGTAACCCCTTGATTGCGTCCTTGCTCAGCGGTCAAACGCACAAACGCCGCGAGTCCCTCGCAGGCGCCCGCTATCAAAGTGCCTACGCCCCGATATGCGATGCCTCCGGGCAGGTCCTGGGCGCCCTTCAGATCGCCGCCAAGGAGGAATGCGGACGCTCCATCCGGAAGGCCATCATCGATATCAAGGTCGGTCAGACCGGTTACGTATACGTTCTCAACGCCGACGGTCCGACGCGCGGGTGCTACGTCATCTCCAAGGACGGCCAGCGCGACGGTGAGAACATCTGGGACGCCAAGGACGCCGACGGTCAGCCCTTCATCCAGAAGACCTGCCGCGCGGCCCTGGCGCTTACTTCCGGCGAGCTCGCCGAGATCCGCTATCCATGGAGGAACGCGGAGGATCCCCAACCCCGGATGAAGCTGGTCAAGCTAGCCTACTTCGCGCCGTACGATTGGGTCATCGGCGTGGGCGTCTACGAGGATGAGCTCTACAAGGACGTCATCGAGATGGAGTCCAGGGCCGCCACGGCCCTCGTCGAGACCTCCGACGCTCAGCGCGGCGCCGTCCGTTCGATCGTCTCCTGGTCGGCGACCGCCGTCGTCATCGTTCTGCTGATAGCAGTCGCTGCCGCCCTCGCCGTGACGCGTCGGATCACGCGTCCCGTGAACCGAATCATCGCCGGGCTCTCCGAGGGCGCTGACCAGGTCCATGAGGCCGCCTGCCAGGTCTCAGCCGCCAGTCAGCAGTTGGCTCAAGGCGCGTCCGAGCAGGCCGGCAGTCTCGAGGAGACGTCCAGCGCGCTCGAGGAAATGGCGGCAATGGGTCGTCAGAATGCCGAAAACGCCGGGCAAGCCAATGCCGCCATGTCAGAGGCCGATCGCGTGATCGGCGAAGCCGACGCCGTCATGCGCGAAGCGACACACTCGATGCGCCAGATATCCGAGGCCAGCGAACAGATCGGAAGGATCATCAAGGTAATCGAGGAGATCGCCTTCCAGACGAATCTGCTCGCCCTGAACGCCGCCGTCGAGGCCGCGCGAGCCGGCGAGCACGGCAAGGGCTTCGCCGTCGTCGCCGACGAGGTGCGAAACCTGGCCCAGCGCGCCGCCGACGCCGCGCGCGAGACAAACGCCCTCATCGACCGCACCGTCACCACCGTCGCGCGCGGGGTCGAGCTCAACGAAAACACGACCGACCGCTTCGGTAAAATCGGCGGGTCCTCGCGGCAGGTGGCCGGCTTCGTCACGCGGATCACGCAGGCCTCGGCCGAACAGGCCCAGGGCATCGAGCAGCTCAACACGGCCGTGGCTCAGATAGACAAGGTGACCCAGCAGAACGCCGCCGGTGCCGAGGAATCAGCAAGCGCGTCCGAGACGCTCACGACCGAAGCGAAACGTGTTCGCGCGATGGTCGGAGAGCTGGTCCAACTCGTCGGTGCCGACAAGTAGCGATCGGACCAAGAAAAAGGGCAGTCACCGTCCGCGCAACCGTCGGTCGGTGACTGTCCCTTCGTCAAAGTCTGATCGTCTAGCAGGCGCGACGCCGACGCAGCGCCAGCAGCGCGCCGCCCAGGCCCAGAACCGACAGCGTGACCGGCTCCGGAACGACGCCCACGATCGTGTCCGTCAGCGACACGTGCGTGCTGCCGAGCTGGAACAACCCGCTGAAGTCGTAGTTGCCCGTGATGTTATAGTACGGCTCGCTGCCGCTCATCGCCTTGCTGATCGCGAATGAGTCGGTAGCCGAGAACGGAATCGAGATCGGACCCGCGTCCAGCTCGAGCTCCACCGCCACGTCCCTCGGGTAATCGCCGGCGAGCTCCGTAAGCGTCATCGTGCCCTCGGCCGTCGCCGGAAGGTCAACCGAGCCGCCAAGCGAGAACATCGTCCCCACCGGAATGTCGAAGGCGTACCACTTGCTCATGAACGTCACGCCCACCGAAAAACTGCCGTCAATGTGCGCCGAATAGGACGCGCTCAGATTGCCCGACGGGCTGACCTCATACGTGACGCTGGGGTGCCCGCCCGACAAATACGTCCCCGTCGGAGCCCCCGTCATGTCGAACCGATACGAGTCGATGGACCCGCTCGCATCCAGGTACAGCTTGCTCAAACCCCCACTCTCGGTGAGCTCGATTCGATCCATCGCCATGTTCCACGCGGCCCCGTCCTTGATGTCGACGTTCAACCCGTTGAGCGTGCCCGAGGACAAGACCGGACTAGCCGTCTCGAAACCCACGCTCCCCGTCCCCGTCGGGTCGGATGCGAGAGAAATCATGTCCGGGTCCGTCCCCAGGATCAGATTCGTGCCGCTAAAACTCACGTTGATCGGAACCCACCAGGCCAGGATCTTCACGTACACCGTCCCGGAGGCCGTCATCGAACCGTTGCCGTATGCCGCCAGAGAACCCACGGCCGAGTCGCCCGACCCGTTGAAGTCGAGGCTCGAGTTCACAATCCCCGCAAACGCCCCGTTTGCCGACAAAAGTACCGTTAACAAACCCGCAACCAAAACCTTCCCCATTGCTGAAACCTCCTTCGCGGACCGCAAGCCGTTCACCGACCCGCGGAACGCACTCGACTCGATGTACAAGGACAAACCGGAACGAGATCTCAGGTGTGCCTGCACCCGAAGCGACACCCCTCCCGGCCCTCCTTAAACGCACCTACACGGAAGCCTCTCGGCGCCCCGCCCCATCGCGGAGCGCGACCGGCAAGCGAGTTTCGCCTCGAGACCCTCTTCTCGACGCGCCTCGTCTGCCCGATGGTTTCGCTTGGTAAGCGTCGGGGCGGTATGACCCCCTCGGCCCCGTCTGAACGCCGCTTACCCCCCAGTTACTACCCCCTTCTACCGACGACGACGTCGGACCACCGACACCGCGCCGCACGCCAAGAGCGCTACCGCCAGAGGCATGCCCACACCCGAACCGCAAGAGGTGCCCGTCTTCTCGAACACCGCCGTGATCGTCCGGTGCTGGTCCATGAGCAGCGCCAGCGGATTGTCCGACTGCTGCTCGGCGGGAACTTGGCCCTCCCAATGATCGAACGTCCATCCCTGCGCCGGCGACGGCGCCAGCGTCACCGTCGAGAACGCGTCGATCCTGCCGATCGTCGCGCCCGTGTTCGGGTCATACGTGGCGTTGCCGACGAACGGAACCGACCCGCTCCCGTCCACGAATAGCGTCAGATTGAAGAACTGCTTCACGAAAACCGCCGTCACCGTCTTGTGCTCGTCCATCGTGATCGTCACGGGGTTCGCCGAACCCGTGACCGAGCCCTGCCAGTGAGAGAACTGCCACCCCGGCGTCTCCGTCGCCGTCAGCTCGACCTCCGCGCCTGGAGCATACTTCGGACCCGCCGGATCCGCCTCGACCGTGCCCCTGCCGGCCGGCGTCACGTTCGTCGTCAACAGATACCCGCTGATGGCCGAAACGTGGGGAGCCAAGGCGTAGTTGGCGTTGCCGTCGTCAATCTGCAGATGAATTCGGAAGCTCACGTTGATGCCGCCCTCGCCGATCGGAAGCTCGATCACCTGATCGACGAGCACGACGTTCGGCGTCTCGACCCCGCCGTCCGCCGGATCGATCTCCATCGTCAGCGAACCCACCGGCACCGAGGCGTACGTGCCGCTCACGTTCAACGGCAACGGAACGGCCGGGATGTCGATCGGGCTGCCGCCGCCGAACTGCAGCGCCGCGTCCACGTCCGCCCACGGCCCCAGCCCCTCGTAGTCGCCGTTCGGATCGATCGTCGCCGTCGCCGCGCTGCCCCGCTGCGTCAGCGTCAGCTCGGTCAGCGTGCCCTCGAACTCCTTCTGGAAGTCGAACCCGCCCGTCAGGGCGTCGACCACGTCCCAAACGACGTTCGGGTCGATCCAATTCGGATCGATCTGATTGATGTACTGCGCCAGGAAAGCGTCCAGAAGAAGCTGCACGGCGTCCGGAAGCGAGTCGACGTGAACGTCCGCCCCCGCCGTCACCGTCGCGGGGCCATCCGCCAGAAGATCCAGGCCAAACGCCGAAACCGTCAACTGATCCCCCGACACGTCCGCATCCAACGTCCCCGTGATGGAAGACGGGACCGTCTTGTTGGCATAGATGGCGGCATACGCGTCGGATTTCGGGTTCAACCAGTCGAGCAGCCCGTCCTCAGGGAAGATGATCAGCTTGATGTAGCCCGAGGCCGAGAACGACACGTCCAGCGCCGTATTATTGCTCGATTCCGCGGGCATGACGTAATACGGTTCGCCGAAGGCCGGCGCCGCCATCGCCACCAGGCCGAGAATCACACACACGCACAATCCGCGACGGCATGTCATAACGTGACCACTCCTAACCGATAAACATGACTATTCGAGTAGACTTAAACGGTATGCTCCCCCGACTCCTCAGCATCCATCCCTGCGTGAACGCTCTCTGTTAAGGTAGGATCCTCCACCTCCGTCCAATTAGGTTAGCCTAGTCAAACTTGGATGTCAAGACCTTAGGCGTAATCACTCTAGAGCGCTGAAACGAGAATCGTCACGCCCCATGTAATGGGATGCAGTCATCCGTTCCCCACTTGCCCTCCCGAGACCTGTCTCGGTCACAAGCGTATAATGACGATAAGGTTCCGTCCTGGTTGCCCCAGGACCATTCCCCACGGTTGGGGTCTTCTCGAATGTGGCGGGCACTAGCCAAACTGATCTTTATGGGCTGCTTCGCCTGGACGCTGGATGGTTTCCTCTGCCATGATCCAAACGTCGGGTTGCCGCATGGTTACAGGATTATCGCGACCTCCTGGAGCCGTCCCTGCCTCCTGATGTATAGCCCTGCCGAGGACCCCCGACCCCACTCGGATTGGTGGGCGCGCTATTACCTCGAGCAAGACCAATCGGGCGGGAAATCGGAGTCCTTCCTTCTGGTGAACAACGATGCCGCTGACGAGCCGCTGGAGTTCTCCTCGGAGGCCGAGTGGAGGGCCGCCATAAAGGAAAGGAACGCGGTCCCGGAGATGGGCCGCGTCCAGGCCGTCACCGGCATCACGGAATTCGCGGAACGCGGGCCGTTCGTCTTCGGAAACTGTGACCAGGGCTACTTCTTGCTCGACACCGACGACGATGACTACGCCATCATGCCCAAAGAAGACTGGGTCCGCCAGGTCACGGCGAAAACCGGCTCGCCACCCGGCGAGATGAAGAACCCGAAGTCCTACCTACTTCAGCATCGCGGAACCGCCCACCTGTGCGTCGTGGGTGGAACCGTGGCCTTCGCGCTCACCTGGGCCCTCGTGCCTCTCTGGCGGCCACGTCGAGAGAGGCACCAGGCAACGGCGTAAAGGGGCACGACGCAAGACAGTCACCTGTTCTTTGTCTCTCGTCCTGCTGCCGCTACCGCTTCCCTGATCCCCCGTTGTCGCCTAGTTGATCAGCTCCCCCACGATCTCCACCATGACCTGCGTGGTCATCGCCAGCCCCCGCTGGGCATAGAGCTGCTGCATGATCGGATGCAGCGCGATGGTCAGCCGATCCGGGCCGTACCGAATCAACAACGCCAGCAAATGCTCCTCCGCCGTGCGATACGGCAGCGGGTCCTGGAACAGATCGACGTGCCCGTCGTAGTACGCCATGTTCGCCTTCTTCGACGATAACGTCTCGACAAGGCCCAAGGCGTTGCTCGTGGTCCCGTGATACGAACCCCACATGTCGAACACCAGCCCGTGGATCGTCTCCGCCGCCATCCAACAACCGCCGAGATTGTCGATGCCCCCCTCGTTGTAGTTGCCAGCGCAGTGAAAATCCCACTGCTCGTCGATCAGCATGTACATCGCGGCCGGGTTGTACACCGCGCTGCTCTTGAGAATCGTGCCCGGGTGAAGCGGACCCTCCGCGTCCCGGTCGCCGATCGACGGAATCGAGCTCAGCAGCTTCCTCGCCAAGAGACTCCTCGAGTAGTTGAACACGTTCTGCGTCTTGCCCGATCCCGTGATCCGCTCGAACTCCGGACACCGATACAAGACATCGAAACGCGTGTACGGAAAGAGCGTCCCCGCGTGAACGTCGGCCTCCTTGTCCGTGCCCTTCCACTGGTCCCAGTTCGTGTCGAGCCAGAGCTTGTCGCTGCCCGCACCGGCCAGATTCGGGATCAGCCACTGCTCATACTGCGCGAAGTAAAGCTCCGTGTTCCTCCCCGCCGGACCCAGGTTGCCATACGCCCTGTCGCCCCCGCACTCCTTGTACCCCACGCCGATGAACGGCGGCGTCTCCTCGTAGTCGTCCGCGTAAACGAGCACCGACTTCGCTAGTTGCCCGATCCGCGAAGCGCACAGCGTCGCCCGCGCCTGAGCCCGCGCCTTGCTCAGCGAAGGCAGCAGAATCGAGATCAACAGCGCGATGATCGCCACCACGACCAACAGCTCGATCAGCGTGAAACCCCGCCTCCGCCCGATGCCCATGCCCATGCCCATGACCGCCTCCCTGATCCTCTCTCTCACCGTCAAGGCCTATGGGTATCGCCCCCCAAGCCCCGACTCGATCGAAATAAACCGTTGTACAACAACAGCTAACGAACCACAACCGCAGTCCAACCATAGATCAGACTGTGGGTCATACTCCGGGTTAGACCATCGGTCTAAAGATACACCGCGTTCCCCGCCGAGTCAAACGAAATCCAACCGATCGTGATTTGACCCGTCCGCCGCTTTACCCTTCACGCAGGACGGATAAGGGGTTACGATGGGGCCCAGAGTGGCACAATTGACGTGGCAACTTGACTGGCCGTCTTGCGTGCCCCCGGAGGAAACCAGCCCCGTGCCCAGTCCGAGATTCGAGAGGCTCGATCCCGTCAAGCGAGACGCGATTCTCGAGGCGGCAAGGCAGGAGTTCGCCGCACACGGCTTCGAGCGAGCCTCCTGCAACCGCATCATCGCACAGGCCGGCTTGAGCAAGGGATCCTTCTACTACTACTTCCACAGCAAGGATGATCTCTACCTCACCGTCGCCAAGGACGCCATCTCGAGGTTCTCCCTCGCGATCGGCGATCCCGCCCGCATCGCATCAGTGGACGAGTTCTGGGCCGAATGCGCCCGCCTCTACCGTCGCCTGCTCGAGTTCGGCCAGAAAAACCCCCTGCTCGTGGGTCTCTTTGAGAGCATGGTCGAACTCAGACCCGGAGAGATGACCGAGGAGCTGATGCAGCAGTTGGTCGTCAAGGACGCCGAATGGTACGGGGCCATGATCCTTCGCGGACAAGCCCTGGGCGCCGTCCGAACCGACCTGCCGCTCGATGTGTTGATGGCCTTCCTCTACGCCCTGTTTCAGGCCAAGAGCCGCCTCGGCGTCCGCCGGTGGTTGGAGTATGGACCCGAGGAGATCGAGAGCAACGCCGACATGATGATCGACGTCTTCCGTCGGATCGCAACCCCCGCGCCGCAAACCGACGACGACCTCGCCGCCTCCGCGCTCGAGCGTCCTTCATCCCACACGGATTAGGCCCGACGCCTTCACCTCAGCGCTCTGTCGCCTCCACGAGTCGACCGGCTCGATGCATCGCCTTTGGGGTGCCCCGCTTGCAGTGTTCGTGACAACCCGTGACAAAGACCATTCCCCCCGGCCCCGAGCAGTGCAACCACTATCCCGCCAGGAGCCACCGGGCAATCGCCCAGCCGTCCCTGCTCGCGCGAGATTCGAGCTCCTGCCCCGGGTTGACGACCGTCGGATACCCCACCGATTCCAACAGAGGAATGTCGGACGTGCTGTCACCGTAATACGCCGCGTCGCGCAGGTCGACGCCGTGCCGGTCGCAGGTCTGCCGTGCATACATGATCTTGTGCGAATGAAAGCAGTAGGGCGGGATGATCTTGCCCGTATAACGCCCGTCCGCCGTCTCCAGCCGGGTGGCGAGCATCCCGTCAAAGCCGAAGTGCTCGGCCACGGGCCCGGCAATGATCCCGTTCGTCGCCGTGAGCAGATACGTCGGCACGCTCGCCGACCGGAGGCTCGCCACCGCCGCCAGCGCCTCCGGGTAGATCCGGGCCACGACGCGCTCGGCGAAGTGCTCCCGGATCAGCGGATGGATCTCCTCGTGCGCCTTGCCCTGAAACTGACGGAGCTGGAAGTCCAAGAAGCCGTCCACGTCCAGCCGGCCCTCCAGATACTGCTGAAAGAACGCCGTCATCTCCTCCCGCTCGGACGGGTGGGCCAACCCCCGGTCGACGAGAAAGTCCTTCCACGACACGTCGCAATCGTTGTCCATCAGAGTGTGGTCCATGTCGAAGAAGGCAATCTTGGGTTGCATGCCGTTGGTTTCCTCCCGCGCGAGGCCCCTCGGGTTGCGGCCTATCGACGAGTCCGTCGTCGATCACCAAGACCCTCGACCCGAACCGACGCAAGCCCATGATACCCGATCGTAGCGAGGCCATGAACACGGGACACCGCAAGCACGCAACGCGTCACCGTTATTCCGCACGCGCGGCCATGATCATGCGCGAGCCCCCCCCAAAACGTGCCTGCGTGAATCCGCGCCACCGATAGGGGTAGGAAGGACCGGTTGAGTTCCCGGTCCCTCCCCCCTCCGAACCGTACGTGCG
>JAFGLZ010000090.1 GCA_016927755.1 Phycisphaerae bacterium
ATTCCGAGCAGCTTCGGCAGAGGGTGGGGGGACGTCCGTCGAGGCTATCGGTCAGGAGCTTGCGGTAGCGCTCGCCGTTTACGATGTCGGTCAGGGGCTCTTCATTGACGTTGCCGATGACGAGATCGCCGAGATCGCCTCCGAAGATGCTGACGCAGCAGGGCATGACCTTGCCGTCGGTCAGGACGTTGATGTTTCCTCGCCAGAGCTCCATGCAGACGCGGGTGTTGTCTTGCCCGTTGAAGGAGAATATCGGGCTGACCTTGACGTAGTCGATGAGGTCGGCCCAATCCCGCTGGACGTCGGCGATTCGTTCGGCGTTGCGGTCATGGGCGACGAGGGCGAGCTTGACCTCGAGCGTCGGGCGTTTTCGCGCGACGAGCTGGCGGATGTTCTCGCGGAGCTCGTCCAAGTCGACGCCGCGGATCTCGCGGGCCATTTCGGGATCGGTCTCGGCCGAGACGTTGACGACCGAGAGCGGGGAGTTGGCGACGCGCTCGAGGCGCTCGCCCTTGAGGAGGGTGCCGTTGGTGGCCAGGACGACTCGGACGCCGGCCTGGTGGGCGTACTCGATCATGCGTCCGAGGTCGTCGTGCAAGGTGGGTTCGCCGGCGAGGCTGAAGGTGACGCTCTCGACGGAGGAGGGCATGGTGTCGATGACACGGGCGAAGGTGTCCCAGGCCATCCTCGGCGGGCGGATCGGCTTGTAGGGCATCCTGCCCCAGCAGGTCTTGCATCGGAGGTTGCATCCGTAGACGGGCTCGACGACGACGCTGGTGAGTCCGGCGATCCGGGGCCTTCCGCTCCAGTAATACAGTAAGTTCAGTGCGGTCAGGTAGATGCTGCGGGGGCGCTGCATCTTCTCGTACATCCAATCGGCATGGTCGCCATTGCCGAAGAGCACTCTGGAGACTAGTCGGTAGCTGGTACGGAGGATGTGGGCCGAGAGCTTCATCGTGTTTCCCTGGGTGGGCCCGCGAGGCGGAGCGGAACCCTCCGCTTGCATGTAGTATAATTTAGTCTCTATAGTTCAACAATGTAGGCCGGTGATCAGAGGCACTTCATGAGCTGGCGTGACAGGCCATACTCGAACGGCGACGACGCGGGCGGGTTCCCCGGATCCGGCCAGGGGATGGGGTTCGCGCTGCCGAGGCCGACGCCGGTCGTCAAGTACCTGTTGATCATCAACGTCGTGGTCTTCCTGCTGACGGTGGTGCCGTCGGTAGGCAATCTGTTCCTCAGCGCGTTCAGCATGACGTGTTATGGCGGGGTGTTCTCGGGGCAGATCTGGCGGCTGGTGACGTACCAGTATCTGCACGACACGAACAGCGGGTTTCACCTGCTGTTCAACATGATCGGGCTGTACTTCCTTGGGCCGCCAATGGAGCAGCGATGGGGGTCCAAGACGTTCTTCAGCTTCTACACGGCTTGCGGGGTGGCCGGCGCGCTGCTGTATACGTTCCTGGTGGGCGTTCACTTCATGGGTGACGCCCCCATGATCGGCGCGTCGGGGAGCGTGCTGGGATTGTTGGCGGCGTGCGCGGTGCTCATGCCGCAGATGATCATCATCTTGCTGTTCTTTCCGGTGCCGATTCGCCTGGCGGCGGTGCTGCTGACGGCGATTTACGTGCTGAACCTGGTGACGTCGTTCGGGCGGGGGGCCACCGGTGCGGGCGGGGACGCGGCACACCTAGGGGGCATGGCGTTTGGGGCGGTGTGGTGTCTCTGGGGTTGGGGATGGCTCGGACGAATCCGAGAGCAGCGTCAACGGGGCACCTGGGAGAAGAAGCTGCAGCGCGAGAATGACCTCGAGGCGGAGGTGGACCGGATACTTGCCAAGGTTCACGATCAGGGGATCCAATCGCTTTCGCGACGGGAGAAGCAGATTCTGGCGGAGGCGACGGAGGCCCAGAACAAGCGAGAGCGCCGGACGCGACATCCCTAGACTTCAGACTTCAGACCTCAGACTTTGGACTTCAGGGCTCGGACTTAGATCTTGGTTGTTGGTTCGCGCGGCGCGAGGGGTGCGGTTCGGGGGGGGTGCTCGCTGGGAAGGGGGAGTGTCAGGGGCCCTTTAGAAGATCCATCTTGCGGCCGTCGTGGGCGATCTGGCCGCCATCACAGACGATGGTTTGGCCGGTGATGTAGGATGCATCGTCGCTGGCCAGGAACGCGAAGACGCCGGCGACTTCCTCGGGCCTTCCGAGGCGATTCATCGGGACGCATCGCTTTGCGTAGAACTTCATGAACTCCGGGGGGTCGATCTCCTTGGCCATGGGTGTGACGATGTAGCCGGGACACACGCAGTTGACGCGGACGTTTTGGGCGGCGAGCTCGACGGCCATGGTCTGTGTGAGGAGGACGACGGCGGCCTTGCTCGCGTTGTAGGGGGCGTAGCCGACCTCGGCCCGAAGCCCGTTCTTGCTGCCCATGTTGATGATCACCCCCGCGCCCTGCGCGACCATCTGGCGAGCGACCGCCTGGGCGACGAGGAACACGGCTCGGAAGTTGACCGAGAGGATGTGGTCGAGCTGGTCCTCGGTGGTCTCGAGGAAGGATTCCATGTAGGCGACGCCGGCGACGTTGGCCAGGACGTCGAGGCGACCGAACCGATCGACCGCCTGGCTGACGGCGTCGGTGACGCTCGCATGATCTCGCACGTCAACGACCAGGTCGCAAAGCCGGTCGGGGTCGGGGAAGGCGGTCCAGGTCCCCGCGAGGTTGTCCTCATTGTTGTCGACGCGGACGACCATCGCGCCCTCGTCGGCGAAGCGGCGCGCGATGGCGAGCCCCAGTCCCCTGGCCCCACCGGTCACGAAGAGCACCTTGTCCTCGAACCTGTTCATCTCAGTGCGTCCTTTCGTCATCCCTCTAGGAGACACTTGTATCCTCTTGGAGACTTTCGCCGCAGTCAACACCGTACCGACCGCCCTTCAAGCAGGCAGCCCGATGCCGGGTCTCTCGCCGGCGTCGGGCTTTCAGAGTCGAACCTGGGCGCAGCCGATGACGACGGCGCGGCTGCTATGAGCTCTCGGCCGTCCACTCGGTGTGGAAGGGTCCCTGGCCCGGCTTGTCCACGCGGAGGTAGGTGTGCGCGCCGAAGTAGTCGCGCTGGGCCTGCAGCAAGTTGGCCGGCAGCCGGACCTGCCGGTACCCGTCGAAGTAGCTGATGGCGCTGCTGAAGGCGGGGACGGGAATGCCGGCGTTGACGGCGGTGCTCACGACCTTTCTCCACTGGGGCTGCGCGGTCTTGACGACGTCGTTGAAGTACGGGTCGAGGAGCAGATTGTCCAGATGGGAGTCGCGTTCGTAGGCGTCGGTGATCTGGTGCAGGAAGCGGGCTCGGATGATGCAGCCTCCCCGCCAGAGCTTGGCGATTCCGCCGAAGTCCAGATCCCAAGCGTTTTCCTTGCCGGCGGCGTCCATGAGGGCGAAGCCCTGGGCGTAGCTGCAGATCTTGCTGGCGAATAGGGCCTGGCGGATGGCCTCGATGAACTTATCCTTGTCTCCGCGGTAGCGTTTCCGGGGGCCCCTGAGCTTCTTGGCCGCGGCGACGCGCTCTTCCTTGATGGCCGACAGGCAGCGGGCGAAGACGGCCTCGGCGATGGTCGGCGCGGGGACGCCGAGGTCGAGTGCCTCCTGGCTGGTCCACTTGCCGGTGCCCTTCTGGCCCGCGGTGTCAAGGATGAGGTCGACGATGGGCTTTCCGGTTTCGTCGTCGACCTTTGACAGGATGTTGGCGGTGATCTCGATCAGGTAGCTGTTGAGCTCTCCCTTGTTCCACTCGGCGAAGACCTCGTGCATTTCGCCGGCGGACATTGCCAGGGCGTTGGCCATGATGAAGTAGGCCTCGCAGATGAGCTGCATGTCGCCGTATTCGATGCCGTTGTGGACCATCTTGACGTAGTGGCCCGCGCCATCCTGACCGATGTAGCTGCAGCACGGCTCGCCCTCGACGTGGGCGGCGATCTTGGTCAGCACCGGCGCGATGGCGTCGTAGGCTTCCTGCTGGCCGCCGGGCATGATGGCGGGGCCCCACAGAGCACCCTCCTCCCCGCCGCTGACGCCGGTGCCGATGTAGAGGAGGCCGTCGGCGGCCAGGGAGCGATTCCGACGCACCGTATCCTTGTAATAGCTGTTACCGCCATCGATGAGGATGTCGCCCGCGGAGAGCAAGGGTCGGAGCTGCTCGATGAAATCGTCGACGGGTTGGCCCGCCTTGACCATTAGCATGATTCGCCGCGGCGACTCCAGTGAATCCACGAGTTCCTTGATGCTCAAGGCGCCTTTGATATTCCGTCCGGCGGCCCGACCTTCCATGAACTTGGTGACTTTCTCGGTGGTCCGGTTGAAGACCGCGACGCCGAACCCGTTCCGCTCGATGTTGAGCACGAGGTTCTCGCCCATGACCGCCAGACCCACCAATCCGATCTGTTGCTTGTCCATGTGGTGACTCCAACAATAGTCCCGAATCGAGAAACCGGAATGATACCACAGCGGGGTCGCGGCGCGTAGAGGGAAGCAAGACGCGCAGGGACGACCATTGCTGAAGGCCCCGTGTGTGGCATGGCTATCCCCGCCACGGGGCTCAGTGTGTTCCGTTCGGATATCCGACGGTCGTGTCCACGGGCAAGATGCGCGTTCGAAAGCGAGACACCCCAGTTACGGGCAAGCTGCCCGTGCTACGGGGATGCGCTATGGCGTGGTGAAGCTCCAGACGGAGCCCTTGGTGACGGCGGTGGCGTTGACCTCGTCGATTCGCCAGAAGTAGGTGGTGGCCGGGTCCAGGTCGCCCGGGGGATCGTAGGACGTGCCGGGCTGCTCGCCCTTGTAAAGGACGCTGTCGGTGGTCGCGCTCGTTACGTTGCCGGCGTCGATACCGATGTAGACGCGGTGGCTCGTGGCATATGCCCCGGCGTTCCAGGCCAGCACGGTCGTGACGGGTACTCCGGTGGCGTTGCTGCCCGGGCTCGGGGTGTTGGCGGGCTGAGGCGCTCCGGGGGCGGTCGTGAACTGCCAGACGGTTCCGGTCGTGAGGCCCGCGGCATTGATCTCATCGACTCGCC
>JAFGLZ010000091.1 GCA_016927755.1 Phycisphaerae bacterium
AAGAGAGAAAGAGCGGCAAGCCCTCTCCATATGGGCCATCGTCAGGACGGGCACAATCGCCGCCGCGCCTGTATACTGCCTCACTTACATCATGTGTTGAGACATCACCCCGGAATCTTGGGAGGTCACGACAATGCGAGAACGTCCGCTCGGTCAATCCGGTATCGAAGCATCGGCCGTGGGATTCGGAGCCTGGGCCATCGGCGGATGGATGTGGGGCGGCACCAGCGAGGCCGAATCGATCCAGGCCATCCACGCCGCCATCGACGCTGGAATCGACCTCATCGACACCGCCCCGATGTACGGGTTCGGCACGTCCGAGTCCATCCTCGGTAAGGCCATCCGCGACCGGCGAGACAAGGTCGTCCTAGCCACCAAGTGCGGCCTCGTCTGCAACACGCGGAGCGGCGAGTTCAAGTTCAACTCCGACGCGATGGGCCCCAACCCCGACGGGCACGTCGGCGTCTTCGTCCTCCTGACCCCCGAGTCCATCCGAACCGAGCTCGAGGCCAGCCTCAAGCGCCTCCAGACCGACCACGTCGACCTCTATCAGACCCACTGGCAAGACTCGACCACGCCCATCGCCGAAACGATGGGCGCCCTCATGGACCTCAAACGCGAAGGCAAGATCCGCGCGATCGGCGTCAGCAACGCCAGCTCCGCACAAATGGACGAGTATCGAAAGATCGGCCCCGTCGACTCCGATCAGGAGAAGTACTCGATGCTGGACCGCGCCATCGAGGCCGACCAGTTGCCCTACTGCGACAAGAACGGCATCGCCGTGCTGGCCTACTCCCCCCTGGCCCAGGGCCTGCTCACCGGAAAGGTCGGACCCGATCGCAAGTTCGCCGACGGCGACCAGCGCCTCCGAAACCCGCGATTCAGCGTCGAAAGCCGCCGCCGAATCGCCAAGATGCTCGAAGCCTTCAAGCCGATCGCCAAAGCCCACGACGTCACGCTCTCGCAGCTCACGATCGCATGGACCCTCGCCCAGCCCGGCCTGACCCACGCCCTCTGCGGGGCCCGCACGCCCGCGCAGGCCCGCGAAAACGCCCGGGCCGGCGACGTCGAGCTGACGGCAGACGAGCTCCGCACGATCGCCGCGGCCGTCGAAGCGTGCGCGGCCCAGACGTAGCGCCCGAACGTCGCGCCGTCCGGATGCCGCAAGTCGATACTCCCAAGCGGCTTGATGCCCCCTCGGCGCCGCCTCGCTCGGACGCCGATGTGCGTTGCCTTCGCGCCGACCGCGCTGATCCAAAAAGCCCTGGAATGTGGCGCCACAAATGCCTTAGCATCGAGGCATCAAGACGCCCCTCCGAACGTTCTGCCAGCATGATGTGGAGACAAGTGATGAAGCCAGCTCGTCCTTTCGCAGGCGCCCTTGTCGGTCCCATGATCGGAACCCTCATCCTGACGCTCGCCGGCGTCGCCGTCGCCGCACCCGCCGACGAGGCGAAGCGCATACTCGAGGCCACCGGAATCCAGGGCGGCCTGGTGGTCCACATCGGATGCGCCGACGGCACGCTCACCGCCGCACTGGGTGACGTCGCTCCGTTCATCATCCACGGCCTGGACCGCGACGCCGCCAACATCGAGAAGGCACGCGCCGCCATCCAATCCCGCGGGCTCGCCGACAAGGTCTCCGTCGAGCAGTGGTCGAGGCCATATCTGCCATACGCGGACGACCTGGTCTCCCTCGTCGTCGCCGAAGACCCGGGCTCCGTCCCCATGAACGAAATCATGCGGGTCCTCCGCCCGCTCGGCGTGGCCTACGTCAAGGAAAGCGGCAAGTGGACCAAGACCGTCAAGCCCTGGCCCGACGACATCGACGAATGGTCGCACTACCTCCACGACGCTACCGGCAACGCGGTCGCTAGCGATGCGCGCGTCGCGCCGCCCCGACACCTCCGATGGGTCACCGGCCCAAAACACGGCCGAAGCCACGAAATCGATACGACCGTCTGCGCGCTCGTCTCGTCCCGAGGACGCCTCTTCTACATCCTCGACGAAGGCCTCACCGGCATCACCGACCAACGCCTCCCGCAACGATGGGCCCTGATCGCGCGCGACGCCTTCAGTGGCGTCCTCCTGTGGAGACGCCCCCTGCCCGATTGGGGATGGACGCAGTGGAAACGCGCCGATCTCGTCGGCAAGGACTGGACCGGCCTTCGCGGTCAGCGAACCCGCTCGCCGCTCGTCCTGCCCCGCCGACTGGTCGCCGACGGCGATCGCGTCTACGTAACGCTCGGATATCACGCCCCGCTATCCGCCCTCGACGCCGCCACCGGAAAGACGATTCGCGTCTACGACGAAACAGAAGACGCTGACGAGATCCTCTGCGCCGACGGCGTCCTCGTGATCTGCATCCGACAGGACCCGGACGCCGCCGATCGGCGGAGAGGCAATCCGGTTCACGAGCCGATCGTGGCCATCAATGCCGACACGGGCCAGGTCCTATGGAAGACCCAAGCGGAGCGGGTCCTGCCGCTCTCGCTGGCCGTGGGTGACGGGCGGGTCTGCTTCCACGACTTCAAGCAGGTCGTCTGTCACGACCTGAAATCGGGCAAGGCACTGTGGAACGCGCCCGTCCCGGGCGGAGGAAGCATGTGGGGCACGGGCCACACGCTCGTCGTCCACGAAAAGGCCGTGCTCTTCCTCGGACCGAGAAAGCTCGTCGCCTTGTCGGCCGATACGGGCAAACAGCTCTGGTCCGCCGACGGCGGCAAGGGACCGGGGGCCTCGAACCCGCCTGACCTCTTCGTCGTCGACGGACTCGTCTGGTACGGAGGCCCCGAGGGCAAGCACAGGAAGGACAGCACGGAGGTCCGCAAGTCCGGCCGCGACCTCATGACCGGGCAGGTCAAACGCGTGGTGGACGTCTCGCACCTGATGAGCCCCCTGCACCACTTCCGCTGCTATCGCAGCAAGGCCACGCAGCGCTATCTGCTCTGGACAAAACGCGGCGCGGAGTTCCTAGACGTGAGGGCCGACGACCACATGCGGCATGACTGGCTCCGCGCGCCCTGCAAGCTGGGCTTCACCCCCTGCAACGGCCTGCTCTACGTGCCCTCCGCGCAATGCTTCTGCTATCCCGGCGTCCGCTTGGACGGCTTCAACGCCCTATCCGCCAAGGCAACCGCCCGAGCCGACGGCGCGGACGCCAAGTCCGACCGCATCGAGCGCGGACCCGCCTACGGTAAAACCGCCGCCAAGCCAAAGACGACCGCCGCCGACTGGCCAACCTATCGACACGATCCGGAGCGAAGCGGCTCGACGCCCTCCGCCGTCCCCGCGAAAATCGATCAGCTCTGGCAGACGGACCTCGGCGGAAAGCTCACCCCGCCCGTCGCCTGCAACGGCAAGCTCTACGTCGCCTCGATCGACCAGCATCGAGTCTGCTGCCTGGATGCCGCCAGCGGCAAGACCCTCTGGTGCCAAACGGCCGGCGGACGAATCGACTCCCCGCCCACCATCCACAAGGGCTTGGTCCTCTTCGGCGCCGCGGACGGATGGGTGTACTGCCTCCGTGCCTCCGACGGACAGCTCGCCTGGCGATTCCGAGCCGCGCCGCTGGAACGCCGCATCGTCGCCTTCGGGCAACTCGAGTCGGCTTGGCCCGTGCACGGCACCGTCCTCGTCAAGGACGACGTCGCGTACGTCGCGGCCGGTCGATCCTCGTACCTCGACGGCGGAATCCATCTCTACGGCCTCGAACCCGAGACCGGGAAAGTCCTCTACGAGACGCGCGTCGAAGGCCCCTACCCCGACCCCAAGAAGGACACCGGACGACCGTTCGATATGGACGGCGCGCAAGCCGACGTCCTCGTCACCGACGGAGACCTGCTCTACATGCGGCTCTCCGCGTTCGATCCCAAGCTCGTCGAGCGCGAGGCCCCACGGATCACCGCCATGGGCGACCGAAAGGTCGGGCGACACCTGATGGCAACGACCGGAATGCTGGACGATTCCGGCTGGAACCGATCCTTCTGGACGTATTCCGAGCGGTGGCCCGGCTACTACATCGCCAACCAATCGCCCAAGGCCGGCCAACTCCTCGTCTTTGACGACAAGACGACCTGCGGCGTGAAGTGCTTCACGCGGCGAAACCGCCATAGCCCGATGTTCTTCCCCCAAACCGACGGCTACCTGCTCTTCGCCGACGACAACGACACCGAGCCCATGCTCTATGACAAGAGCCAGGCCATGCCCAAACCGGTCAAATGGCTGCCCGACGTCAACCCGAAAGTCGGCTTCCCCCTCGATGACAACGCCGTCGACCGCGACAAGGGCACGGGCTTTACGCGAGCCAAACCCCCGAAGTGGGCCGAGTGGGTGCCCGTCCGCGTTCGCGCGATGGTGCTGGCCGGCAAGACACTCTTCGTCGCCGGCCCGCCGGATGTGCTCGAACCAGACGATCCCCTCGGCGCGTTCCAGGGCCGAAAGGGCGCCGTGCTCAGAGCAGTATCCTCCGAAGACGGCAGCAAGCTAAGCGAGGCTCGCCTCGACTGCCCGCCGGTCTTCGACGGAATGATCGCCGCCGACGGGCGCCTGTATCTCTCGACAAACGGCAAGGTGCTCTGCTTCGCCGGGAAGCAATAGCGTCGCTCATCGCTTGCCGCAAGCCTCGAACTCGTACAGCGTGGGCACCTCGGTGGCCGAGACGACGAGCAGTCGCACCTTCGTGGTCTCTAGCGGAGCGAAACGATGGCGGACGCTGGTCTTGGCCGCCGGCTTCGACGTCGTCACGATGTCCCGCCACTCGCTGCCCTGCCACGACTGAATCGTGTACCGGGTGATCCGCCCGCCCGCGGCCTCATGAAACCGCGCCTCCTTGATCGCGCGCGGAGCGCCGAAGTCGATCTCCAGCCACGCACCGTCCCTGTCACCCGGCGCGCTGTTCCATCGCGTGTCCGACTTCCCGTCGATGGTCAGACTCGCGTCATAGTCGCCTTCCCATTTCGACGACGCGGTCGCCTTCGACCCGTGCTCTGTCAGCGCCCAGTTCGTGAGCCTCGCCCTGTCGTCCAGCTTGAGCGGTCGCGGTGACAAAGCCTCAATCGCGTTCAGGTACCTCAGTTCCGGCGGCGGTATCGGCCTGTCCGCGTTCGCGTCGTCCTGGACGCGTTCGGACGCGACGACCCAAGCCGAGAGACGGCTGCCGTTGAGGACCTCCAGGTCCGCCTTGACAGTCGATTCCCTCGCCGGAAGGTCCGCGACGACCCACACCCAATGCTCCGGCGGCTTCAAGCCCGTCGCCTGCCAGCCGCTTGCCGAGTCCTTGATCCTCACTGGCACGACCGACCCGTTCACCTCCACTCGAGCGTACGGCTCCGGAAGCAGCGTGTCCGATTCGTACAGGAACCATACCTGCTTGTCCCCCGTCGTTCCGGACGCTCTAAGCGAAACTTGGACTTGACCCTCGTCCTCGATGATCCGGGACTGTCTGCCCTCTACCGAAAGATCACATGCGGTCTGTGTCACGTCCGGCGGATCAGCAGGCGATCCGAACTCCAGCAGCTTCGTCTCATAGGGCGTCAACTTGACGTCCAGACGATCGCCGTATGAAGCGTCCCGCCGGAGCGTTCCATAGCGGGGATACAGGCAGGTCGCCGTGACGTTCCTGAGCGACTTGGGCACACCAATCGATTCGTCCAATGTGAGCTGAGCCTGCCTCGGCTTGACCCATGGATTGCGGAGCAGCACGAGCCCCTTGCCCTGATCAAAGTGCGCATAGCCATAAGGATCGCGCGGCACGGGGTGATCCCAGCGTCGCGAATCGTCCTGCTTCGCCCATTCACCGAGCAACACCGGCGTCGTGTTCTTGAGGACGGATGCGTTGGCCCTCGCCCATGAGCAGAGCCGTGCGAGGAACCGCCATCGCCTCGCATCCATGTACTTCGGGTGAACGTACAGCGGCACGAAGTCGTGCCCTCGCAGGATCGTCACCACGGCATCATTCTGCAACGGCATGGGCGTCTGATGAACGATGCCCAGCACCTCCTGCGCGCGGATCGGAACCAGCACGTCCTTGGTTCCCTGCAGGTTGAACGCGTCGCGGCTCGTCGTGTAGCTCTCGCGATAGACCGGGCAAGGGACGCGCCCCATCGGTGCGTCGTCGCCGTACGTGCCGATCACCGTGTTGACGTAGGCCAGCCACCACGGACTCGGACGGTAGCCGAAGCACGTCGCCTCCAGCCACACGTGGGGGTTCGCCTGGCGAACGGCTCGCAGCACGTCAATGAATCCGAGCGCGGTCTTCTCGGCCGAAAGCTCGCCCGGTTCGTGGCCGTGGTCCTTGACCTCGCACGTCGGAGCATAGCCGTCGAGCTTGAAGTGATCGATCCCATACCGGCGCGTCAGATCGACAAGGGCCTCCTTGAAGGCCTGCTGGTATCTCTCGCCCGCAAGGCACGCGCGACGGTAGCCTCTGACGTAATCGCAGGTCTCGTACCCGGTGGCCCCGGCCCAGTGGTTGTCTTGCGCCTGCGGATAGCAACTGCTCGGCGAGACCCAGAGGCTCAGCCGGCAATCGATTCCCTTCAGCGCCTCCGTCAAGGCCGTAAAGCCGTTCGGAAAGTCCCGAGCGTTGATCTTCCAGACGCTCTTCGGCTCAGTCCACCCGCAATCGAGACAGAAGGCGTCGAGCCGTCCGCCGTAGGGCTCGTGGAACTGGTTCCGGAGCGTCTCGACGAGTTCGAGCAGGCCGCGCTCGGTCAGAGGGGGCATAGCCGTCCACCAGGTGTTGTATTGGATGTGCAGGCCGGGTGAGGCGGGTCGCAACGAGTCGATGTACGATTCAAACGCCGCCCGGCTCTGGCCGGACGCCGAGACGCCATAGACCGTAGGCCAGATCTCCCTGACCGCACTCGAGGCAAGGCGAACGCCGGGCTTGTAGGACAGACGGGCGACGTCGTCCTTGACCATGGCGCTGGCCACCGGAAACGCCACACCGCAGAAGAACGACCTGCCCAACACGGGATAGCTCTGCCAGCCGGCAAACGGTTGGCGAGCTTCCTGGCCCTCGAGCCGCAACGTGTCAATCACGACCTCCTTCAGCAGGAGCGGCTTGTCATTGCCGGTCAGCTTGATCGAGCCGCTCTTCCTGATCCATGGACGCGACGCATCGAGTTCGATCGCCACGTCACAATGAAGCTTGGTCGTCGTGCCGGGCACTCCCACATCCGGCCAGACGAACCGCCACGTCTGAACGCCACCGGCATTCGTTACCGCGGGCCTCATGGGCGGGCTACTGAGCCCGGCCGCTCGACCGACGTCGAACTCGATCGATTCGATCCCGACGGGGATCCGGATGATGTCGCCGGTCTCGCGGTTCGTCAGCACTAGGGCGCGTTCGCCTGGCTGCCATCGAACGCTGAGCGAGGCGTTCCGCCAGGTCAGTGCGCCTTCCGGCGAGGTCGTCGGCTCCTGACCCGCCGCTCCGCCACCGGCCAAGGCGAAAATGAGCACCTGGCACCAGCCATACAACGTTCGGGCGTAATCCATGGACTGATATCTCCTCCCTCGCGGCAACGTGTCCTTCGAACCGCCAGACTGCCGCCGATCCGGAAAGCCTCCCGATCCTCGCCCGATATGAGCGACCGGGCGATGCTTCGTCAATCGGGTAGTGGCACGCGATCGCAACGTGTCGTATCATCTGAGAGTTCGCTTCGCCAAACAAGGAGGCCTTTCATGTCGATCACCCGTCGAACGTTCGTGAAGCGATCGGCCGCCGTCGGCGCGGCCGTCGCCTTTCCCTTTGCCACAAGCACCCACGTGCTGGGCGCCAACGACGAGATCCGAGTGGGCGTCGTGGGCCTCGGGAATCGCGGGGCCGGGTCCCACATCCCCCGCATGGCCAAACTGAAGGGCGTCCGGATCGCTGCGATCTGCGACCCCGACCGCGTCCGGCTCGACAAGACCGCCGCGCAGGTAGAGAAGAATTACCAGTACAAGGCCGAGCCCTTCGTCGACATGCGCAAGATGCTCGAGAAGAAGGACATCGACGTCATTTGCATCGGCACGATGCAATACTGGCACAGCCTGCAGACGATCTGGGCCTGCCAGGCCGGCAAGCACGTCTACTGCGAGAAGCCCCTGGGCCACTTCATCTGGGAAGGGCGTCAGATGGTCAACGCCGCCCGCAAGTATGATCGACTCGTCCAAGTGGGGACCCAGAGCCGCTCGCAAGACACCGTCTACCAGACGATGAAGTTCATCAAGAACGGCCAGCTCGGCAAGATCCGGTACATCACGTGCTTCGCGAACAAGCCGCGGACGTCCGTCGGCAAGCGAACCGAGCCGCTCCCCATCCCCGAAACGCTGGACTATGAGCTCTGGTGCGGACCGGCCCGCAAGGAGCCCATTTACCGCGACCGAATCCAGTACGATTGCAGCTTCACTTGGAACATGGGCGACGGCGAATCATGCAACCAAGGCGTGCACGAGATCGACGTGGCGCGTTGGCTCCTGGGCATCACCGAACTGCCGCGACGAGTGATCAGCATCGGCGGTCGGTTTGTCTTCAACGACGCGGGCGACGTGCCCAACACCCAGATCATCTACTACGACTACCCGGAAGTGCCGATCCTGTACGAGGTCCACAACCTGACCAAGGCCAAGGGATCGAAGGATGCCCCCACCTTCCGCGGCGTCCGAACGGACGTGTGCGTCAACTGCGAGGGCGGGTACGTCATGATGCGCAGCGGGCTGGTCTTCGACAAAGACGGCAAGGAGATCAAGAAGTTCACCGGGCGGGAAACCCACTACGAGAACTTCGTCAAGGCACTCCGAAGCGGCAAGCGAGAAGACCTCCACGCCGACGTCCTCGAAGGCCACATCTCCACGGCTATCTGTCACGCCGGAAACGTCTCGTACCGGCTGGGCAAGACCGCCTCGGTCGGCGAGATGAAGACCGCTACCGCAAAGGCGCCCCTCTTCGCCGAGATGTTCGACCGGCTGCTGGTGCACCTGAAGGCCCACGAAATCGACCCCGACACCGCCACGCTCGGGCCGTGGCTGGATCTCGACCCGAAAAACGAGTGCTTCAAGGACAACGCCCAGGCCAACGCGCTGGTCAAGGGCTTCTACCGCGAACCGTGGATGGTTCCGGAGATCAAGGCCTGACGCCCCCAGTAATGGCGTAGTGTAGCGGTGATGACGACGTGTGCCCTGGCGGCGGTCGTGGCATTCACCGTTTGCTCTCCGACACGGATTCCGATCCTCGCGCGTTCGTGTTATCCTCGCAGTTCGTCTCGGATCGTCCACACCGTAAGGAGTAACCAGTGATCCTCACGCTTGTCCTTCTGGCCGCCTCGTCGGCACCGGCGTCCTCCTCTGCGACCGTCTACATCGCCGATCACGCCGACGAACTGATCGTCCACGCCAACCAGGGCTGGGGTTCGCTCGGGCTGAACACCGGAATTCATCCGGCGGAGCGCAAGCCGTCACCCCTCCGCATCAAGGACACGCGATATGACCGCGGGCTCGGCATGCACGCCAAGGGCGAGGTCCTGATCGACCTGGCCGGACGGTTCAAGACGTTCGAGGCCGAGGTCGGTGTCCATTGGCAGAACGGCGGGAAGGGCAGCGTCGTCTGCCAGGTCTTCGTCGACGACGAGAAGCGATTCGACAGCGGCGTCATGAAGGAGGGCGATTCGCCCAAGAAGGTCCGCGTCTCGGTCGACGACGCCGACGAGCTCCGACTCGCCGTTTCGGACGCCGGAGACGGCATCACCTGCGATGCGGCCGACTGGGGTGATGCCCGCCTGATCGTCAATCCCAATGCGTCCGGCAAACGGATCAGGCAGAGCGTCGACATCGCCCCGTTCGGGCGCGTCGTCACCTCGGACCCCAAGCGGATGGAGGGCACCAAAGCCAGTCGCGTCGAACCGATGCCGGCCGAGGATGTCTTCATGTCCAGCCAGCTCAAAGGCACGGCGGACGGTACCTACGTCGTGCCGGTCTCGTCCGACGGCGTCGGCTGCATCGGCCTGGAATGGACAGAGGAACGGTTCCTGAGCGCCGTCGGCCTGCAATTCGCTGACGGTACGAGAACGCCCGCCGAAAAGACCGTCGAGCTGCAGATCTGGCAAGGCCAATCCGCCTGGCAAGGAAAGTGGGTCCCGATCAAGGTCGTCCCGGAACAACGCGACCGCGCGTGGACCTGGCCGCTCCGCCCGCTTCACAGCCGCAAGGCCACGCAGAAGGTCCGATGGCTCTTCCGCAGCGCCAAGGACCCGATCGTCCTGGCCGGCCTGTCGGCAAACACCACGTCGCGCTGGGCCACTGCCACGATTCGCATTGAGTCGCGCGCCGAGGGCAAACAAGGCCCGGCCCCGATCGAGCTGTACAACGGCGTTCTCCTGCAACCCGCCGACCGACCGGACCCGCATCACGTCGAATGGGACCCGGCCAAGCCTCTGCGGTTGACGATTCGTTACGCCAAGACGAGGCGGTGCAAGACGGACCGAACGGTGCTGCGGCTCAAGATGTCCGACATGCCCTTTGGCGTCGCCGTGGAAGATGTTTTTGATAGCGGGGCCGTCTGGTTGCCCCACGCGGGCGTGTTCGTAGCGCGGGAGCCCGGCGGGGTGACGCTCGATGAGTACCTTCGCAATTGCGCCGGCCACAAGACGGTCTTGGAGCGGGTCCGCGAGATGCCGGATCAGTCTTTTCCGCGGGCCGTGGCCAAGGTCCACAACCCCGTGCAGGACCGAGGACCGATGATGCTCTCGCTCGCCTGCGACGACCGGAAGTACGTAGTCGATCGCGACGGCGTCTTGACGTTCTACCTCTATGGCAACCCCGACGAACCGCTCACCAAGAGCGACTACTATCTCTTGCACTTCCCGTACCAGCTCCGGCCGAGCCTGGGCGACGGGAAGCTCGACCAGATCGATCGGCACTTGGAGGGCAGATGGCTGCCGATCCCCGTCTCGACGCTGAACCGTGACGGGATCTCGTTGCGTCAGCGGACGTACGTGGCGCCCGTGGACGCCGAGCCGCCGTCGGGCGCGCCCCGCTGGTTGCGTCAGAGAGCGGTCTGCGTCGTGGAATGGACGTTGACGAACGCCAAGGAGAGCGAAACGGAGGCCCGGCTGACGCTGTCATTCGTGGCAAGGAACAAGGCCAAGGCCGTATCCCTACTGCAGACGCCCAAGGGGGCGATCGCCAAGGTCGACGATCGCCTCGTCGCCCTGTTCGACACTCCGTCGCCGCCGCTGCGGATGCAGGTCACTGACGGCGAGATCCTGCTGACCGGCAAGCTCCCGGCCAAGGCCCAGGCACGCCTTACGGCCTACCTGCCGGCGTGGGTCTCGTCGGAGGAGGAAATCCGAACGCTGATCGGCGCGGATCCCAAGTGGGATGCCGCGGTCGAGGCATACTGGCGGCAACAGCTCGCGCCCGCCGTCCAGATCGAGCTGCCGGACAAGCTGCTCACCGACGTCATCCGCGCCTCGCAGGTCCACTGCCTGCTTGCGGCCCGAAACGAGGCCGGCGGGCAGCGCGTCGCCGCCTGGACGTCCGCCGATCGCTACGGGCCGCTCGAGAGCGAGGGCCAGGCCGTCATCCGGGGGATGGACATGATGGGCCACGACGACTTCGCGAGGCGGAGCCTGGAGTTATTCATCCATCGGTATCACCCCACGGGCTACCTCACCACCGGTTACACGATGATGGGGACCGGCTGGCACCTCTGGACGCTGGCCGAATACGTCGACCGCTCGGGAGATCTCGACTGGCTGAAGGGCGTGTCCGACAAGGTCGCCCGGGCATGCCGTTGGATCGGCGAGCAACACGACAAGACGAAACGCCTTGACGCTCTCGGCGAGAAGGTGCCCGAGTACGGCCTCGCGCCGGCAGGCGTCTTCGCGGATTGGGGACGGTTCACCTTCACCACGTTCCAGGCTGCCCAGTATTGCGCCGGCCTGCGGGAGGCCGCCCGAGTCCTGGGCGAGATCGCGCATCCCGAGGCGAGCGCGCGTGCGGCGGAGGCCGAGCAATATCGCCAGGACATCGTCCGGGCCTATCGCTGGACTCAGGCAAGGACGCCCGCGGTTCGGCTCGACAGCGGAGCGTGGATACCCGCCTATCCCCCGCTGATGACGTGCTTTGGAGGCGTGGGCGAGGTCTTCCCCGGTGAAGACGGCAGCCGAGCGTGGTGCAAGAACGCCATGGCGCATCAACTGGCGGCCAATGGCGTCCTCGATCCGCGCTCCGTCGAGGTCGGGCGAATGCTCGATCACATGGAGGACGTCGAGTTCCTCCGTGGCGGACTGGGCGACTATCCCGAGGAACTGACGAAGGCCGACTTCTTCAACCTCGGCGGCTTCAACAAGTGCCAGCCGTACTATCGACGGAACGTCGAACTCTACGCCATGCGCAACGACGTCAAGCCGTTCATACGATCCTACTTCAATACGCTCCCCTCGCTGCTCAGTCTGGAGAACCTGTCGCTCTGGGAGCACTTCAACAACATGGGCGGATGGAACAAGACGCACGA
>JAFGLZ010000092.1 GCA_016927755.1 Phycisphaerae bacterium
GGTCGGGGGTGGGTTCGTCGCTGATCCGCTCGGCGGTTCGTCAGTTCGGGCCGGAGACGTCTGTTTCGCTGATCGCCAACGAGGCGTCGCCGGCGGCTCGGTTCTACGAGAGCCTGGGGCTGGCACAGCACCGGTTCTACAAGTTCTATTGCGGGCAGGTCGAGGCCACCGAGTTCTCGTGACGAGCGGTGGCGCCGATTGTCCGGTCATCTATCCGACAACGCACTATTCGGCATGAAACGCCTTTCGCAGGATCTCGATGTTCCTGGCGTTTCCGGTGAGCTTGGCGTTCTTGGACTCGGCAATAGGGGGGATCGACGAGTCATCGGGCTTGGCGAATCCGTAGAAGCCGACATCCTTGTAGGCGGGATCGCTGACGACCTTGGCGGCATCATGTTGATCGCCCCAGCCGCACAGGCACTGGATGATCCGCGTCTTCGGACCGATGGCTTTTCGTGCGCTGGCCAGTGAGCTCGGGTCGGGATGCTCGTTCATCAGCCAATCGATCTGGCGAAACATCCGGGAGTCACGGACATGGGGATGGTTCAGGCTGTGACAGGACAGCCAGATGATGCAATCGGGCCTTGTCTGCTTGGCGGCCTGGTGGATGGCGGTCCAGCAGCGGTCAATGGCCTTGCGCCCATAGCGGACTTCGAGCTCATCGGTGAGGTTGCCTTCGCCGGGGAACGGTTGTCCCATCAGTTGTCGATATAGCTCCTTCTCGCAGTTCAGCCATTTGTCGTTGGTTGCCTTCCGGACCGGCTGCCAGACCCAGTCGATCATGAATCCGTCGACGCCGGTCTTCGTGAGGACATCGCTGATTGCCGAGGTCAGATACTCGAGATAGGGATCGGTGTAGGGGATGTGCGGTGAGCTGGGGATTCCGTAGCTGAGGTCGGGGTGGTCCTGTCCCCAACGGGTGTTGGCGCCGATGCAGAAGTAGCCCATGACGCTCATCCCCTCCTTGTGGCCGAGTCGGACGACGTCCGACAGGAAGTTGGTCTTCAGGCCGGGCTGCTCGGGGACGACGCCGCCCTTGTACCAGGCGTAGCCGTTGCAGGAGACGCAGAACGTCTGGATGACGTTTGCGCCGAGGGCCTTGTACCATTGGACGTGCATGGCCGGCGAGGCGCTGGCCCACAGGCCAGGCCGGGCGAAGCCATTCGGCCCGCCGGCGCCCCAATTGAAGTCGATGCAGAAGGCTTTGATCTTCTTGGGCGATGTCGGGTTTTGCTCCGCATGCGCCGGCTGAGTCCCCGCAACGGCGACGAGGAGTACGGCGTTGAGGGAGATCAGGGCGGTGCGAAGAGCAGCTTGCCGTATGGTTGTCATTGTGGATCCTTCCGCGTCGGCGAGCGGTTGGTGAGCTAGCCAGCCCGAAGACATCGTTTCATTTGGCACTACCTGCCTTGCTCAGCAACGATCGGAGGGTGTCGGTCATCGCTTTGGCATAGGCGTCGGGGTCGGCGTGGTGGAAGGTCATGACCTCCAGGCCGTCGCCGGGCCGGGTGATGCGTGTCTTCCCGTCGTTGCCGAGGTGGACGGTGACCTTCTCGAAGGTGAAGGTGGGGTCGCATCGGCCGGCGGCGTGGAGGAAGGCGCCGGTGCACCACATGTTGCGCTTGCCGTCCCAGATCTTCTGCTTGACGGCGGGGTCGATCGGATCAGTGAGCGACTTGATCGGGTCGCGCTGGTCGGCGTTTGCTCGGGTGAGGCAGTAGACGAAGAAGTTTTGGACGGGTAGGGGAGCGGCATCGAGGACGTCGCCCTGCCGGAAGTGCCAGTGAGAGTAGAATCCGTCGCCGCCGAAGCAGGGGACCCAATAGACGGGCAGGTCGCTGCCGAGGATGCGGACGTATGCGTGGCGGTCGAGTCCGACGTTGTGCTCGGGTCCTCCGGCGGAGTGTCCGACGTTGATGTAGATGCGCGCGACCTTCTGCTTGAGCAGGGCGCGATCGCGATTGTATGCGGCGGCGACGTCGCGGAGGCTGCCGGTGGTGAAGACGGTGACGGGCTTGTCGGCCTTTCGGAGGACGTCGAGGATGAGCTTGACGCCGGCCTGCTCGGGGTCGGGTCGGTTGAGGGCGGGATCGCATTGATGCTTGATGTTGTCGATGAGGCCGGCGGCGACGGGGACGTCGCGTCCGGTGACGTGGATCATCTGCCTGACGGGGAGGATGCCGGGGCGATCCTTGCCGCGTTGGCCGGTGTCGATGACGACGGCGCGGAGGTCGAATTCGGGGATGGCGAAGAGGGTGGCGAGATCGAAGTGGTCGTCGGGGTCGTCGTGGGGGTGGTAGAGGTCGGTGGTGTAGATGATGGGGACGGAGTTGGGGTTGCCTTCAGCCAAGGCCTGTGCAGCGATCACGGCGAGCAAGAGGGGAACAAGGATGACCGAGGATCTCGTTGGACGGCTCATGCGATGCCTCCTTGGCATGGGGTACTCCGGCGGTATCGAGCGGCCATCGAGCAGGCTCACCTGTCAAGGAGCAGGTGCTGGCCGGTGGCGCCGAGATACACAGCGATGACGATGTTGCCTATGACCGCCAAAAGCCCGATGCCGTTGAGCACGATTCCTGCCGTCGCTAGCCCGGAGCGAGGCCCCTTGAGGCCTTTGATGCCGAGCACCAGGCCGACGATGGCCATCGGGAATCCGACGATGGGAATGCACCGGGCGAGCAGCACCGACACCCCCAGGAAGAAGGACGCGATTGCCCGGCCGCCGCCGGGCACGGACGGTGCCGAGGCCATTGGGGTCCCGTCGGCGATGGGCCCCGTGGAGCCCGGGCGCGGCACCGTGAAGATCGCGTTGCATGATGGACACTGAAAGGGTACGCCGACGTACTCTTGCTCCATCGACAACTGCGTGCCGCATTTGCCGCAATTGACCAGCATCGCCATGGACGTGTTCTCCGTTGTGCGCGGGACACCGCAGGACAAACGATCCGCCGCAGTCGCGGCTGATCATACGGCCCCAATTACCATGGACGGCGCGGGCTAGGGCCCGCAAGCCCCACACAGCCAAGGGGGATGCGGGGCATCGTACCTTTGGGGGGGCGATTACTCCAGGGGGACCTTAAGGTCCGCCAGCCACTGATCGGTGATCCGCTTTCCGAGCAGGAAGAACTTTCGGTCTGGGTGCCAGAGGACGACGTTGCCTTTTCGGTTGGTGACGCTGGGGTAGACGCCGCAGTCGATTCGTTTTAGGGGGCCGATGCCGTTGCCGCCGTTGTCGAAGATGATCTTGGAGTCGCTGAACCAGATGGGCTGGTCTGCGTTGGGGCGGAACTCGCCGAGCGCGATGAAGGCGGGGCGTCGGTTCTTGCTGGTGTCCTCGGGCTTGCAGCCTTGGAAGCGGCCGTTGTTGTTGTGGTGAAGGAGGACGTACTTTCCCTCGGCATATTCGTAGATCGGGCAGCAGCAGAGGGGCTCGAGGATGGGCAGGCCGTGATCTCGGCGGAGGAGGGGGCGGGGGCTGCACCAGGTTCGGCCGTCGTCGTCGGAGAGGGCGTACCAGATGTAGCCGCTCATCGTTCGCATGACGCAGAAGAGGCGCTTGTCGGGGAGTCGGACGATGCTGGGCTCCTGTGCGATGCTGAGGAGGGGGTTGATGTAGTGGGGTACGCGGAGGGCGTCCTTTCCCCAGGCGGAGTATTCGATCTTGATGTCCTTGGGCTCGGGGTTGTCGTCGATGTTGGTCCATCGCATGAACTCGACGACGGTCTCCCAGGCGGTCCAGGACTTGTTGTGCGGCGGGGTGCGGACGGCCTTGCTGACCCAGCGGCTGAAGCCGGCGAACCAGTTGCCTTCGAGATCTCGCATGGGCTTCTGCCAGACGATCCAGTTCGAGGGGACTTTGGGGTCAGGGTGGTCGTAGGGGCTTCGCTTCATCGGGACGGTCTGGGGCTTTGACCAGGTCTTGCCCATGTCGTCGCTGTAGCAGGCGTCCATGGTGCCGGTGTGCTGGTGGATGACGTCGTCGATTCCCTGGTACTGGTTCCAGATGACGTAGATGCGTCCGGACTTGGAGATGAGCGGGAAGCCCCAGCTCGCCATGTGTCCGTCGCCAGGGCGCTTGGGGCCGACGATGTGCGTGGGCTTAGACCAGGTCTTTCCGTCGTCGTCGGAGCGGGTGAACATGATTCGGTGGTCGCCTTTGCCCTCGAAGCTGCTCTGTGTCCAGACGGCCATGAGGGTGCCGTCGGGTCCGTCGAAGACGAGGAAGTGCTCGTTGCCGGTGTCGAAGGTCGAGCCGTCGACGCTTCCGGGGCGGTAGACGACGTAGTCGGGTTTGGTCCGCTGGATCTCTCTGTCCAGGATCGTCTTGGCGTTTTCGGTCACGGTGTTCTCCGCTCCTTCCGCGGCGAGGCGGGCAGTGGGCATCACGAGGATCGCGAGTGCCGCTAGCGTCAGAAAGGGTTTCGCGGGGGGGCCGCTTGGGGTGGACATTGCGCTCTCCGTGGCTGTCGGGTTCATGGTTCAGATGGACTGCCCTGCGTGTGTAATGCGCGGGGAGGGCGGTCGTCAAGAGGGGCGGGCGAGGGGGACAGGCACCTTTTGTGCGGGGTTTGGGGGTGTCGCGTTCCTTGTGGGGGCAAGTTTGGCCTGGCGGGCAGGAGTCATCTAGTGCGGCACAAAAGGAGCCAGTCCCCTTGGTCGGTCGGCTGGGGCAGTCGCGTGGGGGTGCTGACATATTCCGACAAGGTTGCGGGGTTTGGGGTCTGAAAAGTTGCGGCTGGCGGCGGGCTGGCATCTGCCCACCTGAGACATCATAAGTGACTATATACAAGCCCGTTGTGATCTCCCTAGGCCATACTTACCCATCTGACGGAATCCGTCTGGTTGTGCGAAGGGGTACTCTGAGGCTTTTTCGGGCTCCCAGGTGAAACCTGCGCGGGAGTTGTGGGTCTCATAGCTTAAACTCGGCGAAAGTCTGTCGGTCGGATGGGCCGATATTGCGTCAGGTTCTGACTGACCGGAGGTACTCAAGTGGCTGTATATGTGATCTGCCCCCATTGCTTGCACCCGGCCGTGGTCCGAAGGGGCCGGCTGAGCAAGGGGCGTATGTGTCGACAATGTGGCGAGCTGTACTACATCGGCGAGAGCGAATCGCTCGAGGCCGAGGCGATTCCGGCCCGTAAGGGCTATGAGCAGCAAGGCATCCTCCGCCGCATCTCCGCCGCCGACCGTCTGCCCGTGTACGAGCTGATCTAGCTCGCATCCTTTCTCCGCCATTAGCCTAATTCGGATTCTCGCCCCGCCCGGGGTTGCTGTCTGTCTGCTCGGGCGGGGGAAGACGGGGGCAAGGCTCGATTGTACGGGCGTTGGGTGTAGTTGCGTTTGTTGTGGGGGCGGGCTTATTCTTGGGGCGCGAGGTCCATCCTCGTGTGGCATGAAGGGTGGAAGTCCTCTCGCGCTAGCGGTTGTTCGCGCGGGAGGGGGACAGGCACCTTTTGTGGGGGGGTTGGGGAAGGTTGCCTTCTCTGTAGGAGCCGGCTTGTTCTGGGCGGGGATGATTGACCTTGTGCAGCACAAAAGGAGCCAGTCCCCCCAGGGCAGTTTCCTGGCGGAAGGAAGGACGAGATGGCGTATTTTAGGGCGCATATCGAGATGCTGGACGGGTACGTCCCGGGCGAGCAGCCGAGCGAGCGGGACGTCGTCAAGCTGAACACGAACGAGAACCCTTATCCACCTTCGCCGCGGGTGCTGGAGGCGGTGCATTCGATCACGGGAGAGCAGCTTCGACGGTATCCGCATCCGATGGGGCAGGCGTTTCGGCAGGCGGCGGCCGACGTTCTGGGCGTGCGGCCGGAGATGGTGATCTGCGGGAACGGCATGGACGACCTCCTGAACATGGTCGTTCGTGCGTTCAGTGGGCCGGAGGCGCGGCTCGTCTATCCGTCGCCGACGTACACGTTATACGCGGTGCTTGCGGCGATCGAGGCGTCGCTCGTGACGGAGGTGGCGTTCGGGCCGGAGTACGAGTTGCCATTCGATGACCTCGTGGCGGCCGACGGACGGGTGACGTTCCTGTGCAACCCCAATTCGCCGTCGGGGACGTTCGTTCCGGTCGAGCGGGTGGCGGAGCTGGCCCGAAAGGTTCGGGGGGTGCTCGTGGTCGACGAGGCGTACGTTGACTTCGCGGACGAGAACTGCATGCGGCTGGCGAGCGAGCTTCCGAACGTGCTGGTGTTGCGGACGCTGAGCAAGGGGTATTCGCTGGCCGGGATGCGGTTCGGCTACGGGGTGGGCTCTCCGGAGCTGATCGAGGGTCTTGTGAAGGTGAAGGACAGCTACAACGTCGACGCGATCAGCATCGCGGCGGCGACGGCGGCGATGCGTGATCAGGAGTACGCGCGGGGGAACTGGGAGCGGGTGCGGTCGGAACGGGAGCGATTGACGGGCGAGCTGACGGGTCTGGGATTCTCGGTGCTGCCGTCGCAGTCGAACTTCCTGCTTGCGTCGATCGCGGATCCGACGGCGGAGAGCCTTTACGAATCGCTCAAGGCGCGCAAGATCCTGGTCCGATACTTCAAACAGCCGCGGCTGGATGGGTCGCTTCGGATCACTGTCGGCACGCCGAAGGAGAACGATGCGTTGTTGGCGGCGCTGCGGGAGTTGGTCTAGGGGAGGCGTCAACCGCAGGCCGGGAAGCAAGGGACCCTATCCTACCTAGAAGAAGGGGACAGGCACCTTTTGTTCGGGTTGTGGGGATGGTTGCGTTGTTTCCGTGTTCGAGGTTGTTCTGAGGGGTGAGCTCCGTCTCTTTGTGGCACAAAAGGAGCCAGTCCCCTTCTCGGAAGTGTTGGGATGTCGAGACGCCAGGCTAGTATCGAACGGAAGACGAAAGAGACCGAGATCTCGCTGAGGCTCGACCTTGACGGAGAGGGTGCCGTCGAGGTGAGCACGGGGGTGGGGTTCTTCGACCACATGCTCGATCACCTGGGGCGTCATGGGCTGTTCGACTTGAAGCTCGAGGCCAAGGGCGATCTGCACGTCGATGCGCACCACACGGTCGAGGACGTTGCGATCTGTCTGGGTCAGGCGATCGACCAGGCGCTGGGGGATAAGGCGGGGATCTTCCGATACGGGCACTTCGCGGTACCGATGGAGGAGACACTCGCGGAGGTGGCCGTCGACTTGTCGGGACGGCCGGCACTGGTTTACCGCGTGGTGTATCCTGGCGAGAAGATCGGCGAGTTCGACGTCGAGCTGGTCGAGGAGTTTCTTCGCGCGCTGACGAACAACGCGAAGATGAATCTACACGTCATGGTGCCTTACGGCACGAACAATCACCACATCGCCGAGGCGATCTTCAAGGCGCTGGGCAAGGCGCTCTGCATGGCGGTCGCGGGGGATCCGCGGCGCAAGGGGGTGCCGAGCACGAAGGGCACTCTGTAGGAGTGGAGGAACGTAAGCCGTGCGATCGGACAGAACGTTTGTCGAGCCCGGTCCTGCAGGTTGCCAGGACGGCCTTTCGCTCCTGGCGGGGCTCAACTCCTGGATGGGCTCGCCTTCCCACGGCTGACGGCGTGGGCTATCGACTGACGCCCCTGACGGGGCTTCCTGCACGTGCTTGGCCTGCCGTGATGCTGACTTCATGTCCTTGCCGTTGGCTCGCGTCAGCTCCTTCCCAGTCGATCCAATCGATCACTGCGGGACACCCGGCGGCGCCACACACAACTCATCAAGCAAACGCTTCGCCTCATCTAGCGCAGGCTTGTAGCAGTACGGCAGCCCGTCGCACCACGCGCGCTCATAGGCAATCTTCGCATGCTCCGCGGCCAACTCACGATCGCCATGATCGATCGCGAGCAGGGCCATGAAGTTGTGAGTGTCCGCCTGCGCCAGTCGATACTCGCACCGGTCCGCAATGGACGACGCCTCGTTTGCGTCGCGGCGTGCCTGCTCGGCGTCCCCCTTGGCGTGATGCCACCGTGCCCGGGCCAGCAGAGCGTTCATCTCGTGCTCGACCAGATTGGCCCGTCGGCAGCAAGTCAATGCCTCGGTCAGATGCGCCGCGGCTTCAGTCAGCAGCTCATTCCGCTGATCGCGGTGGATGCATGCCACGCCTACCTTCGCCGATCCCAAGAGCAGTTCACAGCGAATCACAAGCCTCTCGTGCCGGTAGTCCTTCCCCTGAACGGCATTGGCGAGCTCGCGAGCTTCGCGGGCAGAATCCAGCGCTCCCTCAGGATCCCTCATGAGCAGCGCCCGGAAGGCGTTGTAAGAACAAACAAGACATTGCTCTCGGGGATTGTCTTGGTTGCGGAAGACGGCCATTGCCTTGCCCAATTCTTGTTCGGCCTTGCCGAAAGCGCCCAAGTTACACAGCAGTCGCCCCAACTGGCGGCGCCCGATTGCCTCTCTGAGCTCCTTGTTCGTTGTCTCATCGATCTGGTGAGACAGCTCGATGCTGCGTCGCAGGTCCTTCTCCGCCGCCGCCATCTCACCAAAGACGAGTCTGCGCACCCCGAGGTTCGACAGTGTAGTGGCATGCCCCTCCTTGACTTCTACTCTTCCGCCTGCTCCTTCGTAGGTTCTGACCGATGCCTCGAAGAGAGTTACGGAACGGCGAGGTTCGCCGAAGAGCGCATACGCACATGCGAGGCTGTTCTGTGTTCTAGCCTGGTCGGCCAAACCCTCTAGCCTCGGCGGGCGATCCTCCCCGTCAGGAAACAGGGCTGATAGCAGCTGGGTGTAAGTCGGGAGCGCACAGAAGAGATAGTAGAGTGGATAGTGGAGGCGGCCGTAGAATAGCCTGGCCGCGTCGTCGCATCTGCCGGAGCAGACAGTGTGGTGGTAGAGTTCGATGATGGGGCTGAGGTCCTCGACGCTCCTGAGCTTCGCTTCCACGGACGGTAGAATGGCGGCAAAGTAGTCACGAAGGCGCGTGTGTGTGCCGACCTTGTCGGTCAGACGGCTGTACGCGTACTGCCGAACGATCGGGTGGAGGTCGTAGCTTCCGTGTTCGGGCTCGAAGAGGAGCAGGTCGCTATCGATCAGTTCGTCCAGCGTAGCTTCGAAAGCCTCGTCGCTCTCGAACGTGTTGAAGACGGCTACCGCCTCGTACGCCATCGGGCTCCGAAAGGCCGCGATTGCGCTGAGCAGCTCGCGCGACGGATTGGCCAGCGCATTGTAAGCTACCTCCAGGACGTGGTGTCTCCTCGCCTTGAGGTCGTCCGAGACGTCGTGGCGGGTGGCCGCCTCAATATCGCGCGGCTGGCGGTGATCCTTGGCGATGAGGGACGACAGCAGACGTAGCGCGAGCGCGTGGTAGCCATAGCGTTCGCAGACGGCCTGGATCTTCACCCGCGTGCCCTTCGTCACCCCTTGGGCGTGGAAGAACGCCACCGCGTCGGCCGGCGCCAGCTCCGTTAGCTTCTCGGGGCGGCACCCGGCCAGATCCTCCAATTCGCGCGGCATGAGGCGGCTGGTCAGAAGCACTCGCCCTTGCATTGGCGTCGAAGCTACCGCACGAAGGAAGTCCGCAGCGTGGGGATCGATGCAGGCGAGGGTATCGCCTTCGGCCTCTTGGGCCACCGCGTCCTGTTGGTAGGCGGCGCTCAGACCAGCGTACGCGCGGAGCTCACGCTCGAAGCCGTCCAAGACCAACAAGACCGATCGTTGTTGGAGGAGTTGAACGAGGGTAACGACCCTGTCGTGCGTGGTGTCGCGCGCCGCTGGGGCGATGCGCCCGCCACTGACGTAAGTGAGCGACGCGTCAACGAAATCCCTGAAACTCGCCTCGCTGCGGTAGAACGACCACCACATCACGCCCTCAGGCCGATTGGCATCGGGCACGCGGCAGTCATGAGCGGCTCCGACGTCCGCCAGCCCCGCCACCTCACGCCCCAGCACGTCACATCTCGCCCATACCCACGTCACCGCCGACTTGCCCATCCCGCCGAGGGCGATCAGCGCAAGAACACCGTGACTCTCGGTCGTCAGCCACTCCGTCAGCATCCGCCGCTCGCGAACGCGACCGGTGAAGTTCATCTGCAGCGGATGCGGATGCGCGAAGTACGGCTGCGGCGGCTCGGGGATCAAACCGCCCTGTACGTCTGTTGCGTGGTGTTGCTCCGTGATCGCGCCAATGACCTTCTGGAGCTGGCGCTCCCATTGCTCCGCCTGCGTGAAGTCAGCGTACACCAGCCCGCTGATCCGGGGCGGAAGGTCGCACTTCTGAAGCAGAAGCGGAAGTACGCGTCGCCGCCGCGCCGCTGGGTCCAACCTCTGCGCGAGGGCGATCTCGAACTCGCAGGACTCACTCTCCAAGTACTGTGGCGTGAGAACGAGTAGTGTCTTGGCGCTCTGCTCAACGGCTCGCTCCATCTCCGTCATGCTCGGCGCACCGACGTCGAAGCACTCGACGTCAATGCAGACAGTTAGGCCCGCCTCGTGCAATCGCGGCAGCAGCCAGTTCCGCACCCATTTGCGGTTATGGTGGCTGTAACTGACGAAGACGTCGTGGGGGAACTCTCCGGTCATTGGGCAGACAGGCCCTCTCCTCTATCAAACATCATAACGATGCAGAATGGAGAGTGTCCACCGAAACCCACAGGGAGGCAAGACGGTATTTCGGCGCGCGCCCCAGTCTCCACTCGCGATCCCACTCAAACCGGCCCCTGCCGGCGAGGCGAAGCCGGATACCCGAACCCTAGTCGGGCATGGCTGCCTTCAACGTCTTGATCGCCGTGCGCGCGACGGTGTCGGGGTCGGGCTCGTAGATGAAGGGCTCGGTGCTGACCCAGCCCTTGAAGGCGCTTTGGGCGAGGGCGGCGAGGATGGGCTTGAAGTCGGCTGGGTTGTCGCCCATGCCGGGGCCGTGCTTGGTGGGGTCGTTTGCGTGGAAGTGCTTGGCCCTTGCGCCGTGCTTCTTGATGGTGCCGATGACGCCGTCGGGCATGGATGCCATGGCCTTGACGTCGATCATGATGTCGATGCCGGGGACGTTCACCTCGTCGGCGAGGGCGGCGGCCTCGTCGACGGTTGTGATGATGTTGGTCTCGGCGGGGGCGAGTGCCTCGAAGCAGATCGTGACGCCTCGCGCCTGGCAGACGGGCGCGGCGGCGCGGAGGGCGTCGACGAGGCGAGCGCGGGCGGCTTCATGCGTGTTTGGAGGCTCGACGTTTCGCTGCTTGGGCGATCCGAAGATCATGACGTTGCCGCCGAGGTCACCGCAGAAGTCGACGAGCTTCTTGAGATAGTCGACGGTGCGGGTGTAGACGGCCTTGTCGGGTGTGGTGACGTGCAAGCCGGCAGGGGCGGCGAGGAGCCAGTGGAGGCCGACGATGTCGATGCCCGCGTCGTCGGCGGCGGCGACGATCTCCTTTCGTCGGGCGGCGGGGATGTCGTCGACGGAATCGGCCAAGGTGAACGCGGCGATCTCGACGCCGTCGAAGCCCATTCCGGCGGCGGTGGTGAAGACTTCTTCGATGGGCTTCTTGCCCCAGAGTTCGTTGCAGATGGCGAGCTTGAACATGGTTGTCTCCTTTGTTGGTCGGACAGGATACTGGATTCGAGTGTGAAGCTGAAGGGGAGGGGCTTTGGCGTACATTCTGCACATCGTGGCGGCACGGCCATCGGTGACAGGTTTTCTTGTCGAGTTGGCGGGCTTACGTCGCCGAGAGACTACCGCGCGGCATGAATGCCGCGGCTCGGGCAGGCGGCGCCTCATCGAACCTGTAGGTGCAGGCGGACGAGATCGTGATTCACCGATAGCTTTGATCGCGGGCTTGGCGGTCGGTATGATCGGGCCTCGCTGTTTTCCGTTCTCATCGCCACGAGTGGGTCTGCAGTCGCGAGGGAGGTCTGATCATGCCAGATTCCGGGAATAGGTGCTGCAACCGTCGTCTCGGCGACCGACTTGGTACGACGTCGAGCGTTGGGCGCTTGGTGGGCGTGATTGTGGTGGGGGCGATCGGGGAGACGGCGGCGGGGGGCGAGACGCTCTACAACGGGATCATCTTGCCGTCGCGGTGGCCGCCGGAGATCCGGCGCTTCAGCTCGGAACCGATGGCGGTTCCGTATCTGCAGTCTCTGCCTTCGGTCATCCCCATCGACGTGGGTCGCCAACTCTTCGTGGACGATTTCCTGATCGAGCAAACGACGCTCACGCGCACGTTTCACAAACCCGAACCTTACGAGAAGAATCCGGTTCTGTGGCCGGACAAGCCGTGGGAGCACAAGTCGGCGAACACGCACGGTGGCATGAAGGACCCGCCGGTTGCGATGCCGTTCAGCGACGGGGTGTGGTACGACCCGGCCGATCGGCGTTTCAAGATGTGGTACGTGGCCGGGTACGGCGACTCGTGCACGTGCTACGCCCAGTCGGAGGACGGGATTCGGTGGACGAAGCCCGAGCTGGACGTCGTTGCCGGGACGAACATCGTGGAGACGGGGACGCGGGATTCGGCGACGGTCTGGCTCGATCTGGAAGAGAAGGACCCGCAACGGCGGTACAAGCTGATGCGTCGCGAGATGAGAGGCGGCAAGCACTGGATCCACTTCTCGCCGGACGGCATTCACTGGACAAAGCCGATCACGTGTACGGGCAACGCACAGGATCGATCGACGTTCTTTCGGAATCCGTTCCGGGGCGTGTGGGTTTTCAGCCTGAGGAGCGGCGGCTACTTTCCGGCGATCGAGAGCGCGGCGGCACCGTTCGGGCAGCCGAAGGAGCATGAGTTCTACGTCCGCCTGGCACGGCTCCGCCGATACCGGGAGGGGAAGGACTTGATCGCGACGGCACAGTCGTGGCCCAGCACGAAGGGATTCGAAGATCACGGCGGCGCGGTGCCGGACGTCGTTCCGACGATGTGGGTCTGGGCGGACTATCTGGATCGGCGTCGGGCGGACTGCAACAACACGCCACCGGAGCTCTACAACCTGGATGCATGCGCGTACGAGTCGGTGATGCTAGGGCTGTTCTCGATCTGGCGAGGTCGAAGCAAGGACTATCCGCGGCGGGACAAGATAAACGAGGTGTGCGTTGGATTCAGTCGCGACGGGTTTCATTGGCACCGTCCGGATCGAGAGGCGTTCTTGGGCGTGTCGGAGGATCGGAACGCCTGGAACTACTGCAACGTTCAGTCGGCGGGGGGCGGGTGCCTGGTTGTTGGGGATCGACTGTACTTCTACATGAGCGGGCGGAACACGCGGGACCTGAACCTGTGCAAGGGCGACGCGCTCAAGCGGGCCTACTGCAGCACGGGGCTGGCGTTCCTGCGGCGTGACGGGTTCGCGTCGATGGATGCCGGTGAGGCAGGGGGGATGCTCACGACGCGGCCGCTCGTGTTTCGAGGCAAGCACTTGTTCGTGAACGTGGATGCGCCACAGGGGGAGCTTCGGGTCGAGGTGCTGGACGAGTCGGGGCAGAGCGTCAAGCCGTTCACGCGCGAAGCCTGTCGGCCGGTATCGTGTGACAAGACGCTGGCGCGGGTTAGCTGGGAGGGGGCGGAGGAATTGTCTGGCCTGAGCGGACGGCCCGTGCGGTTTCGGTTTCATCTGAGGCGCGGAAAGCTCTACGCGTTCTGGGTAAGTCCGGACGCGTCCGGCGCCAGTCATGGCTATGTTGCGGCGGGAGGCCCTGGGTTCACGGGTCCGACGGATACGGTCGGTCAGCCTGCGGGGGGCTCGGCTGCCCAGCGCTGAAGTCCTTGGTGATTCATACACGGCTCCCACTGAACCAAAGACCCTTGTCGGAAGAGGTTTGGCGCGTTGACACTCGGCGCTCGATGGGGGATCGTGCGCGTATTCCACCGACTGCAAGGCTTAGGAGAACAAGACCATGGAGCGCGGCATGAAGCGACGCGAGTTCCTGGGAGCGGCGGCGGGCGCGGCCGCTGGGATGATTCTGCCGGAGACGGTGATGTCGGTCGGGATCGGAGAGCGGAACATCCGGTTGGGCTATGTCGGGGTGGGGAAGCGGGGGACGCAGTTGGTGGAGTGCATGTTCCGGCACAAGGGCATTGTGGTGCCGGCGGTGTGCGACATGGATGCCAAGGCGGCGGATCGGGCGTCGGGCCTCGTGGAGAAGGCGGGGGGCAAGCGTCCAGAGACGTACACGAAGGGTCCCAAGGACTACGTCCGGATGTTTGAGCGGGACGACCTCGATGCGATCGTGGTGGCGGTTCCGATGCCCATTCAGGGGCCGATCTCGGGGGCGGCCATGCGGGCGGGGAAGCACGTTCTGAGCGAGGTCGCACCCGCGATTACGCTGGAGCAATGCTGGGATCTGGTACGAGCGGTTGAGGAGAGCGGCAAGACGTACATGCTGGCGGAGAACGTGTGCTACTTCCGCGACATGATGATGCTCCAGAACATGCTCGCGCAGGGTGTGTTCGGCAGGCTGACCTATGCGGAGTGCGGGTACATCCACGACATGCGGCATCTCGGGTTCAATGCGGACGGATCACCGACGGCGGTGGCGATGATGTTCATTACGATGATCGGGAACCTGTATCCGACGCACGCGATCGGTCCCGTGGCGCAGTTCATGGGGATCGGTCGGACGGATCGTTTCGTGTCGCTGACGGCGGCGACGAGCGTTTCTGAGGCGGTGCAGCACTACGCAGCGAGGCGGTTCGGCAAGGATCATCCGTCGGCGAAGATCAAGCCGCGGTGCGGCGACATGACCAACGCGTTCATCAAGACGGGCAAGGGGCTCTTGATCGAACTTCGGTTCGACATGGCATCGACGCGTCCGCATCCGAATCCGGTGCAATGCCTGTTGCAGGGGACGAAGGCGGCGTATCAGGCGGACGGGCGTCGGATCTACATCGAAGGTCGGAGCAAGGGGTACGATTGGGAATCGCTCGATGTGTATCAGAAGGAATACGAGCATCCGCTGTGGCGGCAGTTCGCAGAGCAAGCCAAGGGGACGGGCTATGACGGGGCGGACTACTTCATGACTCGGGCGTTCGTCGAGACGCTGCGGACCGGGGCGGCATCGCCGATCAACGTGTACGACGCGGCGCTGTGGGCGAGCATCATCCCGCTTTCGGCAGCGTCGATTCAGGCGGGCGGTAAGCCGCAGGCGTTCCCGGACTTTGCGGCGGGGGCGACCGCGAAGAAGCCGTCGTGACGGCGGGCGCGGATCGATTGGGCGGTGCTGAATCGCGCAGGTGGCGAAGCATAGGAGAAGGAAGGCGATGGATCATAGCGTGAATCGACGGGAGTTCATCGGTACGGCGGCGGGGATGGCCGCTGGGATGGTTCTACCGGAGGCCGTGAGGGGCGCGGGGATCGGTGAGCGTGACATCCGGTTGGGCATCATCGGTGTGGGCGGGCGGGGCCAGCATTTGCTGGGAATGATGCTCCGTCAGCAGGGCGCGCAGGTGCCCGCGGTTTGCGACATCGTCCCTCAGAGAGCCGACCAAGCGGCCGAAATCGTGGCCAAGGGCCGCGGCAAGCGGAGCGAGACCTACACGAAGGGCCCTGAGGACTATCTGCGGATGCTGCAGCGCGACGATCTGGATGCGGTCGTGGTCGCCACGCCGATGCAGCTCCATGCGGCGATGTCGGTGGCGGCGATGCGAGCCGGTAAGCACGTTCTGAGCGAGGTGGCGGCGGCATGCACGCTGGAGGAGTGTTGGGACCTGGTCCGGGCCGTCGAGGAGACCGGCAAGACGTACATGCTCTCGGAGAATTGCTGCTACGTTCGCGAGTGCCTGATGCTCAAGAACATGATCGAGCGTGGCCTGTTCGGGAAGATCACTTACGCGGAGTGCGCGTACGTCCACGACTGCCGCGTCCTGTCGTTTAACCCGGACGGTTCACTGGCGTGGCGGGGCCGGCTACACGTGGACTTCATCGGCAATCTCTACCCGACGCACTCGATCGGGCCCATAGCCCAGTCCATGGGCATCAACAGGACCGACCGATTCGCGTCACTGGTCGCGTTCATGAACCGTCCCGAGGGTCATGCCAAGTACGCGGCTGAGAGGTTCGGCAAGGATCACCCGTCGTCGAAGATCAAGTGGCAGGCGGGCGATAGCTGCAATGCGCTGATCCGAACGGAACACGGCGCCGTAGTCGACATCCGCTACGACACCAGCTCACCTCGCCCCGTCGTCAGCACGACGCACTACCTGATCCAGGGAACCAAGGGCGTCTACGTCTTCGACGGGCAGCGGATCTACATCGAGGGACGGAGCAAGGCGAACACGTGGGAGCAGAGCCTTCGCTACCTGGAGGAGTTCGAGCATCCGCTGTGGAAGCAGTGGGGCAAGGAGGCGGGTGACTCCGGCCTTGTCGGGGGCGACTACATGACAACGCGCGCCTTCATCGAGGCCCTCCGCGCCGGGACGAAGGCTCCGATCGACGTGTATGACGCGGTGGTGTGGAGCAGCCTGATGCCGCTGACGGCCGCGTCGATTCGGGCGGGGGGCCAGCCCCAGGCATTTCCGGATTTCATGAAGGGGGCGACGACGCGGAAATCGTCGTGACGCTGCCGCGGGCCGACACGTTTGGCGGGGCTGAACTTCCGGCTTTGGACGGGGTGTCGGCGGTTTTTCGCTTGCGTTTGCGGCACCCTAACATTATCCTAATATCCGCTTCGCTTTTGACCGGTCTGTTGGCGGCAGTACAATGCCGGTTTGGCGAGTTGGAGCGGATGTCGGGATGGAACCCAAGCAGATCGAGATCAAGGGGGCGCGGGAGCACAACCTTCGGGACGTGTCCCTGGTTCTGCCGCGGAACAAGCTGATCTGCCTGACGGGTGTGTCAGGGTCGGGCAAGAGCTCGTTGGCGTTCGATACGCTGTACGCCGAGGGTCAGCGGCGGTACATCGAGTCGCTGAGCAGCTACGCCCGGCAGTTTCTGGGGCAACTTGCCAAGCCGGACGTCGACCTGATCACCGGGTTGAGCCCGGCGATCAGCATCCAGCAGAAGACGGGGGGATGGAATCCCCGCAGCACCGTCGGGACGATCACACAGATCCACGACTATCTCCGTGTCCTTTTCGCAAGGGCGGGCACTCAGCACTGTCCCAAGTGCGATCGGCCGATCTCGGCGCAGACGACCGAGCAGATCGCCGGCAGCGTGCTGGTAAGGTTCGAGGGCCAGGCGGTGATGGTCCTCGCGCCGGTGGTGCGCGGGCAGAAGGGCGAGTATCGCGATCTGTTCGAGGAGTTGCTGAAGGCGGGCTACACGCGGGCGCGGGTCGACGGGCGAGTGGTGCATTTGACCGAGGACGTTCGGCTCGGTCGCAACATTCGGCATGATATCGAGTTGGTGATCGACCGTCTGACGGTGAGCGCGGAGGGACGGTCGCGGCTGGTGGAGGCGGTTGAGGCGGGGCTTCAGCGGGGGGAGGGCACGCTGATCGTCGCGCCGGTTGAGGCGGCGGCCGGCAAGGGCGGCAAGCGAGGGCGGAGGAAGGACGTTCTGTTCAGCTCGAGGTACGCGTGCGTCGACTGCGGGCTTGGGTTCGAGCCGCCGTCGCCGCAGATGATGAGCTTCAATTCGCCGGCGGGGATGTGCCTGCGGTGCGACGGGCTGGGGACGACGTACGACTTCGACGTCGAGTTGGTGGTGGCCGAGCCGTCGCGATCGGTGTTTCGCGGGGCGATTCCGCTGTTGGGCAAACGGCTGGGGCGTTGGCGCCGGCACATTTTTCGGGGCGTGGCGGACCACGTGGGGTTCGATATCGAGCTTGCATGGAACAAGCTGCCGCAGAAAGCTCGGGACGCGCTGCTGTATGGGACCGGGGAGGACCACGTGACGTTCGAGTGGCGTCGGGGGCGGAAGGTGTGGCGGCACGGGGGGAAATTCGAGGGGATCTTCGCGGACCTGCACGCCAAGCATCGCAAGACGCGGAGCGAGTTCGTTCGCGGGTTCTACGAGAAGTACATGCGTCTGCGGACGTGCCCGGAGTGTCGAGGCGGTCGTCTGAATCCGCAGGCGATGGCGGTTGGGCTGGGCGGCAAGAGCATCCAGGAGGTCTCGGGGCTGTCGGTGTCGGCGGCGGCGGCGTTCTTCGCCGGGTTGAGGCTGTCGGGGACGAAGAAGGTGATCGCCGAGGAGCCGCTGAAGGAGATTCTGGGGCGGCTCGAGTTCCTGATGAACGTGGGGCTGCACTATCTGACGTTGGATCGATCGGCACCGACGCTGTCGGGCGGGGAGAGCCAGCGCATCCGCCTGGCCAGCCAGATCGGGTGTGGGCTGGTGGGGGTTCTGTACATCCTGGACGAGCCGTCGATCGGGCTGCACGCCCGTGACAACCAGCGGCTGTTGGAGGCGCTGCAGCGACTTCGCGACATGGGCAACACGGTCGTCGTGGTGGAGCACGACGAGGAGACGATGCGCGCGGCGGACCACATCGTGGATTTCGGCCCTGGCCCGGGGACGCGTGGCGGGGAACTGGTGGTGGCGGGAACGATCGAGAAGATCAGGCGGTGCAAGCGGTCGGTCACGGGTCAGTATCTATCGGGCAAGCGGGAGATCCCGATTCCCGAGAAGCGCCGGCCGGTGACGAACGAGCCGAAGTGAGCGGAGATTCCGCCCGCCGCACGCGGCGGGGCTAAACATGGCGCGGAAGCCCCTCCCATCTCGTAAGTCCTCTAGGAAGGCGAAGGAGGTTGCCGGGAAGGGACGTGCGCGCCCACATGGCGGCAACGGGGCGCCGACGAACGCCAACAGTGACGGGGAGGTCAACTGGCTTACGGTCGTGGGGGCGGGGCACAACAACCTGAAGGACATCGACGTTCCGATCCCGCTGGGACGGTTCGTCTGCGTCACGGGGGTCAGCGGTAGTGGGAAGAGCTCGCTCGTCAACGACATCCTGCATCAGCAGCTTGCGGCGGACCTGAACGGCGTGGAGAACGTCGAGCCGGGCCGACACGTCCGCATCAACGGCAAGCAGCACCTCGACAAGGTCATCGACATCGACCAGTCGCCGATCGGACGGACGCCTCGGTCGAACCCGGCGACGTACATCAAAGTCTTCGGGCACATCCGGGCGCTGTTCGCCAAGCTGCCTGACAGCCGGGTCCGGGGGTACAAGCAGGGGCGGTTCAGCTTCAACGTGCCGACGGGGCCGAGCGGCGGGGGGCGGTGCGAGGCTTGCGAGGGCAACGGCGCGAACCGGATGGAGATGGACTTCCTGGCGGACGTCTGGGTCCGGTGTCCCGTGTGCGACGGGCTGCGGTTCAGCCGGGAGACGCTGCAGATCCGGTTCAAGGGCAAGACGATCGCCGACGTGCTGGACATGGAGGTCGCCCAGGCGTTGGAGCACTTCGAGAACGTCCCGAAGGTCCGGGCGATGCTGCAGACGCTTCACGACGTCGGGCTGGATTACGTGAAGCTCGGGCAGTCGTCGACGACGCTGTCGGGTGGCGAGGCGCAGCGGATCAAGCTGGCGCGCGAACTGGTCAAGAAGGCGACGGGGCGGACGCTGTACCTGCTGGACGAGCCAACGACGGGGCTTCACTTCGACGACATCGTCAAGCTGCTGGACGTGCTGCACGGCTTCGTGGATGCGGGAAACTCGGTCGTGGTGATCGAGCATAACCTCGACGTGATCAAGACGGCCGACTGGATCATCGACCTGGGTCCCGAGGGTGGGGATGCAGGGGGGTACATCGTCGCGACCGGTACGCCGGAGCAGGTGGCCGGGACCGAGACGGACACGGGACGCGCCCTGCGCGAGGTGTTGGCGCCGAAACGACGCGCGTCCGTGGCCAGACGGGCGAGGGGCGCTCGGAAGGCTCGCGGTAGGAACGGGCGGATCCGGAGCATCACGGTGGTCGGCGCTCGTCAGCACAACCTCAAGGACCTGACGGTCGAGGTGCCTCGGGAGAAGATGACGGTCTGCAGCGGCGTGTCCGGCAGCGGCAAGAGCAGTTTCGCCCTGGACACGGTCTATACGGAGGGCCAGCGCCGGTACGTCGAGTCCTTGAGCGCCTACGCCCGGCAGTTTCTCGGTCAGTTGCAGAAGCCGAAGGTCGATCGCATCGACGGGCTCTCGCCGGCTATCAGCATCGAGCAGAAGGCGGGGGTACGCAGCCCGAGGTCGACGGTGGGCACGGTCACCGAGATCTTCGACTACATGCGCGTGCTCTGGGCGCGGATCGGCCA
>JAFGLZ010000093.1 GCA_016927755.1 Phycisphaerae bacterium
CGCCGCCCAGACCGGTGCTGTATGGGCGCGTCACCCCGAGCGCCAACGACGTCGCTACCGCCGCGTCGATGGCGTTGCCGCCGCTCTTGAGGATCTCGGCGCCCGCTCTCGAAGCCTCGACCGAGTCGCTGGCGACCAGACCGTGCTCGGCCTTGACCAGCCACTGCCGGGTTTGTGGCGTGGGTTTCGTCTTGGGCTTGGCCGGCTGAGATGCCTTCGGCTTGGGTTTGGGCTTGGTTGCGGCCTCGGCGGGCGCGGCCCGCCTCTCGGGCGCCGGAGGCCGAGGCGGTCGCTCGCCTCGCGCCGGAGGTTGCTCGGGCTTGGCCCGTTTCCGAGCGGCGGGCTCATCCGAGCTTCGAGGAACGAGTCCGGGCGCGACGTCTCGCTGCGCCACCGCCCATGTCGGGGCGATCAAGACCAGTGCCGTGACAATGCGGGCCAACATGGATAGGACCTCCGATCGGCGAATCATACGTTTCCAAATGAATCCATCGGCCCGATGCGGGACAGGGTGGCGGGATCGTTGGCGTACATCTGGGCGACCTCCGGGGTGATCCGCCCCGCCGTCACAAGCCGCGTGAGATGCTCGTCCAGCGTCATCATCCCGTCGCGCCGTCCGGTCTGCAGCGCCGTGTCGATCGTCTCGATCTTCCCGAAGCGGATCCCGCTGCGAACCGGCGAGTTGACGTAGAGAACCTCCAGCGCCAACTGCCGTCGCTCGGCGGGAATCGCTGATGGCAGCAGGTGCTGGCTGATGACGAACCGAAGGCTCAGGGCCAGTTGCGTCCGGACGTCGTCCTGGGAATCCCTCGGGAACAGGTCGGTGATTCGTGTGACCGCTCCCTTGGCGTCCCGCGTGTGGAGCGTGGCGAAGATCAGATGTCCCGTCTCCGCGGCGCTCAGGGCCATCTGGGCGGTCTCCCGGTCGCGGATCTCCCCGACCAGAATCACGTTCGGATCTTGCCGAAGCGCCGACCGCAGCCCGTCGTAAAAGCTGTTCGTATCCACGCCGACCTCGCGCTGCGTGACCACGCTGCCCGCCGCGGGGGGGAAGACGTACTCGATCGGCTCCTCGATCGTGATGATCCTGCAGTTGCCCCGCTCGTTGAGCATGTTCACCAGCACCGCCAGAGTCGTGGTCTTGCCGGACCCGGCCACGCCCGTCAGGAGCACGAGCCCGTTCCGCTGCCGGATGATCCGCTCGGCCAGCTCGGACGGAAAGCGCGTCCACTCGAGCGTCGGTACCTCGCCCGGAATCAGGCGGAAGCACCCGCCTACCGTGCCCTGGGCGCAAAACACATTCGCACGAAACCGGACATTCTTGCCCTCATGGTCGATGGTGGTCGAGAAGTCCATCTCCTTGATCTCGTCCTGGAGCATCCGATCGCGCAGTCGACCGGGAACGAGCTGCGTCAGCATCGCGCGGACCTCGTCGGACCCGAGCGGCTCGCCGCCGGCCTCATGCAATCGACCGTGGACGCGGTAGACGGGGCGGCGATTCGCCACGAGGTGCAGATCGCTCGCTTGCTGATCGACCATCGCCCGGAGCAACTCGGCCATCCGCTCTTGATACTGCCCTGAGCCTGGAGGTATGGACAACGTTTAGATCTCCTTGCGGAGGCGACTCGGCGCGCGGCATCGCCCCTTACGGCATTGTTACCCAAGCGTCCGCCTCGGGTTGCAGTCGATCCCGAGGCCAAACCATCCTATGATATAGTCAGCGACGGTCAATCGCCCCAACGCCCGGCGAGGCGTTTGGGCCGGACGCGTCCTCCGGCGGACTCGATGGGAACCTCTCATGAATAGTGGCAGCAAGAGCAACGACGCCTGGCCGCTCCGGCTCGTCTTCTGGGAGACGACGGCCGCCTGCAACCTCGCCTGCGTCCACTGCCGGCGGCTCGACGTGGCCCGGGAGTTGAGCAAGTCCGACATAACCACGGAGCAGGCGCGGCGGATGATCGAGCAGATCGCCGGCTTCGCCCGCCCGATTCTCGTGTTCTCCGGCGGCGAGCCGCTGATGCGCCCGGACGTGTTCGACCTGGCTCGGCTGGCGAGCGACATTGGGCTGATGACGGCCCTGGCGACCAACGGGACAATGATCGACGCGCTGATCGCCGATGCCATCGCCGCTTCAGGGTTCCACCGCGTGAGCATCTCGCTCGACGGGGCAAACGCCCAGACGCACGACGCGTTTCGCGGACTGCCCGGGTCGTTTGATCAGGCCCTCTCGGGTCTGGGCCATCTCAGCGACGCCGACGTGCCCACGCAGGTCAATTGCACGATCGCACGGCACAACGCCGATCAGCTTGGCGGCGTCCTGCGGCTTGCCGAGCAGGTCGGCGCGGTCGCGGCCCACTACTTCCTGCTCGTCCCGGTCGGGTGCGGCGAGCAGATCGCCGAGGACCAGATGCTCTCACCGACGGAAACGGAGCAGCGTCTGTTAGAGCTTCACACACTGAGCGAATCGACCCAGCTCCAGATCAAGGCCACGTGCGCGCCGCACTACTATCGGATCGTCCGTCAGCAGAAGGCCCGGTCCCGACGCGAAGGGGGACCCGCCGAGCATGGAGACGGCTCGGGGCACCCGACTGGTCGGCATCCGCTGCGGCAGGGCTCCGCCTCGGGCGGTCACCCGATGCATGCGATGACTAAGGGCTGCCTGGCCGGCACGGGCGTCTGCTTCGTCTCGCACAAGGGCGAGGTCTTTCCGTGCGGGTATCTGCCGGTCCAGGCCGGCAACGTGCTGGAGCAGGATTTCGCCGACATCTGGCGCTCGAGCGACGTCTTCGCCAAGCTGCGCGACGTGGAGCTGCTCACCGGCAAGTGCGGCGCGTGCCAATTCAAGGGCGTCTGCGGCGGGTGCCGCGCCCGAGCCTTCTACGAGTTCGGCGACTACCTGGCCGAGGAGCCGTTCTGCATTTACCAGCCGTAGCGCGACTGCCCTATCTCTCGTTTCCCCACAACGTCCGGCCGTTGCCGTGATTCTTCCGCCATTCGTGGCGCCACAGGTGAATGTCTCGCGGACCGATCATCGGCTTCACCGCCCGCTCCTTCTTCGACGGCATCGGCGGAAACGGCTCGCCGGGTAGGGTCTGATACCAGTACGCGACCGACGAAAGATCCAGCGTCAGGACGTTGTTGTGGCCGTGTTCGATCGTGAACCGCAGCGACTCATCGAAGTAGATCGGATCGGTGATGTGGAAGCGGTACACGTGGGTGCGACCCAACCAGCCGATGTCGTTGTTCAACCTCGCGTATCCGTAGAAGGGGTGTTGAAAGGGCACTTTCGGACACCAGGATGTGTTGAAGTAATCCTCCGTTCCCGTTCCGTGAAGGGAGCTCGGCCACTTCTCGCCATCGACGAAGAACATGTCGTCGCCCTCGCCGTACCACAGGGGTGTCGGGCAGTGGACGTAGTAGTTCACGCCGACGAACTGACCCTTGCCCTTGATGTCCGCGATGACGTAGTTCCGCGCGCCGTCCGTGTTCTTGCCGACGGCCCCCAACGTGCTCCATTCATTCTCCCCGTCGGGAGGGGCCTCGGTCAGTTGGTGGTTGTACCACGCGTGAAAACGACCCATATCAGGCGGAATCTTGTCCATCGCGACGTAGTCGATGTAGTAGTAGAACGCGCGGATGGGCCGGTCGGCTTCGTTCGTGATCTCGATGCGGGCGCCGTTCGAGAACGGCATGACGAAGTAGCTCACCAGCGCGTTTCCATCAACCGGACCAGCCGCCAGTGGCAGGCTGCTGAACGGATACGTCTCGTCCCATCCTTGCCCGAAGAAGTCCCCGATAGGCGCCTGGACGCTCGGATGCTTCTGCCCGTCCCAGTACATCCGCAGGATGATGTCGTGCCGGTTCAATCGCGGCGGCTTGTCGGCGATGGTAATCCAGATGTGGTTGATCATCCCGGCGCCCTTGATCTCGGCAAGCACCCGGCGCTCGCCCCTGGCGATGTTCTCGAAGCGGTCGTTATTCCCGCCCGAACGATCGTAGCTGCTGATCCGCTTGCTCTTGACGCCTTGCCGGATTCGAGCAAGGTCGCCCAGCATGCCGGCCTGGTCGGCGCGTGCTCGGCCCGCCCACGCCACGGATGCCACAAACGCGACGGCACAGAGATGACGCGTACTCATAACGTTCCCGACTCCTTCCTGTCCTGCACGAAACGAAGTCCGATCTGAATGAGGTCCTATTCCCCCGTCACAACAACCCGGCCAACGTACACCGACGCGGTGGCGTTCGTGTGGTTCGCCTCGCTTTCCTTGTCGTGCTGGGAATACCAGCTCACCAATAGGGCGGGCGGCTGGCCCGCCTTCAGCGAAGTCGGATCAACCAGCAGCCCCGGATAGGACGTATCGCCGCCGCTCGGCAGGGTGATAAGCTCCACGGCCTTGTCATCGACGAGTTCCCAGATCTTCGTGACGTAGCCCTTGTCCTTGGCGCGACCGCGTCCCGAGATGAAGAAACGCTCCTTCCAGTTCGCGATCGCCGGACTGTGGATCAATTGCCCGGTGTCGGTCTCCCTCCACTGGGTCCGAGTGGGATCGCTCCGGTGAATCCATCCGTGGCCGGGACGCTCGCCGGTCCGCAGGACCGCCCACATCGACCCGTCCGGGTTGAACCACATGTCCGACTCCCCGGAATCGCGTTTGTTGGTAACCGTGCTCACGAACTCCCAATCGAGACCGTCCTTCGACTGCAGAAGCCGGACCTCGCGGACAGCCGGCTTCGGACGGTAGGCGGTGTAGCCCAGGCTGTAGAAAGCCCCGTCATGGTACCGAACACGCCACAGCCAGAAGCCGGGCTCGTACACGGCCTTCACCTTGGACCACGTCGTTCCATCCCTGGTCAGCGCGAAGTGGGATCGCACCGAGCCCCGGTCGACCGGATTGGCCCCGGGTCGGTGATCGAGGTCCCAAACCCCGAAGTAGACGTACAGCGCCTCATCCGTAACCCCGAAATGAGGATCCCGGTCGTCACCGAGCGTGTCCAACCGTCCGCGGGGCGTCCATGTCTTGAGGTCGTGGCTCCGCATGATCCGTATCTCACCGTCAACCGAACCATGCGATGCGCCGTGCCGAAAGCAGACGTAGTAGTCGTTCCTCCAATGAGCAAGGTCGGTGAAGGCGTTGTGACGCCCATCGCCATAGACCTTGCCCATCCAATCCAGCTTCGCCCCGGACCCCGCCCGCTCCTCGGCGCTAGCCGCAAGCCCTGGAAACGGGGCAACCGCAAGGAGAATCATCCCGATCCTGACGGACAACTGGCTCATGAGTCCCTCTCCGCTCCCACAGGGCCGCAGGCGACTGATGGCGACCGGCGCCACGCCCCAGACTTCCCTTCGAGATCCGCCCGCGACTGCCGCGCACAAGTTCCCCACCATCGTAGAGGCACACACGGATGGACTCAAACGCCCATCTCCTATGTCGAATCACGTCGGACTACCGGTACGCCGGCACGGATCGAACGAGAGAAGGAAGATCAGTCAGGCAAGAAGGGCTAGACCAGACAAGAACACAGGGACCTCGGCCGCCTGGCGGGTCGCGGGGGCCTTCGCGCCAGAGATGCCTCCCGCACCAAGGCAAAACTCAGAGCTTAGCCCCGCACCGCGGGCACACCTTCGTCCCGTCCTCGAGGATCTTCGGCACGACCCACTTCCGGCATTCCTTGTTGTGGCAGCAGACGTAGGGGTACAGCGTCTTCTGTTGGCACTTGGGGCACGTCGTCGGCCAGTCGTTGAAGTCAATCTCGAAGTTGACCGTCCCGGGCGCCTTGCTCCACTCGCACTGCGGGTTCAGGCACTTGACTCGGAAGGGCACGACCTCGGCGGTCTGTGGGTTCTCCACCGGCGGGGCAAGCCAGATGCCCGCCTTGTAGACGATCAAGACGAGGGTCAGCCCCCCGATCATGATGATCCCCACGCGGACCGCCGTCGACTGGAGTACGCCCCGAGGATCCTCGCGGACCTCCTCCGCCAGTCGACGGGCATCCTGTGAGGCCGTCGGCAGCCAGACGCGGAAGGCCTCGAGTACGTGCATCAGGCGTTCGCCAATCTTTAGATTCATCCCACGTTGCCTCGCCGAATCCCCAAGAACGGCATGTCACTGGATTCTATGGGGCCGATACCGGGTGGTCAAACGGCCAGATAGGCGTGTCCGCACCGCCTTTGAGGCAGCGGGCACCATTGCATAGAATGCCGTCGTACCGATCACGGGCGAGGTGACTCATGAAGCCGACCGGATGTGCCGTTGTGGCCTTTGCCGCCTGGATCTTGGCGCTAAGCCCCGTCGCGGCCGACGACGTCAATCGAATGCCGGGGAAGATGGAGTATGGTTATCGGCCCTTCGACGGCCAGGTCTCCCACGTGACGCCGCCGCCGTTCGTCTGGCTCCACCACAAGGGCGCCAAGACCTACGAGCTGCAGGTGAGCGGCGCTGAATCGTTTGACGAGGCGGACCGGGCCGCCGACGTCACGACCTACCGCCGGATCAAGTACAACCTCTACACCCCGTCAGAAGTGCTGAAGCCGGGTCGTTACTGGTGGCGGTATCGGTTCCTCGACGGCGGCGAGACGCCCAGCGCATGGAGCCAAGCCCGGGCCTTCACGGTCGACCGCAAGGCCGAGGCCTTTCCGTTCATTACGCCGCAGGAGTGTCGCAAGCGGATACCCGATCGCCACCCGCGGCTCATGATTCGCCCCGAAGACGTGGCTCGCCTCCGCGGGCAGATCGAGCGCGATCGCGTCCTCGGCGAGATGTTCGACGAGATCCGAAAACAGGCGGACGGGTATGTGACCGCCGAGCTGATCCCCGAGCCCACCGTCATGGCCAGCGCGCATGTCGGAGGCAACCGAGAGCACTGGTGGCCCAATCGCGTCACGACGATCAAGGCCCTCCAGGCGGCTGACACACTGGCCTTCGCCTACCTCATCACCCAGGAGCAGAAATACGGGCAGGCCGCTCGACGCTGGATCCTCCACATGGCCGGGTGGAATCCGATGGGACCCACCAACCACCTCCTCAACGACGAGGCGGCCATGCCGTTTCTCTATATGCTCCCCCGAGCCTACGACTGGGCCTACGACGCCCTCAGCCCGGCCGATCGCGACACGGTCCGCCGCGTCATGAAGCTCCGGACACAAACGGCCTTCTCGGTGCTCGAGGGCATGCGCCTTCTCAACTGCCCCTTCGAGAGCCACAGCAATCGCCTGTGGCACTGGGTCGGCGAGTCGGCCATCTGCTTCTACGGCGAGCTCGAGCAGTCGCCGGAGTGGCTCGACTACGCCCTCAACTACTTCTTCGCGATCTATCCCGTCTGGGGCGGCGTCGACGGCGGTTGGCACGAAGGGGCCAACTACTGGAACTCGTACGTCTACCGCTCGCTGTACTGGATGGACGTCGCCAGGTCGGCGCTCCAGTTCGAGCCGCTGACCAAATCCTACTACCGGCACGTCGGCGACTTCGCGCTCTATGTCGTCCCCCCGCACACGCCCGTCGGCGGCTTTGGCGATCTGTCGTACTACCCCCCGGGCGCGGACTGGCGGTACACGATCGAGTACTTCGCCCGGCGGATCGGAAACCCTTACTGGCAGTGGTGGGCCGAGCAGAAGGGCGGTCAGCACGAGCGCGGCGTCTACGGACTGCTCCGCGAGGCGTCGAGCAAGCCCATCCGCCCCCGACCGCCGACGCGCCTCCCGTCAAGCAAGGTCTTCCGAGGCGTCGGCGTCGCCGCCCTGCACGACACGATCCTGGACGCTCGCCAGGACGTCGCGTTCCTGTTCAAGTCGAGCCCCTACGGCGGACAGAGCCACGGACACAACCCGCAGAACTCGTTCATCCTGTGCGCCTATGGCGATGAGCTGCTCAGCGCATGCGTCTATCGCGACGAGCACGGAGGCAAGTGGCATCGGACCTGGGCCTGGAGCACCCACGCCCACAACGCGCTCCTGGTCGACGGCCAAGGCCAACCGAAGAACTCGCCCTCGGCCCAGGGGCGGATCGTTGCCTTCAAGACCACCAGGCAGGCCGACTACGTCGCGGGCGACGCCACCGAGGCGTATGCGAATGCCAACCGATTCGTTCGCCACGTGGTCTTCGCCAAGCCCGACGTGCTCGTGATCCTGGACGATGTCGAGGCCAAGCAGCCGGCCACGTATCAATGGATGCTGCACGGCCTGTCGGAGTTCAAGGTGGACGAAGCCGCGGCCACGGCCGCGCTCCAGCGGAAGAATGCCGGAGTCTCCGCCGCCTACCTCTCGCCGCTGCCGCTGACCTTCAAGCAGACCAGCGGGTACGACCCCGAGCCGCTCCAGAAGTTCCCCACGCAGTGGCACCTCGAGGCAGGCACCAAAGAGAAACGTGACCGGATGTTGATGCTGACGGTGCTCTGTCCGTATCAGGGCCAGCATCCGCCGCGGCCGGTCTTGGAGCGCGTCGAGACGGACACCGCGGTGGGGTGCGTCGTTACCTCTGGCGGAAAACGACGTACGGTCGCGTTCCGCAAGCCCGGCGTCGACGGCTCCGCCGACCTCGGGACGCTCTCGTTCGACGGCGCCGCGGCCGTGCTCAAGGCGAGTCGCAAGACCGTCTTCCAGTTTGAGGTCGTTCAGTAACGGCACGATCCGCCGGCCCGTGTTCAAGCCTCGTCGCGGGGAGTCTGACGCTCGGTGGTCTCTCTGTGCGACGTGAACTCTTCGGCTGGGCAAGAACGCCCGATGGCAATACCCGTGCCGCAACGATTCGTGAGACGCACCCGTTTCGAGAAGGGCCCAACGGGACGTTCTTGACAGGCAGGCCCGAAGCGGTTGGAATCACCGCGGCAGTAGGTCATCTTGGCGCTTCCGGTATTGCGTACGAAAGGGGATCAACATGGCAGCCAGCGACGTACCGCAGTATATCCGATCGACCTCCCCTGTTGCGGCCGACCAGCGTGCGGCGTGGTTCAAGAACACGATGCCGTCGTACGCGGGTATCTTCCTGTGGGTCGCGTTCTACGATCAACTCGCGGCGAACACCCTTGGGCATAGCTCTCTGCCAATGCTGTTGCTTGGCATCGTCCTGGCCGGTGTGATCTGCCATTTCCTGTTCTACTTCGTGCCCGGCATGCTCGGGATGAAGACGGGGTTGCCCCTGTACATCGTTGGCACGAGCACCTTCGGCGTGAGAGGAGGGTACTTCCTGCCCGGCATCTTCATGGGACTGCTGCAGATCGGGTGGTACAGCGTCGGCACGTTCTATGCGGCCAAGTTCATCCTCAACGGGATCGGCCAACCGGCCATTACGATGTACGGACCGCCGGTGGCCGGGCACGAGCCGGCCTTCAACATGACCTTCGTGGTCTTCGCGGTGGTGTGGGGATACCTCTTTGCCTTCCTAGGGGCCAAGGGCATCGATTACGTGGCCAAGATGAGCCAGTTCTTTCCGATTGTGCCGATCGTGCTGCTTATTGTCGGTGTGATTCTGGCGGCCGGTGGGATCGGTTCCTCATCAGAACCGGCCAAGGCGGTACGCGTCGGATCCACATGGCCCGCCTATGCCGGCATGCTCTTGATGATTCAGATGATCGTCGGGTTCTTCGCGACGGCCGGTGCGGTCGGGGCCGACTTCTGCAGCAACGCCCGGAACAAGCGTGACGTGCAACTGGGCGGGCTGGGCGGCGTCTTCGTCGCCACCGTCTTCGCCGCCGGGCTGGCCCTCCTGACGGTGGCGGGCGCCCTCGGCAAGAACCCGGCGATGGCTAGCCTCGGCTACGGGGCCGCGCTGGAGTCGCTCAGTCCCACCCTCGGCAAGATCATGCTCATCCTGTTCGCGATCGGCTCGATGGCCCCGGCTTGCTTCTGCTCGTTCATCATCGGTAACAGCCTCTCGACGATGCTGGCCAAACCCCAGACGCGCATTCCGTTGACGCTGGGCGGTGCGACGATTGGCATCATCCTGGCCGTCACGGGCATCTCGGCGAACCTGGCGCCGTACTTCGGGCTGATCGGGGCCTCGTTCGGGCCGGTGGTCGGGGCGATGGCCGCCGACTGGTTCCTGGCCGGGCGGAAATGGTCCGGGCCCAGGCAGGGTGTCAACATCGCCGGCTACGCCGCCTGGTTGGTCGGCTTCCTGGTCGGTATCTCCAACAACGGAATGGTCACCAAGGTGCTGGGCAGCCAGATCCTGGCCGAGTGGCATCCGACGGGCGTGTACTCGTTCGTCGTCGGATTCGTCGTCTACCTCCTCCTGGCGGGATTGCGTCCCCCGGTCCTTGAAGGCATCGTCAAGACGGTGGACCCCGAGGCCGCCTAGCCGTACGCCGCCGGCAGCCGCTGTGTCAGGGGCGAGAGCAGGGAATCCCGCCGCTTGGCGGTTCTCGGGACACCATGAGATCATTGCAGTATGACTGAGTGTGACCGGCGATCGAGCTCGGATCTGGCGCGGCAAATCATCCGGCAGGAGGCCGGCGCGCTCGTCAAGCTGGCTGAGACGTTGGGCCACGCCTTCGACGCCGCCGTCGAGATGATCCTCGAGCACCCCGGGCAGCTCATGGTCACGGGTCTCGGCAAGAGCGGCCTCATCGGCCGGAAGATCGCCGGCACCCTTACCAGCACGGGCACCCCCGCCGTCTGCATCCATCCGGTCGAAGGACTCCACGGCGATCTGGGTATCGTCACCCGCGACAACGTCCTGCTCGCCCTGAGCAAGAGCGGTCAAACGGACGAGCTCATTCGGTTCATTCTCTGCTTCAAGCAACTGGGCGGGCCCGTCATCGGCATGACCTCCCCCAGCGGACGCCTCGCCGAGCTGTGCGACGTCGTGCTCGCTTTGCCCGACGAGCCCGAGGCCTGTCCGCTCGGGCTGGCCCCAACGACGAGCACCACGATGCAGTTGGTCCTCGGCGACGCCATCGCGATGGCCCTGCTCGAGGCCCGCGGCTTCACCCGCGAGGACTTCGCCCAGTACCATCCCGAGGGCCACTTGGGCAGGCGCCTCCTGCTACGAGCTAGCGATCTCATGCACGCCGACGCCGACCTGCCCGTCGTCCGCGTCGACGCCGGCTTCCCCGACCTCCTCGCCGAGATCGACGCCAAGCACCTCGGCATGGCCTGCATCGTCGACGAGAACGGCTCGCTCATGGGCGTCTTCACCGACGGCGATCTCCGGCGATTGCTCATCCGCGGCGATTCGCCCCAGACATGCTTGCTGTCCGATCTGATGCGGCATTCCCGCCGAGGGCCCGGCGAGCCCCCCGTGTTCCGCTCGACGGTCCGCCCTCACACCCCCGTGGTCGAGTGTCGGAACCTCATGGAAGAGAGCCGCATCACCTCGCTGGTCGTCACCGACGAGGCGAATCGTCCGATCGGCGTGATCCGCATGCACGACGTCGTCCGCGCCGGCATCAGTTGACCCCTCCGCCGGCTCACTTGCTCAGGCCCTGAATCAGCGCCGTCAGATTGGTCGTCATCAGCTCGATGTACGTGTCGTGACCGATCACGCCGGCCGCGCCGACCGAGTCGAGTCGGTCGACGCTCGCCTGCGTCCGGTCGGAAATAACCTCGAGCTGATCGACCGGAAACTGGGGCTCCGCGAAGACCGCCTTGACTTCATGCTTCGTGACGAACTCGATGATTCGATCAATCTGCCTCAGCTCCGCGCGCTTGCCGTGTGGGAGATCAAGACAGACCTGCTTCAGCCCATACCGCGCCGCGAAGTGACCGAAGCCTGGTTGCAGCGCTACGTACTCCCGGCGGGGCAGCTTCGCGATCTCGTCCCTGCACCGTCGGTTCAGCTCACACAGCTTCGTCTTGAAAGCGTCCGCATTGCCCCTGTAAGCGGCGGCATGCTCCGGGTCGATCTGGGCCAGCGTCTCGGCGATGACCTCGGTGATACGAATCATCTTGATCGGGTCGAGCCAGACTTCGGGGTCGCTCTGTCCGGCCGAGCCCGTGCCGTCCTTGTCCTGGCTGTTTTGAGACGCTTCGGACCGCGCTCCGTCCGAAGCGCGGTCGAACAGCGCGCCCAACGATACCACGCGAGGACCGGCTTGCCCTCGTCGCGCCGGTCGCGCCCATTCGTCAACCCCCGGCCCGACCATCACCAGCAGTCTGGCCGCCGAGACCGACTCGACTTGGTCGCCGCTCAGCCGGTAATCATACGGCGCCTTGCCGGGCTCAAGCAGCGTGACGACGCGGACGTACGACCGGCCCACGTTGAGGACAACGTCCGCCAGCGGCAGGATGCTGGCCGCAACCGGCAAACCTCTATCTGAGGGAACTGGCGGTTTGCCGGACTCTCTCTGACATCCGACCAGGAAGCACACGGCGCCGAGAAGCCCCGCCATGAACGCTATGCCGCGGCCCTGTCGCCCAGTCGTCAAGCCTGCGGTCCCCAAAGACGTTTCCAACCCGACTCCTAGCTCCATGGATTACTGCCGCTCGGCGAGCGAACATCGTATTGTGTTTTGGGTGGCATGGGTCAACGCTAGGTGCAACCTCCAGTGTACGACGAGTCATCCGTCTGCGGAATGCCTCGTCGATTCAGAGTGACGCTTCGCGTTGACCCGTGGCTGCTCCAACGGGAAGGCGCTCCAACCGAAGACCGACGCCGGCCGACACGAATCGGTCTCGCCGGAAACGGTGCTGGACCACGTCCAGCCGTCATCGTATGCCCCCACTCCGGGCCGTCAAGCGGCTGGACACCCCCGCAACCGCCCGGGTACGCTACCAGACCTCTAAAGACGCACGCTGTGGTCACGCAATGACGAGTCTGTCAGGAAGGTGGCTTCTCATGCCGTTGATAGGTGCGGTGGCGGCGTTAACGACGGGGCTCTCGATGGCGGCGGACTCCGCCCCCAGGATCGTCCTCGACCGCCCGCCCGCCGAGTTCCAGAAGCCATATCACCCCGAGCACGACGCGACCACGGATGTGAACCCCCCTCCGTTCGTCTGGGTGCCCGTCAAGGGACAGAAGAAGTACGCCGTGCAGCTCGCGCGAGACGAACGATTCTCTGGCGACTCGGTGCGAACGTTCCGCGACGTGCCCTGGAGCGTCCTGGTCCTCACCGAGCCGCTGCCCGGCGGCCTCTGGTGGTGGCGATATGGTGTGCCCATGTCGGGGGGCAAGATCGCCTGGAGCAAGGCCAGACGATTCACCGTCAGCGATTCGGCGCAAGTCTTCCCCGCCCCGGACGTGGGCCAGCTCATCTCCAAGGTGTCCGAGCAACGCCCGCGGCTGTTCGTTCCACGGAACAAGCGGCAGGGCTACCGCGGACGCGCCGCGAGCGACCTCGCATCGACCGTTGAATCGCTGCGCCGCGCCTGCGACAAGCACGTGGGCGAAGCCCTCGTCCCCGAGCCCGAACGCGTCCAGGGCAAGGGCGCCATGCGGGGCAAGCACTATCGATCGATCTTCGTCAAGACGCGTCCGCCCATGGACCTGATGGAGCAGTGCGGCCTGCTGTATCTCCTCTCCGGCCAGGAGAAATACGGCCTCGAGGCGAAACGGCGAATATTGCATTTCTTCGGGTGGGATCCCAACGGCAGCACCAGCTACAAGGCCAACGACGAGCCCGCCATGTGGGTGATGATGCGGGGCTCACGAGCCTACGACTGGACCTACGACCTCTTCACGCCCGACGAGCGCCGAAGGGTCGAAGCCTCCATGCGGATTCGCGCCAAGCAGTTCTACGACCATCTCCGAGGGCGGCAGTTCGAGAGCAATCCGTACGCAAGCCATTCGAACCGAACGCTGGGCTTTCTGGGAGAGGCGGCCCTGTCCTTCGCGCGCGAGTGGCCGGAGGCGGCCGAATGGCTCCGCTACGTGACCCAGGTCTATTGGGGAATCTTCCCGGCCTGGGGCGCCGACGATGGAGGGTGGCAGGAGGGTCCCGGCTACTGGAACGCCTACATGTCGTTCGCCCTCCACTTCGTGAGCGCCCTGAAGGAAATCAGCGGACACAACATCGCGGCCAAGCCCTTCTTCAGGAACACCCCCTACTACTGCATCTACACCAATCCGCCATACGCGGGGCACAGCCCCTTCGGTGACGGCCAGAGCGGCCGACCGGGCAAAGGGCGCGGCAACCTGATGTACTGGTTCTCCACGCTCAATCGTGATCCGTATGTGCGTATGTACGCCGACGCACAGAAGAGCGGGCCGGGCAACAACATCCTCGGCGTCGTGCTCCGCGACGACACCTTGAGGGCGAAGCCCTGGTCGGAACTCCCCCAGGCCAGGGCCTTTCCCGGCGTCGGCCTCGTCGCCATGCACGCCGCCCTCGGCGACGCCCAAGAAGACGTCTACATGCTCCTGCGATCCAGCCCCTACGGCGGTATCAGCCACGGCCACGCCAACCAGAACGCCTTCGTTGTGGAGGCGTTCGGTGAGCCGCTGGCGATCGCCTCCGGCCACTATCCTTGGTACGGCTCGCCCCACCACGACAACTGGACGCGTCAGACAAAGGCCTCCTGCTCGATCACGATCGACGGTGGCATCGGCCAGCGGGCCCGCCTCCGCTCGGCCAATGGGCGGATCACCCAGTTCGCCACGGGCCACGCCTTCGACCTGGCGGTGGGAGATGCCACGCCTGCCTATCAGGGCAACCTGAAGCGTTTCGTGAGGAAGGTCGTACACGTTCGCCCCGGTGTGTTCGTCGTCTTCGACGACGTCGCCGCGCCGAAGCCTTCGACGTTCGAGTGGTGGCTGCACGGCGTGGAAGAGATGAAGATCGACCCCAACGAACAACGCGCCGTCGCCGGTCGAAGGCACGCTCGGATGAACGTCCGCTGGCTCTCGCCGGCCGGCTTGGCCTTTCGGCAGACCGGCGCGTTCGATCCGCCCCCGGAGCGAGAGGAGGCCAACTGGCGGAAGCAGTGGCACCTGACCGCCTCGACGAAGGCCAAGCTGCCGGCCACGACCTTCCTCACGGTCCTTTGGCCTTGGAAAGACAAGGCCCCCGACGGCCAGGCCGTTCGCGATTTGAGCGGGCAGGGCTTCTCGGCTTGCGAGGTGGTTCTCGACGGAGCCCGTAACCTGCTGGCATTCAGAACCGATGACCACGAGCAAGGAATCTTCAGGCTGGGCGACATCGAGACCGACGCCGCCAGCGTCGCCGTCCGGTTCGACGCCGCTGGGACGCCGACGCATTACCTGGTTGAGGCCGCCGAGACGCTGAAGATCGGCTCGAAGATCCTGCTCGACTCGTGCGAGCCGCGGACGACGTCCGCGGCGCTGAAGAACTAACGATAGTTTGCCTGGACGGCCGACGGAGGATCAACATGAAACTGACCGGTGGACAAATCATTGCCGAGCACCTGATCGCTGAGGGCGTGCCCTACATCGTCGGCATCCCTGGACACGGATCCATCGCCCTGGCGGACGCGTTCATCGAGAAACGCGATCGGATCACCATGCTTCAACCGCGATGCGAAAACGGCGCCGTCTACCTCGCCGACGGGTACTTCCGGGCCTCCGGCAAGCCGCTGGCCGTCTACACGAGTATCGGGCCCGGCGCGATCAATACCGCCATCGGTGTAGCGACCGCCTACGTCGACTCCACCGCCGTCCTGGTCATGACGGGCGATACGCACACGCACATGATGGGCAAAGGCGTGCTGCAGGAGATCGAGCGTCGGCACGACTCGGCCTTCTCCCAGATCCTCTCGCCGGTCACCAAGCGATACTGGCGGGCCACGCAGGCCGATCAGCTACCCAACATCCTCTGGCGGGCCTTCAACGAGATGCTGACCGGTCGGAAGGGGCCCGCGCTCATCTCCTTGCCGATGAACGTGCAGGCCGACGCGGCCGACGTCGAGATGACCGGCCCATTCGGGCGGCGCGGTGTCGATCGCATGGTCGGCGATCCGGAGTCCGTTCGACACGCCGCGACCTTGCTGATGCGGGCCGGACGCCCCGTCATCCTGGCCGGCGGGGGCATCAACAGCAGTGAGGCGTGGCTGGAGCTCGAGGCCGTCGCGGAGTTCGTCGGCGCGGCCGTCATCACGACCTTCCAAGGAAAGGGCTGCTTCCCGGAGGACCACGAGCTATCGGGCTGGCTAACCGGGGCCAAGGGCACCAAGTGCGGGGTCCACCTGGCCACCCGAGCGGACGTCATGCTGGCCGTCGGTTGCCGGTTCGCCGACGAGACGACGTCCTCGTATCGACCCGGCTCGGCCCTCGGCATTCCGCCGACCAAGCTGATCCACATCGACATCGACAGCGGGGAGATCGGCAAGAACTATCCGGTCGAGGTGGGCATCGTCGGCGACGCCAAGGCGACGCTGGCGGCCCTGCTGGACTGCCTCAAGGCCGAGCACAAGCCCGCCGAGTACCGGTCACGAGACTACTTCACCGAGATCCAGGACGTCCGCAAGGCCTGGTACGACGAGATCGTCGCCTGGGGCGATGACGGCAAGGATCCGATGATGATCACGTGCCTCTTGCGCGAGATTCGGTCGTTCATCGAGCGGGACGCCCTCGTCGTCAGCAGCAGCGGCAATACGCAGGCCCAGATCCTGCAGGAGTTCCCGTTCTACCTCCCGAGGACCAACATCACGACCGCCGGCTTCAGCACGATGGGCTGGGCTTTCTGCGCGGCGATGGGCGCCAAGCTCGCCCGTCCCGACAAGCAAGTGCTCGCCGTCCTCGGCGATGGCGACTACATGATGACCATGGCCGAACTGGCTACCGCCGTCCAGCAAGACATCCCCGTCGTGGCCGTCGTGGCCAACAACATCGGATGGCACAGCATCCGGGACCTGCAACTGGCCGCCTTCGGCGAGGATCGCGCGATCAACGTCGAGTTCCTCGATCGCAGCGGTCAGGCGTACACGCCGAACTTCGCCGATGCCGCCAGGGCCTTTGGCGCACACGGCGAGCGCATCACCAAGAGCAGCGAGGTCCGCGGCGCACTCGAAAGGGCCTTCGCCTCCGGCAAGCCCGCCATCATCGAGGCCATGTGCCAGCGAGAGTCGCCGTACACCGGCTCCCCCGCCGTCGGCTGGTGGGACGTGCCCGTGCCGACGTACCTGACTAAGCGACGAGCCAAGTACGACAGAGAACGGGCCGAAGAGAAGCTCTAGGAAGACGTCGACAAGTCGACACGTCGAAGAGTCGGAGACTGGCGAGTCGATTGTCGGAGGCGCGAGCACCAAGATGACGCCGCTCCATCGAGTTCGGACCGTCTTGCGGGGCGAGATGCCCGATCACGTTCCCTTCACGACCTACGAGAACAAGATCGTACAAGGCGACATCGAGCGACGACTCCGCAATGAGGGCATGTGCGTCATCCAGCGCAGCCCATCCATCTTCCGCCACGTCCATCGGAACGCCACGGTTCGCCGGATCCATTACACCGAGAAGGGGATCGACTATATCAGGACGGAGGTCCACACGCCCAAGGGCGACCTCTTCAGCCTACAGCGCCCCGCCGAGGGCACCACCTGGCGCGAGACGTTCCTCTTCACGGGTCCGGAAGATTATGCCCCGCTGCGGTTCATGCTGCATGACCGTCTGGCCCTGCCCAACTATGAGGCCTTTCATCAAGCCCAGGTCCTGGCGGGCGAGGACGTCATGCTTCGAGCCGCCATCGACGGCTACAGCCCGATGCAGGAGCTGATCATCAACCTGATGGGCATCGAGCAGTTCTCGATCGAGTGGTCCGAGCGCCGCGACGAGCTCATGCGGTTGTACGACGTCATCAAGGCCAAGCGGCGCGAGTCCTATCGAATCGCCGCCGAATCTCCCGCCGAGATGGTCGCCTACGGCGGAAACGTGACGGCCGAGATCATCGGGCTCGAGCGATTTGAGCTGTACGTCGTCCCGCACTACGACGAATGCGCCGAGGTCCTGCACGCCCACGGCAAACAGCTCTGCGTCCATCTGGATGGCAACTGCCACCTCCTGGCCGAGGCCATCGCCGGCTCGAAGATCGACTGCATCGAGGCCTTCACGCCGTATGAGTCCGACATGACGCTGGCCCAGGCGCGGCAGGCTTGGCCGGACAAGATTCTCTGGATCAACTTCCCGTCTTCGGTCCACCTGGCGGATGACGAGGTGGTTGAGGCCACGGCGCGCCGCATCCTCCGCGAGGCCGCCCCCGGCGAGCGATTCCTCGTCGGGATCACCGAGAACGTGCCGAGCGATTGCTGGCAGCGAACCTTCAC
>JAFGLZ010000094.1 GCA_016927755.1 Phycisphaerae bacterium
GCTACGCCCCCGTCGGCGGTGGGTGTTCACGCGCCCCGCTTTCTCTACCCCTGCCAGGTGCGAGAAAACTGATTCGTCAGGGCTGCCCAAGGACCAGACCGCCATCCATCCGCCGAGCGCCAACGCAAAGCCCCCAAACGATTGACGCCGGCAAGTACGTCCAGTAAATGTTGGGCCGTTGTCACGTTGGACGGACCGACCAAGACGCTGACCCGGATACCAGGAACCAGAACATGGAACGAAGCACGGCAAGCCGACCCAACGAATCCAAACGCGAGCTCACGCTCAAGGACCGACTGTCGCGGCTAACCTTTCAACATGCATGCAAGCTGCTCGGGCCCGAGGGTCAACGCCTCATCCGACAGGGCGGCGCATACGAAATCAACCTCGACCAAGACGTCTACATGGGCCAGGACCTGCTGCGAGTCAGCATGCCGGACGCCGTCGTCACCATCACGCTCATGGCCGACGCCCCGCGGCGGCTTCGCTGGAACTGCACCACGTGCGATGCCGCCTGCGATCACGTCGGAGCCGCCCTGTCGCTCATCCTCGAAGAGAAGACGGCCTTGGGGCTCGCCGCCGTGCCGCCCGAACGAATGCCCGTCGAGAGCCTCGGCGAGGAAGAGCTCGTCCGTCAGGCCATCGAGGAGAGACAGGAGCGGGCCGTCTCCGAGCGAATGGCCGCTCGCTCGATCGATCCGAAGACGCCCTGGACCGACTACGTCGTAACGAATGCGGAGTCCGGCAAGACCTATCGAGTCGCCCTTCGCGGCTGGCGGCCGGGAGAGTCCTACTGCTCATGCCCCGACTTCCGAAAGAACACCCTCGGCGTCTGCAAGCATATCCTGTACGTTCAGCGAAAGGTCAAGTCGCGCTTCCCGGCCAAGGTGTGCGCGCTGCCCCACAGGCAAAAGGACATCGCCGTCCATCTGCTCTACGACAAGACGCTCGAACTCCGCCTCCTCCTCCCCGACAAGCTCGACGCACCCTCCACACGCGTCGTCCGACCCATCAGTAACCGTCCCATCGAGGACGTCCACGACCTGCTCAACCGCGTCCGGAAGCTGACCGCCCTCGGCCACGAGGTCACGATCTACCCCGACGCCGAAGAGCACATTCAGCGACGTCTCTTCGCCGAACGGATCACCGAAAAGATGGCCGAGATCCGCAAAGCCACCAAGAAACACCCCCTCCGAAAAACGCTCCTCAAAACCGAGCTGCTCCCCTACCAACTCGACGGAATCGCCTTCGCCGTTGCCGCCGGCAGAGCCATCCTCGCCGACGATATGGGCCTCGGTAAGACCATCCAAGGCATCGGTGTGGCCGAGCTGCTGGCCCGCGAGGCCGGCGTCACGCGCGTCCTCATCGTCTGTCCGGCCTCGCTGAAGTCCCAGTGGCGAAGCGAAATCCGACGCTTCTCCGACCGGACCTGCCAGCTCGTCATCGGAAGCGCCGAGGAACGCACGCGCCAGTACGACAACGGCGCCTTCTTCACGATCTGCAACTACGAGCAGGTCCTTCGCGACATCATGGCCATCGAGCGCGTCAAGTGGGACCTCATCGTCCTGGACGAGGGTCAACGCATCAAGAACTGGGAGGCCAAGACCAGCCGGGTCATCAAGGCACTCACCTCGCCATTCGCGCTGGTCCTCTCGGGAACGCCCCTCGAGAACCGCCTCGACGATCTCTTCTCCGTCACCGAGTTCATCGACGACCGTCGCCTCGGACCCGCCTTTCGCTTCTTCAACCGGCATCGCGTCGTCGACGAGAAGGGCAAGGTGCTGGGCTACAAGAATCTCGACGAGCTCCGCGCGACGCTCCGCCCGATCCTGCTTCGCCGCACCCGCGCGTCCGTCATGCGCGATCTGCCGCCGCGGACGACCGAGATCCTCCGCATCGCCCCCACCGCCGAGCAGCTCGACCTGCACGACGCCCAGAAGCCCATCATCAGCCAGATCCTCAACAAGCACTACATCAGCGAGATGGACTTGCTCCGTCTGCAGAAGGCCCTCCTGATCTCCCGGATGGCCGCTGACGGCACCTTCCTCGTCGACAAGGAACCGCCCGGCTACTCCAGCAAGCTCGAGGCGATTGACGACCTGCTCGGCGACCTCTTGCAGGAGCCGGATCGCAAGATCGTCCTCTTCTCCGAGTGGACCACCATGCTGAACCTCATCGAGCCGATCATCGAGAAGCATGGCGCGCGGTTCGTCCGTCTCGACGGCTCCGTGCCGCAGAAGAAGCGACAGCAGCTCGTCCACGCCTTCCAGAAGGAGCCGGACTGCAGGCTCTTCATCACCACCAACGCCGGCGCGACGGGCCTCAACCTTCAAGCCGCCAACACCGTCGTCAATGTGGACCTCCCCTGGAATCCCGCCGTCCTCGAGCAGCGAATCGCCCGCGCCCACCGCATGGGTCAGAAAAACCCCGTCCAGGTCTTCGTCCTCGTCACCGAGAACACCATCGAGGAAGGCCTGCTCAAGACGCTCTCGGCAAAGCACGAGCTCGCAATGGCCGCCCTCGACGCCGACAGCGACGTCGACACCGTGGAGCTCCAGAGCGGAATGGAGGAGCTCAAGCGCCGGATGGAGATCCTCCTGGGCGCCAAGCCCGAAGCCCCCCTGGACGAGAGCGAGAAGATACGCCAAACCGACGAGGCCGAACGCCTCGCCCGACAAGAGAAAGTCGCCGTCGCCGGCGGCCAGCTCCTCAGCGCGGCCTTCTCCTTCCTTGGCGAAATGCTCCCTCAAGAGCCTGCGACGGAGGAATCCGGACAGATGGCCCGAGCCATCAAGCAGCGGCTCTCCGAGTGCATGGACTCCGACGAGCAGGGCCGACCCAGGCTGACCGTCACCCTCCCCGACCCCGCTGCCCTGGACACGCTCGCCGATTCGCTCGCCCGACTCCTTGCGACGCGAGCCTGAGCCCGCCCGGATCAGCGTTCGCCCCCATCTGACACGTACATGTCCCACACCCGCATCTTCTTGACCTGAAGCCGGCTCCATCCCGTGGCATCCGGCGTCCAGATGAACGTCGGATCCTCAGTCGGATGCGGCGAAAAACGCGCCAGCTTCGCCGGAGCCACCCACCACGGCAGGCGGATTCGAAGGTCCAAATCGGCGACGTCCCCCGGCGCGACGCTTACGACGTGAATGACGACCTCGTCCCCCTCCGTCCGAGACACCGTGACCGAAACGCCCTTCGGGACGCCCTTGAACGACGGACGGAAGAACGTCTCGGCCGTGACCCGCTCGAGATGCTGCTCCATGAAGCCGAAACACTCGGCCACGGCCCGACCCACCTCGGCGTGGGCGAAGATCGTATCCGTCGTGCTGAAGCCCGGCCGGTTCGGGTCGTCGCTGTAGTTGTGCGCCCACACCATCGGACAACCTCCCGCCGACACGACGGATGCGAGCAGACATTCATACAAGCGACCCGTCTCCGGCGTCCATTTCTTGCCCGTGGTCAAGATGAACCACAACGGCTTGCGCCCCCCGTCGAACTGATCACGCTCGACCATCGCCCGACAGTCCGGATGACGACCGCTCGCCTCCCGGAACAGCACGTTCTCGTTCGGGCCCAACACCCCCATGCTCCGATGCCGGGACGGCCCACACGTGTTCGACGTGATCGCGAACTCCTTGTCCGGCCTCGTCCGCTTGAGCGCGTTGTAGACGTCGCGAACGTGCCACCCAAGACACTGCGACAGCCAGTTCCGGCGAACCTCGTCGGGCGCGGTGAAAAGGTCCCCGCCCTTCTCCTGGCGAAACCGCCTCTGGCAGTGTGAACAGAAGCAGGACTCCCCGCACTTGGCCATGTAGTCGGGGTTGTCAACGAACATCCCGTCCATGCCAATCTTCGCCTCGCGCTCCGCGATCCGAACCCAGCGATCGTGCCACGGCCCGTTGAAGCAGTAGCAGTAGCGGTGCTGACGAATATGCTCGGGCTGGTAGTGCTCCGGCTCCCCCTTGCGATTCCGCTGGACCCAATCCTTGTGCTCGCCGGTGTGAAACTTCTCCTCGGCGTAAGTGCCGTCCAGGTAACCCATGACCTTGAACCCGTGGTCATGCGCCGCCTTCACGAACTTCTCCACCTCCTCCCACGTCCCCTGCGGACACCAGCCGTTCGAAACCTCCGGCACGTGGTACAAGATCAGAACGCTGGCGTGATACGCCTTTCGCAACTCCTCCAGCCGCGAGATGTCCTCGTACCGAACGCCCAGAACCCGTGCGCCCCTGGCCCACTGCGGAACGGGAATCGGGTCGCTCGCCGACAGATCCCGCCCCGCCCGTGTCGTCCCGTCCTTCGCCCACACAAACGTCGTCTGGAACAGAAGCAGCCCCGCCAACAACACCCAATGCCCCCCGAGCGACCTGCCCGACAGACCCTCGAGAATCGCCGTATCCCTTGCGTCCAAGACACTCTCCCTCTCGTCGGTTCCCTCGCGAGATGCCACGCCGAACGGCCCCGCGTGCGACCGACGATCGTAACGACCCGCCACCTCGTCAACAACCCAACCCCCTCGCGCGCGTCCCGTCGGGTGGCCCGTCGCCTCCGTAACGGCATCTTGCCCGTGACCCATGCCAGAGATCGGGTGGCCCGTCGCTTCAGCGGCGGGGAACACGAATTCGAATCCGCAATCGCGCCCCCCCTGCCCCGACCCATGAAAACCTTCAGAGGAGCTACTCCTCACCCGTTGCCGCAAGTCGCCCATCCCCCCGAGACCGCCAGACTTGCGTTCCCGCCATCCAGTCTGCAACCATACGCGATACACCGTGAGCACGCCCCATGAGCCGAAGGGAGGTCGAGGCCGTGAAGCACAAACGCGACGCGTTGTCGCTCCTCACCACCACCATGACATGCTGGAGCCTCGCCTCCAGCCAAGCGGCCAGCGGAGCGCCGTGGTCATACGAGGATTGGAAGCCCGGCGGCCAGCGCGCCACGATCGATGGAATCACCTTCGACAGCACCATCCACTGCGGAGCAGCCCAGGACTTCGTCAAGATCGCCCCCGACCACTACCGCTTTCGGGCGCGCGCCGGCCTGCGACTCTACACCTGGCGCTTCTACTTCAAGATCGAGTGCCCCAAGGCCGTCGGACGGACCATCACCCTCGAGGTCGCCGACCTGAACCACGGCGGACGCCAACCCTGGCAGGAAAGCGCGACCGTCTACTCGGTGGACGGAAGAACGTGGACCCACGTGGCCGAGGAGGATATGAAGATCGTCCCGTGGACACCGACCGGCCACGACGCAATCGACCGCGAGTACGGGGACCGCACACACGTCCCATACGGCGTACAGTTCAAGCTCACGCTGACAGCGCCGGTCATGTGGTTCGCCGGACCGACCCCCTATACGCTCGAGCGAGCCGACAAGCTCATGCGGCGCCTGGCCGAAGACCACCCCGGACTGGTCCAGGTTCAAACCGTCGGCCACAGCTACCACGGCAAGACCCACGGCCATCCCATCCGCATGGCCCGAATCACGGCGCCCGGCGACGCGACGAAACGTGACGGCGTCTTCGTCATGTCAGGCGAGCACTGCGCCGAAACCGCCGGCATCTACGCCTGCCAGGGGTGGATGCTCGAGGTCCTGAAGCATCCCGACTGGCTCCAGGATTACGTCTTCTACTTCGTGCCGATCGTCAATGTCGACGGAATGTACTACGGCGCAACCTACCACAACATGGGCCCCAGCCCGGGCAAAGGGCCCGGCCGGAACCTCTCCACCAACTGGCGCGAGCGGACCGAACCGGAAACCAGGGCCATCTGGCCCCTGCTGGCCAGGCTCCGCCCCGTCTTCTTCGCCAGTCTCCACAATGGTCGTCATCGCAGAACAATGGAAGTGCACGGCCCCCCCGGCCCGGGCACCGACGAGTTGATGCGCCAGTGGCGACGTGAGGTGGGCTTCGATATCGAGGACTGCCGACCCCATGGCCGTTCCAGCCGATGCTGGGGCGTCCTCGAGAAGGAAGGAATCGCCCCAATGGCCTACACGATCGAGACGCTGCTTCTCGTTCGCCAGCCGGGTTTCGAAACCTTCCAGGACAGCTACGTCGAGACGGGCCGCCAACTCGCTCGCGGCACGATCGCCGCGCTCGCCAACCTCGGCCCGGAGGCACGGAAGCCGCGCGTCGCGACGCCCCACCCCACCTCCACCAAACCGGCACTGAAGCCGGACTCGAGGAAACAGGCCATGCCCAAGACAACGGACAGACTCCGCTTCGACGCGGATCGCTTCACCGCTCACCTGCCCTGGTTCTACCACGGTCTGCCCTTCGACAAGACCCAAACCCACGATATCTACAACTTCGAGGCAAACGGGCTGGACCTGCCGCCGGGTGACTACACCGTAGCGCTAATCCCCAACAAGACGCAAGCCACGCTCGCCGTCAGCCTCGACGGGCGGACCTTCAAGCAGATCCCCGTCAGTGACGGACGCGCCGAGCTGTTCCCCGTCAGCATCCGCAACCGCATGCTCAGTCTCTACGTAAAAGCCGGCGACGTCGAACATGCCGGACCGCTGCGATCCGTCTGGGTCTATCCGCCCGGCATCGACTTCGCCCAGGCGAAGGACTCGGCCGGAAACTACACGCGGTATCGACGAGACATACGATCCGACGACCGCGAGATCCTCCGCAAGGACAACTGGAACGAGTTCAACGCCGTCCTCAACCGCAGAGGATTCGGCAAGAAGCAGCTTCGGGCAATGTTCAACGACGTCCTGGACTGGTGCAAGCGGCGCCAGATACTCGACCCCGATGACATCCACTACGGCGCCATCTACAGCGAGGAGGACAAATACGATTTCCGTGACGCCGCCGCCGCCGCCGTCTGCTTCGCCTACGCATGGCGCGACACCGGCGATGAGGACTGCCGTCGACGCGCGATCCTGGCCCGCGACTACTGCTACAAGGGTCAGCACATGGCCGACCCGGACAACAAGGATCGATTCGGCGGCTTCGCCCACATGGTCCACGGTGCGTGGGGCAAAGGCCAACAGCGCCTCAGCCAGCCGCTCGGAGGCGCCGTCGGAGTCGAGACCGGCATCATCGTGAATCTGCTGGTCAAGTTGATCGAGCTCGGCCTGACGCCGTCCGCCGATGACCTCGAGCGCCTCAGAGCCGCCGCGCTCTGGATGGTGAACAACGAATGCTCGCCCGGAACGTTCCGTCATCACGAAGGCGCGTCCCACGATTGCCAGAACTCCAACGCCCTGGGCGCCGAGGCGATTGTCCGAGCCTGCGATGCCTTGAGCGCGCTGGGACACCAACCGCCCACCTCATGGCTGGAAGCGGCCCGGCGCGGAATGGTGCACTTCATCGAGGGACAAGAGGCGATCGGCTGCTGGCCCTACGTCTTCGCCAACGTAGGTCGCGGGCAGGCCTTCGCCGAGCACAGCCTGCCCGACCAGGGAATGGGCGTCTATCACTTCCTCGTCGCCTACAACACGCCTGCGTTCCGCGACCTGCCCGGCGCCGTGGACGCACTGAAGCGGGCCGCCCGATGGTGGCTGTGCATGAGCCGCATCGACCCCTCCGCCCCGATGCCCACGATTGACCTGGACGATCGCCAGGCCCGCGGTAGCCTCAAGTTCTCGAAATTCACCTGGTGCCGCTTCATGGCCGCCGCCTGTCTCATGCGAATCGCCGAGCTCACCGGTGAGGCCAAGCCCTGGCGACAGCTCGCACTCCGGTACATGGAACACGTCGATCTCAAGCTGCGAAATCGAACCGATCCGAACAAGGCGCCCTTCAAGCGCGCTACGACGGACGACATGACGCTCTGCTCCTGGATCCAGGCGGTCGAATGGGCCGGCGTCCTGCTACGCGAAATGGAGGAGCGCCTCCCCTGAACCTCGCCCGATAAGAAGCCCGATCCCACCACCGTACCGAACCGCGCCGCCCTCCGCCTCGCCCGAAAGACCCTCGGTTAGCGGCCAAAAACATCGGAGCGTTTGCCCCCGCCGCAACGCGAATCGTATCTTTCGACACACCTTCCTTCCTCGCGCGAAGGGGTGGCCAGGGAATACACCAGACACTCTGCTCGGACTAATCCCGCTTCCATTTCCGGGTGGGTCCGGTAACCGCCACGATGGCGTCTCATTGAGAGAGAAGGTCATGACCAAGCCCAAGCAGCCCCGCCCGAAGCATCCCAATGCCCCCGCCACGGAATCCGCCTCCGGTGACAAGGCAAAGCCCCAGGCCACGACCGCCAGCCAGGGCTCCTTTGTCATCGAACCCCTCGAGAAACGAATCCTTCTCTCGGCCACCTGGATCGATGCCGACGACGACCTGCGGCACGGCGGACACGACGCCGGAACGCTCGGCGATGCCGACGCCAACGAACTCGTCCACATGCTCGCCCAGGGCGGCATGGCCCCGCAGGGCCAGGGCGGCCTCGGCGGCTTCGGCGGCACGGGCGGAGGCCCCAACCACGGCGGAGACGTCCTCGGCGATCCCCCGGCAGGTCCCGATGCGTTCGGCGGCGGAACCGATCACGAAGGACCGCTGGACTTCAGCGATGCAACCACCGGCATCTCCATCGACGTCACCGCGCCCACCCTCCCCGCCGATGAACCGTCCGAGAACCTGATGACCAACGGCGGTTTCGACAACGGCCTGGATGGCTGGAGCCGGTGGGACGCACGTCACATCGACGTAGTCGACGCACATTCCGGAGAAGTCTACGCCTCCGATCACGCCGCTAAGTTCGCGGTCCACGGCGGCCCCGGCCAACAACTCATCCAACAAGTCACCGGCCTCGAAGCCGGTAAGGAATACACCCTCACCACCCACGTGAACGCCAACGACCTGACCCACAAGGACTGGGACGGAGCGGGCTTCCAGGTCAACGTCGGCGACGACAAATACGGCGACGTGCTCGATCGCGCCGTCGTCTCCGACGACACCGACGGCTGGCAGGAGGTCAAGATCAACTTCACCGCGCCGGACGACGGCCAGGTATGGGTCCGATCCGAGTTCTACGGCGTAAGATCCGGGGAGGTCTACGTCGACGAGTTCTCCCTCACCCCCGCGGACGCCGCCGGCCACGGCGCCGATCCCGGCGCGCGCGCCGACGCCTTCCACGTCATCGGCTCCGACTACGACGACACGTTCGCCTTTAGCGACCCCGAACCCGGCGCCGTCTACACCGTCGACGGCGGCCAGGGACACAACACGATAGACCTGAGCCACTTCGACCTCAACGACGCGAGCTTCCACGACGGTGCCATTTCCGTCGACATGGGCGACGGAAACTCGTTCGACATCCATTACGAACACGCCAACACCGTCCGATTCGGCGACGCCGTCGCCACCGTCCTCGACGGACACCACAACGCGTCGGACTTCTCCGGCAGCGGCGTCTTCGTCGACGGCGGACAGGCCTTCAGAATCGACGTCGACGGCCACGGAACCGTCGACTGGTCCTATGACGCCGCGTCTGACACCCTTCACGTCACCGACAACGACGGAACGGACCCGAGTACCACGCTGACCATCACCGACCTGGCCGGCAACGACCTCCACGTCGACCACATCACCCTCGACACCGACCTCGGCGCCGTGCACAGCAACGTCGATCTCGGAACCGTGGATCTGGTCGGCAAGGCCGACATAGGCGAGATCACCGTCGCCGGCGGCCATGGCTACGTGGGCACGATCCACGATGCCGGCAACGCCGATACCTCGCTGACCGTCAACGCCGCCGTGGGTACCCTCTCGATCGACGTCGACCTCAACCACGATCTCACCGTCAACGGCGATCTGCACCATCTCATCGTCGGGGACGACATCAACCAGAATGCCCACGTCGCCATCGCGGGCCACGTCGCTGCGTTCGACGTCTCCGACGAGGTACGCGGCAGCGTCGGCGTTACCGGAGACGTCGGCTCGGTCGCCGTCGGCGGACACCTCAGCGGGAACCTCGCCGTCGACGGACGCATCGACGCCCTCACCGCCGAGCGCATTACCGGCGACGTCAGCATCTCGGGCAGCGCCGGAACCATCGTTGTCAACGACGATTCCGGAAGCGGCGACGAGCTCGTAGGCAACCTGAACGTCGGCGGCGATCTGAAGTCCCTGCACGTCGGCGATGACATCAAGGGCAACGTGAACGTCTCGGGAGACATCGGAGAGATCGTCGCCGGCGATGAGATCACCGGAAACGTCGGCGTCGCCGGAAACCTGGGGACGGTAGCCGTCGGCGGAAACCTCTCCGGGAACCTGACCGTCGACGGACACATCGACTCCCTCAGCGCCGAACGCGTCACCGGTGACGTCAGCATCGCCGGAAACGCCGGCATCATCGTCGTCAACGACGACTCCGGAAGCGGCGATGAGTTCGCCGGTGGCCTGACCGTCGGCGGAAGCCTTGACTCCCTCGTCGTCGGCGACGACATCAAAGGAAACGTGACCATCGGCCAAAGCATCGGACAGATCGTCGCGGGCGACGAGATCAAGGGCAACGTCATCAGCGTCGGCGGAAGCCTCGGTGGGCTCCAGGCCGGACGCATCGACTCCGACATCCGCGTCGGTGGAAGCCTCGGCCCAGTCCGCGTCGACGATCCCTCCGGCGGCAACGACGGGTTCACCGGAAGCCTGACGGTCGGCGGCAGCGTCGCCTCCATCGACGTGACCGACACGCTCAAGGCCGACATCCAGGTGGCCGGCAGCGTCGGGTCCATCTCCGCCGGAGACGATCTCGGCGGCAGCATCCACGTCGCCGGCGACGTCGGCTCGATCTCCGTCGGAGACGAGATGAAGCACGACGGCGATATCGTCGTCGACGGAAACGTCGGATCGATCACGGTCGGCGACCGAGCCGACAAGAACATCACGATCGGCGGCGACCTGGATTCCTTCAAGGTCGAGAAGGACTTCCGCGGCGTCCTGACCGCCGGCCGGGTCAACGGACACTTCGACCTCGTCGACGGAAAGACCGAGTACCATCTCAACTTCGATACCGATACCGCCATCCACTACGACGGCAAGACCGATACGCTCACCTACGAGTCCGTCGCGCCGTCCGAGCCGGATCATCAGTGGTCGATCGACGCGGGACAAGACCTCACCGTCGACGAGCTGAGCGAGGTCACCCTCGGCGTCGCCGTTGACGGCGTCGGCCATGTGTCCAGCTCCGACTTCGAAAGCGATGCGAGCCTCGACGCCTGGGCCACCACGAGCGGAAGCTGGGAAATCGTCGACGGCTACCTCCACGACACCCGCGACGGGGAAAACCGCATCTGGCTCGAGGAACCCGCCGGTGAAGACTACGAGATACACCTGACCGCCCGTATCGACGAAGGCAACGGCTTCGGCGTCTGGATGACCGAGCAGACGAACCCGCCGACCGGCTACACCCTCCAATACGACCCCGGCTACGGCAAGGATGGCTCCATCCTCCTGCGACGCTGGGAGGACGGCAAGGAATCCGTCATCGCCTCGGCCGACTTCGACGGCCAGTGGCATGGCGTCGAGCGAGACTTCGTCGTCCGCGTCCAAGACGATACCTTCACGCTCGAGATCGACGGCCAGAAGGTTCTCGAAGCGCACGATGACGAATTCGGCCACGCCAACGTCGGACTGCGAACCTGGCACGAGACCGAGCTCTACGTCGACGACTTCTCGGTCACGTCGCTCGACGGCGCCCCCGCCGGCAATCTCACGTACGAGTGGGTCCAAACCGGCGGGCCCAAGGTCGAGCTGAGCGATCCACACGCCGCCAACCCCACCTTCACCGCGCCCGAAGGCCTCGGCAACAGCAAGGTGACGTTCGACGTCCACGTGTCCAACGGATCGGAGACGCTCACCGACTCCGTAACCGTCACGATCCTGGCCGACAACGACGCACCAACCGCCCACGCCGGCCCAGACCAGACCGCGAGCGAAGGCAACATCGTCCACCTCTCCGGCACCGGCCACGACCCCGAAGGCCAAGCCCTGAAGTACATGTGGGTCCAGACCGGCGGACCAAAGGTCGAACTCAGCGATCCCAACGCACCCAACCCAACCTTCACCGCGCCCGAAGGCCTAAGCAACAGCGAGGTAACCTTCGAACTCCGCGTCTCCGACGGCCACAACACCTCCGTCGACACCGTCGCCGTCACCATCAACGCCGACAACGACGCACCCACCGCCGAGGCCGGCCCCGACCAAGCCGTCGACGAAGGCGACCTCGTCCACCTCTCCGGCACCGGACAAGACCCCGAAGGCCAAGACCTGAAGTATATGTGGGTCCAGACCAGCGGCCCCAAGGTCGAACTCAGCGATCCCAACGCACCCGACCCCACCTTCACCGCGCCCGAAGGCCTAAGCAACAGCGAGGTAACCTTCGAGCTCCACGTCTCCGACGGCCAGAACACCTCCGTCGACACCGTCGCCGTCACCGTCAACGCCGACAACGACGCGCCAACCGCAGAGGCCGGCCCCGATCAGACCGTCGACGAGGGCGACATCGTCCACCTCTCCGGCTCCGCCCACGACCCCGAAGGCCAAGACCTGAAGTACATGTGGGTCCAGACCGGCGGACCCAAGGTAGAACTCAGCGATCCCAACGCACCCGACCCAACCTTCACCGCGCCCGAAGGCCTGAGCAACAGCGAAGTGACGTTCGAACTCCACGTGTCCGACGGCGCCAACACCTCCGTCGACACCGTCGCCGTCACCATCAACGCCGACAACGACGCCCCCACCGCCAATGCCGGACCCGACCAGACGGTCGATGAGGGTGACGTCGTCATGCTATCCGGCTCCGCCCAGGATCCCGAAGGACAAGCCCTGAACTACACCTGGGTCCAAACCAGCGGACCAAAGGTCCAACTGAGCGACCCCAACGCCCCGAACCCCACGTTCACCGCGCCCGAAGGCCTAAGCAACAGCGAAGTAACCTTCGAACTCCGCGTCTCCGACGGCCACAACACCTCCGTCGACACCGTCGCCGTCACCATCAACGCCGACAACGACGCACCAACCGCCGACGCCGGACCGAACCAGTCCGTTGAAGAAGGCGATATCGTCCAGCTCTCCGGCACCGGAGCCGACCCCGAAGGACAGGGCCTAACGTATACCTGGGTCCAGACCGGCGGACCCAAGGTCGAACTGAGCGACCCCCACGCCGCCAGCCCAACCTTCACCGCGCCCGAAGGCCTGTCCAACAGCAAGGTGACCTTCGAGCTCCACGTGTCCGACGGCGCCAACACCTCCGTCGACACCGTCGCCGTCACCATCAACGCCGACAACGACGCGCCAACCGCCCAGGCCGGTCCCGACCAAGCCGTCGACGAAGGCGACCTCGTCCGTCTCGCCGGTAGCGGCACCGACCCGGAAGGTCAGGACCTCATGTATCGATGGGTCCAGACCGGCGGACCGAGCGTGGAGCTCAGCGACGGCAGCGCCTCGAGACCGACGTTCGAGGCGCCGCGCGTCACCGAACCGACCACGCTCACGTTCCAGGTCGAGGTCAGCGACGGAGACAACATCAGCGTCGATACGGTCCAAATCACCGTCAACCCCGTGCTGCCCGAGCCCGTCACCTTCCCCCACGCCGACGACTTCTCCGACGGAAAGGCCGACGGCTTCGAGGACGTCCGCGGCGACTGGCAGGTCGCCGACGGCGCCTTCGACGTCACCGGCCTCGACCAAATCGGACAAGACGGCGTCGCCGTCCTCCACTTCGACGAGCCCCTGCCCGAAGGCTTCCAGATCGACGTCACCCTCATCGCCGAGAACGCCCCTGGACAGTACCAGAACGGCTTCGTCATCTTCGACTACCACGGCCCGAACGACTTCAAGTTCGCCGGAGCCCGCGTCGGCGCCGACTACTGGACCATCGGACACTACGACGGCC